>NZ_CAJXJS010000059.1 GCF_913055165.1 uncultured Devosia sp.
TGGACGGGGTAAGCCCCGGGAGCGTTGCGGGATGCCGTCCGCTACGCCTTTCTAGCATCCCACCGCTAGACAGGAGCAAATTTGCCTTCGGCACGGTGCGTAGTCTTCAGGCATTGCCACCTAAAGTCAGTCTGCTGGACTGATTTTGTGGCGCCCCGCGCCGCCGGTGGCTATTCCCACTCAATCGTACCCGGCGGCTTGCTGGTCACGTCGTAAACCACGCGGTTGATGCCGCGCACTTCGTTGATGATGCGGGTGGCGGTCTTGCCCAGGAAGTTCATGTCGAACTGGTAGAAATCGGCGGTCATGCCGTCGACCGAGGTCACGGCGCGCAGGGCGCAGACGAACTCGTAGGTTCGCCCATCACCCATGACGCCGACGGTCTGCACCGGCAGCAGCACGGCGAAGGCCTGCCAGATCTTGTCGTATTGTCCGGATTTGCGGATTTCATCGAGATAGATGGCGTCGGCCTGGCGCAGGATGTCGAGCTTTTCGCGGGTAATGCCGCCGGGGCAGCGAATCGCAAGGCCCGGCCCCGGGAAGGGGTGACGACCGATAAAGCTCTCCGGAATGCCCAATTCGCGGCCCAGCGCGCGAACCTCGTCCTTGAACAGTTCGCGCAGCGGCTCCACCAGCTGCATGTTCATGCGCTCGGGCAGGCCGCCAACATTGTGGTGCGACTTGATGGTGACCGAAGGCCCGCCAGTGAAGGAGACGCTTTCGATCACGTCGGGATAAAGCGTGCCCTGGGCCAGGAAATCGGCGCCGCCGAGCTTCTTGGCTTCTTCTTCGAACACCTCGATGAACAGGCGCCCGATGATCTTGCGCTTGGTTTCGGGGTCCGTCTGGCCTTCCAGTTCCCCGACGAACAGATCCTCGGCATCGACATGAACGAGCGGAATATTGAACTGGTCGCGGAACATGGTGACGACCTGCTCGCTCTCGTTCAGCCGCATCAGGCCGTGATCGACATAGATGCAGGTGAGCTGGTCGCCGATCGCTTCATGGATGAGCACAGCGGCGACCGAGGAATCGACACCGCCCGAAAGTCCGCAGATAACCTTGCCGCTACCGACCTGCTCGCGGATTTTCTCGATCATCTTCTGGCGATAGGCCGCCATGGTCCAGTTGCTGGCAATGCCGCAGATGTGGTGCACGAAATTGGCGTAGAGCTTGGCGCCGTCGGGCGTATGCACCACCTCGGGATGGAACTGCACCGCCCAGATGCGGCGCGCCTCATTGGCGATCATGGCAAAGGGGGCGTTGGGGGAGGTGCCGACCACCTCAAAGCCCTCGGGCAGCGCCACCACGCGGTCGCCATGGCTCATCCAGACCTGGTGATGCGAACCGATCTCCCAGATCCCCTCCGAAAGGCTGTTGGGCTTTTGAACCGTCACCTCGGCCCGGCCGAACTCCCGGTGATGCCCGGCCTCGACCCGGCCACCCAGCGCCATGCAAAGGGCTTGCTGGCCATAGCAGATACCCAGGATCGGAACGCCCGAATCAAGAATGGCGGGATCGATGGTGGGGGCGTTCTCGTCCAGCGTCGAGGCCGGGCTGCCCGACAGCACCACGCCTTTCGGGTTGAGCTCGGCCATGGCCGCGCCTGCGGACTGGAACGGATGAATTTCGCAATAGACCCCGGTCTCGCGAATGCGGCGCGCAATCAACTGCGTGACTTGCGAACCGAAGTCGACAATGAGAATGGTGTCGTTACGGGAGACGGTATCTGGGTGCTGCATGGCGAGCCTTTAGCCAGAGGATGCGGATTCCGCAAGCGGGGCGTTGGAGGAACGCCCATGCAATATTGGGGGGACCATGGGGAATCAAGCCAATCGCCTGCTGGGCGCCGATTTCGTTCGCGCCAGCGCCTGCATGATCGTGCTTTTCCATCATCTGACGCAGAAGATTGATTTCCGCTCGCCGCTGGGCGATGCCGATATCGCGCAGGTTCTGGCCAATGGCGGCACGTTCGGGGTCGGCATTTTCTTCGTGCTGAGCGGGTTTCTTCTGGCCCGGCCGTTCTGGCAGGCGCTGGACCGAGGCGAGCCTATGCCGTCGCTACGCATCTACACCTTGCGCCGGGCAGCGAGAATCCTGCCGGGCTTCTGGACGGCGCTCACGGTCACCTTCGTGCTGAGCATCCTTGTCTGGGGCGCAACACCGGACATATGGCTCTGGGTGCGCTATTTAGCCGGCTTCTTCCTCGTCAGCGACTGGCACTGGCTCACATTCTTCCCCGTCGAAGTGAACGGACCGCTGTGGTCGATCGGCTTTGAGGCAACGTCCTATATCTTGCTGCCGCTCGGGTTCCTGGGCGTATTCGCGCTGGCTGGCCGGTTGCCCGGTTGGGCCATGCGCATGGTCTTTCTCGGGGTGCCGGCGCTAGCGCTGCTCGGCCATCTGGCGTTCAGTTCCTGGGTGGTGGTCGACCCTTATCGCATGGGCTGGGAATATGGATTGCAGGGCGGCGCCAAGACCTGGATGCCCTGGTTCAACCCCTTCGCCTTCTTCGCCATGTTCTCCGTGGGAGCGCTGGCCGGCGGGCTGCAGGTGCAATTTGCCCGTATCCGTCACTGGGCGATGGACATCGTTTGCCTCGGGGCGCTGGTGGCGGTCGCTATCTATATGTGGGGCGAAGCCTATCGCGAGGCCGGTGAGCTCTATGGCTGGCTGCAGGTGCCGTATCGCTTCCCGACCATGCATCTGCTGATCGGGTTGGTGCTGCTGACCGGACCATCCACCGTCGCTGTCGGACGATTGCTCGACAATCCCGTCACGCGGTTCGTGGCCCAGATCTCGTTCGGTATCTACATCTACCACACCATCGTCATCGAGCTGATCCAGATCTATTTCGTGCCGAAGTTTGTCTATGGCACCATGACCGACGGGCCGCTCTGGCTGATGGCCGTGGCCGCTTCGGTGGGACTATCGGTTACCATCGCCACCGCTTCCTACCGATGGCTGGAAGCGCCGGTGATCAGATGGGCGCGGGGGCTGGAGCAGGCCACTCCAGCCTTGGCGAGACCGCAACCAGCCTAGTTTAGCAGCGCAATCGACAGGTTCAGATAGCCGGCGAAGCTGACCCAGGCGAGATAGGGCGCGAACAGCCATGGAGCGATGGCGTCGTGCCTTCGCGACAGCGCAATGAACCCAGCTATAGACAACCACATGACCACCAGGATGACGAAAGCCAGCCACGGCATCTGCGCCAGGAACCAGACGGGCGACCAGGCCCAGTTGAGCAGCATCTGGGCGCCCCAGAGCTTCATTGCGCCAGACTTGGGCGCCGCAACCCAGATGCGCCAGCCGGCCACCGCAATCATCACATAGAGAGTGAACCAGACCGGGCCAAAGACCCAGTTGGGCGGATTGAGCGGCGGCTTGGCCAGCGATTCGTACCAGGTCCCGGGCTGCGATTGCGTGCCGACCAGGGCGCCTATGCCAATGACCAGAACCAGGAAGACCGCCAGCGCGATCCAGGACTGAGGGGTGCGGTAGTCTGTTGCAGTGGCGTGCATCTCGTTCTCCCCGATTGGGTTTCACAATAGAGAACGGAATGGGCCGCCGGGTGGTTCACTCCGGAGTCCAATGATTGGGCCGCATCATGCTTTCTGCAGCAGGTGGCAGTAGAAGCCGTCCGTTTTGGTGCGGTGGGGCGTCAGGCAGATGCCGCCAGCCGGTGTGGCAAGACCTTCGGGAAGATCGGTGATCAGCGCCCTGCGCCAGGCCGCAGCGATATCCATGCTCTTCAAATCGCCATGCGCCTTGAGGAAGGCGAGGACCTGATCGTCATTCTCTTCAGGCAAAATCGAGCAGGTGATATAGACCAGCGTTCCGCCCGGCTTGAGATAGCGCACGGCCTCTTCCAGGATTGCCGCCTGCTCGGTCTGGCGCTGGGCCAGCAATTCGGGCGTGAGCTTCCACTTCGTATCGGGCCGCCGGCGCCATGTACCGGTCCCTGTGCACGGAGCGTCAACCACGACACGGTCCATTTTGCCGACCAGATCTTCCAGCGCGCCGGCCTGCGGGGCACGCACCTGCGCGTTGCGCACAGCGTTGCGCTTGAGGCGCTCATAAATCGGCGCCAGGCGGGTGCGATCAGCGTCATAGGCAAAGACTTGCCCCTTATTGCCCATGGAAGCGGCCAGGGCGAGCGTCTTTCCCCCTGCCCCGGCGCAAAGATCGAGCACCTGCTCCCCTTCACGCGCCCCGGCCAGGGCGGCGACGATCTGGCTGCCTTGGTCCTGCACCTCGAACCAGCCCTTCTGGTAGCCTTCGTCGGTGGTGACATTGGGCGTGCGTGCGTCACGCGGACCGGCCGGTATGGTGATGCCGAAAGGCGCGATGGTCGTGGTCTGGGGCGAAAACCGGGCCAATGACTTCATGACCTTTTCCGGCGAGGCCTTGAGGGCATTGGCGCGCAGGTCGAGCGAAGGCCGGCCTGCCATCGCCTGCCCCTCGGCGATGAGGTCGCCGTCGAAGGCGCGCTCGAGCGAGGGCAGCAGCCAATTGGGGAAATCCGCCTGAATGCCGGCCGGCGCGGTCGAGAGGTCAGCATTTGCGCCCGCAGCTTCCTCATCGGTCAGGGCATCGGGGGCATGGCTGTCGCCGGCAAAGGCATCATTGAGGGCCGCAGCCGCCTCGCCCCAGTCCCGCATGACCACCGCCAGGACCAGCGCGCGCGGGCTGTCGCTACCCATGGCGAAGCTGTGCGAGGCGCGCCGGCGAAGGGCGTCATAGACCAAATTGCCGATCGCCGCGCGGTCGCCCGCCCCGGCAAAGCGGTTGTTCAGCCCCCAGGCCTTGAGAGCCTCCGAAACCGGTCGGTGCCGCGCCTCGACGTCGGCCAGAACTTCGATGGCAGCGGCTATTCGCCCGGGAAGACGCATGGATCAGGCACTCGGAAGCAGAAGGATACGAAGCACGAGCCATAGCCAGAACAGGCCCAGCACGGCAAGTCCGGCCGTATAGACGATAAAGCGTCGATAGACCCGGTTGGTGGTGACGTGGATAGCGGCATGAGCGTAGCGCAGGCCGACAAACAGCCAGGCCAGCAGGGCCTCAATCCAGCCGGTTCCCCCAACATACAGGGACAGCAGTGCGCCCACAAAGAAGAGAACGGGGAGCTGGAACTGATTGTCGAAGCTGTTCGACAATAGACGCGCCTTGAGCGGATAGGCGGTCCGTTCCACCGCGATCTCCGCCACCGGGATTTCGCCCCGCATGACCCTGGGCACACGTTCCCAACCCATCCAGAGGACCAGCCCAAGGGCCAGCGTGACCTGGGCGAAAATCGCCAGGATGAGGACTTTGTCGAGCAGCGGCACGCACAGGCTCCCTTAGAGATTTGGACCAATCCGGATGGCCCCTATAGCAGAAACGGCGGTGTCCGCGCCCAAATCCGTTCAGCCCGGACTCAGCGTTCGGCCTGTCCTTCTCGCCCGGATCGCCAGACCGTCTCGGTTGAGGTTTCCGACGCCTGGACGATGACTTCGGCATCTGGATCGCCGGAATTGCGGGCCTCTTCTATGGCGGCCTCAATGGCCGCCTCGCGGCTGGTGAACGGTGCGGACGTGGTTCCGCGATTGGTGTGCAACCACGATCCCGCGCGCAGGCAGACTATGTAGTGGCTCTCGCTCATCGACGCTTCCTCCGTTTTTCTACAACGTGGCGAACGCCGCCGCGTTGCAGGAAATGTCGGAAGGCGCCGCCGCTAGCGCCCGCTGCGATAGTTGGGTGCTTCACGCGTGATGGTCACATCATGGACATGGCTTTCACTAAGCGCCGCCCCGGAGATTTTCACGAACACCGAGTTCTCGCGGAAGTCCTTGAGAGTGTGGGCACCCGTGTAGCCCATGGAGGCGCGCAGTCCGCCAGCGAGCTGGTGCAGCACCGCATTGACCGGGCCCTTGTAGGGCACCTGCCCTTCGATGCCCTCGGGGACCAGCTTCATCTGGTCGCGCACATCCTGCTGGAAATAGCGGTCGGCGGAGCCGGCGCCCATGGCGCCCACCGAGCCCATGCCGCGGTAAGACTTGTAGGAGCGTCCCTGGTAGAGGAACACCTCGCCCGGCGCTTCGTCGGTCCCGGCGAGTAGCGACCCCACCATGACGCAGGAGGCGCCACCGGCCAGGGCCTTGGCCATGTCGCCGGAGAATTTGATACCGCCATCGGCGATGATCGGCACACCCGACTTGCTGGCTTCTTCAGCGCAGCCCATCACCGCTGCCAATTGGGGGACGCCGACACCGGCAACGATGCGGGTCGTGCAGATGGAGCCCGGGCCGATGCCGACCTTGATGGCATCGGCACCAGCATCGATCAGTGCCCGTGTAGCTTCCGGAGTGGCCACATTGCCCGCGACGATGCGGGTGGAATTGCTCTCACGCTTGACCCGTTCCACCGCCTCGGCAACACGCACCGAATGGCCATGGGCCGTGTCGATGACGAGGAGATCGACGCCGGCATCGATCAGCTGCAAAGAGCGCTCGAAACCGCCATCGCCCACGGTGGAGGCGGCGGCGACGCGCAGGCGTCCCTGCTCGTCCTTGACCGCGTTGGGATGCAGTTGGGCCTTTTCGATATCCTTGACGGTGATCAGGCCAATGCAGCGATAGTCGGCATCCACCACCAGCAGCTTTTCGATGCGGTTGCGGTGCAGCAGGACCTTGGCCTCTTCCTTGGAGACCCCTTCTCCCACGGTGATCAGGTTGTCCCTGGTCATCAACTCGGAAATCGGCTGATTGGGATTGGAAGCAAAGCGCACATCGCGATTGGTGAGTATCCCGACCAGCTTGCCGATGGCGCGGCCGCCCTTGCCACCGTTTTCAACCACCGGAATGCCGGAAATCCTGCTCTGCTGCATCAGTGCCAGCGCGTCGGAGAGTGTCGCTTCTGGGCCAATGGTAATGGGGTTCACCACCATGCCGCTTTCAAAGCTCTTGACCATCCGCACCTGTTCGGCCTGCTGCTCTGCCGTCAGGTTCTTGTGAATCACGCCCATGCCGCCGGCCTGGGCCATGGCGATGGCCATGTTGGCCTCGGTGACCGTGTCCATGGCAGACGAAAGAATCGGCAGCTTGAGCGCTATGTCCTTGGTGACATAAGTGGATATATCAGTTTCGGTCGGCAGGATGTCGGAGCGCGCCGGCTGCAGCAGCACGTCGTCAAAGGTGAGTGCCGCGTCGCCGGTGATAGTGGTAATGATCTTCGCCAAGGCCAGACCCTTCCTGCCTTCTGATGAAATACAGAACTGTTGGAATGCGAACCGGCGGAGAGGAGCCGCGGGTTCAGGTTGGCGAGGGTCAATAGCACCCGATACCGGGTTTGCCTAGTGGCGAGTGCGCATTGCCCTGATGCGAAGAAGGCCCGATTTGATCGGGGGCAAACCCAGGCAAGGCAGACGGTGCTAGAGTTGTTGGTGAGCGGGACAAGCAGAGGGGCCTGCGATGTACACTTGGCGACTATATCTGCAATACGGAGTTGGCTGGGGGCTGTTGCTGTGGCTTTTCGGCTATCTGCTGGGCATTGCGTTTTTCCCGTTTGTGCCCACCGAGCAGTTGGGCTGGTTCATCACGCCGCTCGGGTTGGCCGCCACGATCTTCGTGCTTTGGCGATGGGCCTATGTGAAGACCATTCAGCAGGGGCTGGTGATCGGGCTGATCTGGGTCGCGATCGCGGTGGTGATGGATTACGTGTTTATCGTGATGCTGCTGCAGCCGGCGGACGGCTACTACAAGGCTGATGTCTATCTCTACTATGCCAGCGCGCTGCTGCTGCCCGTTGTCGCCGGAGCATTGCGCGCCAGGAGCTAGATCATGGCCGGGACCGCCTTTTTGGACTAGGCGCGAGCTTCGGATCGGCCCATAGTGTGCATGCCGCGTTCGCGGCCGTTCCAAATCATCCCGGTTTCTTGTCTTGATCCGCGTTACCCCGCTCATCCTGGCGGTCGCCCTGTTCATGGAACAGATGGACTCGACCGTTATTGCCACATCGCTGCCGGCGATCGCGGCTGATATCGGCACTGAGCCCATTGCGTTGAAACTGGCGCTAACCGCCTATTTCGTCGCGCTGGCGATCTTCATCCCCATCAGCGGCTGGATGGCGGACCGGTTTGGCGCCAAGAACATCTTCCGCCTGGCGATATTCGTATTCATGCTGGGCTCCCTGGCCTGTTCCTTTGCCTATTCGCTCGAAACCTTCGTGGCGTCGCGATTCTTCCAGGGCATCGGCTCATCAATGATGACGCCCGTCGGGCGCCTGCTGCTGGTGCGCTCGACGCCGCGCAACGAACTGGTGGCAGCCATGGCCTGGCTGACCATACCGGCCCTGGTGGCACCGGTCACCGGACCATTGATCGGCGGCTTTCTCACCACCTATCTTTCCTGGCACTGGATCTTCTGGATCAACATCCCGATCGGCATTGCGGGCATCATATTCTCGAGCATCTATCTTCAGGTGCCGGACGAGCGGACGCCACGGCCGGTGGATATCGTGGGCTTCTTCATCGCTGCCATCGCCTTTGCCGGCTGCGTTTTCGGACTGTCAGTCATTAGCCTTCCGGCCCTGCCGATCATCTATGGGTATCTGACTCTGGCCATCGGCGTGACAGCGGCCCTGTTCTACCTGCTGCATGCGCGAAAGGCGAAATATCCGCTGCTCGATCCAAAGCTGTTCCGCCACGGCCTGTTCCGATCCTCGATCACGGGCGGCTCGATGTTCCGCATCGGCGTGGGCGCCATGCCGTTCCTGCTTCCCCTGATGCTGCAGCTCGGTTTCGGGCTCAACCCTTTCCAGTCCGGCGCCATCACCTTCATTTCCGCCATTGGCGCCATCATGAGCAAGTTCATTGCCGAGCGCATCTTTGCCCGCTTCGGCTTTCCCCGGGTCCTGGGCTTTTCGGCCGTATTTGGTGGTGTGCTGATCGCGGCCCAGGGGCTTTTCACTGCAGAAACTCCGGTGGCGGTGATGATGATCATCCTGCTCGTGGGCGGCGTGCTGCGATCGATCTTTTTCACCGGCACCAACGCCATTGGATATGCCGATATCTCCGATGAGGAGGCCAGCCAGGCTACCGCCATCGTCGCGGTGGGCCAGCAATTGTCCGTGGCGTTCGGGGTGGCTGTCGCCGGTGCCATTCTCGAAGTCACCAGCACTCTCAGCGGCGGACACCTGACGCTGCTCAATTTCCAGATCGCTTTTTTCACCGTCGGGGGCCTGAGCGCGCTTGCCGGCCTTATCTTTTTCCGCCTGCCACATGATGCGGGCAGCAATGTTTCCGGCCACGGCGCCGCCAGGGAGTGAGCGGTTCCGGAAACCGGGCCCGACCAATAGATGTCACGCGCAACACCACTGATCCTTGCTACGGCGCTGTTCATGGAGAACATGGACTCCACCGTCATCGCCACCTCGCTGGCCGCCATCGCCCAGGATATCGGCACAGACCCGATTTCTCTCAAGCTGGCGCTCACGGCCTATCTGGTGGCGCTGGCCATATTCATTCCGATTTCAAGCTGGATGGCGGACCGCTTCGGCGCTCGCCGTGTGTTCCGTGTCGCCATGCTGGTCTTCATAATCGGCTCGATTGCCTGTGCATTTTCCAGCTCACTGGCGCAGTTCGTCGGCGCCCGCTTCATCCAGGGCATGGGTGGCGCGATGATGGGGCCGGTGGCGCGCCTTGTCCTCGTCCGGTCGACACCGCGGCACCAGTTGGTCGACGCCATGGCCTGGCTGACCATCCCTGCCCTCATCGGCCCGATCGTCGGCCCACCCTTTGGCGGCTTCCTGACCACCTATTTCTCCTGGCACTGGATCTTCATCATCAATGTGCCCATCGGCCTTCTCGGCATTCTGATGGTGGGATATGCGCTGCCCAATGAGCAGCGGAACAAGCCGCGCAATATCGATGGCAAGGGCTTCGTGCTGGCGGGCCTGGCCTTCGCGCTCTTTGCCTTTGGCTGCTCGGTCATCAGCCTGCCCGCCCTGCCCCCGATCTATGGCGTGGTGGCCGCCACGCTGGGGATCGGGCTGGGCTATTTCTACACGCGCCATGCTCTGGCCACCGAATTCCCGCTGCTTGACCTGAGATTGCTGCGCCTGCCCATCTTCCGGGTGTCGGTCGTGGCGGGCAGCTTCTTTCGCCTCGGCCAGGGTGCGGTGCCCTTCCTCTTTCCGCTGATGCTCCAGTTGAGTTTCGGGCTGAGCCCGTTCGAAAGCGGCATGGTGACCTTCGTTGCCGCCATTGGCGCGCTTGCGGCCAAGTTTGTCGCCAACTGGATTTTCAAGAACTGGGGCTTCAAATATCCCCTGGTCATCTCCACCCTGGTTTCGACACTGGGCATTCTGGTCATGGGCTTCTACGTGCCCGGCACGCCGATTCCCCTGATCCTGGGCATCCTCGTCTTCACCGGGTTCTGGCAATCCACGTTCTGGACGGGCTCGAATGCCTTTGTGTTCGCCGATGTGGAGGACAAGGATGCGGGGCAGGCCAATGTCATCAGCCAGGTCTGGGGCCAGTTGATGTTCGCCATGGGCGTCGCGCTGGGCGGCGGCATGCTGGAGCTGGCGCATCGCCTGCGTGGCGGGGGCGAACTGGCCCTGATCGACTTCCACATCGCCTTCTATGTGGTCGCCGCAGTCAGCGCCGTCGCCGTGGTCATGTTCCTGCGCCTGCCCCGCAATGCCGGCCACCAGCTATTGGGCGGGCCGCACGTGCATTGAGGCGCGCGCCTCAGTCCCTGTCGGCCTCATCCGCGTCGCGGACCGACGGCGCAGCCTTGAACCCCTTGGCCACCAGGTAGGCCTCCGCCGAATCCTTGCGGCTCGAGGGTGGCTTGACGTGGAAGGTCGAGGTGAAGTGGCGCTTGAGCATGTGCAGAAGCTCATGCTCGGTGCCGCCCTGGAACACCTTGGCCACGAAGGACCCGCCGGGATTGAGCACCTGGATGGCAAAATCGGCGGCAATTTCGATCAAGTGAACGATGCGCAGATGGTCGGTGGCGCGATGGCCGGTCGTTGGCCAGGCCATGTCGCTCATCACCACATCGGCCTTGTGGCCGCCCAGGGCTTCGATGAGCATGGCTGGCGCGTCGTCCTCGGTGAAATCCTTCTTGAACAGGATCACCCCTGGAATGGGGTCCATGTCGAGATAGTCGATGCCGACCACCAGCGGATTGGCATCGGTCGAGCCAACCGCCGCCGCCGCCACTTGCGACCATCCTCCCGGCGCCGCGCCCAGGTCGACCACCCGGTTGCCGCGCTTGAAGAACTTATGCTTCTCGTTCATTTCCTTGATCTTGAAGGCGGCGCGCGAGCGATAGCCTTCGGCGCGGGCGCGCGCGACATAGGGGTCGTTGAGCTGGCGTTCGAGCCATTTGGTCGAGGCGACCTTGCGCCCCTTTGCCGTCTTCACCCGGATCTTGAGATCCTTGTCGGATTTGCGGCCGCCCGTGCCCAGAGCCTTGTTATTGGCCATTGCCCTGCCTCCTGGGATAACGGTTTGGCCGCTTGTGCGGACGATCCGCATCCATCAGCGAAATCAAGATGCCCTCACGCAGGCCGCGATCGGCAACGCGGACGCGCTCGGTCGGCCATTCCCGGCGGATGGCCTCAAAAATGGCGCAACCGGGCAGCACCAGATCGGCCCTGTCCTTGCCGATGCAGGGATGCGCCACGCGGCGCGCAAAGGGCATGCCCAGCAGCGCCCGCATGGTCTGGTCCACCGCGTCGCGCCCCATCCACAGCCCATCCACCTTCTGGCGCTCATAGCGCTCAAGACCCAAATGCAGGCCCGCCAGCGTGGTAACCGTGCCGGAGGTGCCGATCAGGTGCACCGGGTGGCTGCCGATCATCTGCCGCAGCTTTTCGCGGCCGCGGAACTGGCGCAGATGCGAACCCACATAGTCCACCATGGCCTCGAACACCTCGGGAGTGACATCGACGCCGCCGAACTTCTCGGCGATCGAGACCACGCCGACTGGCAGGGATTGCCAGGAGCGGATGGAGGCCGACATGCGCCCCTGGGCGCGCGGCCGCCCACCCCGGAAATCGAGCCAGGCCAGTTCGGACGAGCCGCCACCGATATCGAACATCAGGGCGCCCTGCGCGGCACCATCAATGAGGTCGGCGCAGCCGGTCACCGCCAGTTCGGCTTCGGTGCGGCGGTCGACAATTTCCAGCTCCAGCCCGGTCTCGTTCTTCACGCGCTCCAGGAAAGCGGGGCCATTCTCGGCCGCCCGGCAGGCCTCGGTGGCGATCAGGCGCATGCGGGTGGGTTGGTGGTCGCGCAGCTTGTTGCGGCACTGGCGCAGCGCATCGAGCGTCCGTTCCATGGCCGCGTCCGAAAGCCGGCCGGTGACCGACACGCCCTCGCCCAGCCGGACGATTCGGGTAAATCCGTCCAGCACGCGAAATCCGCGGTCATGCGGGCGGGCGATCAACAGCCGGCAATTATTGGTGCCCAGGTCCAGCGCCGCATAAAGCGGCCCCCGGCCGCGCCTGGGATGGGGGGCGTTTGGGGTCCGTTGCGCCGGCACGACCGGCGCGGATGCACCGACCCTCTCCTTCCGGACAGGACCGGAAGAAACGCCGGCCCCCGCCTCGTCCAGAACGGACGCGGCCAGGGCGGACCGAACAGAATCGGTCACTGGTGGCTCCTTGGTGCGCGGTCGCCGGGACCGGATAAACCGGCCGCGCCCGAACGCACCTCATGTTGCGTTGTCGAGATCGACGGTAGAGCAAGGCAGGCCCAAGCGCAATGTAAAGCATTCCGCCACCCCGGCCGGCCACGGCCAAAAGCTGGGATAAAATGATGCCTGGCGCACAATCCGGGATCACCGCGCTTGCATTCGGGCCAAGCTTTGTCTAATGACACCCCCGTCGCGCTTCGCCGCCCCACCCGAGGGCACCAGCGCCACACCGCCGGCAGGCACCTGCTGGGGAATAGTTCAATGGTAGAACAGCGGACTCTGACTCCGTCGATCTTGGTTCGAATCCAGGTTCCCCAGCCAAATCTCCCAGTAATTTTGCATCACTGGCAGTTGCGCCACCCATAGCGGCACAGCGTGCAGGCAATTTTTCGCGGTTGCGCCGGGCTCGGTTCGCATCCGGCGACACGCGTGGCTGAGCCCGAATAGCAGGCGACCCTGCCCCGTTGGGAGGAGCAGGGCCGGTCTCGGCTGGTGGCGAATGTTTCAGGCTACCGCAGCTTGGGCCGTTGGTGGCGACTTGGCCCCGGTCATGAACGCCACCGCGTCGGACATGGTGTAATCCTTGGGGTCGATGACGCAGAGGCGGCGGCCGAGCCGGTGCACGTGGATGCGGTCGGCAACCTCAAACACATGCGGCATGTTGTGGCTGATCAGGATGATCGGGATGCCGCGCGCCCGCACGTCCTGGATGAGGTCGAGCACGCGCCGGGATTCCTTGACACCGAGCGCCGCGGTCGGCTCGTCGAGGATGATGACCTTGGAGCCGAAGGCCGCTGCGCGGGCCACGGCCACGCCCTGGCGCTGGCCGCCGGACAGCGTTTCAACTGCCTGGTTGATGTTCTGGATGGTCATCAAGCCCAGTTCGGAAAGTTTTTCGCGCGCGATGCGCTCCATGGTCGGGCGATCCAGCTGGCGCAAGACCTTGCCCATAAAGCCGGTCTTGCGGATTTCGCGGCCCATGAACATGTTGTCGGCAATCGACAGGGCCGGCGACATGGCCAGGGTCTGGTACACCGTTTCGACCCCCGCATTGCGCGCGTCGATCGGCGAGGCAAAATGCACCTTCTGGCCATCAAGGAAGATGTCGCCGCTATCGGGCTGGATGGCGCCCGAGAGCGCCTTGATCAGCGATGACTTGCCGGCGCCATTGTCGCCGATGACGGCCAGGATTTCCCCGGGCATCAGGTCGAAATCGCAATTGTCCAGGGCGGTGACGCGGCCATAGCGCTTGTTGAGGGCGCGGGCGGAAAGAATGGGTTCCATCAGGCTGAGACCTTTCTGATCCACTGGTCCACGGCGACAGCGCCGATGATGAGCGCGCCGATGAGCAGATATGTCCATTGTGCGTCGGCACCGAGCAGCCGCAGGCCCAATGAGAAGACGCCGACGATCAGGGCACCGAAGAACATGCCCAGGATCGAGCCGCGCCCGCCGAACAGCGAGATGCCGCCAATCACCACGGCGGTGATGGATTCGATATTTGCGGACTGGCCGGAGGTGGGCGAGACCGAACCGATACGGCCGATGAGCACCCAGCCGGCAAAGGCGCAGATGAGCCCGGACAGCGCATAGACCGAGATCAGCACCTTGCGCGAATTGACACCCGAGAGTTCAGCAGCGTCCGGATCGTCACCGACCGCATAGACATGCCGGCCCCAGGCGGTGTGTCGCAGCACATAGGCCAGGAGCAGTACCAGGAGGATGAAGAAAATCACGCCATAGGTGAAGACGGCGCCCCCGATCGAGAAGGACTGGCCGAAGAACTGCAGCAGCGGCGCGCTGGCCTCGATCTCCTGGGCGCGGATGGTCTCGTTGCCCGAATAGAGGAAGTTGGTGGCAAGGGCGATCTGCCACATGCCCAGGGTGACGATGAAGGGCGGCAATTTGATGCGGGCGATCAGCCAGCCATTGATGAAGCCGATAAAGGTGCCCACCGCCAGGCCACAGGCGACGGCAACGGCCGGCGGCAAGCCAAGGCGGAAGGTGAACTGGCCCATGATCACCGAGCTCAGCACCATGATGGCGCCGACCGAGAGGTCAATGCCGGCGGTCAGGATCACCAGCGATTGGGCTGCGCCAACGATGCCGACAATGGCGACCTGCTGCAGGATGAGCGTCAGGGCGAATGAGGAGAAGAACTTGGTGCCCAGCAAGGCGCCGAAGACGATGATGCTGGCGATCAGCACAATCAGCGGCACGAGTGCCGGATTGGAGTGCAGGGCGTGCTGCACGCGCGAAATCAGGGTGTGCTGATAGGCAAAGCTGGCGATGGACTCGCCGCCGGGCGCGAGGCCGCTCTCGGCCCCCGACTGGTTGGACATGGGTTTCCTCCCCGGTTTCCCATTGGCCTGGCAGGGGCGGCCATGGCCCTCCCCTGCCAGATCATATCTCAGATTTCAGATTAGCCCCAGCAGAGGGCCGCGCCCTCGGTGCTGTCGATGGATTCGACGCCATCCACCGGCTCATCGGTAACCAGCTTCACGCCGGTATCGAAGAAGTCCTTGCCGGGGGTCGGCTCCGGCTTGGCGCCGCTATCGGCCCAGGCCTTGATGGCCTCCACGCCCAGCGCCGCCATCTGCAGCGGATATTGCTGGGAGGTCGCGCCGATGACGCCGTCCTTGACGTTGGCGACGCCCGGGCAACCACCATCCACCGAGACGATCAGCACGTCGTTTTCGCGGCCGAAGGACTTGAGGGCCTCATAGGCGCCGGCGGCGGAGGGCTCGTTGATGGTGTAGACCACATTGATCATGGGGTCCTTGGCGAGGAGGTTTTCCATGGCCTTGCGGCCGCCTTCCTCGTTGCCGGCGGTCACGTCGTGACCAACGATGCGCGGATCGGTTTCATCGCCCCATTTGTTGGGATCGCCCAGATCGATGCCGAAGCCCTGCAGGAAGCCCTGGTCGCGCAGCACGTCGACGCTGGGCTGGCTGACGGCGAGATCGAGCATGGCGATCTTGGCATTGGCCACGCCATCGGCGCCGAGCTTGCCGGCAGCCCATTTGCCGATCAGCTCACCGGCGATGAAATTGTCCGTCGCGAAGGTGGCGTCCGCAGCGTCGATCGGCGTCAGGGGCGTATCGAGCGCAATAACGACAAGGCCCGCATCCCGCGCCTTCTGCACCGACTGAACGATGGCAGAGGTGTCCGAGGCGGTGATCAGGATGCCGCTGGCGCCGTCGGCAATGCAGGTTTCAATGGCCGCAACCTGGGTCTCGTGGTCGCCGTCGATCTTGCCGGCGAAGGACTTCAGCGTCACGCCCAGCTCGGCCGCCTTGGCCTCGGCGCCTTCTTTCATCTTGACGAAGAAGGGGTTGGTGTCGGTCTTGGTGATCAGGCACGCGGATACGTCCTGCGCCATGGCTGTGGACGACATGGCGGCAAGGCACAGGGCTGTGCCAACAAGCAGTTTTTTCAAGGTTCTCTCTCCCAATTCGGCCGGAAATGCGGGGTTCCTCTGCCCCGCCCGAAGCCGGCCTTGCACGATTGACGCTCCCATGGTGGCGACAATCAGATGGCGCGTCAATATATAAATCTACTTTATTTATTTATTTTGCCTCGACCATCTTCCGCTTGTGGAAAGGTGTCTCTATGGTGCCCGCCATGGGAGAGCCGATCATCAGAACCGTCAGCCGGGGCGTGAACCAGAGTGGGGTTCGCGACTATAATGAGCGCCTGCTGCTGACGCTGCTGCAGCGCCATGGCCCCACGGCCGGCAGCGATCTGGCGCGGCTGGCCAATCTCTCCCCCCAGACCGTCTCAATCATCCTGCGCGAGATGGAGGCGGAGGGATTGCTGGCGCGTGGAACGCCGGTCAAAGGCAAGGTCGGCAAGCCATCTGTGCCGATGAGCCTGGCCGAGGGCGGCGTCTTTTCCTTTGGCTACAAGATCGGGCGCCGCAGCGCCGTGCTGCTGCTGACCGATTTTCGCGGCACCGTGCGGCATCAGCTGCAAGCGACCTATCAATATCCCCTGCCCGAGCCCATCTTCGCCTTTCTGCGCGAAGGCCTGGAAGACATCCTGGCGCGCTGCACGCCGGCCGAGCGGGAGCGAATCTGCGGGATCGGCGTCGGCACGCCCTTCGAGCTGTGGAAATGGAGCGAGCTGGTGGGCGCGCCGGCCGATCAGTTCGCCTCCTGGCGCGATATCGACATCGCCGCCGAGGTGAGCAAGTTCACCACCCTGCCCGTTTCGGTGGTCAACGACGCCACTGCGGGCTGCCAGGCCGAGCACATCTATGGCCGTGGCAAGGAGTTTCGCGACTACGCCTATTTCTTCATCGGTGCCTTTGTGGGCGGCGGCATCGTCCTCAACCATTCCGTCTATCCGGGCCATCATGGCAATGCCGGGGCCCTGGGCTCGCTGCGCAGCTTCGGCCCCCAAGGCGAGAGCCAGCAATTGATCGACACGGCGTCGATCCACCTGCTTGAAGCGCGCCTGGCCGAAAACGGGCTCGATCCCGCGGCCCTGTGGGAGCAACCGCAGGATTGGGACCGGTTTGCCAAGTTCGTTGAGCCCTGGATCGGCCGGACGGCGCAGGAACTGGCGCGCGCCAGCCTCTCGGCCTGTGCGGTGATCGATTTCGAAGCCATCCTGATCGATGGCGCTTTCCCCACTTCGGTCAAGCATGAGCTGGTGGAGCGAACCCGCCGCTATCTGGTCAACCAGGACATGCGGGGGCTGATCGCGCCCAAGGTCGAAGCGGCCGCGGTAGGCTTCAATGCCCGCGCCATTGGCGCCGCGACCACCCCGCTGTTCGAGCGCTATTTCATGAACAGCAATCTGCGCCTGCTGGTGTGATTATGCCGCTGCGGTCTTCCTGCTCTCGGCCCGCAGCGTGCGTGCCGCGGCGACCAGATTCTCCAGCGAAGCCCGAACTTCGGGCCAGCCCCGCGTCTTCAATCCGCAATCGGGATTGACCCAGAGCTGGTCGGCCGGAATGGATCGGGCGGCCTTGCGGATAAGGGCTTCCATATCCGCCTGTCCGGGCACGCGCGGCGCGTGGATATCCCAGACCCCCGGGCCGATTTCATTGGGATAGCTGTAGTCGCCGAACGCCTTGAGCAATTCCATGTCGGACCGGGAGGTCTCGATGGAGATCACGTCAGCGTCCATTTCGGCAATGGCGGGCATGATGTCGTTGAACTCGGCATAGCACATATGGGTGTGGATCTGCGTGTCATCAGCGACGCCGGAGGCGGTCAGGCGGAAGCAATCCACCGCCCAGCGCAGATAGGCGTCCCAATCGGCCCGGCGCAGCGGCAGGCCTTCGCGCAGCGCCGGCTCATCGATCTGGATGATTCCGATACCGGCCCGTTCGAGGTTGAGCACCTCATCCCGGATAGCCAGGCCAATCTGGCGGCAGGTCTCCGAACGCGACTGGTCGACCCGCACAAAGCTCCATTGCAGGATGGTGACCGGCCCGGTCAGCATGCCTTTCATGGGCCTGTCGGTGAGGGACGCCGCAAAGGCCGACCAGCGCACGGTCATCGGCGCCGGGCGCGAGACATCGCCATAGATCACCGGCGGCTTGACGCAGCGGCTGCCATAGGATTGCACCCAGCCATTTTTGGTGAACGCGAAACCGTCGAGCTGTTCGCCAAAATACTCCACCATGTCATTGCGCTCGAATTCGCCATGCACCAGCACGTCGAGCCCCAGCTCTTCCTGGATGCGAATGGCGTTTTCGGTTTCCTGTTCGAGGAAGGCGTCATAGCCGGCCCGGTCGAGCTCCCCTTTCCTGAAGGCCGCGCGGGCCTGCCTCACCTCTTTGGTCTGGGGGAATGAGCCAATGGTGGTGGTCGGATAGTCAGGCAGATTGAAGCGGGCGCGCTGCCTGTCGCGGCGACTGGCAAAGGGTGAACCGCGATCGAGGGCGATGGCTTCGCCAACGCGGGCCTTGACCTCGGGCCGGTGAATGCGCGGGCTGGCCCTGTGCGCCGCAATGGCCGCAGCGCTGGCGTCGAACGCTGCTCTGGCGGCGCCCCTGCCCCGCTTCTGCGCGATGGTGAGCGCCGAAACCTCGTCCAGCTTCTGCCGGGCAAAGGCCAGCCAGGATTTCAGCTCATCGTCCAGCGCGGTTTCCGCTTCGAGATCGACGGGGCTGTGCAGCAGCGAGCAGGATGGCGCGATTTCCAGCCGATCCGGGCCGATATGATCCCAGGCCTTGCTGACCAGGCCGAACGCCGCATCCAGATCCGTGCGCCAGATATTGCGGCCATCGACCACGCCGACCGACAAGGTTTTGTCCGCCGGAAGGGCCGCCAGCACGGCGTCGAGCTGAGCGGGGGCGCGGACGAGATCGACATGCAAACCAGCAACCGGGAGCTTGGCGGCAAGCGCGGCATTGTCGCGCAGATCGCCGAAATAGGTGGTCAGCAGGATATCGGGACCGGCCTTGCCCAGCACCGCATAGGCCTTTTCGAGGGCTGCCTTCTGCTTGTCGGAGAGGTCGAGCACCAGCACCGGCTCATCGATCTGCACCCATTGGGCGCCCTCCGCCTTGAGCTGGCCCAGCAGCTCGCCATAGACCGGCAGCAGGTCGTCGAGCAGGTCGAGCGGGTCGAACCCGTCATCCTTGGCCTTGGCCAGGCTCAGGAAGGTCACCGGCCCCAGGATTACCGGGCGCGTGTCGAGGCCCAGCGCCCTGGCCTCGCGGAAATGGTCGAGTGGCTTTCTGGCGTCGAGCGCGAAGCGCTGCCCGCGATGCAGTTCGGGCACGATGAAGTGGTAATTGGTGTCGAACCACTTGGTCATCTCCATGGCCGGTGCGGCATCGGTGCCGCGGGCCATGGCGAAATAGCGAGCGTCCGGGTCGGCGATCTCGGCAAAGCGCGGCGGGATGGCGCCGACCAGCACCGATGTGTCGAGCACATGGTCATAGAGCGAAAAGTCGTTCGAGGGGATCACCTCGATCCCGGCCGCGCGCTGTAGGCTCCAGTGGCGGGCGCGGAGCTGGGCCGCAGTAGCGTGCAGGGTGGCAGCGTCGCTTTCGCCCTTCCAGTAGGATTCGAGGGCCTTTTTCAGCTCGCGGTTGAGGCCGATGCGGGGAAAGCCGAGATTGGCTGAGCGGGTCATGGAAACTTCCGTTTGCGAATAGGCGCGCAGGATCGCCCGCAGAAACGCGGCGCAATCAGGCGCGAAAAATGAAAGATTGCGCCCGACGCTGGTGTCAGCGCGGGCGCATCAGGGCTGGGTTGGGGTCAATCTAGACCGCCCAGCAGCGTCGCATTCGGAAGTGGTGACGGATCGTCATGGTCGTGTCCTCCGGCCGATCCACCCGATCGGCTGCAGTTGGCAATTCACGCCCATGGTAGGTCTCCTGGCTCGCGGATCGAACCGGGCATTCCCCTTCCCGGCCTATTCGACCAGTGGGCAAACGAACACCCGTCTCCGCCAACAGTTGCGGGGGCAGCTCCGGACTTGGGGTTTTGCACCCCGCACCGGCATTCCCTGTTATCCCCTCGCGGGGACCATGGACCTGTGCAGGATGGCGGAGGGGGGCTGGGGTGTCAATGGGGATATAAAGATTTCTTTATATCCCTGTTATTGGCAACTCAGGCTCCTGCTGGAATGACCGGCGCTTGGGGGTCGTGCGGCCCCGGAACATGTCCGGAGGGGACGACTTTTCCGGCGCCGAGCACATGCTTCTCCTGATCGTCAAAAAAGATATGCGCGCCGAATGCCTTTAAGATTGGCCACTTATCGAATACGCCTACGAAATGGGCTTCGTCCGCAGGTGTGCCCCAGGCCCGCAAGGTGTGAATAACTCGAGCATGGGCTGGCGCGTTGCGAGCCGTGACAATTGCAATACGAACTTTACTCACACCCTCTGGCGTCATGTAGATGGAGCGCAAGATCGACAGCTTGTGTAGGAACGCGGCGAATGGGCCATGCGACATGGGGTTGGTTGCGTTATCTCGCTCATGCTCCAAAAACGCTTCAATGCCCTTCTGCTTATAAATTTCGTCAGACTGGGCGCTGAAGACGACAGCATCTCCGTCGAAGGCGATCCTGACTTCGTGTTCGGCCTGCTCAGATTGGGGCGCGGGCACCGGGCCAAGCTTGGCTGAAGCTGCGCCAGCATCTACGGCAGCTTGAACATCAGCTTCTTCGTTCGAAAGAAACAGATCAATATTCCAAGCCGAAACAAATGGACCGATCGGACGCCCGCTGGTGAAGCTACCAGTTTTGATGGGCAGGCCATATTTCTCGATGGAATTGAACGCACGAAGTGAGAGGTCAGGCGAATTGCGCGAAAGCAGGACAACCTCAACGAATGGATCAGCGCCCGGCTCGTTTAGAGCCAAGAGTCGTTTGATAACGTCGAACCCTGAACCCTTTCCGACAATAGTTTTCTCTCGCTGCAATTGCAGCCGACAGTAGGCGTCGACGCCCTGCTGAAGGAAAACGGTATGCTCCTCTTCGAGGTCGAACAATGCTCTTGTAGAAACCCCAATCCTGAGTGGCGATGCGCGCAAGCTAGCGGCCAGAGCCGCGTAATCTGGTGAGCCGTCCAATGCAGGCGCTTCAGTGCCAGGGGGCAGCTCTTCCGCTTTTTGCAAGATCAAAAATCCCAGTCTTCGTCCTCTGTGGCAATCGCCTTGCCGATGACGTAGCTCGACCCGGACCCCGAGAAGAAGTCGTGGTTCTCGTCGGCATTGGGCGAGAGGGCGGAGAGGATCGCCGCGTTGACCTTGCAGGCTTCGGGCGGGAACAGGGCTTCGTAGCCCAGATTCATCAGCGCCTTGTTGGCATTGTAGTGGAGGAACTTCTTGACGTCCTCGGAAAGGCCGACGCCGTCATAAAGATCTTCGGTATAGCGCGCTTCGTTTTCGTAAAGCTCGAACAGGAAGTCGAAGGCGAAGTCCTTGATCTCCTGCTTGCGCGCGTCGCTTAAGCGCTCCAACTCACGCTGGAACTTGTAGCCGATATAGTAGCCATGCACGGCCTCGTCGCGGATGATGAGGCGGATGAGGTCGGCGGTATTGGTCAGCTTGGCGCGGCTCGACCAGTACATGGGCAGGTAGAAGCCCGAATAGAACAGGAAGCTTTCCAGGAAGGTCGAGGCGATCTTCTTTTTCAGCGAATCCCCGCTCTCATACTGGGCCAGGATGAGCTGGGCCTTGCGCTGCAGGAACTCGTTTTCCTCACTCCAGCGATAGGCATCGTCCACGTCCGGCGTCAGGCACAGGGTCGAGAAGATCGAGGAATAGGAGCGGGCATGCACCGCTTCCATGAAGGAGATGTTGGA
>NZ_CAJXJS010000060.1 GCF_913055165.1 uncultured Devosia sp.
GTGACAGCGATGCAGCACCAGTTCGAGATTGCGCATGGCCAGCGTTTCCGCGCTCACCACCGCAACATCCACGCCGAGCTTTTCGCCCACCATGCCCTTGGGATCGCGAATGCCCTTCTGCCCATCCAGGGCGTAACCGATCGGCAACGCATGAATAATCGAACGCTCCGGCCGCACCGAACGCGAATTGACCGCCTTGAGTACGCGGAAAATGTCGGTCTTCTCGACCTCCTGCCCGTCCAGCGACACAGCAGCCGAGAACGTCTCCGAACCCAGCCGCCCGGCCGTCACGTTGACCAACACGCTTTCCACCGTCAGGCCCGCGGCGCGCTCGGCCATGCCGACCACATTGCGGATGGCCTGCTCGGCCTTGTCGATATCGGTCACGACACCGCTCTTGACCCCCGACGAGGGTCCATAACCAAAGCCGATAACCTCGGCCTGGTGCGTGCGCCCCTTGAGCGCCTTGCCCTCGGCGCGTGGCACCAGCCGCGCGATGACGCAGCAAATCTTGGTCGAGCCGATATCGAGCACAGCTACCAGCGTCGCCTTACCCGGCTGAACCGGCCGCAGCCGGGAGGTCATCGCGTCGGTTATCATGATTGAGAGTCTTCGGTGTCTTCAGGCTTGTTGGGACGAACGGCAACGACGCTGTCGATGCGCAGATCGATGATGGAAACGTCGCGATCGAGAAGTTGATAATCGTTCTGGTAGGACACCAGATGCGCCAGTGCCTGGGCCACGCCCTGTTCGGGCAATTGCACCCTGAGGCCGGTATCGAAGATCAAGTCCCAGCGCCGGTCGGCAATGCGCGAAAGGGCCACCAGCCCGTCCTGCAGCGAAGGAAAACCGTCCAGCGCGCGGATCATCACCAACGCATCGTCTGCCGCGCCATCCCCGATTACCAGCGGCAGCGCCCCATAGCCTCCCGCGGCCTCGCCAATCTGGTCACCCTTGCCATCGATGAGGAAGGTCACCCCATCAACAGCCCAGCGTGCCACCGGCACCTTCTCTGAGATGACGACCTCAACATCACCCGGATAGGTCTTGCGGACCGTGACTGTTTCGACCGCCGGCAATTCGGCGATCCGCTGCCGCGCCGCCTCCACGTCGAAACCCAGCGTCGAAGTATGCGGCTGGATGCCCAGCGCATCGAAAACGGCCTGTTCGCTGGTCAGCGCCTGGCCGGTGATCGATATTTCGCCGATGGCGAGACCTGCCTGGGCGAAGTTGCCCTGGGCAATCCCGCCCAGTGTATTGGCGAGTTGTCCGATCGGCTCCCGCACCTGATAAACGGCCAGCCCGGCGGCGAGCACGAGCGCCACCATGGCGCCCCGGCGGATCAGCCCGCCATGCAGCACCCAGGCGCGATTGATGTGATTGGCAAGTTTCCGGCGCGGCTTGCGGATCGGAACAGGCAGCGCGCGGGGGTCCACCAGCCGCGCCCCGGCGAGAAAGGTCTCGCTCTTTACCTGTTGCAACTCGCGTCCTCCACCATCCAGGAGACCAGCTCTTCGTAGGAGTGCCCGGCGTGAGCCGCCTGCTCGGGCACCAGTGAGGTCGGCGTCATGCCCGGCTGGGTGTTGATTTCCAGACAGACCAGTTCGCCGTCTTCGCCCACCGCATCGTTGTACCGGAAGTCGGTACGGGTCACGCCGCGGCAGCCAAGGGCCGCATGGGCGGCCAGTGCCATCTTCTGCACTTTGTCGTAAATTTTCGGTTTCAGCTCCGCCGGAATAACGTGAACTGATCCGCCTTTGGCGTATTTCGCCTCATAATTGTAGAAGGTCAGTTCGGTGACGATCTCGGTCACGCCCAGCGCCACATCGCCCATCACCGCACAGGTCAGCTCGCGCCCCGGAATATAGCGCTCCACCATCACCTGCTCGCCAGAATTCCAGTCCTCGCGCAGGATTTCCTGCGGTGGGTGACTGGTCTCGCCCTTGACGATGAAGACGCCGAAGCTCGACCCGTCAGCAATCGGCTTGATCACATAGGGCGGCGGCATGACATGCGCCTTGCCCGCTTCCGCCCGCCCGACGATCACATGGTCAGTCACCGGAATGCCGGCCGCCCTGAACATGATCTTGGACTGGTGCTTGTCCATGGCCAGCGCCGACGCCAGCACGCCCGAATGGGTGTAAGGGATCTGCAGAAGCTCCAGCAGCCCCTGGATCATGCCGCTCTCCCCAAAGGGGCCATGCAGCGCGTTGAACGCCACATCGGGCTTCAATTCTGAGAGCACATTGGCAATGTCGCGCCCGACATCGACTTCGGTCACGCGATACCCCGCCCGGCGCAGCGCCGCGGCGCAACCGGTACCCGAACTCAGCGACACCGGCCGCTCATTGGACCATCCGCCCATCAGGACGGCGACATGTTTGCTCATGGGGCGGTCGCCCCCATCAGCGCTTCCAGCTCACCCGGCAAAGCCGCGGCCCACTGCGTGATGTTGCCCGCGCCGAGGCAGACCACATAGTCCCCCTCCTCGACCCTTGAGGCCAGAAGCGGCGCCAGCGCCTCCGGCCGGTCGATCACCCGGGCATCCCGATGGCCGCGGGCGCGGATACGGTTGGCCAGCTCTTCATGCGTGACCCCCGGCAGCGGCTGCTCGCCGGCGGCATAGATCGGCGCCACGATGACCGTATCGGCATCGTTGAAGCAGGCGGCGAAGTCGTCGAATAGATCGTGCACGCGGCTGTAGCGATGCGGCTGCACCACCGCCACAACGTCACGGCGGGCCGACTGGCGCGCTGCCCTCAGCACGGCCGAGATTTCCACCGGGTGATGGCCGTAATCGTCGATCACCGTCACCCCGGCCACCTCACCGGTCTTGGTGAAGCGGCGCTTGACTCCAGTAAATTCCCTCAACCCCTTGCGGATTGCCTCTGCCGGCACATGCAACTGATCGGCCACCGCAATGGCCGCCGTGGCATTGAGCGCGTTGTGTACGCCCGGCATGGGCAGCTCCAGCCCATCGATCCGCAATTGCGTCTGGCGGATGCGGTCGCGGATTTCGACCGAGAAATGCTGGACGCCGTCCCGGTTTTCCAGATCGATCAGCCGCACATCGGCCTGCGGGTTGCGGCCATAGGTGATGACACGCCGATCACGGATGTCGCCAACCAGCGCCTGCACTTCCGGGTGATCCAGGCACATCACCGCAAAGCCGTAGAACGGCACGTTCTCGACGAACTGGTGGAAGGCCTTCTTCACCCCTTCGAAGCTGCCATAGTGATCAAGATGCTCGGGATCGATATTGGTCACGACCGCCACATCCGCAGGCAGCTTGACGAAGGTGCCGTCGCTCTCATCGGCTTCAACCACCATCCACTCGCCGCCGCCCAGCCGGGCATTGGTGCCATAGGCATTGATGATGCCGCCATTGATGACCGTCGGATCGAGATTGCCGGCATCGAGCAGGGTCGCCACCAGCGTCGTCGTCGTGGTCTTGCCATGCGTGCCGCCAATAGCGATCGCGGTCTTGAAGCGCATGATCTCGGCCAGCATTTCGGCTCGCCGCACAATCGGCAGCGCCTTGGCGCGCGCGGCCACCAGTTCGGGATTGTCCTTCTTGATCGCCGAGGACACCACGACCACCTCGGCCTTGCCCAGATTGTCGCCGTTCTGGCCGATCTCGACCTTGATCCCCATGTCGCGCAGCCGCTGCACATTGGGGTTGAGGGAAGCGTCCGAGCCCTGAACGGTGTAGCCCTGATTGTACAGGATTTCGGCAATGCCGCTCATGCCGATACCGCCAATGCCGATGAAATGGACTGGCCCGATATTGCGGGGCATCTTCATGGTTCGGCACTCCCTTGGATCTGGGTCTGTTTGCTGCCCAGCTTTTCAGCGATGTCGGCCAGCTTCTCCACCGCGCGGGGCTGGCCCAGCGCAGCGGCGGCAGTTGCGGCAGTCGCCAGCTTTTCGGGCTGGGTCAAAAGGTCTGAAAGCCGAGTGGCAAGCGATTGCGGTGAAAGCGTGGCCTGCTCGGCCACCCAGCCGCCGCCGCCCTCTTCCATGAACAGGGCATTGTACTTCTGGTCCGAATCCAGCGATCCCGGCAGCGGAATAAGGATAGCTGGACGGCCGATGACGCAGAGTTCGCTGACGGTCGAGGCCCCTGCCCGCCCGATCACCAGATGCGCGTCAGCAATCCGTTCGGGCAGGTCGGATATGAAGCTCGACAACTCCACGCTGGTGCGGGACTTGCGATAGCTTTCCGCCACGCGCTCGATATCCTCGGGCCGCGCCTGCTGCAACACGTGCAGCCGGTGGCGCAGGTCGTCCGGCAGCAAGGCAATGGCCGCCGGCACGATTTCCGACAACGCGCGGGCTCCCTGGCTACCACCGGTAACAACGAGGCGGATCGTGCCCTTCTCATTCAGACGCGGATAGGGTCTGCCCGCCAGCGGCCGTACCCGGTCGCGCACCGGATTGCCGGTCAGGACCTTTTCGAGCGTCTGCTTTTCGGCAAAGCGGGTCACCGGAAAGCTCATGGCCAGCACATTGGCAAACCGCGCCAGCGCCCTGTTGGCGCG
The DNA here is from genome assembly GCF_913055165.1 of uncultured Devosia sp. Taxonomy (GTDB): domain Bacteria; phylum Pseudomonadota; class Alphaproteobacteria; order Rhizobiales; family Devosiaceae; genus Devosia. Next base: position 4,542 of record NZ_CAJXJS010000060.1, read on the forward strand.
ACCCATCACCGCATTCTGCTCATGCAGCACGCCCGGAATGCCAAGCAGATTGGCTGCTATGAAGGGCGGGAAGGTCGGGTAGCCGCCAAAGCCGATCACCGCATCGGGGCGCAGCTTGCGCAACACATTCCAGGCCGTGCCGATGCCGCGCAGAATTGTGAAGCCAGCACCAACCAACCTTACCAGATTGGCGCCCGAGGGCGTTGCCGCCGGCACGATGTGGATGCGCCGGGCGGGAAAATCCGCGCCATAGCTCTCCACCCGGTGGTCTGTCATCAATTCGACCGTATGCCCGCGTCGGATCAGTTCCTGCGCCAGGGCCATGGCCGGGAACAGGTGGCCACCAGTGCCGCCTGCAATAAGAACGAAGTTACTCATTCGGCGGGGGCTACCACGGCGCTGCGGTAGCTGGGAAGGCCCGTAACCATACGCTCCTCAGGCTTGGTGCGCGTCAGCGCCAGCATCAGCCCCATGCCGAAGGCGACCGCGATCATCGAGGTGCCGCCATAAGACACGAAGGGGAGTGTCATGCCCTTGGCCGGCATGAGGTTCAGGTTCACTGCCAGATTGATGCCCGACTGCATGGCGAACTGTGCCGCCAGGGTCGAGGCGGCAAGGCGCGCAAACAGGCTCGATTGACGCTGCGCCGCCAGCATCGCGCGGATGGCGATAAAGCCGATCAGCGCCACCAGACCCATGCAGAAGACAATGCCGAACTCGCCGGCCGCCGCGGAAAAAACGAAATCCGCATGAGCGTCGGGGATGAGCCTGTTGGCCATGGACTCGCCCGGCCCACGTCCGAACCATCCACCCTCCATCAGCGACTCCAGCGCCCTGTCCACCTGGTAAGTGTTGCCGTCTTCCGGATTGACGAAAGAGTCGATGCGGCGGGCAAAGTGGGGAAAGAAGGCATAGGCGCCAAGCAGCAATCCACCAGCAGCACCGCCCAGCCCGATGATGATCCACCAGGAGATGCCCGAAAAGAACAGCAGCACGGCCCAGGTCGCCATGACGAGGGCGGTCTGTCCCAGGTCGGGCTGGAGCAGCAGGGCGCTCACCAACGCCACCATGATGATGGTGGCAAGAGCGCGGCCCGGCACATTGCGATGGATCATGTATTCCGAAAACAGCCAGGCGCCGATCACGGCAAAGGCCGGCTTGACGAATTCCGTCGGCTGGATGGTCTGCCCCCCCAGCGAAATCCAGCGTCGCGCGCCTTTGACTTCTGTACCGAAATGCAGCGTGGCCCAGAGCAGAATGGTCATGACCACAAGCGTGCCCAGGGCCACGAAACGGGCCTGGCGCTGACTGAGCAGCGAGGTCGCCAGCATCACCGGCACGGCCAGCAGGCAGAACATGGCGTGGCGGATCACGAAATGCCACTCATCCAACCCGATGCGCTCAGCCACGGCCGGGCTGGCCCCGAAGCTGAGGACCATGCCCACCGTAAGCAACATGATCAGCGCCCCCAGCAGTTCGCGGTCGATCGACCACCACCACTCGGCCAGAGGCGTTTTTTCGGCGCGGGAGAACATCATCGGGAAGGAACCGGATACGCGATACAAACTGTATCGACTGTATCAAGGACTTGGTTACCGATTTGCCAAGGCCTTTGCGTTTTGCGAATCCCGCTCAAAAAGGAAGGCCACGGCAATGCCGCGGCCTTCCCTGCTTCACCTGCAATACGCCCGAGCCCGGAACGAGATCGGGGGCAACGCGACAGGTGTCACTGCAGAATGGCGAGATCCGTGATCATGCCATCAACGCCTTCAATCGGGCCCCAGGCCTCGGCCGTACCGCTTTCCAGGTCGACCGTGTGCAGCACATTGTCGATCGTCAGGAATGCCGTATTGGTCATGTCTTCTGTGGTGGCGATGTCGAAGGCATAGGCAGAACCTTCCACGCCGAGCTTGCCGATGGCCGCCAGCGTGCCGTCATTGGGCGAAATCTGCTGGATCAGCGCCGCGATGGTCGCGTCGATGTCATACATAGCAGTCGATTCGGGCTTGCCATAGGAATTGATATAGGCCGCTTCGACAATGTCCGGAGCCTCGCCGGCATGCATGTCGGCCTCTTCAAAGGCCAGCGAACCGTCCACGGTCACCATGCCATCATCGACATTGACGCGGTGATTGATGCCGTCAGTACTCATCAGGCGCAGGCGGTCTGCCATCGGGTTGAAATCGACAATGGCGCCCTCATAGCTGGGCAGCATTTCCGACAGGGTCGACTTCACGGTCGCAGCACCCGATGCGGTGTCGATAGTCACGACATCGCCGGACAGCGTCACGCCATAAAGCATCTTGTCTGCCGGGCGGACATCGATGCCTGCGAGCGCGTCAACACCGGTGACTTCCATCGTGCCCGAGACTTCACGGGTTTCCGTATCGAACATGACCAGGGTGCTTTCGCCGACAAGGCCGACAGCCGGCGCGGCATAGGCGCTGGTGGCGAGGCCAGCCGCGCCCAGGATCAGGGCAGCGCGAAGGGCAGTGAGGGAAGATGCAGTCATTTGAACGTCTCCTCTGTGATGCGCTTCTTGAGCGCGTTTACGAGAGGGGTACACATGGGCGGTCGCCCCCGGATGCAGCGGCCGGAAAAAAACTTTTGCGCTGCATCCAGAAGACCGGCTGGCGGGTAATCGACAGGAGAGATATTTGCCACCATGCTCCACACCATGAAGCCACATCCCGCCCCCGAAGACCTAATTCCGAAGATCGCCGGGGGCGAGCGCGCCGCCTTGGCCCAATTATTCGAGGCTGAATCGGGGCGCCTGCTGGCGATCGCTCAACGCATCCTGCGCCGTCGCGACCTAGCCGAAGAAGCTATTCAGGAGGTGTTTCTCTCCGTCTGGCGTAATGCCGGCAGCTATGATCGGTCCAAGGGCACGGCGCGCGGCTGGCTGACGGTCATGACCCGCAACCGCGCTCTCAACATGCTGCGCGACGGCGCCCGCATAGACTACAAGGACGGCGAGACACTGGCCGAACTGGGCGACCGAACGGCCGATGTGCGCGCAGCCTTCGATGCCCTGTCTGCCAGGGACGCCCTCCGGCACTGCCTCGAGGCGCTCGACGCCTCCAAGCGCGAGGCCGTGCTGCTCTGCTATGTCACAGGCCTCAACCACGGTGAGGCGGCGGCTACCATGAACGTGCCGCTGGGCACCATCAAGTCGTGGGTACGGCGTGGCGTCGTCGCCTTGCAGGAGTGTCTGGCATGACCCCGCAAGATCGCGAACAGATTGGCGAGTATGTCCTGGGCCTGCTCGAAGACAGCCAAGCGCAGGCGTTCGAAGCCCGCCTCGCCAATGAACCCGAATTGGCCACTGCCGTTGCAAAACTGCAAGCCCAGCTTGAAACGCTTGACGACACCGCAGGCGAACTACCCGCCGGCCCGGCTCTGTGGCAGCGCATCGCCGATCGTCTCGATGGGCCCAATGCCGAACAGGCCCAGCCTGCTCTCAATCGCTCTGCCAATGACAATCACTGGACCCGGCGTCTGGGCATGGCCGCCAGTATTGTGATCGCGCTGGCGGTCGGCTACCTGACCGGGACACACCTGACGACCTCGCGCCAACCCGTGATGATCGCGGTCCTCCTGTCCGAAGACGGCTCTGAACCGGGGGCCATTGTCGAGGCCTATGCCGATGACACCATTCGTCTCGTCCCGTTTGACCTGACCGCTCGCCCCGCCGACCGGGTCTATCAGGTCTGGACCCTGCCCGATCCCGAAACCGGCCCGGTTTCCATGGGCATTTTTGATGATCCGGCCACGCTTTCCCTGTCCGGGCCCGATTTGCCGCCGCCTGAACCCGGCCAGCTCTATGAGATCACGCTTGAGCCATCCGGCGGCTCCCCGACAGGTCGCCCGACCGGACCAATCCTGGTCAAGGGTTTCGCCAAGATGCCGCTCTAACGCAATTTCAGGCTCGACAGCCCGATCAACGCCAGCACGAAAGAGATGATCCAGAACCGGATCACCACCTGGCTCTCGGTCCAGCCCAGATGCTCGAAATGGTGATGGATCGGTGCCATGCGGAACACGCGCTTGCCGGTCAGCCGGAACGAGGTCACCTGCACGATCACCGACACGGTCTCGAGCACGAATAGCCCGCCTATGATGGCCAGCACGATTTCGTGCTTGGTCGCCACGGCAATCGTACCAAGCGCACCGCCCAGGGCCAGCGACCCGGTATCACCCATGAAGATCTGCGCCGGCGGCGCATTGAACCACAGAAAGCCCAGCCCCGCCCCGATCAGCGCCCCGCAGACCACCGCCAGCTCGGCCGTGCCCGGCACCGCGTTGAGCAGCAGATAGTCTGCGTAGTTCTGCGACCCCACCAGATAGGCGATCAGCCCGAAACAGGCCGCCGCCACCATCACCGGCACGATGGCCAGGCCATCCAGCCCGTCGGTGAGATTGACCGAATTGCCGGCCGCAACGACAACGAAGCCGCCGAACAGGATGTAGAAATAGCCAAGGTTCAGCGCCAGATCCTTGACGAACGGAAACAACAGCGACGTGCCATAGGCGCCGGACGCCAACTGGGAGATGAAGAAGGCCGCAATGCCGCCGATCAGCGCTTCCAGAATCAGTCGCTGTTTCGAGCCGAACCCGGTATGGCTCATCCGCTTGACCTTGAGATAGTCATCGTAGAACCCGATGGCGCCAAAGCCGATGGTTACGAACAGCACCACCCAGACATAGCCATTGGTCAGGTTTGACCACAGCAGGGTCGAGATCACCGCGCCCGAAAGGATCATCAGCCCGCCCATGGTGGGCGTGCCCTTCTTGGTCAACAGGTGACCCGCCGGCCCGTCTTCGCGGATCGGCTGCCCCCGCCCCTGCTTGACGCGCAAGAGCGCGATCATGCCCGGCCCGAACAGGAACACGAAGAACAGGGCCGTCACCACCGCGCCCGCCGTGCGGAAGGTGATGTAGCGGAACACATTGAAGGCGGCGAGCTGCTCACCCAATTGGCCAAGGAAATAGAGCATTCTTGTCTGCTACGCTTTCGGGTGTGTCAGCTCTGCGCAAAGCGCGATTTGATTTCGGTGACGAGGCGCGATAGGCCCACGCCGTTGGACCCTTTGATCATAACTGCGTCGCCATAGGCAAGATCGCCCAGGATGGCCTCCATGCCTACTCCAATGGAGTTGTGGTGCTGTGTGGCCAAGCCCCGCGGCAGCGCCGCCGCCAGTGCCGCCATGTTGGGCCCCACCAGATGCACCAGGTCCGCCCCGCTGTTCCGCACCGCGTCGGCAAGGCCGGCATGCATGGATGCGGCGGCCTCTCCCAGCTCAAGCATATCCCCCAGCACCAGCACCTTCCGGCCATCCGGCGCGCGCACCGAGGCAAACACGTCCAGCGCCGCGCCCATCGAGGCGGTATTGGCATTGTAGCTCTCGTCAATCAGCAGCAGCGGCCTGTCGTCCGGCCCCAGCGCCAGCCGCTGCCCTCTGCCCGCCTGCGCTCCAAACCCGCCAAGGGCACGCAAGGCCGTTTCCGGCTCAATGCCGGCCAGATGCGCCACGGCTAGCGCCGCCGTGGCGTTGGAGAGCATGTGCCGCCCGGCCACCGCGATGGACAGCGCATACCGCTCCTCGCCATGAACATTGGTGGCAAAGCTCCGGTCACCTGCAAATTCGGCCTCCGTGATCTGCCAATCCACCCCGCGGGCAAAGCCATAGGTCACAATCCGGCCCACCCCGGCCGCCGCCGCCAGTTCCAGCAGCAGGTTGATCTGCGGATGATCGGCATTGAGCACTGCGATGCCGCCCGGCTCCAGCCCCTCGAAGATTTCCGCCTTCGCCCGAGCGATATTGTCAAGGCTCCCCAGCTTCTCCAGGTGCGCCGGAGCGATCGCGGTGATCACCGCCACATGCGGTCGCACCAATTGGCTCAGGGGACGGATTTCGTCAGGCGCATTCATGCCCATCTCGAATACGCCGAATTGCGCCGTCTCGGGCATCCGCGCCAGCATCAGCGGCACGCCCCAGTGATTGTTGAAGCTCTTGATCGACGCATGCGTCTCCCCCGCCGCCTCGAACACGACACGCAGCGCCTCTTTGGTGGTCGTTTTGCCCACGCTGCCCGTAACGCCCACGATAAAGGCCCGGCTCCGCTCCCGTGCCACAATCGCCAGGTCGCGCAGGCCAGCAAGCGCGTCGGGCACCACGATCCGCCCTTCCCCCTCACCCCGGCTGACCAGCGCCGCCACAGCGCCATTTTCCAAAGCCGTATCGACAAAATCGTGCCCGTCAAACCGGTCACCTTTTATGGCGACGAACAATGCCTCGGGCCCCAGCTCACGACTGTCGATGGAGATGGAATTGATCTCGGTAGTGGAGAGTCCCGACGCCTTGCCACCGGTTGCGGCCAGCACGGCATCAAGCGTGTAGAGAGGTGGGGTCATGGGTGTGGCCGCGAGCTCGGTACAACACCCTCCCCCATGCGGGGAGGGTTGGGAAGGGGGATCGTGTACAACGAAAGGTCGTGCCTGGTCACCACCCCCACCCGACCGCCCCCGTCAAGGGGGAGGTGCCGCGTCGGGTGTGCCGGAAAAGCGCCGTCAGCCTTTGACGGCCGCCGCGACCACTTCATGATCCGAGAAGTGCGACTTGGTCGTGCCGACGATCTGGTAGGTCTCGTGCCCCTTGCCCGCGACGAGCAGCACATCTCCCGGCTTGAGGGATTTGACGGCCTTTTCGATCGCCTGCTTGCGGTCGCCAATTTCGGTTGCCCCCTTCGCTCCGGTCAAAACCTCGGCGCGAATGGCGGCCGGGTCCTCGGTACGCGGATTGTCGTCGGTCACGATCACCACATCGGCAAGCTCGCTGGCAATTTCGCCCATTTGAGGGCGCTTGCCCTTGTCGCGGTCCCCGCCGCAGCCGAACACCACATGGAGCTTGTTCTTGGCATAGGGCCGGAGCGTCTGCAGCGCCACACGCAGGGCCTCGGGCTTGTGCGAATAGTCCACGAAGATAGCCGCGCCATTGTGCTCGGCAACCAATTCGAGCCGCCCGCGCGCACCCACCAGCTCGGGCAGCGCGGCAAAGGCATCGGCCTTGTCGACACCGGCAGACATCGCCAGCGCCGCCGCAATCAAGGCGTTCGATACCTGGAACTCGCCCGGAATCTTGAGATGGAAACTGACCTTCTCGCCGATATGGCGCACTTCCACGCGCTGGCCATAGCCCTCTGGCTTGATCGAGAGGATTTCGATATAGGCCCCCTCGCGTCCCACCGTCAGCAGCGTCGCGCTGGCCGACAGCGCCGCGAACATGAACTGCTCGTGCTCGGGATCGTCGACATTGACGATCGCCGCGCCACCATCGACCAGGAGGTCGGTGAACAGCCGCAATTTGGCATTGCGGTACTCGTCCATGTCCGCATGGTAGTCGAGATGGTCGCGGCTGAGATTGGTGAAGGCCACTGCCTCGAAGTGAATGCCGTCCAGCCGGTGCTGATCCAGGCCATGGCTGGAGGCTTCCAGCGCTACATGGTCGATGCCCTGCGCCTTGAGCGCCCGCATCGCCTGGTGCAGTGTCCGCGAGTCCGGCGTGGTCAGCGCCCCTTCGATCCGGCGCTTGGATGTCTCTATACCCAGCGTGCCGATGCTGGCGCCAGGAACCCCGGCGTGGTCCCATATCTGCCGCACGAAGGAGGCGACCGACGTCTTGCCATTGGTGCCCGTCACCGCAACCAGGATTTCGGGCTGCGGCTCGAATACGCGGCTGGCCGCGCGCGCATAGGCAGCTCGCACATCCTTGACGATGATCACGGGCACCCCGGGGTCGCCCGGTGGCGCCGTATCGGTCACAATGGCCAGCGCACCGCGTTCCACAGCGTCCGCAACGAACTGGTTGCCATGCACCTTGGCACCGGGCAGGGCAAAGAAGATATCGCCGGGCTCGATCCGCCGGCTGTCCGAATTCAGCCCGAAGACCGCGCCCAGCCCTTTCTTGGGCCGCGCGCCGGAACCTTCGAGCAACTGCGTTACGCTGAGAGACACCGATCAAAATCCTTCTGGATAGAGTTGTCTGACTTCCGCCGGCACGATCTGCTGATCCACCACCTCGCTGAAATCCGGGGCAATGCCAAGCATGGGCGCCACGCGCTGTACCACGCGGCCGGTTACCGTGCCGGCATTCCAGCCCGCCGTGGTACCCGATTGCGCATTTTCCGCTTTGGGTTCGTCGACCATGATCACCATGGCATAGCGCGGATTGTCGAGCGGGAAGGCCGAAGCAAAGAAGTTCGTCACCTTGCTGGACGAATAGCGGCCGTCCACCACCTTCTCGGCCGTGCCGGTCTTGCCGCCGACGCGATAGCCCTGCGCTGCCTTGTTCATCTGTGAACCCGACCCGCCGGTCGAAATGGCGTTGAGACGCATCAGATAGCGCAGATAAGCGCTGGTTTCCGGGCGCAGCACGCGTTCATAAAGCGCTTCGGCCTCGGCGACATCACGCTTGTAAAGCGTTGGCGAAATGTAGTTACCGCCATTCACGAAGGCGGCATAGGCCGTCACCATATGCAGTGGCGACACCGAAAGGCCGTGCCCGAACGAGGCGGTTGCCGCGGCCACTTCCGAAAAGCTGTCAGGTACGGTGGGAACGCGCATTTCGGGCAGCTCGAACTCCACCCGCTGATCGAACTTCATGCGGCTGAGGAAGGCGCGGTAATTGTCCTTGCCCATCGCCTGCATGATGCGGATCGTGCCGATATTGGATGAGTATTTGTAGACCTCCGGCAAGGCCAGAATGCGGTGCTTGCCGTGGAAATCGTCGATCGTGTAGCGCCCGAAACGGATGCCGTAGCGGGCATCGAACTGGTCGGTGATCTGCACCGAACCACTGTCCAGCGCCCCCGCCATGGTCACCGTCTTGAAGATCGAGCCCGGCTCGAAAATGCCCGAGGTGATACGGTTGAACGTATCCTTGACCAATGCTGTCGCCGGCTCATTGGGATTGAAATCGGGCACGGAGGCCAGGGCAATGATCTCGCCGGTATGAATGTCCATCATCACGCCGGCCGCCGCGATCGCCTGATAGCGCGTCATGGCATCCATGAGCTGCTCGTGCATCACATGCTGCACTCGCATGTCGACGCTGAGTTCGACGGGCGCAAGCGCATTGCCTCGCGCCAATCCAAGCTCCTGCAAAAGCGCTACGGACTCGCTGTCCATGTGTCGCTCGATGCCGGCAATACCCTGATTGTCCACATTGGTGGATCCCAGAATGTGCGCGGCCTCGTTCATTCCCGGGTAGAAGCGCTTGGACTCGGTAATGAAGTCGATGCCTGGAATACCCAGCCGCATCACGGCGTCCTGAATCGCCGGTGTCAGCTCGCGTTTGACCCAGACGAAACCCTGGTCGCCCGTGAGCCGGTTGCGCAGCCATTCCTCATCGATATCGGGCAGCACCGTGCGCAGCTTCCGCACGGCCTCTTCCACATCGATTATCCGGCGTGGTTCGGCATAGAGCGAAGGCACCCGAATATCGACGGCCATTTCCAGCCCGTTCCGATCCAGTATCGGCGGGCGCGTGGCGGTGATGACGTCGCGGGTCTGCCCCTCGATGGTCTGGTCGGTTTCGGCCATGCCCAGCTGCACCAGACGCCCGCTCACCAGTCCCAGTCCCAGCACCACTGCCAGCACCATCCAGCGGATACGGGCCTGGGTCAGGTTTCCGCGCTGCTTGCGCGCGCCATCGAGGGCAATCGTCTGGGCGAAGTCTTCCGCGGCAACGGCCATTATTCGATGCCCTCCATCTGGAGAATGGCATCGATCGGGTCGATCCCCTCGGTAATGGCCGCGAACAGCGCGTCCATTGCGGCAGTGTCCGGCTTGGCCGGGCGCATGGGCAGCGCCGTGAAGGAGCCAAACTGTTCCTGTTGCACCGGACCGATCGCCAGTTCCGCCTGGTGGCGCTTCACGATGGGGTCGATGTGTCCGGGTTGGTTCAATACCGCCCAATCGGCCTTGAGCAGCGAGAGTTGCCCTTCCTGCTCCTCGATATGGGCAACCAGCGCGCTGCGTTCGGACGCAGTGCCCTCGATGGAGAACTTGAGCGCATAGACCCCAGCCAGCATGAGAACCGACACACACAGGAGGAAAATATTGAGATTGCGGATCATGCGGCGCCCCTGATTTGCGGAACACCCAGGCCTGTTAGATCAACATCGCGTGCTGGTTCGCCGGTTCGCACACCGCTGCGCAGTACCGCGGACCGGGCACGTGGATTGCGCGCCAGTTCGGCTTTGCCGGACTTCACCGCCTTGGCAACCGGATGCCAACGCCGCGGGGCCGTTTCCACCTGCGGCAGATGGCGCGAAGCGGTCGGCCCGCCCTTGTCCGGATCAAAGAAGCGCTTGACGATGCGGTCCTCGAGCGAATGGAAACTCACCACGGCAAGCCGTCCGCCTTCTCTCAGCAGGCGCTCGGCCGCGAACAGGCCCTCAACCAATTGGTCGAACTCACCATTGACGGCGATCCGCAGCGCCTGGAACGTGCGCGTTGCCGGATGGGCGTCACCCGGTTTGCGGCCAATGGCCTTCTCGACAATGCGGGCCAGCTCCAGCGTCGTGGCGATTGGGGCATCCTGACGCGCGGCCACGATAAACTGGGCAATGCGCCGCGACTTTCGCTCCTCGCCAAAGGCATAGAGCAGATTGGCCAAGGCGTCGGCTTCCAGCCCGTTGACCAGATCCGCAGCACTCGTTCCGGCGCGGCTCATACGCATGTCGAGGGGCCCCTCGCGCATGAAGGAAAAACCGCGATCTGCCTGATCGAGCTGCATCGAGGAGACACCGATATCGAGCACGACCGCATCGACCGTGCCGAGGTCTGCGACCAGATTGTCCAGCTCAGAGAATGTGCCAGCCACAAATGAGAAGCGATCAGGAAAATCGGCCTTGAGGGCGTCAACATGCGGCATGACCGAAGGGTCGCGATCGATGCCGATAACGTCCGCACCTGCTTCCAGAAGCGCCCGCGAATATCCCCCTGCCCCGAAGGTTCCATCGACGATGCGACGGCCGGCCACCGGCATCAGCGCCGCCAGCACCTCCTCCAGCAGTACGGGCACATGCGGTCCGCCCGGCTCCTCGGTTTCGGGCAGGGAAGGCTTGCCCATATCCGCTAACACTCCACTCCGGCCGGCAGACCGGTTACTTAAACTGATCGCCGATCTTGCACAGTGACGCTTAAGATTCTGTTTCCCATGCGCGTCCGGTCGCGCCTTCTGGGCCAATAGTTTTTCGCCTGCGACTTAATCTATGCATATTGCCCTCAACCCGCGTTCGGGCGATGAAGGTCTGGCCACTCCGGGGAACTCATGCCGATAACGAGCAAGACATTCGTGCGGTCCACCGCCATTTTGCTGCTTGTCGGCCTCTTGGCGCTCGTGGGAATCGTCGGCACGAGCGTTTGGCTCGCCGATCGCTCCCAGGTCTATCTGGACGAGGTCACCGAAGCGCGCATCGCCCGGCGCGCCGCTGTCGATCTGCGCGCCTCGCTGCTGGACATGGAATCCAGCCAGCGCGGCTATCTGCTCACTCTGGAAGAGACCTATCTCGAACCCTACCAGCAGGCTCGTCCGCGCGCGCTTGAACAGGTGGAGGCCCTAAAACAGGTGCTCGCCCCCTACGACGTCGCCGCCGAACCGGTTCGCCAACTGGAGGCGGACGTTACCTTCAAGCTCAAGGAAATGGACACCACCATTGCCCTGGCGCGCTCCAACGAAGTCGCAGAGGCGATTGCACGCGTCCGCACCGACGAGGGCCAGCAGGCGATGACAGCCATCATGGGCTTCATCGACGCTCTCATCACCGCCGTCGACAATCGACTTGTCGAAGGAGTCGGCAACCAGCGCTCGACCGGCGAAGCCTTGCGCCTGGTGTCACTCATTGGCGGCCTGGTCATCCTGATGGTCGTCGCCGGGGCCATCTGGGCCGTGCTCAGCTATACCCAGGAACTGGCCAATGCCCGCCGCGCCGTGGAGGAAGCCAATGCCAGTCTTGAGGAAAGGGTGCGCGAACGCACCTCCGACCTGGGCAAGGCAAATGAGGAAATCCAGCGCTTCGCCTATATCGTTACCCACGATCTGCGCGCGCCACTGGTCAACATCATGGGCTTTACCGCCGAGCTCGAGACCAGCGTCGAAGAGGTCAGGTCCTATATGGACACCCAGCCGGTCGATGAGGCCGACCCGGTGGCCAGCCAGGCCCGTCTCGCGGCCACCGAGGACCTGCCGGAGGCCATCACCTTCATCCGCGCCGCCACCCGCAAGATGGACGGCTTGATCAACGCCATCCTCAAGATTTCCCGCGAGGGCCGGCGCCAGCTCAACCCCGAACCGGTCGAGCTGTCCGAAGTGGTCGAGACCAGCGCCGCCGCCGTGCACCATCAGGTGGCCGACAATGATGGGGACATCCAGTCCGACATTCGCGTCGGCAAGATGATTACCGATCGCCTCTCGATCGAGCAGATCCTGGGCAACATGCTCGACAATGCCATCAAATACCAGGAGCCGGGCCGCCCGCTCCGTGTCAGCATCCGGGCCCGCCATGTTCCGGGCAACCGGGTGATCATCGAGATCGAGGACAATGGCCGCGGCATCGCCGAAACCGACCACGAGCGTGTGTTCGAGCTGTTCCGGCGCTCCGGGTCCCAGAACAATCCGGGTGAAGGCATTGGCCTGGCCCATGTTCGTACCATGGTGCGCAGCCTGGGCGGCGACGTTACATTGACGTCCAGACTGGGCGAAGGCACCACGTTCATCATCAATCTGCCGCGCGATTCCCGCGGCTTCATCGGGAGACTAGGCGCATGAATAACGCACGGCCCGTCACCATCATCATGGTCGAGGACGACGACGGACACGCCCGTCTCATTGAGAAAAACATCCGCCGCGCCGGTGTCGCCAATGAGATTGTGCCCTTCACCAATGGCACCGATGCCCTGGCCTATCTGCTCGGCCCCGATGGCTCGGGCCTGGTCAACAAGGGCCGGCAATTGCTGGTGCTGCTCGACCTCAACCTGCCCGACATGACCGGCATCGACATTCTCGAAAAGGTCAAGGGCAACGAACACACCAAGCGCTCGCCGGTCGTGGTGCTGACCACCACCGACGACCAGCGCGAAATCCAGCGCTGCTACGACCTGGGCGCCAATGTCTACATCACCAAGCCGGTGGACTATGATGGCTTTGCCAATGCCATCAAGCAGCTGGGCCTGTTCTTCTCCGTCATGCAGATCCCCGAGACCGACTGATCGATGCCCAACCGCACGCCGCATGTTCTGTATATCGATGACGATCCGGGCCTGATCCGCCTGGTCGAGAAGGCCATGCAGCGGCGCGGCTACAATTTCGATCACGCCCCCACCGGCGAAGAGGGCCTCGACATCATCCGCCAGGGTGGCATCGATGTGGTGGCGCTCGACCATTACCTGCCCACCGGCACGGGCCTGGATGTCCTCAACGGCATGGAAGGCATGGAGGACCGCCCCGCCACGGTCTATGTCACCGCCTCCTCGGAAATGTCGATCGCGGTCAATGCCCTCAAGGCCGGCGCCACAGATTTCGTGCCCAAGTCCGGTTCCGAGGACTTCATGCCGCTATTGGTGGCGGCCATCGACCACGCCATCGAGCATGTGCGCCTCAGCCGCGCCAAGGCCAAGGCGGAGCGCGAAACCCAGGAAGCCCGCGAGCGCGCCGAAATGCTGCTCGGCGAGGTCAATCACCGCGTCGGCAATTCCCTGGCCATGGTCGCCGCGCTTGTCGGCCTGCAATCGAACGCGGTCGAGGACCCCGAGGCCAAGCGCGCCCTGGCTGAAACCCAGATGCGCATCCAGGCCATCGCCGGGGTGCACCGCCACCTCTACACCTCCGACGACGTCCGCACCGTGCAATTGGGCGACTATCTCAACAGCCTGGTCGGCGATTTGGAAAACTCCCTGCAGGCCGATGGCCGCACCGCCAGCATCCGCCTGGACGTCGAAGGCTTCCCCCTGCCCACCGAAAAGGTCGCTTCCCTGGGGGTCATCGTCACCGAACTGGTCACCAATGCGCTTAAATATGCCTATGTTGGCCGCGAGCCCGGCGAGGTTCGCGTGCGCGTCCGCCGCGACGGGACCAGGGTGCGCCTTGTGGTCGAGGACGACGGCATCGGCTGGACTGGCGCCGGTCGCCCGCAAGGCACCGGCCTTGGCAGCCGCATCGTCAAGGCCATGGCGTCCAGTCTTGAGGCCGATGTCACCCATGGCGAAGGCCCCGGCACCCAGGTGCTGGTGAGTTTCGAGGCCTGAGCGCCCTCACGCCGGCGCTTGCTGTCCCCCGCCCGGCAGCAACAGCGGGGCCTCAGCCACCGGCATGGTCACCACCACATCGCCGGCCTTCACCTCCCGCTCCACATAGCGGTGCGCCTCCACGATCTGGTCGAGCGGAAATGTCCGGTCCGTCACCGGCCGGATCGCTCCCTGCTCCAGCAGCCGGTTGAGGATGTGGAGGTCCTTGAGCTTGTCCGTCTCGGCCCTGAGCCCGGTCGTGGCCAGCCTGCCCCGCTTGCTGCCGCGCCGGCCCCCGGTCAGCATCAACCAGAAAATGCCCCAGCTCGGTACCGTCGTGAGGTAGATCCCGCCCGGCTTCAGGCACGCCGCGCTGTCCTTGAAGCCCGACTTGCCCACCGCGTCGAACACCACGTCATAGGCCCCGCTAATATGGGTGAAATCAGCGCTCTGCCGGTCGATGAAGTGATTGGCACCGAGCCGCTCCACCAGCGCCCGATGCCGTGCCGAGGCCACCGCCGTCACTTCGGCACCGAAATGCCGCGCCAGTTGCACCGCCATTGCGCCCACGCTGCTGGCCGCGCCATTGATCAGCACATGGTCGCCCGGCTTCACCTTCGCCTCGTCACGGATGAACGGCATGGCAGTCAGGTAAGCGTAGCTCATGCCGCCCAGCGGAATCAGGTCCACCCCCTCGGGCACCTTGACCAGGGCCGCGCTCTCCTTGACGCACACATATTCGGCCATGCCCCCGAGGCTCGCCCCGGTACAGCCATGGACGCGGTCACCCGCCGCAAAGCGGGTCACGCCGGGCCCGACTTCCGCCACCACCCCGGCAATGTCATCCCCCAGCACGTCGAGCTTGGGCCGGAACAGGCCGCCGAAGAACCGCACGATGAACGGATCAGCCTTGCGGAAGGCGCAGTCGGCCAGCGTCACCGTGCTGGCATGCACCGCCACCAGCACTTCGCCGGCCCCCGGCACCGGCTTGGCGCGCTCGACAATGCTGATGACTTCGGGGCCGCCATAGCGGTCTTGCGCGGCAACTTTCATTGGCCTGTCTCCCTGGCGTGTTTGCGCGCGCGACCGGCGGCCGCGTCGGATTGCTCGCCTAGTATCAGTCGGTTCAGGCGCCGGCCCGGCTCAGGCCCCGTCGGCCTCGGGCGGCGTCCATTTGAACACCTCATCGATGCCAACGCCGAACACATGGGCGATGCGGAAGGCCACTTCCAGCGAGGGCGAATAGCGCCCCTGTTCGATGGCCACGATTGTCTGGCGCGTCACGCCCACTTTCTCGGCCAGCGCCGCCTGGGTCATCTCCCCGGCATGAAAGCGCAGCGTGCGGATGGTATTGCTGACATTGGCTTGTCCCTTGCCCATCGCGCTTACATCGTCCGGTAGTAATAGAGTTCGGATGCCGCATTGATCGTGCCACCGGCCACGGGAGCCACGAACAGGGCATATATGGCCAGGGTCACATCGACCCCCATGGCCAGCGGGATCAGGGCCAGCGCCGCCAGGATCGAGGTGGCTATCGCGCTGTTGCGCTGGCTCTTGGCCGAAACCAGGTGGTCGCGCTCGTCAGAGGGTTCATCCTTGAGTTCCTCGCGCTGGGCAATCGACACCACAATGGTCCCGATGATCGCGCCCACAATATTGAACCCGATCATGGCCCCAACCGCCCAAAGCAGCTTCTGCGCAATCTCGGCCGCCGAGCCCACCGCCCCGCCATTGAGCGCATCCCAGCCCAGCCAGCCCCCCACCACAGCAACGCCCAGCAACTGCACCCAGGCCATCATTTCCTTCGAGGTCATCTCACAAATCCATGTCCTATCACTTGGGCGCAAAGTATGCGAAACAAGACACAGAGTCAATTATTTCATACAATATGTCGCGAAAGACCGACAATGTGTGGATCAGAAACGGCAAAACCAGGTGGGATCAAACGCCGTAGAGGCTGGGGCGGGATCTAGGCCGGCTCTGTACCTGAATGGCTGATTTGGGGTGGGTTGCTGTCAGGCGGCTTTCGGAAATGTCCGAGCGAAACCCGACATCACCCATGTGCCTGACAAGGCAAATCCGCATCAGAGTTTGCGAGGCGTTATTCCAGTGTGGCTAGGGCGTCGGCGTCACGCAACATTGTGGCAGCCACGCCGTCAACGGACGGCGCTGTAATTTTTAGCCGCCGATATTGCTCTAGGATGTTCGCAGGAGCTGGCGCCATAAGGTTGGAAATGACTTCATCCAAGCTCGCAACGAAGCGGCTCAAGGAAAGGTACGATATCAGGTCAATTCTCAGCCC
>NZ_CAJXJS010000061.1 GCF_913055165.1 uncultured Devosia sp.
GCGGATCGCGCTGGGCGATACCGCGCCAGCCCACCACCTTGGAGAGATGATCGAGCATCACCAGATGCTCGCGCCACAGCCCGTCCACCGACTGCAGGAGGATCGACTTTTCCACCTGCCGCATGATCGAGGGTGAATATTTCTCGGCCTTGGCCGCGATATGGGCGTCGGCCTGCTCGCGAATACGCGTCTCCAGCGTCTCGGTATCGATCCCTTCCTCGGCCGCCCATTCGGCAGCGGGAATCTCGATGTTGAGATAGGTCTTGGCCGCGGCGGCCAGTTGCTCGGTGTTCCACTGCTCGGGGAAGGAACGCGGCGGGCAGGCCTTGGCCACGATATTGCCGACCACGTCGTGACGCATCTCGGTGATGGTTTCGCTGACGTCCTCGGCATCCATGAATTCGAGACGCTGCTCGAAGATCACCTTGCGCTGATCATTCATCACGTCGTCATATTTGAGGATGTTCTTGCGGATGTCGAAATTGCGCGCCTCGACCTTGCCCTGCGCCCGTTCGATCGCCTTGGTAACCCAGGGATGGGTAATGCTTTCGCCCTGTTCCAGGCCCAGCTTGCCCAGCATGGAATCCATGCTGTCGACCGGGAAGATGCGCATCAGGTCGTCCTGCAGGCTCAGGAAGAACTTCGAATGCCCCGGATCGCCCTGGCGGCCGGAACGGCCACGCAGCTGGTTGTCGATGCGGCGGCTTTCATGGCGCTCGGTACCGATCACCATCAGCCCGCCGGCGGCCAGCGCCTTCTGCTTGTCCTCGGCGATCCTGGCCTTGATCTCGGCGATTTTCTTTTCGCGCGCCTCGCCTTCGAGTTCGCTTGCCTCGCGCTGAATGCGCATTTCGAGATTGCCACCCAGCTGGATATCGGTACCGCGGCCGGCCATGTTGGTGGCGATGGTGATCGCCCCCGGCAGGCCGGCATCGGCCACGATATAGGCTTCCTGCTCATGGTGCCGCGCATTGAGCACGTTCATCGTGCCCACATTCTTCTTGCGCAGCAGCTCGGCCAGCATTTCCGATTTTTCGATCGAGGTCGTGCCCACCAGCACCGGCTGGCCCCGGTCCTGACACTCCTTGATCAATTCGGCGATGGCCTCGAACTTTTCTTCCGCTGTGCGATAGATCGCGTCGTCTTCGTCGATACGCTGGATCGGCAGGTTGGTGGGCACCGTCGTGACGCCCAGGCTATAGATATCGGCGAATTCCTCGGCCTCGGTCGCCGCCGTACCGGTCATGCCTGCCAGTTTCTTGTAGAGGCGGAAATAGTTCTGGAAGGTGATCGAGGCCAGCGTCTGGTTCTCGGCCTGGATCTTGACGTGCTCCTTGGCCTCCAGCGCCTGGTGCAGGCCTTCAGAATAGCGCCGCCCCGGCATCATGCGGCCCGAGAACTCGTCGATGATCACCACTTCATCATTGCGAACGATATAGTCCTTGTCGCGGCGGAACAGCTTGTGGGCACGCAGGGCCGAATTGGCATGGTGCACCAGCGCGACATTTTCCACGTCATACATGGAGCCCCCGCGCAGCAGCCCGGCCTCGGCCAGCGCCGCCTCGAGCTTTTCCACGCCCTGGTCGGTAAAGGTGGCGGCGCGATGCTTTTCGTCGAGCTCAAAATCTCCCTCGCCGATCACCCCGATCAGCTGGTCGATCTTGACGTAGAGTTCGGAGCGGTCTTCGGACGGTCCGGAAATGATCAGCGGTGTACGGGCCTCGTCGATCAGGATGGAGTCCACCTCGTCGACAATGGCGAATTCATGCCCGCGCTGCACCATCTGGGCGCGAGTATATTTCATGTTGTCGCGCAGATAGTCGAAGCCCAGCTCATTATTGGTGCCATAGGTGATGTCGGCAGCATAAGCCGCCTTGCGCTCGGCATCGGTCAGGCCATGCACGATCACGCCATAGCTGAGGTCCAGGAAATTGTAGATCTGGCCCATCCATTGGGCGTCGCGCCTGACCAGGTAATCATTGACCGTGACCAGATGCGCGCCCTTGCCGGTCAGGGCATTGAGATACATCGGCAGCGTTGCCACCAGCGTCTTGCCCTCGCCGGTGCGCATTTCGGCGATCGAACGGTCATTCATCACC
The DNA here is from genome assembly GCF_913055165.1 of uncultured Devosia sp. Classification (GTDB taxonomy): domain Bacteria; phylum Pseudomonadota; class Alphaproteobacteria; order Rhizobiales; family Devosiaceae; genus Devosia. The sequence continues at coordinate 2,100 of NZ_CAJXJS010000061.1, forward strand.
ATGCCGCCGATCAGCTGCACGTCGAAATGCCGCATGCCCAGGACACGCTTGGATGCCTCGCGCACCGTGGCGAAGGCCGGCACCAGAATGTCTTCGAGCTTGGCCCCCTGTTCGAGCTGGGCCTTGAACTCGGCGGTCCGCGCCTTGAGGTCATCGTCGCTCAGCCTGGCCAGTTCTGGTTCGAGCGCGTTGATCGCCGCCACCTTGCCCTGATATCGCTTGACCTGCCGGTCCGAAGTCGTCCCGAAAATTTTCCGGGCAAGCGCAGCAAGTGCCATTGTTTGTGGTCCTTTGTTTGTGAGCGGCGGGGCTTGTGGAGCGGGCGGCCTGCAAGAATGCGGGCGCTGGCGGGCCCCGTTTCGCCTCGTCACAACTTGGGGAATTCCTCTCGGTTCCCGCTTGCGGATTTAGGGCATGGTCCCTGCCTGGCTTTTAGGCCTGTCGGGCGGTCCCACGCTCAATGAAAAAGCGGCTGAGATGTAAGAGTGGGGGTCAGGCTTGTCAACGTGCCCGAAATGGGCGACACCTTCCCACCCGTGCGGCCATGCGGGTGGAGTGCGCGCGCCAATGACACTTCGGTGAGCGCCGCCCGCCCGGCACATTTTGGCCCCCTTGCCATGCGAGCGGGACGCCAGAACTTACTGACCATGCTGGCCATGCCCTTTGTTGGCCCGCCAAGGAGACACGTGATCCCCATGTCCTATTCGACTTCGCGCCTTCTGCGCGCCGCCAGCCTCGCCGTCCTGCTTGCCGCAACGCCGGCCCTCAGCGCCCTGGCGCAGGACAGCGCCGCCACCCCGCCCGCCGCCGAAGCCACTGCGGTCGATCCGGCAAGTGTGGTGGCCCGGGTCGGCGATCAGACCATCACCGAGGGGGATCTGGCCTTCGCCGCCGAAGACATGGCCCAGGACCTGGCGCAGATGCCGCCCGAGGAACGCCGCGCTTTCCTCGTGCGCATCCTGATCGACATGAAGGTGATGTCCGCGGCCGCCCGCGAGGCCGGGATGGACCAGACCGAAATTTTCGCGCAGCGCCGGGAATATCTCGAAGAGCGCGCCCTGCGCCGCGCCTATTTTGCCGAGGCCATTGCCGCATCGGTAACCGAAGAGGCCGTGCGCGCCGAATATGACGCCTATGTTGCCCAGTTCGAACCGGTTGACGAAATCCGCGCCAGCCACATCCTGGTGGAAACGGAAGAAGAGGCCAACACTCTCAAGGCCGAACTCGATGGCGGTGCCGATTTTGCCACCCTGGCACGCGAACACTCCATCGATCCTGGTGCCGCCAATGGCGGCGACCTCGGCTTTTTCGGCCGCGGCATGATGGTGCAACCCTTCGAGGAGGCCGCCTTCGCTCTCGGTGACGGAGCAATTTCCGCGCCGGTCCAATCCCAGTTCGGCTGGCACATCATCAAGCTGGAAGAAAAGCGCCAGTCCCAGCCACCCGCCTTCGAGCAGGTCGCCCCGCAAATCCAGAACCAGCTGTTGATGCAGACTTTCACCGAGACAGTGGACGAGCTCATGGCCGACGTTGAGGTGACCATCGAGGATCCCGCGCTCAAAGCCAAGTTCGACGCCCAGGAGGCCGCCGAGAACGCCGCCGCCGGCCAGTAGCGCGACCTGAACCAGACCAATCAAATAAAAGCCCGGCCAGCGCGCCGGGCTTTTTCCTGCCTGCCGCACCGGACAATCCGGCGCCGGCCTAGCCCCGATAGCCGGGCACGCCTTTGAGGATCACCTCGACCACCCTCGGCACCTTTTCCATTGCTTCCTCGACCTGACCAAGCAGCAATTTGTGCCAGGCATAGGAGACCACAAGGCCAATAATCAGTTCGCCATCGGTGTCCTGGGGCACCTCCCCGCGCGACTTGGCCCGGTCCACGATTTGGACCGAATGGGCCATGCGCTCGTCATGATAGGCATTGAGCACCTTTGCCGCCTCCTGGTCAGTCTGCGCCTCGGCGACCACGGCACGATAGACCGTGCCACACAGGCTCCCATGCCAGAAACCAAGCAGGTGGTCACCGAGGAAGCTGACAAGGTCGCCCCGCAGGCTTCCCGTGTCGGGAAAGGCCTTGGCGTTCTTGAAGCGCTTGTAGACGTCCAGCATCAGCGCCGTGCGATGCGGCCACCAGCGATAGATTGTCGGCTTGCCGGCGCGGGCGCGACGCGCCACTGCCTCGATGGAGAAACCCGCAATGCCCCCCTCCTCCAGCACGGCTTCCGCCGCATCCAGGATAGCCTCCTGGCTCGCCGGATTGCGCCGCGCCCCGATGGACCGCCGCGCGGTCTCTTCAGGGTCCTGCCGGTTGGGGCTGTCTGTGCTCATGGTTTCTATATGGCGCAAAAGGGGCCTATGGAAAAGACTTGAACGAAACGGCCCGTTTCATTATATAACGAAACGTAGCGTTTCGATTGGAGATCCCAAATGCCCCTCCCCGCCCGTCTCCGCCTGACCCTGTTGATGACCCTGGCCGTCTATCCATTGGTGACACTGTACCTCTATATACTCACGCCCCTCACCGAGGGCTGGAGCATCTGGCAGCGCAGTCTGATCCTGGTGCCGATGATGACGACTTCGATCGTGCTGGTGGTTATGCCCTTTATCAACAAGCGGTTTTCCGCCTTCATCGCCGGCCGCAGGCCTGCTGCGGCCTGATCTTCCTGCTAGTTTGACGGGGCCTTGCCCGCCCCGCCAGCGGTTGATTTGGCACATCGCCCCTCCCGTGTTTTACTTTCCTCCGAACGGGACAAAAAGTGGGGCAATATGTTCAAGAGCTTCGTGATCAATCCGCCGGTCTTTTTCGGTTCGGTGATTATCATCGGCATCTTCCTCGCCATTGGCGTGGTGTTTCCGGCCAGTGCCGGGGCATTCTTCTCAACCCTGCAATCGTCCATTCTCACCAGCTTTGGCTGGCTCTATCTGCTCGCGGTCGGCATTTTCCTCATCGCCGTTTTGCTCTTTACCCTGGGCCGCTATGGGCGCCTTAAGCTCGGCCCGGATGACTCCACCCCCGATTTCAAGTTCACCTCCTGGATTGCCATGCTCTTTGCCGCCGGCATGGGCATTGGCCTGATGTTCTACGCAGTGGGCGAACCCATGACCCATTTCATGGCCCCGCCCACCGCCGAGCCGCGCACCATCGAGGCGATGCGCGAGGCCATGAGCGTCACCTTCTTCCATTGGGGCATTCACGCCTGGGCCATCTATGCGGTCGTCGGCCTGTCGCTGGCCTATTTCGGCTATCGCTACAACCTGCCCCTGACCATCCGCTCGGGCCTCTATCCGCTGCTCAAGGAGCGCATCAATGGCCCCATCGGCCATGCCGTCGACATTTTCGCCATTGTCGGCACCATGTTCGGTATCGCCACCTCGCTGGGCCTGGGCGTCAACCAGATCAATGCCGGGCTCAACTATCTGCTCGGCGTGCCCATCGGACCCGAGGTTCAGCTGCCGCTGATCGCTGCCATCACGGCACTGGCCACCATTTCGGTCGTGACCGGTCTCGACAAGGGCGTGCGCATCCTCTCCGAGACCAATCTGGTCGTCGCGATCCTGCTCATGTTCTTCGTGCTCTTTGTCGGCCCCACCGCCGATCTCTTCCGCGATTTCGTGCAGAATCTGGGGCTCTATCTTGATACGCTGGTGCTGCGCACCTTCAACATCTACGCCTATGAACCCACCCCCTGGGTCGATGGCTGGACCCTGTTCTATTGGGCCTGGTGGATTTCCTGGTCACCCTTTGTCGGCATGTTCATTGCCCGTATTTCCCGTGGCCGCACCGTGCGCCAATTCGTCACCGCCGTGCTCTTCATTCCGGCCGGCTTCACCTTTTTCTGGATGACCGTCTTCGGCAATACAGGCATCTTCATCGATACCGGCGTGGCCGCGGGCGAACTGGGCACGGCCATCGCCAATGACGTGTCGGTAGGCCTGTTCCAGTTCTTCACCTATCTGCCCTTCCCGGCGATCACCTCGACCCTGGCCATCCTGCTGGTGGCCATCTTCTTCATAACCTCTTCGGACTCGGGTTCACTGGTGGTCGATTCCATCGCCGCCGGCGGGGAAACCGCCACAACCACGGGACAGCGCGTGTTCTGGTGCGTCCTGGAAGGCGTGGTTGCCGCCAGCCTCCTGCTTGCTGGCGGCTTGGGCGCCCTGCAATCGGCCACCATTGCCAGCGCTCTGCCCTTTACCTTTGTTATGCTGGCACTGGTCTGGGCGCTCTTTATTGGGATGCGCGCCGACCTTGCCCAGCATGATGCCCACGCCACCCCGGCCTTCGCCCCCGCCCAACCAGCATCCGGCGTCACCTGGCAACGCCGCCTGGGTCTGATGCTGCGCGCGCCCAGCCAGCGCGAAGTTCAGCAATTCCTGGAAAAGGAAGCCAGACCGGCACTCGCCCAGGTGGCCCAGGAGCTCTCCGAGCGCGGCCGCCCGGCCGAGGTGATCGAGGAGGATGGCGGCAGCATCGCCCTTCGCGCTCCGGCCGAAGGGGTGCGCGACTTTGTATACGGCGTCAGCCTTGCCAGCCAGCCCATGCCCATCATGGCCCCGCTGGGCGGCGGCAAGCCGGACCTGCGCTATGAGGCCCGAACCTATTTTTCCAGCGGCGGCCGCGGCTATGACATCATGGGCATGCACCGCGACCAGATCATCGCCGACATCCTGGTGCAGTTCGAACGCTATCTGCACCTGACGCACTCGACGGAATCACAAATCCTGCACGCCGCGCCCGAACATCCCAGCGGAACCTGACCGCGGACCACAGGCCTGTGCGGCGGGCGTCTTGCGCCTGCCGCAGCTTTGGGGCACACCCGATTCAGTCGATTGATTTGCCATCGCAAGGTTCTGTCCATGGCCGCCCATCCGGTTTCACCGCTTGCCCCCAAATCCTATCCGGATCTGCCGGCCATTGAGGGGGTGCGCTTTGCCACCGCCGAGGCCGGCATCAAGTACAAGAACCGCACCGATGTGCTGCTGATGGCCTTTGACGAGGGCACCGTGGCCGCCGGCGTTCTCACCCGCTCGAAATGTTCTTCGGCCGCCGTCGACTGGTGCCGCGCCAATCTACCCGGCGGCAAGGCCCGTGGCCTCGTGGTCAATTCGGGTAATGCCAATGCCTTTACCGGGGTCAAGGGCAAGGATTCCGTGCAGCAGACCGCCGAGATCGCCGCCAAGGCCCTCGGATGCACCACCGCCGAGATATTCCTGGCCTCCACCGGCGTCATCGGCGAGCCGCTCGATGCCTCCAAGTTCACCGGCGTCCTGGATGAAACCGCGACGCGTCTGAACAGCACGCCCTGGATTGATCCAGCCAAGGCCATCATGACTACCGACACCTACCCCAAGCTTTCGGGCGCCGTGCTCGAGATCGACGGGGTCGAGGTCAAGATCAACGGCATCGCCAAGGGCTCGGGCATGATCGCGCCGGACATGGCCACCATGCTCAGCTTCGTGGTCACCGACATGCCCATCGCCGCCGATGTGTTGCAGGCTCTGCTCGTCAAACACAACCAGACCAGCTTCAATTCCATCACCGTCGACAGCGACACCTCGACCTCCGACACGCTCCTGGCCTTCGCCACCGGCAAGGCAGCTGTCGATCCCATCTTGAGCCTTGATGATCCGCGCGCCGAGATTTTCGGCGAAGCACTTTCCGACGTGCTCTTCGAGCTGGCCATCCATGTTGTTCGCGACGGCGAAGGCGCGACCAAGCAGGTCTCTGTCCATGTCGAAGGCGCGGTTTCCGACGAAAGCGCCTTCCGCATCGCCAAGGCCATTGCCGATAGCCCCCTGGTCAAGACCGCCATTGCCGGCGAAGACGCCAATTGGGGCCGCGTCGTCATGGCCGTGGGCAAAGCCGGCGAACCGGCCGACCGTGACAGACTCGCCATCCGCTTCGGCGACCTGGTTGTGGCCCGCAATGGCGAACGCGCCGCCGGTTACGACGAGACCGCCACCAGCGCCTATATGAAGGGCGAGGAACTGGAGCTGACCGTGTCCCTCGGCCTCGGCGAGGGCAAGGCCACGGTCTATACCTGCGACCTCACCCATGGCTACATCACCATCAATGGCGACTATCGGAGCTGATGTGACCCTGCCTTCGGTCGAAACCTTTGAGCGGGCGGGGCTCGAGGCCTGGCCCGGCATCACCGTCAAATGGGATGGCAATTGGGTGCGCCGCGCTTCAGGCGGCTACACCAAGCGCGCCAATTCCGCTCAATGCTTCGATCCGACCGACGATGCCGATGCCGACCTCAGGATCATCAGCGCCAGCTCCTGGTTGATCGTCAATGGCGCCAGGCCGGTGTTCCGCATCACCCCGCTCTCGGCACCCGCGCTCAATGAGGCGCTGGATCGGGCCGGCTGGGTCGAGATCGACCCTTCACATCTCTACGCCATGCCGCTCGGCGCCCATGAGCCCGATGCGGAGGGCAAGATGCTGCCCCTGCTCGACCCCGAATTTCTCGCAGCCCAGCAAAAGCTGCAGGGTTATGACGACGCCATGCTGGCGCGCATGCGCGCCCTGCTCGCGGTCATGGCGGTGCCCGCCTGCGGCATCGTCATCTATCGAGGCGACGAAGCCGTTGCCTCCGGGCTCATGGCCATTTCCAATGGCATCGTCATCACCGGCAATGTCATCACCGACCCAGGCCGCCGACGGCAGGGGCTGGGGGCAGCCATGATGCGCACCGGCCTTGCCTGGGCCCGCGACAATGGGGCCACCATTGCGGCACTTAACGTCCAGGCCGACAACCCCGCTGGTCAGGCGCTGTACCAGTCCCTGGGCTATACCCATCAGTACGACTACCACTATCGCATTCCCGGAGCGCCCAAGTGAACGACAAACCCCTGCTGCTTGTGGTTGCCTGCGCCCTGGTCGACGCCGATCGCCGGGTGCTGATTGCCCAGCGCCCCGAGGGCAAGTCCATGGCCGGTCTATGGGAATTTCCTGGCGGCAAGGTCGAACCGGGCGAGACGCCCGAAGCCGCCCTGATCCGCGAACTGGCCGAAGAGCTGGAGATCGAGACGAAAGAGGCCTGTCTGGCACCTCTCTCATTCGCCAGTCATTCTTACGAGAGCGTTCACCTTCTGATGCCACTTTACGTCTGCCGGAAATGGCAAGGGACGCCGCAGACGCGCGAGCACAAGGCCCTCAAATGGGTCCGCCCGCAGGCCTTGCGCGACTATCCCATGCCCCCGGCAGACGAACCGCTGATCGCAGCCCTCTGCGATCTTCTCTAATCCGTGCAACGGCCAGAAGGGCCATTGGGCAGGGAGTGGTCATGCAAATTCAGATGCTGCGGCGCTTCATCGCTGAGGAAACGGGCACCACCGCCATAGAATATGCGCTGTTGGGTACCTTGATCGGGGTGGCTATGCTCGCCACCTTCACCGTATTCGGCAATGCGCTGGGCGAATTGTTCAATTCGCCTGCCGTTGACACGCTCGGATCGGTCGCCAACAGCCTGTAGCACATCCATTCTCAGGGCCGCGCCACCACCTTGTAGCGCTGCCCGGGCACCAGCGGATCGCCCGGATAGAGATTGTTGATGATGTAGAACAGTTCCCGCGCCCCGGAGAAATTGGCCATCTGCTGGGCCAGCCTGTCGGCATTGTCGCCCGCACGGGCCGTGACCAGCTTGATGACGAGCCGCCGGATCTGGCTGAGATCGGCAGCATTGGTGCGGCGGAAGCTTTCGAGCGTCGCCTGCGCACCTTGCGAGAAACGCGGACTGTCGCTCTTGGCGGCGAAGATAAAGCGATAGACCTCGCCATCGAGCCGCATCACCGCAACCCGGAAGAACCACTGGTCGGTCTGCGCCAGCCCCGAGGCCATCTCGATGCCATTATGTTCGCTGGCGGTCACGGTCCCGGCCTTGAGCCCCGCGATCCAGCCCGATTTGAGGTAGTCGGTCAGCGACATGTTCGGCTGCACCTGCGCGCTGTCAAAGCGCACGGCCTCGCCATCCCCTGCCACGCCCACCACGGCGCTTTGCGAAGTCTGCAGCGCATAGCCCTGCGGCACGGTGAAGGTGAACTTGTTGGCCGGGTGGATGAAGCGCTGCCCGACGATCGAACCCTGTGCGGGACTGTCACCGAAGCTGAGGCCGGAAATGGCCGACAGATAGGCATCCCGGTCCGATTCCCCGGCCCCGGTGGAGCCAAACATGGAGCGCGCAGTATTCATCGCTGTTTCGATGCGGGCTGGGGTGGATGGGTGAGACGACAAGAACCCGTCCCCGCCGCTCATGGCCCCGGCAGAGAACGCCGCGAACCGGCTCATCACGCCCAGGAAACGGGCCGCCGCCTGTGGATCGTAACCAGCCTTGCCGGCGAACTTGATGCCTTCCTTGTCGGCATCGAGCTCCTGGTTCTGGCTGAAGGCCGCCAACTGTTCACGGGTGCGATTGGCCGTGGCATCGGTCGAGGTATCACCGCCAAAAATGCCGGTGATCACCCGATCCACGATCTGGGTCTGCCGCGTGCGGTCCGTGCGCGCCCGGGCGTGCCGCAGGGTGACATGGGCGATTTCATGGGCCAGAACCGCCGCCAGCTCGCTGGTATCGGAGGCAAGCGCCAGGATGCCGCGTGTGACATAAATATAGCCGCCCGGCAGCGCAAAGGCGTTGACCTCGGAGGTATCGAGAATCGTGACCTGGTACTTGGCATTTGGCTGGTTGGCCGCAGCCAGCAGGCGCCCGACAATCCGAGCGACCATGATCTCGGCCTGGCGATCCTCATAGACACCGCCATAAGCCGAGACGATCCGCGGATGCTCGCGCAGCCCCAGCACGGAATCGTCCGGATCGGTGCCCTCCGGCACCACCTGCGGGGCCGGATTGTCTCCGGTGCGCGCAACATTGACGCCGGACCCGACCAGCGACGAACAGGCCGTCAACGCCACAAGGCTGACAGCCAGGACTCCCACCCGCCAAAACTTGCTACCCATATGCGCGGTCATCGCCTCGCCAGAACCTCAATCTGCTCGGGATGGGTGACCTCGATGCGTGGACCATCCCGATCGTCCACCCATCCGCGCACGCGAATCAGCGCCCCATCCAGCGTCAACGGGTCCAGACCGTCCTCGGCAAACAGCCTGAGCGCCGGGGCCTCGATGACGACAGTGAAGTCTTCCTTCCAGATCCGGCCAAAATTGAGATAGACCCGCGATCCATTTCTGTCGGCCAGGAGTACCCGGCCTTCCACCAGTTCATAGCTGCCCGCAAGCCTGGCCAATTCGGCCGGACGATCCGCCGCCCGAACGCTGTAATAGGGATCGGCCCAGATTCCAAGCCGCTCCGCCCGGGCCTGCGCCTCGGCTGCAAAAAGTTGATCGAGGCATTGCCGGTTGTCCGGGAAGGAATAGACCCGCGCCAGGCCGGCCTGGACCATATGCAGTTGCGCCCAGGCCGATTCCGCCGCGTCGTCGAGGAACAGATGCGCCAACGCCCGCTCGTAACGGTCGATTTCCTCGCCGCCGAAGCCCAAGCGCACCGACTTGTTCAGCACCAGTGCCTCGAGTGCCGATTTGGCCTCCGGTGCCAATGGCCAGGTGGGAAAGCCTTCGCGTCCCAGGGGCAGCTTGGGCGCTTGCGTGCCAATCAGGCGCACCACCAACCCCGAATCGAGCACCACCGTGTCCCCGTCTGTCACCTGAGCCACCACGCCGCCCGGCGCCAGCCGCAAAGCCTCGCACGCCTCTGCCGCAGCGGGGTTCAGGCCGACCAGCATGGCGGCGGTCATCGAGGCAAATGTCGTGCGGCGCAAGCGGACGGCCCTTCGAAACAGTTTCTTCACCATGCACCCAAATACGGCAAAAAAAGATTACTGCGGCCAGATGAACTTGCCAGGACCAACAAGACAACGCCCCCATTGCCTTTGAGCAACGGGGACGCCAAGCTGGTAAAGGTCAGGAGAATGCAATGAGCGCATCAGGGACAATCAGGACGGGCACCGCCGGATGGGTATTCGAGCCCTGGCGTGGCACCTTCTTTCCCAAGGGCCTGGTGCAGAAGAAGGAACTCGCCTACGCCGCCAGCCGCCTGACCAGCATCGAAATCAACGCCACCTTTCGCGCCAACCAGAAGCCGGCGAGCTTTGCCCGCTGGGCCGGGGAGACACCTGAGGGTTTCCAGTTCTCGGTCAAGGGACCGCAATTGGTCACCCATATAAGGCGGCTCAAGAACTGTGCCGAACCCTTGGCAAATTTCTTCGCGTCCGGCCCTCTAGCACTCGGCGATCGCCTTGGCCCCTTCATCTGGCAATTGCCGCCGAACCTGGCTTTCGACGCGGATAGTTTTGCCGCCTTTCTCGCGCTGCTTCCCCCTGACATCGAAAGCTATCTGGCGCTCGCCAGGCAAGCGGACCCGGCCAGGGTGGAGCCCTTTCTCGACGCCAGCGGTGTCGGCTCCATCCGCCACGCCATCGAACCGCGTCACCCGAGCTTTGAGGGTCCGGAGGTCAACCAATTGCTTGCGTCACATAATATCGCCCGGGTGATCTCCGACACGGTCGATAACCCCGTCCGCGCGCTGACGGCGAATTTCGCCTATTGCCGCCTGCAGGGACCGGCACGTGCCGACGCGCAAGGCTATACCCAGGCCGATATCGCCGACTGGGCTGAAACCATCGCCCGGTGGCGCGATCAGGGCCGCGACGTCTATGCCTATTTTGTCCACGAGGACAAGTTGCATGCGCCGGCCAATGCCATAGCGCTGCGCCAGGCCTTGGGCATTTCCCTGCCGGGAGATTGATCACGACCCCGTTGGGCTCTGGCCACCGCCCCAATTGCCCATTAATGGCCTATCCAACAGCGTCATATCGAGTTCCCCACCATGAGCACTACGCGACCCATCGACAAGATTGCCACCGGCCTTGCCTTTCTCTTGGGCCTTGTCACCATTCTGGGAGCCCTGGGGTCGCAATTCATCGGCGGCCTGCAGCCATGCGAACTCTGCCTTGAGCAGCGCCTGCCCTATTACTGGGGCCTGCCGCTGCTGGCCCTGATCATGATCCTGTGGAACCGCCTGCCCCTGCCGGTCTGGTATGTGGCCATGGCCATTGTGACCGCGCTCTTTGCCTGGGGTGCCTGGCTCGGCGGTTTCCATGCCGGGGTCGAATGGGGATTCTGGCCCGGCCCCACCGCCTGTACCGGGGTGGGCAACGAGCTCTCCATGGACATGCTCAATGACCTGCAGCCGGTCATCGGCTGCGATGTCGTGCAGTTCCGCTTCCTCGGGATTTCGCTGGCCGGATATAACGCATTGATCTCGGCGGCCATTGTGGTGCTGCTTGTTGGAGCGATCCTGTTTCAGGCGCGTCGCAACCGGGCCTGAGCCGGAGCCCCCTTACGGCTCCAGCTCGATGTCCCAATAGAGATAGTCGAGCCAGCTCTGATGCAGATGGTTGGGCGGAAAAGCCCGGCCATTATTGTGCAGGTCATGCACCGTCGGCGCATAGGGCTTCTGATGCGGGAACATCTTGATCTCGCTGGGCAGGCGATTGGCCTTTCTGAGATTGCAGGGGGCACAGGCCGCCACCACATTTTCCCAGGTGGTCAGACCGCCCTTGGAGCGCGGGATGACATGATCAAAAGTCAGATCATGCGTCGAGCCGCAATATTGGCACTGGAACCGGTCCCGCAGGAACACATTGAAGCGCGTGAAGGCCGGATGACGGGCCGGCTTGATATAGTCCCGCAGAGACACGACGCTGGGCAGCCGCATCTCGAAGCTGGGCGAGTGGATGACCGTGTCGTAATGGGAAACGATGTTCACGCGATCCAGGCACACCGCCTTGATGGCATCCTGCCAGGACCACAATGACAGTGGATAGTAACTGAGCGGCCGGAAGTCGGCGTTCAGTACGAGAGCGGGACAGGCCTCAGGCGACACATGGATAGTCACTTGAGTCTCCCGAAGCGGGAATCGCGTAAGTCCATAGCCCTCTTATACTAAGCCCTTTGTGTCGGGCGTGTGAAGCGGGCACGACAAGCTTATTTTTTGCTCACCCGCGCAATGAAGTCCGTGGCGAAGGCCAGCCCGTCTGGCGCAATGCCATGCCCGATGCCGCGGCTGACATGATAGTGCACTGCAAAGCCCGAATTCGTGAGCACACTATGAGCATCTGCGCTGTGATTTGGGTCGACCACGTCATCAAGGTCGCCGTGGATGAGACAGATCGGCGGCATGGCCAGCCCCGGGCCAGAAAAACCGTCCGGCGGTAGGAAGGCACCCGAAAACCCGATGACGCCCATCAAGGTCTGTTCGGCCGGCAGCGACGTTCCCACGTGCAGCGCCATCATCGCGCCCTGGCTGAAGCCGGCGAGGATCGTGCGGGCAGGACTAATTCCAGTTTGAGCCCACAGGTCCTGGAGGAATTCAACCAGTACGGGACGGGCCGAGATGACGCCGGTTTGGCGACTGGCGAGCCGGTCGCCGGTCCAGTCGATCGGGAACCACTGGAAGCCACCCATGCCGGTCCCCATCGGGGCATGCGGGGCAACGAACAGCGCGCTTGGCAATACCGGCTGCCAATGTGGCGCCAGCCCGATCAGGTCATTGCCATCGCTGCCATAACCATGCAGCAGCACCACGGCGCTATCGGGCGCCCCGCCATTGGCTGGGGCAAGCATGGGGCCGGAAAGCTTGGTCATAAAAGGCTCGATTCCCTGTTCTTGAGCGCAGCGAAATAGCGCCAGAACAACAGCGCCGCCGCCGAGCGGTGCGGCGACCAGTCCCGCGCAATGCCGATCATCTCCTTGATCGTCGGACGCACGTCAAGGCCAAGTCCATGTTGGGCCGCCTTGAGCAGGGCCAGGTCGCCCGCCGGAAAAATATCCGGATGCGCGGCACAAAAGAGGAGGTACACCTCGGCCGTCCAGGGACCGATACCCTTGAGCGCCACTAGGCGGGCAACCGCGTCTTCGGCCGGCAGTCCGTCGATATGGGCCAGGTCCAGTTCCCCGGCGACAATCGCCTCGGCGACCGCGCGCAGGGCCAGGTACTTCCCGCGGGAAAATCCGGTGCGGCGCACCGCCTCTTCGCTGAGGGCGAGATAGGTCTGCGGCGCCAGCGCCCCCGGCAGGACCTCGAACCGACCCCAGATCGCCGCAGCGCTCTGCACGGACAATTGCTGTCCGCAGATCACCTTGGCCATGCCGGCAAAGCCATTGGGATTGACCCGCGGCAACACCGTTCCAACCGTATCCAGCATAGGCAACAACCGGGGATCGCGTCCGGTGAGATGGCTGAGGTGCCAACTCACGCCTTCAGGCGTGTCGATGGTCGGGGCGGATGTGGTCTTGGCGGTCACTCAGCTGTTCTTCCGCAGTCTCGCTCCCGCAAAGCGGAAAGCTCTGGTTTCAAGGGATCTGCCCCAACAGGGATTCCCGCTTTCTTGGACGTGGCACTGTGGATATGACTTGGCTCATGTCCAAGCCCCTGCTCCGTTTCGCGCCCAGCCCCAATGGTTCTCTGCATCTGGGCCACGCCCTGTCTGCTTTGGCAACCTGGGGTGCCGCCGCGCGGCTGGGTGGCACGGCCCTGCTGCGCATCGAAGACATCGATACAGCCCGCTGTAAACCCGAATTTACCCAGGCCATTTTCGAGGACCTGGCCTGGCTCGGCCTCAACTGGCCCGAACCGGTTCTGGTTCAATCCGAACGCTTCGACATCTATGCCCACGCCGCCAACCGCCTGCGCGCCATGGACCTGCTGTATCCCTGCTTCTGCTCCCGGGCTCAGATCGCAGAGCACTCCACCGGCACCGATCCCGATGGCGCCCCGCTCTATCCCGGCACCTGCCGGCACCTGTCAAACGCCGAGCGCATCGAGAGGCTGGAACGCGGTGACCCGGTCCAGTTCCGTCTCGATACTGCGACCGCCATGGAGCGCACGGGCATGCTGACCTTTTCCGTCATCGGCCCGACGATCCTGGATCGTCCGCAAATCCGCTATGCCCGACCCGAGCGCTGGGGCGATGTGGTGCTGCAGCGCAAGGATATCCCGACCAGCTATCACCTAAGCGTCGTGGTCGATGACGCCGCCCAGGCCATCACCCATGTTACCCGCGGGCGCGACCTCGAAGCGGCCACCGATATTCACGTGCTGCTGCAAATGCTGCTGGGCCTGCCCACGCCCTATTATCACTTCCATCGCCTGCTGCTGGGTGATGACGGCCAGAAACTCGCCAAGTCGAAAGGCTCGCAGAGCCTGGCCGACCTGCGAGCCCAGGGGTGGACGGCCGAGGACGTGCGGCGGGCGGTGGGATACTAGGTCTTCCCGAGGCGCCCGAGATGGGTGTCCTTGAAGTCTGTACTGGCCTTGAGCCCATAGCCCATCATCCGGTCAAACCCCGAATGGGCCAGCCACAGCGCCCCCAACCCCGCGAACAGGGGCGAGGCGATTAACCCGCCCAGGGCCAATAGCCCCGCCCCGAAAGCATAGACATGGACCAGATTATAGCCCCACGCCCCGATCCGGGGGCCCGCTCCATAGGCAAAGAAACTCAAATCTGGCGCAAAGAACAGCAAGAGGGCACCCCACCAGGGCAGTGGCGCACCGGTCTGGCTGAAAATCACCAGACCAGTCGCGAACACCAATCCGCCTTCCACTCGCTGCCAGACAATGACATCTTTCATTGCACGCACCCCCATGCTCAGGCCGCCTGTTTTTCGGCCGACCGGCCGGCCAGCAATTCTGTGACCGTCTCAGCCACGGCCGCTTCAAACGGCGTCGCAAAAGCCGGACCCAGCAGCGCATCGAGCCGCGGATCGACCAGTTCCATTTCATTGAGCCACAGATAGCGCATGCGGTAGATATCGCGCATCACCGGGTTGACGAAACCCATCGCCCGCAGCAGCCACCAGGGCATCGGAGCGACCCTGACCGGTCCGGCCAGCGCGGTCTGCATCGCCGCCATCAGCTGCGCGTGGCTGACCCAGTGACCGGCAAAATGAAAGTTCTCGAACGCCTTGAGGTCAGCACGCTTATCGGCGAGCACGGTGAAGGCCCGGGCGAGATCAGGCAGATAGGCCCAGCTGTGCCGCGTCTGCAATTCCCCCAGATGGTAAAGCCGCCCCTTGGCATGATCCATCAGCATGGCCGCATCGAACCAGTCGCCACGATTGCCCGGACCGTAGAAATCCCCGGCGCGCAGGATGACAACCTGAAAACCATTCTGGTCGGCTGCCGCACGCAGCATCTGCTCGAGCCGGATGCGGATGTCGCCACGCGGCTTTTCTGCGCTTTGCCGCAGGCCGGGGGCAAGAGTGCGGTCGCTGGCGCGGTAATTATAGATGGTTCCGGGAAACAGCAGCGTCTTGCCCGTGCCCGCCATGGCGTCAAGCACCACCTGCAATTGCCTCTCGGCCCGGCCATTGCCCCACTGGTCGTAGCGCAGATGCAGCGCCTGCACGACGACGTCGGCCTCCGCGATGGCAGCGCGGACCACCGAGAGCTCATCCGCGTCGCCCTTGAAAAACTGCGTCTCGGCAACCGGCTTGCGATTGCTGCGCCCCAGGCCGGTGACATCCCAGCCAGCATGACGAAACGCGATCATCGCTGCATTGCCGATATGGCCATTGCTGCCCAGAACGGTGACTTTACCCTTGCTCATTATGTGCTCCTTGCTGTTGCTGGGGCACAAGATGCGCGCTACATTATTGAATGACGATTGCGCAATTTTCTAGATTTGACCTTCAAAAATGAATAGCGAACCCGATTGGTCCCTATGGCGCAGCTTTGCCGCCGTCATTGCCGAGGGTTCGCTCTCTGGCGCCGCGCGCCATCTGGGACTGAGCCAGCCCACCATTGGCCGGCACATCGAGGCGCTAGAGGGGGACCTCGGCCTCTCACTGTTCGAGCGCAGCCTGACCGGCCTCAAGCCCAACGCCACCGCCTTGCGGCTCTACGCATCGGTCGACCGGGCCAGATCCGCCCTCGCGGAAGCCGCCATTCTCGCCGCCGGCGCCCAGGACGATGAGGGCGGAACAGTCCGCATCACGGCCAGCACCATGATTTCCAACTATGTGCTGCCCGATATTCTCGCCGGCGTCCGCCGCCTGCACCCCCGCATCGCCATTGAATCGGTCCCCACCGATTCCGCCGAAAACCTCTTGATGCGCGAGGCCGACATCGCCGTGCGCATGTTTCGCCCCACCCAGCTCGAACTGATCACCCGGCATCTGGGCGATATCCCGTTGGTGCCCGTGGCCCACGAAAGCTATCTCGCCCGGCGCGGCACACCGACCACGCTGAACGATCTATGGACCCACGACCTGCTCGGCTTCGACCGCTCAGACGCAGTCATTCGCCACGCCCGGTCGCTCGGCTTCGAGGTGACGCGCGACCATTTCCCGGTCCGATCCGATGACCAGCCGCATCTGTGGGAATTGCTGCGGGCCGGCCTTGGCATCGGCTTCGCCCAGCTCAATCTGGCGCGGAAAACGCCCGGCCTCGTGGTGCTGCCCATAGACCTCGCCATCCCGCCTTTGCCCGTCTGGTTGACCGTGCACAGGGAATTGTTCACCTCGCACAGAATTCGTGCCATCTATGATGCTGTGGCGGAGGGCCTCATCGCCTATATCAAGGGCGATCCAATCGCCGCTCCCTGACGTTAAGGTTGTCATGCAAACCCTTCTGAATATCGGCATCGCCCTGGCGCTGCTCTTCGTCGTCATCGTGCTGGGCCTGGGCCTGTGGAACATGCTCAAAGGCGGGCCGGGCAATACCAGCCAGCGCCTGATGCGCCTGCGCGTCATCGGCCAGGCCGTGGCCCTGCTGCTGCTCATGGGCGCGCTGTTCTTCTTCGGCGGTGGCGGCCGCGGCTGATCGCACCGTCGGTTTGGGGGCCGCTATGGTCAAGCTCAACTCCATCTACACCCGCACGGGCGATGACGGCAGCACCGGGCTGGTGCGCGGTCCCCGGCGGCGAAAGCATGATCTGCGTGTGGAGGCCTATGGAACGGTCGAGGAGGCCAATGCCTTCATCGGCCAGGCACGTCTTGCCTCCACTGCCCGGCCGAAGATCGACGCGGTCCTCTCGCGCCTCCAGAACGACCTCTTCGATGTCGGCTCCGACTTGGCCACCCCCGGCGCCGATGCCCCCGAGGCACCGCACAAGACCTTGCGTATCCGCCCGGTGCAGACGCTTTGGCTCGAGCAGCAGATCGATCGCTTCAATGCCGATCTCGCGCCGCTGACCAGCTTCATCCTGCCCGGCGGCACGCCCTTGTCGGTCGCGCTGCATCAGGCCCGCACGATCGCCCGCCGCGCCGAGCGCCTGGTCTCCGCCCTCATTGAGGCAGAGCCGGACACGAACCCGGAAACCCTGCACTATCTCAACCGGCTTTCCGATCTGTTGTTTGTGCTGGGCCGTGTCGCCAATGACAACGGGGCGGGCGATGTCTTGTGGGTGCCGGGCAATTATGGTGATGTTGAAAAGGGCTGAGCCGCCCGGCACTTGTCACGCAGCATTGGAGACTGGCCCTGTTCCTGCCCCTGCATGACACCAATCCCATCCGCCATGTCGACTTTCCCTTCGTCACCTACGGGCTGATGGGCGTCACCATCCTGGTCTTCCTGGTCCAGTCAATCCTGCCGCCGGCGGCCTTCGATCAGGCCACCATCGATTTCGGGATGATCCCCATTGTGGTGCGCGATCTCTATCCGCAACCTGTGCCATGGTTGCCTGATTGGGCGAACCTGGTCACCTATGCCTTCCTGCACGCCGATTGGCTGCATCTTCTGTCGAACATGCTGTTTTTGTGGGTGTTCGGCGACAATATCGAAGACGCTTTCGGGCACCTCAAATTCCTTGTCTTCTATCTCGCCTGCGCCGTACTCGCGGCTCTCGCCCATCTCCTGTTCAATCTTGATGGCAATGGCCCCCTGATCGGCGCGTCCGGCGCCGTGGCCGGGGTGATGGGCGCCTATATCCTGCTCTATCCCCATGCCCGGGTTTTCGTACTGGCCCGCATCGTCTGGCTCATTCCCCTGCCGGTTCCGGCCTTCTGGATGCTCGGCTTCTGGATCGCCACGCAGCTTTTCTTTGTCGTGGTCGGCTCCGATGAACCGGTCGCCTGGTGGGCGCATCTGGGTGGCTTTGCCGCAGGACTCGCGCTGGCGCCACTGTTCAAAAGCCGCAAGGTTCCGCTGTTCGGCGGGCGCTGACCGAACAATATCGGCGCAAATTGCCCTCTTGGGGCAAAGAAGCGTTAACCCGGCTTAACTAGTCTGTCGTGGACCCAACCCTCAGGAACCCGAACTTGAACACCGACCTCTCCACCAATTTGCTGACGGCTCAGACCGCACTGACGCAGAATTCGGTGCAGATTGCCGTATTCAAGAAGGCTCACGAGATGGAAGCCAATCTGCTCAACTCCCTGATGCAGACCGCCCTCGAAACGCCAGCCGCCCCGCCGCCGGGCCAGGGCCTCAAGGTCGACAAGCAGGCCTGAGGCCGTTGCGATGGGAACCGGCATCGGCATTTCCCCCTCGGTCATGATCAACCGCATGGTCCACGAGAAGGCCGTGCCACAGTCGGGTCACCTGCTCGAAGTCGCGCGCCTGCGCGCCCAGATGATGCAGGCCCAGGCCGACAACGCCGCCTCGCCAATACCCACGACCAGACCCGCGGAAGCACCGGTCAACGGCGCAGAAGTTGATTTGCTGATCTAGCATCTCTCGGGCAGAGCAGAATCTTATCCCCGGATAAAAAACCTTCCGCATAATCTTCCCGTCCTCACCGACAACACGCGGTACCGACGAACTTCGAGCCATCCGGATGGGCCAGGCGCGCCGGGGGCGCGACTGGAGGTGAGAAGGCCATGAGAGCTGCGCTCGAATGGCTAGGTGAGGAGGCAGGCCGCACGGTGTCGATCGGGCGGAGGCGTGTATGCTGACCACCGGCCGGTTGCCGGCGGCACGG
>NZ_CAJXJS010000062.1 GCF_913055165.1 uncultured Devosia sp.
CCGTTTTCGGCAAAGTCGGGGTGAAACTCCACATCATAGAGCCCGGCCTCGAGAAAGGCCGAGAGCACCTGATCCTCAATGTCGAGAAAGGGTTCTTCCCGTATCTCGCCGTTCTCGACAAGGCGGACCACGCCGTGGCGTTCGACCACGAAAATATGGTCTGCGTCGTTGGGAGCAAAGGCGACGTTGATCGGATCGACAAAGCCCTCTGCCACCATTTCGAGGGCAATCTGGGGATCACCAGGCAGAGTGCGTTCATCACCAGGCTGGGCAACCTCGACGCCTGATCTCCAATCGGGCTCTGGAAAATCCTGGGCGATCACCGGGCTTGCCAAAGCGCTGCATGCCAGCAGCGCTGAAATGAATTTCGTCTGCATGTCTGTCTCCCTTGGCCTGAATTGCCGCGCCTTGCCCAGCATGGGTTCCGCAACGACGCTCAAAGACCAATGGGAGGCAACGGGTCCTGTTCCCGGATTAGCCTGGGTTAATCGCGGTGAAGCGGGGAACAAAGGCAGCCTGGACGCGATTGGAGTTCGGCGTGCCCCAGCGGGCAATCCCATGGATGTTGCAGGGAGTTTAGATATGTCCAATGCCAGCCAGAGAATCCGCGGCCGAAAACTTCGGACAAGTTTCCTGGCCGCGCTTGCCGGTGTCCTTCTGGTTCCCCTGCATGGGGTAGTCTATGGTCAAGACGCGGTCGACGGCGAACAAATCTACCAGTCCAACCGTTGCGTGACCTGCCATGGCGCACAGGGACAGGGCACGATTGGCGTGGCGCTGGCAGACAATCCCGATCTTGCCGATCTCGATGTGATGCTCGATCAGATCATCAATGGCGGCAATCGGATGCCGGCCTATGGCGAGCAATTCAGCAATGCGGAAATAGCCGCGGTGGCAACCTATCTGCGTACCCATTTCGGCAATGCGTTCGACCCCGTGACGGTCGAAGACGTCGAAGCGTTCCGCGCGCAAAACCAACTGCGATGACATTGCCAATGCGCGCGACCCTGCCTGTCCGGATCAACACTGGAATGCGCCAATGTCCCTGACTTCATCGTCATCGAAAAGCAGGTCGAACCCTGGCTGGACGAGGTCCGGGTCGCGCAAAGCGACATAATCGAAGGACACCGCATATTTGTCTGCAAGGCCCAGACCCAGATTGGGCCGGATAATCACTGCCTCGATGGTGTTTATGTCGATAAGGAGATCATCGACGACACCAAATGGCGCCAGTCCCTGTTCTGCGCTCGTCCGCACGAGGCTGCCGATCAACTCGGCCGACGAGACCAAAGGGAGATCCTGTTCTTGTGGCTGAGCGCTGCCCTCGCCGAGGGCGCGCACCCAGGTCTCGCCAATTTCCACATCGGCCCAGGAAAAATAATGGGCGTCCGGGGGCACGCCACCCCGGTTGATTTCCAGGTGAAGCACGGTCCCGTCCCGATCGATGAGCAAGTCCCGGGTGCGGCCGATTTCGTCTCCGGGCCGATCGTACACCGGCAACCCCTGGAGAATGCCATAGGCACTAAAGCCGGTCGTACAAATCTCATAGCGCAGGGGCTGGGCCCACAATGGGGTGGCGGCGGCAAACAAGATGGTGGTGGCAAGAGCAACGGATGCCGGTTTCAGCGAGGACATCATTTCCTCCCGTGTTGGACCCGGCCAGGCATAACGAATTGGATACGCGCCTGGCCGGCGATGCGTGGCAGACGCGCCCTAATCGTTGAGCCAGTCAGGGATTACGAAGATGTCGAGCGTATCTTGCGTGCGCTGAATGCCCACGACGTCGGCCGGCACCATGCCTTCCTCTTCGAGCGCGGAACGCGTTTGCTCGTCCAGATCAAGAACCGATTGCAGCGGGAGCAGCTCCTGCTGGTTCTGCTCCGCCAGCAGTTCGAGCGCCAGAACGTCAGCCGGTGTGAGAAGCGTGGAGACATTGATGACCTGCACGTCCAGACCCTCCGACACCGCATTGGCCGAACCGGTCATCTGGTCCTGTGAATCGCCGGACTGTGACGAAGTTTCCTCCGGGGTTTCTGAGCCTGATGCTTGGCTGCCATCCGAAGGATCGCCCTCATCGCTCATCTCTTCGCTGGCACTCTGGTCGGCCCGGTCGGCCTCTCGGGCCGTGAGCATTTCATCATAGACGGACTGGCCTATCAGCACGGAAAAGGCGCGAATGCGTGCATCGTCCGCTTGAATGTCGACAATCCGGTCAGGGTTTTGCCAGGTTTGGCTCTGGTCCTGCGCGTCGGTTTCCATCGCCGATTGTTCCGCAGTGTCAGCGGGGCTCGCGTCCTGGGCCAGGGACGGCACGGACAACTGAAGAGCGGAAAAAGCTGTCGCAAGGGCCAAGGCAGATATGAACGGCGTCTTCATGAGGTTGATCCTCCATTTCGTGTTGGCTTGTCCGAGTCCAATAGGGCTCCCCAGTGATGGTTGCGCTATCCAAGGCGAAGGGAGGGCAGGCAAACCTGAGTTAAGTCTGCCGGCAGGTTCCCCAGGACCAACCTGGGTTACGTCCGCGTTTGGCTAGGAACGACGTAGACTGCCAGTCATTGCCTCTCGACACGCAATCTCAGAGGAGAGGAACCATGACATTCATGCGATCAGCACTCTGTCTTGCTGCCGTGGCGCTGCCCACTTCGGCTCTGGCTCAGGACAATCAATCGGTCGACATCCTGCAGGGGTGGTCCGCCGACCCCCTCTATGCGACGGGGATGAGTGTCGACCAATTGTTGAACAATGCCGACGTCTACGGCCCGAACGGCGAGAATATTGGCACGGTCGAGAATGTGATTTTCTCCGACAGCGGCGAGGCGCTTGCCATTATCGCGCAGGTTGGCGGCTTTTGGGACATTGGCGACACCCATGTCAGCGTGCCATGGGATGAACTGGAAATCATGGCCAATGAGCGCCGGGTGAATATCCCGATTACCGAAGAAACCGCCGGTGATTATTCCATGTTTGGGGATCGCGGCTGGTTCAGCGAGGAGGACTACTTCGCTTGGGATGCAGATGTGCTACAGGCCGTTGATGATGACCTCGATCCTGGTCCCACTGTCTTCCGTGCCAGCGAGTTGATCGGTGACTATGCCTACCTGTCGGATGCTGTGCCCTATGGCTATGTCAACGACCTGATTGTAGAGGATGGCCAGGTTGCCGCGCTGGTGGTGGATGCCGCCGGTTATTATGGCACCCCGGGTTACTATGCCTATCCCTATGGCTACGGGGCGGGCGCCACGTGGAACCCCTATGACCGCCGCTATCGGTTGCCGCTGGACTCCGCCGATGCCGAGCAGATCGAGTCTTTCGATTATGACAGGCTGACCAATCGGATCGAATAGTCAGCACTTTTATCGTCGCGCGGGCTTCGGCCCGCGCGTCATTTCGTTTGAACTCAATACGAGCCGGGACGAACGACGTTGGAGCCTCCTGAAGGCCACCAAGACCTCTCAGGACGCCTCAGCGCCCTTTGTTCAGTCGAGCAGGAAACTCCTCAGCAGGTCGATCTGTGCGTTGTCAGCCAATGTAGGCGCGTGGCCGCAATTGGGAATGGTCACGAGCCTTGGGCAGGGGCCGCGCATGCGCATGGCGCTCGCCACGGTCGGTGGCAATACATCGGAATGCTCGCCCCGGATCAGCAGGGTCCGGGCGACAACCGCATCATAGGCATCCCAGACATCGAGATCGGCCTTGTTCTCGGCCATGGTCGAAACAATGGCCGGATCATAATGCACGGTCACCTGCCCTTTGTCGGTACGGCGCATCGAGGTGTCGACCATGCGTCGCCAGAAGGCTTCCGTGTTGTCGCCGAAGGGCGCGTAGGTGCGCCGCAGCCAGGTTTCATAGTCGGCCACGGTGTCGAACACTGGCGGATTGCCCACATAATCGGCGATCCGCCGCGCACTGTCCTGGGGGATGTCCGGACCGACATCGTTGACGACAAGATGGGTGATCCGATCGCGCAGCAGTCCGGCGGCAAGCGTGATCCCCAAGAGCCCGCCCATAGAGGTGCCGACCCAGGCCAGCCGGCCGATACCGAAATGGTCGAGCATGGCAGCGGTCATGGCACCATAGGTGTCGAAGGTATAGTCGGCGGCACCGCGCCGCGCCCAGGCCGATAGCCCACGGCCCAGTGTGTCGGGACACAGCACGAAGAAGTCCCCGGAAAGGGCACGCGCCGCTTCGTCAAAGTCGCGCCCGGTGCGCGCGAGGCCATGCCACATGACCAGGGCCGGCCTAGTGCGTTCACCCCACTCGGTTACATGCATTTCGAAGCCGGCGGCGTTCACATAAGTGGACCGGGAGGCCGTCATTTCCGGCCTCCCTTGCCCAGCAGGGTACCGACAATGCCCGAGGGGAAGAAATAAACCAGCAGGATGAAGCCCAGCCCCAGCCACAGCAACCAGCGCTCGGGATTGAGCAGATCGGGCACGAGCGGCAGATTGGCCGTCGCCTCGGCGCCCAGCGCCATCAGGTCCTTGAGGTAATATTGGGCGAGCGTCATCAGCACCACACCAATCACGGCACCCAGCATGGTGCCCATGCCCCCGATCACCACCATAAGCAGGATATCGATCATGATGTCGAAGGAGAGCACCACATCCGGCCCGGTATATTTGAGCCAGACCGCGCGCAATATACCCGCGGTAGCGGCGATGCCCGCGGCAATGCAGAAGATGGTCGTGCGATAAAAGACCACGCGATAGCCGATGGCTTCGGCGCGCAGCTCGTTTTCGCGGATGGCCTGGAGCACCGAGCCGAGCGGAGAGGCGACGATGCGCATCATCGCCAGGAACAGCAGCAGCGCCGACACGAAGACGAAATAGTAGAGCGCGATCTTGCCATTGAGCGGCACGCCGAAAAGGCGCATCGCCCTGCCCTCTGCATCGGTCAGCAGTTCGGTCGCCGGTGAAAAGAGCCTGGGGATGGAATAGGTGATCCCGTCCTCGCCGCCCGTGAAATCTGAGAGCTGGCTGGCCAGCACCATCATGACCGAGGCGGCCGAAAGGGTCACCATGGCAAAGAAGATCGCCTTGACCCTGAGCGAGAGCAGGCCGATCAGCAGGGCCAGCACCAGCGCCGCCACAATGCCCGCGCCACCGCCGAGCAGGATCGCCTCAAAACCGGGGCCCATGGCCTTGAGTGCAATGGCGGTACCATAGGCACCCATGCCGAAGAACATGGTGTGGGCAAACGAGACGATGCCGGTATAGCCGATCAACAGGTCGTAGCTGGCCACCAGCACGATGAAGACGCAGATGCGCGCTGCCACTTCCTGGCTGCGGATATCGGGGAAGAGAAATGGCGCGAGCGCCAGCGCCAGGGCAATGATGCCGACCGCAGCATAGACCAGTGCCCGCCCGGACCAGCCGGACGCGTTGACGCGGTCACGGCCGGATTTGCTGGCAAGCGCGGAATTGGATTGGGACATGGTCATTCCGGCCTCACCGTTTCACCGCCGGCAGCAGCCCGTAGGGGCGCCAGAGCAGGATCGCCATCATCAGCAGCATGTTTGACGCTAGGGCCATCTTGGGTACCAGGAAGGCGACATAATTCGCCATCAGCCCGACAAGGATGGCACCGAGCAGCGAGCCCTGGATCGAACCAAGACCGCCAATGATGACGACGATGAAGACCAGGATCATCATTTCCGAGCCGAGCGCGGCAGTGATCAGGCCCTGATAACCCGCCCACATGGCGCCACCCATGGCGGCCAGCGCCGAGCCCGCCATGAAAACCAGAATGAACAACCGGTCGACCCGGAAGCCCAGCGCCTCCACCATTTCCCGGTTCTCCACTCCGGCCCGGATCAACAGGCCGAGCCGTGTACGGTTGAGCAGCAGGTACATCGCCACATAGACCAGCAGGCCCAACAGGAAAGCAAAGATGCGGTAGATTTCGACCGAGACGCCGGCAAAGATGATCGAACCGGTCAGGACCTGCGGCCGCGGCACCGGAATCGGGGCGCCGCCCCAGACCAGCAGCACCAGTTCCTCGGCGACGATCAGCGCGCCCACCGTGATCAGGATTTGCCGCAGATGGTCCTGATAGACGGGCCGGATCACCACCCGTTCGAAGAACCAGCCGGCCAGCGCTCCGAAAATGGTGGCTGCCGCGATGGCGAGCAGGAGGCCGGTGAGATTGAGGGCGGGATTGCCCCCGGTCACCCAAAAGCCGAGCCAGGCCAACACGGTCGCACCGATGAAGGCACCGGCGGTGACAAAGGCGGAATGGCCAAAATTGAGCACATCCATCAGGCCGAAGATCAGCGAGAGGCCCGAGGCCATCAGGAAGATCATCATGCCCATGGCGAGCCCGGCTATGGTCAGGGTCGCCCAGGTGGAGGGCTGACCTATCAGGATCAGCGCCACGACAGCGAGCACCACGGGCAGCCACAGCACACCGCCGAAGCGCTCGATATCGGCCTTGATCCGGGTCGGAAGGGAGGCGGTTGTTTCGGTCATCTTGTCCTCGCTAGGCCTCTACCGACAGACTCAGGAACCGGCCCTGCAATGCCGCGTCGCCGGCCAGGTCGGCCATGGTGCCGCGATGGACGATCCGCCCATCATCAATGACGGCCACGGTCTGACCCAGCGCCTTGGCGAAGTGAAAATTCTGCTCGACCAGCAGGATGGTTGTCTCTTCCGCGATCTCGCGGAAGGCGGCGATCATGTTGCGGATGATCGAGGGCGCCAGCCCCTTGGTCGGCTCGTCGATCAGAATGAGATCGCGCTTTTCGATGATGGCGCGGGAAATTGCCAGCATCTGCTTCTGCCCGCCCGAAAGCGCGTGCGCCGGCTTTTGCCAGAACTGTTTTATGGCTGGGAAAATGGCATGAATGCGGGCCAGCCGTTCAGTGTCGAAGCTGCCATCGTCAGAGGCGAGCCGCATGTTTTCCTCGATCGTCAGCCCGCCGAATATGCCCATATTCTCCGGCACAAAGGCGATGCCGAGCCGGGCAATGTCGGGGGTCTGCAGTTTGGTGATGTCCAGGTCGCGGAAACGGATCGCGCCCTGGCGCGGCTTCCACAGGCCCATGATGGTGCGCAAGGTTGTCGTCTTGCCGGCGCCATTGCGTCCAAGAATGACATGCACGCCACCCTCGGGCACCTCCAGGCTCATCCCATGCAGGATCTGGTATTGGGCAATATCGGTGTGGACATCGTCCAACCTGAGGATGGGGGCCATCACGCCACCTCCTCGGTACCGGTGCCGAGATAGATGTCGCGCACGAGTTCCATGGCCATGACGTCGCCTGGCGCCCCATCGGCGATCAGCTCGCCATTGTGGAGAACCACGATCCGATCGGCCAGGGCGCGCACCACATCCATCTTGTGCTCGACCAGCAATATGGTCCGCGACGTGTCCTGCTTGATCCGGGCGATCAGGTCGAGGATCACCGGCGCCTCATCGACCGACATGCCGGCAGTGGGTTCGTCGAACATGAAGATGTCCGGTTCCATGGCCAGGAGCATGGCTACCTCCAGCTTACGCTGGTCGCCATGCGGCAATGCCGAGGCCGGCAGGTCGGCGACAGGGACCAGATTGGTCTCTTCGAGATAGTGCATGGCCTTGTCGGCAAGGCCGGTTAACGCCCGGGTCCGCACGAACATGCGATGCCCCTGCCGCGCCCGCCCCTGCACCGCCAGCCGCACATTTTCGAAAACACTGAGCTTGGGAAAGAGATTGGTGAGCTGGAAGGCCCGGCCGATGCCAGCCCTGGCGCGCTGGGATGGGGAGAGCGCCGTGATGTCCCGCTCACCCAGAAAAATCCGCCCCTCGCTCGGCCGCAATTGTCCGGAGACGAGGTTGAACCAGGTCGTCTTGCCCGCGCCATTGGGCCCGACAATCACCGTCAACTCGCCCGGACAAAAGGCGCAGGTGACATTGTTGACCGCGGCGTGCCCGCCAAAGCGGATGGTCAGGTTATCGGTGCGGATGGAGGCAGAGTTACTCACAAGATCCCCATGTGATGGACACGTCCGGCGAGGAGGAGGGACCCCGCCGGGCGCGTCGTCAAGGCTGCGCTTGGCGCAGTCTATTCCTGATTGTTGCGGCCGAGGGGGATATCCATCTCATCGGGCTCGATGACGCGCACCAGTTCGGGAATGGCCCAGTCCACGCCATCCTCGACCTTGATCTTGAAGTGATACATGGCCTGGAGCGCCTGATGGTCCTCGGGCCGGAAGGTCATGGTGCCCTTGGGCGTCTCGAAGCTCATGCCTTCCATGGTTTCGATCAGCGTCTCGGTTTCCCAATCGGGCGCGGTTTCGAGCGCCTTGACGATGGCCATGGCCGAGGCCATGCCGCCGGCGGTGAAGAAATCGGGCGGGGTGCCGAAGCGCGCCATATGCTCCTCGACCAGCCAGTCGTTCACCTCGTTATCGGGCGCGTCGTAATAGTAGTAGATCGCCCCTTCCATGCCCGGCACCTGCTTGTAGGCGGCCAGCGCCGGCAGGATATTGCCACCCGTCGAGAGCTCGATCTCGAACCGCCCCGGATCGGCCGAGGCCAGGGGCGTCAGCGCATCGATGCCGGCGACATAGATCATGATGACCTTGCGGCCCGGCTGGTCCTTGAGCGCATTGAACAGCCGCTCGATGGTGGCGGTGAAATCCGTCGTCTGCTGCGGCACATATTCTTCGGCGACCAGATTGGCGCCGGTGCCTTCTAGTGCACTCTTGAATGCGGCAACCCCGTCGCGCCCGAAGGCATAATCCTGCGCCAGGGTGGCGACATAAAGGTTCTCGTCGGGATTCAGCGCCAGCGCCTGGGCCTGCATGTCCATGGACGAATTGCGCGAGGTCTTAAACACATAGCGGTTCGAATCCGGCCCGGTAAGGCCATCGGCCACGGCCGGCTCGACCAGAAGGATGCGCTCATATTCCTCGGCGACCGGCAGCATGGAAAGGGCCACGCCCGATGACGTATCGCCCACCGCGATCAGCGCATCATCGTCGCCATAAGCCTCGGCCAGCAGGGCCCGGGCGATGTCGGGCTTGAACTGGGTATCCTTGATGATGAGCTCGATCGGCTTGCCCTTGACCTGCATGGTGCCGCCGGTGGCGTATTCGAGCCCCATTTCAAAGCCGGTATGGGTCTGCTTGGAATAGGCTTCCAGCGGCGAACCGGAAAGCCCGTGCAGCAGCGCGATGCGTGCCGCATCCTGGGCAAAGGCGGCGCCGGACAGGGCCGTCGACAGGGCCAGAGCGGCCAGAATTGATTTCATCTTTTTTCCTCCCTCAATGGCCGGTTTCCAGCGCCTCGCGCCGGAACCAAACCTATGCAATCTCTAGAAGAATTCTGCGGCAGATCAGTGATGCCGCGGCCTTCTCCTCCAGTTCGTCCCCGCTGGCTTGTTTTGGCTCTGACTGGCGCGGGGCGAATTGCTGGCTATTATCCGCGTGCCCTTCACGGACGAACAATACCGTAGAAACACACCACATGACCGAGCCCCAAGACATCAGTGAGCTGGCCTTCGAGAACGCGCCGATCGGGCTTGTGGTGACCGAGAGCCGTGTCATCAAGGGCTGCAATCCGGCCTTTGCCGGCATGTTCGGCTACACGGTCGATGAACTGGTCAATCAATCCTTCGCCATCCTCTATCCGTCCCTGGAGGAGTTCGAGCGCATCCGCGATGTCGGCGTCGAACCGCTCAAGCGCACCAATCGCTATTCGGACGAGCGCATCATGGCGCGCAAGAACGGCTCGCTGTTCTGGTGCAGGGTGCGCGGGCATTCGCTGACGCCCGATGACGATCCCCTGCGCCGCGCCGTCTGGAGCTTTGCCGATCTCTCCGAGACGCGCAATGTGCTCAACCTGTCCGGCCGCGAGCGGCAGATCGTCATGCATCTGGGCGAAGGGCGAACCTCCAAGGAAATCGCCCGGACCCTCGACATTTCTCCGCGCACGGTGGAAAGCTATCGTGCCCGTCTGCTCAAGAAATATAACGCCCATAACGTCGCCGAGCTGCTCTCGCATCTCAGCACGATGCCCAGTTGACCAGCATGCCTCACCAGCGCGCCCTGCCCAAATCCGTCGCTACGGTCCTCAACGCTTTTGATTCCCTTGGCGACAGCTTCAAGGGCGCGATAACCGTGGATGCCCAGGCCCGCATCACCTGGATCGATGACCGCTATCGTGAGCTCCTCGGCATTCCCGGCGATGTGGACCTGATCGGCCAGCCGGTCGAGAACACCATCCCCCATTCGCTCTTGCGCCGTGTGGTCGAGACCGGCCGGCCGATCCTGATCGACATCATGGCCTTTGACGACAAGCAATTCGTCGTCTGTCGCCTGCCGCTGCGCAATGAGGAAGGTGAAATCCAGGGCGCGGTTGGCTTTGTCTTCTACGAGGAGATCGACTACCTGGCCCCCATCCTCGAAAAATTCGAGACTATGCAGCGCCAGCTTTCCCGCGCCCAGGCCGCGCTCAATCGCGAACGCCAGACCAAATATTCGCTGTCCAGCTTTGTCGGCGCCTCCGAGGCGGTGCGCGAACTCAAGACCATGGTCCGCCGCTATGCCCTGCGCGATGGCGCCGCGCTCATCCTGGGCGAGACCGGGACGGGCAAGGAACTGCTCGCCCACGCCATCCACCAACAGTCCGACCGCGCCGACGAGCCTTTCGTGGCTGTCAATGTCGCCGCCATTCCCGAGCCGTTGCTGGAAGCCGAGTTCTTCGGTGTCGCCCCTGGCGCCTTCACCGGCGCAGACCGCAAGCCCCGCAAGGGCAAGTTCGAGCTGGCCCATGGCGGCACGCTGTTCCTGGACGAGATCGGCGATATGCCGGCGGCGTTGCAGGCCAAACTGTTGCGGGCGCTGCAGGAGGGCGAGTTCGAGCCTCTGGGCTCCAACACGGTCAAGAAGGTCGATGTCCGCATCATCGCCGCCACCTCCCAGCCGCTCGAACAAAAGATCGAGGACAAGAGCTTCCGGGCCGACCTCTATTACCGCATCGCCGTTCTGGCCATTCACGTGCCCCCCCTGCGCGAGCGGCTCGATGATATCGGCCTCATCGCCGAGGCGCTTCTGGAGACAATTCCGCGCCCCCGTGACCAGCGCGGCTGGCTGATCACGCCCGAAGCCATAGACCAGCTCACCCGCTATTCCTGGCCCGGCAATGTGCGCGAATTGCGCAATGTGCTGGAGCGCGCCGCCGCCATGGCGCCAAGCGAAGTCATCGACCTAGGGCTGATCACCAAGGCCCTGCCTCCCGCCGCTCTGGAGAGGGTCGATGCCCCGCCCATCACCAACAATCTCTCCGAGCGCCTTGCCGCTGCCGAGCGCTCCGCCCTCATAGACGCCCTCACCGCCGAAGACGGCTCCAGAACCGCCGCCGCCCAGCGGCTCGGCGTCTCCCGTTCGCAATTCTACGAAAAGCTCAAGCGGCATAGCCTGGATTAGGGCGGCTCCGTCGCCCGGCCCGACTTCTGAGTACGTTGCCCACCCCACCCTCAATCCCTCCCCATCAACCGGCCCGACTTCTGAGTACGTTGCCCACCCCACCCTCAATCCCTCCCCATCAAGGGGAGGGAGGCGCAGGACCGCAGCATCGATGTTCATCGTCTCCCTCCCCCTTGTGGGGAGGGACCAAGGGTGGGGGTGCAGCACCCTCCGAACTTTCCATGTCACATGGACGGTGAACTAGATGTCCGAAAACCCGGACATAGACCTGAACACTGTCCGGGAATTCAGACACCCAAACTAGCCCTCAAAGGCCACGCACCACCAGAATCCCAGCAAAACCAGCACTGGCATGCTTCCTGCAATAATCACCCCAACAACGACAGGCCAAAAGGCCGACAGGGTGGAGGCAAGGGATCGTGTCAGAGCGCGTTGCGCTGGTGACGGGATCGACGAGCGGCATTGGGCTCGCGATCGCGCATAAATTTGCTCAGATGAACTACGACGTGGCGCTCAACAGCTTTGAGCCCACCGACACCTGGTCGGGTCTGGTCGCGGAACTGGACGGCCTCGGATCGGGCGAGATCGCCTATTTTCCGGCGGACCTTTCCAACGCCGAAACCAGTCGTGGGCTCGCCGAAAGCGTCATCACCCGCTTCGGCCGCGTCGACGTGCTGGTCAACAATGCTGGCGTGCAGAAGGTGGCACCGGTCGAAACCTTTGCGGATGAAGACTGGCAGCGCATCGTCGCGGTCAGCCTCGACAGTGCCTTTCACGCCATCCGCACCACCCTGCCGGGCATGACCGAACGCGGCTGGGGTCGCATCATCAACATCGCCTCGGCGCACGGTCTGCGCGCGTCCCCCTACAAATCGGCTTATGTGGCCACCAAGCATGCCGTAGTGGGCCTCACCAAGACTGTGGCGCTGGAAGCGGCCGAGAAGGGCGTCACCGTCAATGCCATCTGCCCGGGCTATGTCTGGACCCCTCTGGTGGCCAGGCAAGTCGCTGACCAGGCCAAGGTGCACGGGCTCTCCGAGGAGCAGGTGATCCGGCAGGTCATCCTTGCACCGCAACCGACCAAGCAATTCGTGCAGCCCGAAGAGATCGCCGAAATGGCCGCCTATCTCTGCTCGGATTGGGCGCGCTCGATCACCGGTGCCACCATTTCCATCGATGGGGGTTGGACCGCCAAATGAGTTCACCCGATATCATCCTGTCTGCCCGGCAGTTGACCAAGCATTTCTCCGGCTTCACCGCCGTCAACAGTGTCGATCTTGATGTCGAGCGCGGCACCATCCATGCGCTGATCGGCCCCAACGGCGCGGGCAAGACCACCTGCTTCAACCTGCTCACAAAATTCCTGCAGCCCAGTGCCGGGACCATTCACTTCAACGGCCGCGACATTACCCGCCTTGCGCCCGCTGCCATTGCCCGGCTGGGCGTGGTTCGCTCCTTCCAAATTTCGGCGGTGTTTCCGCGCATGAGCGTGCTCGAAAATGTCCGCATCGCGCTGCAGCGTCGTCGCGGCGACAGCTTCGACTTCTGGCGCAACCAGAAGGTACTCAACGATTATGACGCCGAGGCGCGCGAACGCGTCGAAGAGGTCGGGCTGACCGAGTTCATCGGCGAGATGGCGGGCGAATTGAGCTATGGCCGCAAGCGGGCGCTCGAAATCGCCACCACCCTCGCCCTCGAACCGGAAATGCTGCTGCTCGACGAACCCATGGCCGGCATGGCGCAGGAAGATGTCTCCCGTATCTCGGCGCTGATCCGCCGCATCTCGGCCAAGCGCACCATTCTGATGGTCGAGCACAATCTTTCAGTCGTCGCCGACCTCTCGGACAAGATCACCGTGCTGGCCCGTGGCGAGGTGCTGGCCGAAGGCCCTTATGAAACCGTCTCCAAGGACCCGCGTGTCATTGAGGCCTATATCGGAGCCGGTCATGGCTGAAGCCGCCCGCAAGACTGAATTCGCCACCGCCGCCCTGGCGGTCCGCGACCTTCAGGCCTGGTATGACGAAAGCCATATCCTGCATGGCATCAATTTCGATGTCGCGCCGGGCGAGGTGGTGACCCTCTTGGGCCGCAATGGCGCGGGCAAGACCACGACCCTGCGCGCCATCATGGGCCTCATCGCCAAGCGCACCGGTTCGGTGCAGTTCGAGGGCCGCGAGCTCATCAACCTGCCCGCCCGCGCCATCGCCAAGGCCGGCATTGCCTTCTGCCCCGAGGAACGCGGCATCTTCTCATCCCTCTCGGTGGACGAGAACCTGATGTTGCCGCCAGTGATAAAGCCGGGTGGGCTCAGCCGTGAAGACGTGCTGACCATGTTCCCGAACCTGCGCGAGCGCCTCACCAGCCAGGGCACCAAGCTGTCGGGCGGTGAACAGCAGATGCTGGCCATTGCCCGCATCCTGCGCACCGGCGCCAAATTCCTGCTTCTGGACGAACCCACCGAGGGCTTGGCCCCGGTCATCGTGCAGCAGATTGGCCGCACGCTGGCCACGCTCAAGCAACAGGGCTTCACGATCGTCTTGGTCGAACAGAATTTTCATTTCGCCGCCTCGGTCGCCGATCGCCACTACGTGGTCGAGCAGGGCCGAGTCATCGACATGATCCCCAATACCGAGATCCAGACCAATCTGGGCAAGCTGCACGCCTATCTGGGCGTGTGAGGAAACCGGTCCGGGAGAGGACCGCTTAGGAGGAGAGAACCATGAACTTCAAGACTGCAACCCTGGCAGGCCTTGCCGCCATGCTGATGGCGGGTTCCGCCATGGCCGTCGACATCAAGCTGGGCGTGCTCAATGACCGCTCCGGCATTTATGCCGATCTTTCCGGCGAAGGCTCGGTCGTTGCGGCCCGCATGGCCATCGAGGATTTCGAGGCCGCCGCCAAGGGCATCAATGTCGAAGTCATCTCGGCTGACCACCAGAACAAGCCTGATGTGGCCTCGACCATTGCCCGGCAGTGGTATGACGAGGAAGGCGTCGACGTGATCGTGGACGTGCCGACCTCATCGGCGGCGCTGGCCGTCAACGAGATCACCCGCGAAAAAGGCAAGATCTTCCTCAATTCCGGCGCCGCATCGACCGATCTCACCGGCGCGCAGTGCGCTCCGGGCACGGCCCACTGGACCTATGACACCTACGCTTTGGCCAATGGCACGGGCAAGGCCATGGTCGATAACGGCTACAAGAACTGGTACTTCCTCACCGCCGACTACGCCTTTGGCCATTCGCTTGAGGAAAACACCACGAAGGTCGTCGAGGCTTCCGGCGGCACTGTCGTCGGTTCGGTCCGGCATCCCTTCCCCGGCACCGATTTCTCGTCCTTCCTCCTGCAGGCCCAGGCCTCGGGTGCTGACGTGATCGGTCTCGCCAATGCCGGTGGCGACACTGTCAACTCGATCAAGCAGGCCGCCGAATTCGGCATCACCCAGGCCGGCCAGGCCCTGGCCGGGCTGCTGATCTTCATCACCGATGTGCACGCGCTCGGTCTTGAAACCGCTCAGGGTCTCGTGCTGACCGAGGCCTTCTACTGGGATCTCAACGACGATACCCGTGCCTGGTCCGAACGCTTCTCGGCTGAAATGGGTGGCTCCAAGCCCACCATGGTGCATGCCGGCGTCTATTCGGCCGTCACCCATTATCTCAAGGGTGTGGACGCCACGGACAGCAAGGACACCGAAGCGGTCATGGACTGGATGAAGTCCAATCCGTCACAGGATCAGGTGTTCGGCGAGGGCGAGCTGCGTGCCGACGGCCGGCACATCCATGACATGTATCTGTTCCAGGTGAAGTCGCCGGCCGAATCCAGCGGTGATTGGGACTATTACAAGCTCCTCGCCACCATTCCGGCCGAGGTCGCTTTCCGTCCGCTCGAAGACGGCGGCTGCGCCCTCGTTGAGTAGTTCATAATCCGTTCATTTTGGGTGTCCTGGCCCGGGGCCAGGACACCTCCCTCATCCGGTTGGCGAAAGACAGATCATGTTCGAGCTCCTGGGAATTCCCCCCCAAGCCCTGTTCGGCCAGCTCCTTCTGGGGCTGATCAACGGCTCCTTCTACGCCCTGCTCAGCCTCGGCCTGGCGGTCATTTTCGGCCTGCTCAACATCATCAATTTCAGCCACGGGGCCCAATATATGATGGGCGCCTTCGTCGCCTGGATGGGCCTGACCTGGCTCGGCATCCCCTATTGGGGCGCCCTTCTCATCGTGCCACTGGTGGTCGGCGCCACCGGCGTCGCCATCGAACGATTAATGATTTCAAGGCTTTACCATCTCGACCATCTTTATGGCCTGCTGCTGACCTTCGGCCTCGCGCTGATCATCCAGGGGCTGTTCCGGAACCAGTTCGGCGTGTCGGGACTGCCCTATTCCATTCCGCCCCAGCTTTCAGGCGGCACTAATCTGGGCTTCATGTTCCTGCCCAATTATCGCGGCTGGGTCGTGATCGCCTCTCTCATCGTCTGCTTCGGTACCTGGTTCGCCATCGAGCGCACGCGCCTGGGCGCCTATCTGCGCGCCGCCACCGAAAACCCGACCCTGGTCGGCGCCTTCGGCATCAACGTGCCGCGCATGATCACGCTAACCTACGGATTTGGCGTCGCTTTAGCCGCTTTTGCCGGGGTGCTCGCCGCCCCGATCTATTCGGTCAATCCCAATATGGGCGCCGACCTCATCATCGTGGTGTTCGCGGTCGTCGTCATCGGTGGCATGGGCTCGATCCTTGGCGCCATCCTTACCGGTTTCGGCCTCGGCATCGTCGAAGGCCTCACCAAGGTCTTCTATCCCGAAGCCTCGTCCGTCGCGATCTTCGTCATCATGGCCATCGTACTGCTGGTCAAGCCGGCCGGCCTCTTCGGAAGGACCGCATAAATGAGCGCCACCACCGAAACCAACTACTCCAGCGCCGCTGATGCCATGCCCATCGGCACGCCGCGCCACCACATCGTGATCTTCGCGGGCCTCTTGGTCCTGCTGCTGATTGCGCCCTTCATGCTCTACCCGGTCTTCATCATGAAGATCCTGTGCTTTGCACTCTTTGCCTCAGCCCTCAACCTGCTGCTGGGCTTTGGTGGGCTTCTCTCCTTTGGCCACGCCGCCTTCTTCGGCTCGGCCAGCTATGTCACCGCCCATGCCGCCAAGGTCTGGGGGCTAACGCCGGAAGTCGCCATCCTGCTCGGTACGGTCGCGGCCGCATTCCTGGGCCTCGTCATCGGCGCGCTGGCCATCCGCCGCCAGGGCATCTACTTCGCCATGGTGACCCTGGCTTTTGCCCAGATGATCTTCTTCTTCGCGCTACAGGCACCCTTTACCGGGGGCGAAGACGGTATCCAGGCGGTGCCACGCGGCAACCTCTTCGGCTTCATTCCTCTCGCCAATGACATGACACTCTATTTCGTCGTCCTTGCCATCGTGTTCGGCGGGCTCCTTGCGATCTACCGCATTATCCATTCGCCGTTCGGACAGGTCCTCAAGGCCATTCGCGACAATGAACCTCGCTCGATTTCGCTCGGATACAAGGTCAATCGCTACAAGCTGGCCGTCTTCGTCATGTCGGCGACCCTGGCCGGGCTGGCCGGATCGACCAAGGCGCTGGTGTTCCAGCTCGCCTCCCTGACCGATGTCTATTGGACCATGTCGGGCGAGGTGGTGCTGATGACCCTGCTGGGCGGCATGGGTACGATCTTCGGCCCCTTTGTCGGCGCCGCCGTCATCGTCACCATGCAGAACTACTTTGCCAGCTTCGGCGCCTGGGTGACGATCCTGCAAGGCACGATTTTCGTCATCAGCGTGTTGTTGTTCCGCGAAGGCATCATTGGCGTGATCTCACGCTGGATCAAGAAACCGCTCTAGGCGGGGACCTGGGCGTGTCGTTGCCAGCCAGTCTCATTCTAGGTCGTGGGCTGGGCCGAGAACCACGCGACCAGCTCGGCCGAATTGGCAACGCCGACCGATCGCGCCAGACGCAGCCGATGCGCTTCCACCGTGCGCCGCGACAGGCCGAGCTCGTGGGCTATGTCGGCATTGGTCTTGCCCTGTGCGACCAGCGTCAGAATCTGGCGTTGACGGCCGGTAAGTTTGAGCGTGGTTTCGGTCACGGGGCGGCTCATTGGCTCGAAGCAGTAAAGCGCCCCTGCAAACGGATCGCCGCGATCCTGCGACCGGCCATTAACCCGGCACCAGAACCGCCTGCCACCTGCCCCTGCCATGATGCGCTCGTCATAGTAGACGGCGCCGCCGGGAAGGTGATGGCGCCACATGTTCCCGGTGCGAACAAAATCTGCAACAGCCGGATAAAGCCGGGAAAAGCTGGCATCTATCAGCTCTTCTCGCCCATAGCCGAACAGGGCGGCAAATTCCGCGTTGCAGTCACGGATGATGCGGTGGGCCGCGAAAACCATCGGGACCGGAATGTCGGCAAGCGAGAATTTGAGCCCTGTCTGCATGCAGTAGAAATACGACTAACGCTGCTTGTCGGACAAGCCCTAGCGTCACCAAAACGACCCATCAAGGGAGGAGAAAACCATGCGAAAGCTTCGCTCGAGCGCGGCCGAAGCCCTGGCCGATGTCTTGGCCGATGGCATGACCATCATGTCCGGGGGCTTCGGTCTCTGCGGCATTCCCGAGGCACTGATCGAAGGCATTGAGGCCTCTGGCGCCAAGGGACTGACCGTGATCTCGAACAATGCCGGGGTCGATGGCATCGGCTTGGGGCGCCTGCTGGCTACCCGGCAAATCAAGAAGATGATTTCGTCCTATGTGGGCGAGAACAAGCTCTTTGCAGAACAATATCTATCCGGCGAACTCGAGCTCGAATTCAATCCCCAGGGCACGCTGGCTGAGCGTATTCGCGCCGGTGGCGCGGGCATTCCAGCCTTCTTCACCAAGACTGGTGTCGGCACACTGATTGCCGAGGGCAAGGAAGTCAGGCGCTTCGGCGAGGACGATTATGTGATGGAAACCGGGCTGGTGGCAGACGTTTCCATCGTCCACGCTTGGAGGGGCGATCACGAGGGCAATCTCGTCTACCGGATGACGGCGCGGAATTTCAATCCGATGATGGCCACGGCCGGCAAGGTGACCATCGCCGAGGTGGAAGAACTGGTCGAGACCGGGAGCCTCGACCCCGATCAGATTCATACGCCAGGCATTTTCGTTGACCGGCTGGTGCACGTCCCCAACCCGCAAAAGCACATTGAGCAACGCACTGTGCGGCAACGCAATGAGGAGGTGGCGTAATGGCCTGGACCCGCGACCAGATGGCGGCGCGCGCCGCCCGTGAACTCGAAGACGGCTTCTACGTTAATCTCGGCATCGGCATTCCGACACTTGTGGCCAACTACATTCCCGACGGAATGGATGTGCGCCTGCAGTCCGAAAACGGCATGCTCGGCATGGGACCCTTTCCTTATGCGGGTGAGGAAGACGCCGACCTCATCAATGCCGGCAAGCAGACCATCACGGCACTGCCCGAGACCAGCTTCTTTTCCAGCGCCGACAGTTTCGGCATGATCCGGGGCGGCCATATCGACCTCTCCATTCTGGGGGCCATGCAGGTCTCGGAGAGCGGCGATCTCGCCAACTGGATGATCCCGGGCAAGATGGTCAAGGGCATGGGTGGGGCCATGGATCTGGTCGCCGGGGTCAAGCGCGTGGTGGTGGTCATGGAACATGAAGCCAAGGGCCAAGCCAAGCTCTTGCGGGAATGCACCTTGCCCCTCACCGGCAAACGTGTGGCCGATCTGGTCATCACCGATCTCGGCGTCTTTTCCATCGCACGGCGCGGCGACACCGACATGCGGCTGATCGAGCTGGCGGATGGCGTGGGTGTGGATGAGATCACCGCCAAGACCGAGGCCCGCTTCACCGTAGCCCTCGAGGAGCAGGCTGCATGAGCAATATCGTCATTGTCGGCGCGGCCCGCACCCCGGTCGGCAGCTTCCTCGGCCCCCTGGGCTCCGTTCCCGCCCATGACCTGGGCGCCGTCGCGATCACGGCCGCCTTGCAGCGGGCCGGTGTTTCGCCGGAGGACGTCAACGAAGTCATCCTCGGTCAGGTGCTGACCGCGGGTGCCGGCCAAAACCCGGCACGCCAGGCCGCCATCAAGGCGGGCGTTCCCAAATCGGCTACAGCCTTCGGCATCAATCAGGTCTGCGGTTCGGGCCTGCGTGCCGTGGCTTTGGGCATGCAGCAGATCATGAGCGGCGATGCCGATGTCATTGTGGCTGGTGGGCAAGAATCGATGTCTCTCTCGCCGCATTGCCAGGTTCTGCGCGCCGGGACCAAGATGGGCAATGTGAGCCTGGTCGACACCATGATGTCAGACGGGCTGCTTGATGCCTTTGGCGGCTATCATATGGGCATCACCGCTGAGAACGTGGCCAGGCAATTTGGCATTGCCCGCGACCAACAGGATGCATTTGCCCTTGCGAGTCAGCAAAAGGCA
>NZ_CAJXJS010000063.1 GCF_913055165.1 uncultured Devosia sp.
TGGCACAGAGGCATTGATCGAAGGATTTGGTTCGCTATCGGGACGCGCAACTCGCAGTTTTTGAGGGGAAACCCGAGGGACTGGCGACGCTGCGCGATTTTGCGTTGTGGCGAATCACCGTCACAATCCCCGAAAGCGACCAGCTTCACGCGGCCGCGTTAACGGTCCGGTGAAGGAACCTTTACCTTGTCTTGAGTTGTCACCACCTAAGACACAGCCGGGACCACCCGCCCATGGGTCCCGAGGAGTACCAGATGGCCACCAAGGCAGCGAACAAAGCCTCGAAGGAAACCGAAAAGCCGGAAACCGGCGCCCCGGAGACCTCCAACGATTCCCCCTTGATCGATCAGAACGATGCGGCCGTCAAAAAGCTCATCAAGGTCGCCAAGAAGCGCGGCTATGTGACCTATGAGGAGCTGAACGCTGTCCTGCCTTCGGACGAGGTGAGTTCGGAGCAGATCGAAGACTTCATGTCCATGTTCTCCGAAATGGGCATCAATGTCGTCGATGAGGACGAGGTCGAAGAGACCGAGGTTGAGAAGGACGAGGACGATAGCGGCACCGAAGTCGCCACCTCGTCCGGCACTGCCGTTGCCAACACCTCAAACACGAAATCGGGCTCGGACCGTACCGATGACCCGGTGCGCATGTATCTGCGCGAGATGGGTTCTGTGGAACTGCTCAGCCGCGAGGGCGAGATCGCCATCGCCAAGCGCATTGAGGCCGGCCGCGAGACCATGATCGAGGGGCTGTGTGAAAGCCCGCTGACCTTCCAGGCTATCATCATCTGGCGCGAACAGCTCGCCCAGGGCGAAATTCTGCTGCGCGACATCATCGATCTGGAAGCCACCTATGCCGGCCCCGACGCCAAGCAGGCGGCTCCAGAAGTGCAGGTTGCCCCCAAGCCTGAGCCCGAACCCGTCAAGGAAAAGCCTAAGGCCGCGCCCAAGCGCGCCAGCTCGGGCGACGATGACGATTATGTGCCTGAAGAGCCGGAAGCCCCGCAGGACCCGGTAGAGGATGACGACGACGAGTTCGACAACGCCTTGTCGCTCTCGGCCATGGAAGCCGAGCTCAAGCCGCAGGTGGTGGAGACCTTCGACCGCATTGCCGCCGCCTATGGGCAGATGCGCGAGATGCAGGACCGGCATGCCGAGGATCGTACTGCCACGGTCTCGGAAGCCGAAAGCAGCAAGCTCAGCGCGCTGCGCACCGAGGTGATAGCCGACGTCAAGTCGCTCTCGCTCAACAATGGCCGTATCGAAAGCTTGGTCGAGCAGCTCTACGACATCAACAAGCGCCTGGTGCGGCTGGAAGGCCGCCTCCTGCGCCTGGCCGAGAGCTATGGCGTCAAGCGCGAGCAGTTCCTCGAGAACTACTACGGCCGCGAGCTCGATCCGAGCTGGGAATGGTCGCTGGAAAGTTTCGAAGGCAAGGGCTGGGCGGAATTTGCCCGTCGCGAGACCGACACCATTGCCGAAATCCGCAACGACATTGCCACCCTGGCGACTGAAGCTGGGCTGGATAT
Source organism: uncultured Devosia sp. (assembly GCF_913055165.1). Taxonomy (GTDB): domain Bacteria; phylum Pseudomonadota; class Alphaproteobacteria; order Rhizobiales; family Devosiaceae; genus Devosia. The sequence goes on from NZ_CAJXJS010000063.1 coordinate 1,529, forward strand.
CGGCGAGTATCGCCGAATCGTGCACAAGGTGCAGAAGGGCGAGCGCGAGGCGGCCATCGCCAAGAAGGAAATGGTCGAGGCCAATTTGCGCCTCGTGATCTCGATCGCCAAGAAGTACACCAACCGCGGCCTGCAGTTCCTGGACCTGATCCAGGAGGGTAATATCGGCCTGATGAAAGCCGTCGATAAGTTCGAGTATCGCCGCGGCTACAAGTTCTCGACCTATGCAACCTGGTGGATTCGCCAGGCGATCACCCGCTCGATCGCCGACCAGGCGCGCACCATCCGTATTCCGGTGCACATGATCGAGACGATCAACAAGATCGTCCGCACCAGCCGCCAGATGCTGCATGAAATCGGTCGCGAGCCGACGCCCGAAGAGCTCAGCGAAAAGCTGCAGATGCCGCTCGACAAGGTGCGCAAGGTTCTCAAGATCGCCAAGGAGCCGATCTCGCTCGAAACGCCGATCGGCGACGAGGAAGATTCCAACCTCGGGGATTTCATCCAGGACGCCAATGCGGTGCAGCCGATCGATGCGGCGATCCAGTCCAACCTGCGCGAGACGACGACCCGCGTCCTGGCCTCGCTAACCCCGCGCGAAGAGCGCGTGCTGCGCATGCGCTTCGGTATCGGCATGAACACCGACCATACGCTCGAGGAAGTGGGCCAGCAGTTCTCGGTGACCCGCGAACGTATCCGCCAGATCGAAGCCAAGGCGCTGCGCAAGCTCAAGCACCCGAGCCGGTCGCGCAAGCTGCGGAGCTTCCTGGACAATTAGGGGCAGTCCAGTGGCTGCCTCTGCCCTCAGGCTCACCTCCCTGCGCACCGCCATTCCGTTCAAGCTGGTGGTGACTTTCTCCGACGGCACTTGGGGCACGTTCAATGCGGCTCCGATGCTGGCGGAACGGGGTGAGGGGACCGAACCCCTGCGCGACCGTGCCTATTTCGCCAAGGTTGACCTGGTGAATGGCAAGCCGATCTGGCCGAACTATTTTGACATCTCGCCGCTTTGGCTGCAGGAGGAGATGGACAAGCGCGGTGAGCTGGAGCGACCCCGGCCGGCGCGCAGAACAGGACAGGCGGGAGGCTCATGATGTCGTTCTTGAAGAAACTGTTTGGCGGTGGATCGGCCTCGGAGCCGGCTGGCGACAAGGTTCTGGGCGAAGAGAGCTACAAAGGGTTCCAGATCAAGGCCATCGAGATGAAGGCCGGGAGCGAACTGCAACTGGCGGGGCTGATCGAGAAGGATGTAGGGGGCGAGCTCAAGACCTATCGCTTCATCCGCGCCGACAGGATGAGCTCCCGCGATGACCTGGTCGCGCTGGCGCTGAGCAAGGGCCGCCAGATCATCGATGAGCAGGGCGACCACATCTACCGCTGATCGAGCCAGAACTGAACCGAGTTGACGACCGCGAGCCCTTCTGGGTCGCGGTTTGACGTTTGAAAGGAGGCCGCAATGGCCAAAAAACCGACCGCCCGCACTGAATTCGTGATGTTCGATGTCGTCTATGAAGACGGCTCGCAGCGCTCCAATCGCAAGGTCGACGCCAGCCTGCTGGGAGGCCTGGATGGCGATGAGCCGGCGCGCACTGCCATCATGGAACAGGACCTGGCGATCTCCGAAAAATCCGGCGTCCCGCCGCTGGGCATCAAATCGATCAAGCGCTCGGGCAAATAGTCGGATGAACAGCGAGACCCTGCAGTTGGGCAAGGATGCGGGTGTACCGCAGCGCCCTGAAGACGCTGTTCTCGACCCGGTGCCCAATCCGCATCCCGACGTGAATTATGTCGCGCGCTATGTGGCGCCTGAGTTCACCTCGCTCTGCCCCGTCACCGGACAGCCGGATTTCGCGCATCTGGTCATCGACTATGTGCCGGACCAGTATCTGGTGGAAAGCAAATCGCTGAAGCTGTTCCTGACTTCGTTCCGCAATCATGGCGCCTTTCATGAAGGCTGTACCATCGACATTGCCAAGCGGATCGTAGAGACCATCAAGCCGCGCTGGCTGCGCATTGGCGGCTACTGGTATCCGCGCGGTGGCATCCCCATCGATGTCTTCTGGCAAACCGGTACCCTGCCGGCCGATGTCTGGTTGCCCGACCAGGGCGTTCCGCCCTATCGCGGGCGGGGCTAGAGCAGAATATTCTGGTTGCATCAGTTGCATAGCAGCTTCCCGATGGAACGCTGGTTCCTTACCGGCATGTAATCTGGGCAACACGGAAGCGCCACAAAGCAGGCCAGATTGTCGCTCGCTGTTCCGATGTGAACGGCGGCGCGAAGAGCTCGGACGGGTACCGGCTGGGTGGTGCATTTCGCGCCGGTACAAAACTGAGGACTATCATGACTTCCAAGCGTATCGTTGCTGGCCTCGTGGCGCTCATGGCTGCTTGCGTACCTGTGGCGGCCCAGGATCATCACTGGGGATATGAGGGCGAGAGCGATCCCAGTCACTGGGGCGATATCTCGGCGGAGTTTGCCGAATGCGCAGTGGGCAATGAGCAATCGCCCGTCGACATCGTGCCGGCCAAGGCCCTCAAGGCAGATTTCGGCCCGGCTGAGGTGCACTGGATGCCTTTTGTTCCGACAATCGTGGACAACGGCCATACGGTGCAGGTCAACGCCAATGGCCATGGCGGATATGTGGAAATGAACGGAGTTCGCTACGATCTTCTGCAGTTCCACTTCCACCACGAGTCCGAACACACCGTGGATGGCGCTCACAATCCGCTGGAGGTGCATTTCGTACACAAGTCCGAGGCCGGTGACCTGCTGGTGCTCGGTGCCCTGCTGGAGCCGGGCGCTTCCAACCCCGTGTTCGAAACCGTGGAGGTATCATGGCCCGCCGTTGGCGACGAGGTGACGTTGACGGACGCTATCGACCCCAGTGGGCTCCTGCCGGCAGACCATCAGTCGTTCCGCTACGAGGGCTCGCTGACCACGCCGCCGTGTTCGCAGATTGTAACCTGGAATGTCTATGCCGATCCCGTGCAAGTCACCCAGGCGCAGATCGATCTGTTTGCCAGCCACTATCAAAACAACGCCCGGCCGGTTCAGCCACTGAACCGCCGCTATGTGTTGGTTGATAGTCAGTAGAACCAATCTAGGACGCCCGAGTCCAGGTGCGCCTTTGGATGCGTGATGGAGCCCCGGCCACAACGCCGGGGCTCTTTGAACTCACGGTCGTGGCGAGCATCGGTCCATGCCCGTAGCGCAAGCCCACTGCCAATTCTTCTGAGGACGCCCCAGCTTTCAGACGTTGCTCATATTGGGTGTGTAGGCCCAGGGGGACGGCGGTGTTGGCGCGGGCTGGGGTGCCTTCTCGCCGGCTTGGCGGTGGATTTCGGTAACCAGCGCCGGATCGAGCTTGAGCTTGATGGCGAGAGCTTCGAGATAGGCCTGCTCTGCAGCGGTATCAGCGCTGATGGCCACGAGGGATGCGGCGTAGATCTCCGCCGCGTGTTCTGGCGTGTCGGCGCGAGCGACGACCGCGTTGATGTCGAGCGGGCTCGACAATTCATCGAACACCCAGGCTTTTTCCTCCGCCGAAAGAGGCATGGTCTTGAGCTTTTCGAAGATCGCTTCCTTTTCCTCGGCATCGATGCGCCCATCGGCCTTGGCGGCGGCGATCATTGCCCGGACCAGTGATTTGCCGAGCTCTTCCCGTGCCGCGGTCTCGGAAGGCGCAGGAATGAAGGCGTCTTCGCGCGCTGGCGGCGCGGTGTTGGCCTGGTTCTGCTGGTGGTTCTGCCAGGCCTTGTAGGCGAGACCGCCGACAGCTGCCAGGGCGCCGGCCTTCATGGCATTGCCCAGGAGCTTGCCGGGCTTGCCGCCCGACAGCAGCATGCCGGCGGCGAGGCCAGCGGCGCCGGTCATGGCCGTCCTCTGTGCATTCTGATCGGTCTGCAGGGTCTTGAGGATTTGGTCGATATTGAACACGGGCGGCTCCCTCCATCGTTTCAAAGCAGATGGTGGCAGGCCGTGATCTTGGCAAGCTTGATGACCGATTTGTAATGGCAAAAAAGACCCCGGTTCGAAACCGGGGTCCCTTTTTGGCCTTGGAGGGAGGGGCCAAGGCCGGGGGAGCTGAACTTAGTTGGCCGGGGCGGCCGGTTCAGCGGCCGGGGCCAGCTCGGTTTCGGCCGGGGCGTCAGCGGGAGCGGCCGGTTCGGCAGCAGGGGCCGCTTCGGTCATTGGCGCTGCGTCAGTCACCGGAGCTTCCGTGGCCGGAGCCGGAGCGGTTTCAACCGCCGGCGCCTCGGTCATGGGTGCGGGTGCCATGGCTGGGTCGCTCATTGGAGCTTCAGTCGCCGGGACGCCATTCACATCCACAGTGGTGGACGGGCCGGAATTGGCGGAGAAGACAAGATAACCAATGGCCAGCAGGGCCAGAGCAACGATGATGCCGACGAACCAGCCGGTACCATTGCTCTCACGGGTATAGACGGTACGGTTGCCGTCACGGGTGTAGACAGTATCGCGTTCGGGGGTAGCCATCATTCGCTCCTATGTTTCAACGCTGGCTAATAAACGCGGCCTCCGATGGAGAGTTCCCGAGGTTGTGATAGGGCGCAAAAGAATCTTTAGAGCGAAAATAATCTCTTTTTGGACAATAGTTTAGGCGGCAATGACTTGGTTGGTTGCCGCGGAATCTTTGTGGCTTTTTCAAGATTTCGTCATCGGTGCGCGCGCCGCCCGGGTGGCAATGAAAAGGCCGGGCGCAGGGCCCGGCCTTGCATTCGTTCTTAAGTGACTGGATCAGCGCGAAGCGACGGTGATCAGCGGGGTGATACGGCGGATGGTGACGCGACGGTTTTCCCGCTCGGCCGCTTCGGTCCGAATCTTGAGGTAGCGCTCGCCATAGCCCTGGGTTGCCAGGTTCTCGGGCGGCACGCCGTAGAAGTCGGTCAGGACGCGTGCCACGGTCGCCGCGCGCAGGTCCGACAGGCGCAGATTGGAGATGTCGGAGCCGACCGCGTCGGTGTGACCTTCGATCAGGAACGTTTCGTTGGGGTTACGCTCCAAGAGGGCCAGCATGGCGTTGGCGACGCCGGAGAGGGCCCGGACCTGGTCACGTCCAATGGTGGCAGCGCCCGTATCGAAGGTGAGGTTGCCGACCTCAAGGCGCCGCACACTGTCACGCAGGCGAGCCGAGCGCTTGACCTCGTCGATCGAGTAGAGGCGGGCGACCTGTTCCACCGGTGGCTGGCTGAAGAAGACTTCAAGCTCATCCTCGTCGGCATAGCTGGCGTCCAGCACATATTCCCGCACAGGGATGTTGAGACGGAGCGGCGGCAAGTCTTCGGCCGGGTCACGCCATTGGGCGAGATCGTCGTAGTAGCGGTCGTCAAAATAGGCGAGCACGTATTCGCGGCCATCCGGGGTGATCCGCGACCGGCGCAGGATATCGCCATTGCGATTGCGCACGGTGACGATCTGGGTGCCGTCGGGACGGGTGATCACCTCACGGACGCGGTCATTGCTCAACCGCTCATAGTAGATTTCGTCTTCCTGCGGGTCGTAGAAGCGGTCCGTATCCAGCCCGACGGAATTGACGATGAGCTGAGTCCCTACCTGCAGGATCAGCTGGGTGAAAGCGTCGCCAGTGCTCGTCTGCACTTCGGGCGCCTCGACCACGGTGACCGGGGTCTGCTGGGACCCGGTGGTGACAGTGTTGTTGTCGCCAGTCACGGTCGTGGTGATGTTGGTGACGTAGTTGTTGACGATCGTCTGGTTGACGGTGGCACTTTCCTCGGCAGTGACCGCTTCGCCCTCTTCCGCGGTCACAGCAGCAAGGGGTTCGACTGCGAGCGTGCGGATAGCCTCGGACTGTGCCTCTTCGTCCGTGGCGGGAGGCGGGGCAGCCGGCTCCTCGGCGCTGGCCTCAACCTGTGCTTCTGCATCCGCCTCGACGGCAGTCTCACCCTCGACCGGCTGGGCACTTTCCGATGGCGCGGCTTCCTCGTCCTTGGCGCTATCGAGCACGGGGGCAATCTGTTCCTCGGTCACGCCTTCGGGCAGTTCCTCGACCATTTCGGCAGGCTCACCCTCAGCGGTGTTTTCTTCGACAGGGGCAGGCTGCTCATCGCCCGGCATCGGAGCTGCGGGCTGAGCTTCCTCAGGCGCCGTGTTCTCCTCGGGAAGGGGTGCAAGCTCCAGGCCAAACTCGGCAAGGCAGGCTTCGATATCGGCATAGCCGATGGCCGAGCAGATCGCGGTGATTTCTGCATAGGCGGCGTCAATGCGTGTTTGTGCGTCGGCATTGCCGGCGGCCAGTTCAGCTACCGCTGTGTTATAGGCGTCGACCTGTGCTGCGAGCTGAGCTTCGATGCCCGCCTCGACTTCCATCGCTGGGTCCTCGACCGGCATGTCATCTGCCGGCGTAGCCTGTTCCTCGGCGACAGGCTCTTCGACTGCGGGCGCCTCCTCGGCTACCGGCTCGTCTTGGGCCGGAGCGGGCTCCTCGACAGCAGGCTGTTCAGCCGGGGCCTCTTCCACCACCGGTTCGTCGGCGACAGGTTGCTCAGCAACGGGTTCTTCCTGAACGGGGGCGGGTTCGGCTGCCGGTTCCTCCGGAGCAGGCTGTTCGGGGGCGCGTTCTTCTTCTGCGACAGGCTCTTGTGCAGGGGCCGGTTCTTCGATGACCGGCTCTTCTGCAGGAGCCGGTTCCTCGGCGGGGGCTTCCATTGCCGGTTCCTCAACCGGCGCAACCTCTTCTTCCGCGGCCGGTGCCACACTTGCTTCGAGCGCGGCAATGCATTCTTCCAGGCTCGCATAACCACCCACGATGCACATTTCCGTCAGCGCGGTCTGAGCCGTTTCGAGAGCGGCGGCATCGCCAGATGCCTGGGCCTGGAGATAGGCCTGATAGGCGGATTGCAGTTCGGCGTCCTGGGCGTTGGCCGAGATTGGCGCAAAGGCCAGAAGGCCGATGCTGGTTCCGGTGAGGAGCCAGGTCTTGAGGCGCATTGTTCTTATCCTTTTGTGTCTGAAACACTTCCTGCCGAGCATTGGGGGCCGATCCTGAACGCCAAATGAACGGTCATCAGGATCTCCGAAAATGGCCGGCAGGCCCCGCATCGCCCAGAACGCCGGGCTTATGCGTTGGGTTCCCTTTGTGGGACCGGCACCAATGGCCAGTGCCATTGCGGCGCCAATGCGGCGGAGCGGACGGTTTGGCGCGCGCCCGGCTTTCCGGGCCAGGCAAAGCCGTGCTAGGCCCGCATCATGCACCAGTCGATTGACAGCATACGAGTCGATACCGAAGGACCGGGGCTCTATGAGATCACGCGGAGCCTGAGGGCCTTTGTGAGCAGCGCGTCCGTAGAGACCGGCCTCGTGACCGCCTATGTGCGGCATACTTCATGTTCGCTGTTGATCCAGGAAAACGCTGATCCGGATGTGCAGACCGACATGCTCGGATTTTTTCGGCGCCTGGTGCCCGAAGGCATGGACTGGCTGGTGCACACCACTGAAGGTCCGGATGACATGCCGGCCCATATCAGGGCCGCGCTGACCCAAACCTCCATCGGCATCCCGGTGATCGAGGGGCACCCGGCATTGGGGACATGGCAGGGACTTTATCTATTTGAACACAGGCGGCGGCCACATCGGCGCGAGCTGGTGTTCCATATCATTGGGGGCTGAGAAATGGATTGGGGCGTTTTGGCGGGCTATTGGCCCTTTGTGATCGGATTGCTCGCGACCGGGGTCGTTTCGGGCATCGCGGCCGGCCTGCTGGGTATTGGCGGGGGGGCGGTCATTGTGCCGGCGCTGGCAAATGCGCTGCTGCTGATGGGCTATGACGCAGAGGTGGTGCAGCATGTGGCGGTGGGCACCTCACTGGCCATCATTATCCCCACCGGCATCATGAGTGCGCGGGCGCATCACAAGCGCGGTGCGCTGGACCTGACCGTGCTGAAACTCTGGGCGCCATTCATTGTGCTGGGAACCTTTGTCGGCGGGCTGATGGCCGGCTGGTATTCTGGCGATGTGCTGCGCATAGTCTTTGCGGTCATGGCCTTTGTAATCGCGGCCAATATCGTCTTTGGCTTCCAGACCAGGTTGATGGGACATTTGAAAGGGTCCAGCCTCACCCATCGCATTTCAGCGCTGGTGGTCGGCTATATTTCTTCGCTCATGGGCATTGGCGGAGGCTCGCTGACCGTGCCGACCCTGGTGGCGTTCGGCGACACGATGCACAAGGCCGTGGGGACTTCGGCCGCGATCGGCGTGGCGATCGCCGTTTCGGGTACAGCCGGATTTCTCATCTCCGGCTGGGGTGTCGAAGGCCTCCCGCCGCTCAGCATCGGCTATATCAACCTCCTGGCGCTGGCACTTGTGGGCGTGCTCGCGGCGCTGTGTGCACCCCTGGGCGCTGCGCTGGCGCACCGGCTGGACCAGAAGACGCTGAAATATGTGTTCGCGCTGTTTCTGGTGGCCGTCGGGCTGAATATGCTGTGGAAGGTGGTGATGGGGTAGTTGGGCAGCGGGGTAAAGACTCTGGCACCGAGCATGCCATTCGAGCGCAGCTCTCATGGCCCCCAAACCTAAAATCGCTCCACTGGACAGATTTTGCGGCATAGCCGCCCGGTTTGGGGTTGGTGGGGACGGAGTGACTACGGTGGAACCGCCCCCACCGCCCAAGCCCCCTCGACGAGGGGATCGGGTGACTCATGGACGGGTCGATTGCGCGACCGATCCCTGATGAAAGACAACGCGCGTTTGGCCGTTCGGGTTTGGCCAAAACATGGCAAAGCGCGTGCTTGTGCACCGATTAATTGGCGCTGTTGTTCAAATCCCACGACACATTGACGGTGATGGCGAAGCTCATTTCGCCCGCCTCAACGGGAACGGGGGCAGCCGCAGACATCTCGGACCGGGCATACATGGGGTAGGGCTGGGGGCCATTGAAGTCCTGCCGCTCGGAAATCGATTCCAGATCGCCCAGTGTGGCATTTGCGACACCAGCATAGAGTTCGGCCTTTTCGCGCGCGTCGGCAAAGGCCTGGCGACGCGCCTCGTTCAGTAGTTCAGACGGGTCGGCCACCGAGAAGCTCACGCCATTGACGGTATTGGCGCCAACGGTGACCGATCTGTCGAGGATGGCGCCCAGTTCCGCCAGGTCCCGCACCACAACGGTCACGTTGTTGGAGACCTGATAACCGTTGATCTTGGGCGGTAGGGAATAGCCCAGATCGTCACGGGCATCGGAATAGACATAGTTGGGATTGACCGAGAAGCCCGAGGTCTGGATATCGCGCGCCTCAATGCCAGCCTCCTTGAGGGCGTCGATGAGGTTGGTCATGGCGGCCGTATTGGCGTCGAGGGCTTCACGTGCGGTCGCGCCCTGCGTGGTCACGCCGGAGTTGATGGTGGCCATGTCCGGGGCCGCACGCACTTCGCCGCGCCCCTCAATGGAAATTGTGCCGGCATAGGCGGGAAGGGTAGAGGCAATAAGAGCAAAAGGAATGAGGACGCTGAGGGCACGCATGGAAAACTCCTTGAATCTGTGCAGGGTCGAGATGTCCCGGCCCAATGCGTCAGTATTGCGGCGCACATGAACCGCAGTTGAACGAAGGGGGCTGGTCATGCTGATTAGTATGACTTATATGGGGCGGTGCTTGCGCTCGGCCCTGTTGCCGGGCTCGTCAAAGTCTAGCATTCAGGGGGCGGATCATGACCGTAAACGACCTTCCAGATGGCGTTTTGCTGGGCCGCGCGATCCTTGAGGGCTTTGACTATCCCCGCATCGTAACCGTTCGTGACGGCCAACTGGTTGATATCACCGCCCGCGGCATGGCCACAGTCCGGGACATTGCGGAGAGCGGTCGGGCGGCAGAGCATGTGAAGACAGCTCCGGGCCGGGCTGTCGGTGAAATTGATGTGGTCATGGCCAATGCGGCGGCAGGCCGGCCGGACCTTTCGCGCCTGCTTTCTCCGGTCGACCTCCAGGCGCTCAAGGCATCGGGCGTAACCTTCGTTGTCTCGCTGCTGGAGCGCGTGATCGAAGAGCAGGCGCGGGGTGACAATTCGCGCGCCGATGCTTTGCGCAGCGAAATTCTCGACCTGATCGGCACTGATCTTAGTCAATTGGTGCCGGGCTCGGATGCGGCCATGAAGGTCAAGGCGGCGCTGATCGAAAAGGGCGTTTGGAGCCAGTATCTGGAAGTGGGTATCGGTCCGGACGCCGAGATTTTCACCAAGGGCCAGCCGATGAGTGCGGTGGGTCACGGCGCCGAGGTCGGCCTGCACCCGATTTCGAACTGGAACAATCCTGAGCCCGAAGTGGCCCTGCTGGTGACCAGCACGGGCGACATTATCGGCGCGACCCTGGGCAATGACGTCAATCTGCGCGACGTCGAGGGCCGATCGGCGCTGCTGCTGGGCAAGGCCAAGGACAACAACGCCTCGGCTTCCCTGGGGCCGTTTGTGCGGCTATTCGATGGTGATTTCACGCTCGAAACCATCAAGCAGTCGGAAATTGCGCTGCGGGTGGAAGGCACGGATGGCTTTGTGCTCGAAGGCCAATCGAACATGGCGCAGATTTCGCGGACACCGGAGTCCCTGGTGGCAGCGACCGTTGGTGCACATCACCAATATCCCGACGGGCTGGTGCTTTATCTGGGCACCATGTTCGCCCCGGTCAAGGATCGGGACGGCGCCGGGAAGGGTTTCACCCACAAGCTCGGCGATACCGTCTCCATTTCGACACCGAGCCTGGGTAGGCTCACCAATCGGGTCAATCTCTCGACGAAGTGTCCGCCCTGGACCTATGGCACCAGCCATCTGCTGCGCGACCTCGCGCGCGCCAGCCTCCTCTAGTTACGCGCTGTTCATCCTCTCTCAGCGCACAATCGAAAGGCCTTTCCATGACGCAATTGCACAAGAACCTGATCGACGGCGAATGGGTCGGCTCGGATGGTGTGGAGAACATCAACCCGTCCAACATCAATGAAGTGGTGGGCGTCTATGCCCGCGCCACGGTCGAGGAGACCAAGCAGGCCATTGCTGCAGCCAAGGCCGCATTCCCGGCCTGGTCGCGCTCGGGCATTCTCGAGCGCCACGCGATCCTCAGGAAGACCGCCGACGAGATCACTGCCCGCAAGCAGGAACTGGGTGAACTCTTGAGCCGCGAAGAGGGCAAGACCCTGCCCGAAGGCATTGGCGAGGTGACCCGCGCCGCACAGATTTTTGACTTCTTCGCCGGTGAAGTGCTGCGCCTTTCGGGCGAAGTGCTGCCCTCGGTGCGGCCGGGCGTTGGCGTGGAAATCACCCGCGAACCGATCGGCGTCATCGGCATCATCACGCCCTGGAATTTCCCCATCGCCATTCCGGCCTGGAAGATGGCGCCGGCCCTGGCCTATGGCAACACCGTTGTGATCAAGCCTGCCGACCTGGTGCCGGGTTCGACCTGGGCCATTGTGGACATTCTGGTCCGTGCCGGCCTGCCCAAGGGCGTGGTTAACCTTGTCATGGGCAAGGGTTCGGTAGTTGGCCAGACCATGCTGGATAGCAAGGACGTCAATGCCATCAGTTTCACCGGCTCGGTGGGGACCGGCAAGCGCGTTGCTGCCGCCTCGATTGAGCATGGCCGCAAGTTCCAGCTCGAAATGGGCGGCAAGAACCCCACCATCGTCCTCGACGATGCCGATCTCAAGGTGGCAGTGGAAACGGTGGCGCAGTCGGCCTTTTTCTCCACCGGCCAGCGCTGCACGGCCTCGAGCCGCGTGATCGTGACCGAAGGCATTCACGACAAGTTCGTGGACGCTCTGTGCGAGCGGACCAAGAATTTGCGCGTCGGCGACGCCTTGGCCAAGGACACCGAAATCGGTCCGGTGGTCGATCCAAGCCAGCTCAAGCAGGACATGGACTATATCGACATCGGCCGGGGCGAAGGCGCTGAACTGCGCGCTGGCGGCAACCGCGTCAATGCGCCGACCGAAGGTCACTTCCTGCAGCCGGCCCTGTTTGTCGGCGCCACCAACCAGATGCGCATTGCTCGCGAGGAAATCTTCGGACCGGTGGCGGCCGTCATTAAGGTCAAGGACTATGAGGAAGCGCTGGCGACGGCCAATGACACCGAGTTCGGCCTGTCGGCCGGTATCGTCACCACCTCGCTGAAATATGCCACGCACTTCAAGCGCAATGCCGAGGCCGGCATGGTGATGGTCAATGTCCCGACCGCGGGCGTTGACTTCCACGTGCCCTTTGGCGGCCGCAAGGGCTCGAGCTATGGCCCGCGCGAGCAGGGCAAATATGCCGCCGAGTTCTTCACTGTGGTGAAGACGGCCTATACGGCGGCCGGCTGAGCGCAGCGGACGCAGAAAATCAGAACGGGGCCTTCGGGCCCCGTTCTTCGTTTCATCGCTGTCGTTGGCTTTACGCGTTGGCGGCGAAGCGTTCGTCGAAGGCGTAGCCGGCCCCACGGACGGTACGGATGGGATCGGCTTCGCGGCCGCGATTGATGGCGCGGCGCAGGCGGCCGATATGAACGTCGACGGTGCGTTCATCGACATAGACATCGTTGCCCCAGACGCCGTCTAGGAGCTGTTCGCGCGAATAGACGCGACCGGGATGACGCATGAGATACTCGAGCAGGCGATATTCTGTCGGGCCCAGATGCACGTCGCGATTGGCGCGGCGAACGCGGTGGGTCGTGCGATCCAGTTCGAGGTCGCCGACCTTGAGCGCGGTGGTGACGAGATTGGGATTAGCGCGGCGCAAGAGGGCGTGGATGCGGGCCAGCAACTCGGGAACTGAAAACGGCTTTACCACATAGTCGTCAGCGCCGGTGGACAAGCCCCGCACCCGCTCTTCTTCTTCGCCGCGGGCGGTGAGCATGATGATCGGCACGCGGGCTGTCTCTTCGCGGGCGCGCAGCCGGCGGCAGAGTTCGATGCCGGAGATCTCGGGCAGCATCCAATCCAGCAGGATTAGATCCGGTAGCTTCTCGGCGATGGCATGCTGGGCCTCGTCGCCACTTTCGGCGGTGACCACGCGGAAGCCTTCAGCTTCCAGATTGTAACGCAGCAGAATGGCGATATCGCCTTCGTCTTCAACCACGAGAATAGTGGCGGGCATGGATGTGCTCCGTCGATCAGACCGACTGTGGTCGTCCGTCAGTTCAGTGTTCTTTGCTTCACCCTCTCATCACCTCCCCATGATGGGGGCGGCCAAGAGCGCAGTGTTCGCAGGCTAAGCCTTGATCTGCTGGCGCTGCAGCTCCTGCACGTCGCTGGTGAGCTGCTTGCCGGTGGCCAGATAATAGGCGCGTTCGGCAATGTTGGTCGCGTGATCGCCGACGCGTTCCAGGCTCTTGGCGCAGAACAGCAGATGGGTGCAGGTGGTGATGTTGCGTGGGTCTTCCAGCATGTAGGTGAGCAATTCGCGGAAGAGCGAGGTATACATGGCGTCCACCTCGTCGTCGCGATTGCACACTTCGATCGAGGCGGCCTCTTCGCGATTGCCGTAGGCGTCCAACGCGTCCTTGACCTGCCGCAGAACCAGGGCGGTCATGTTCTTGACGCCATTATAGAAGGTCGGCTGCAGGTTGAGGCCTTCGAGCTTGAGCGAGCGACGGGCAAGTTGCTTGGCCATGTCGCCAATGCGTTCGAGGTCGGAGGCGACGTGGATCGCGGTGATGATCGAGCGCAGATCGCTGGCCATGGGCTGGCGGCGGGCGATCATGGAGACGGCCATGTCGTCGATGTGGCGCTGCATGTCGTCGATGCGCTGGTCGGCGATGATGGTGAGGTCCGCCAATTCGCGGTCGAGCTTGAGAAGCGCGCGCGTACCGTTCTCGATGGCGACTTCGACCTGACCGCCCATTTCGGCGATCGCCTGGGCGAGAGACAGCAGTTCTTCGTTGTACGAAGTGACGATGTGGTCGGTGCCGGTATTGGGCATGGTTATGTTTCCTCGTCCCGCTGGCCTTAGCCTATACGGCCCATGATGTAGTCCTGGGTCTGCTTGTTCACCGGGTTGGTGAAGATCTCTTCGGTGTCACCATGCTCGATGAGATTGCCCAGATGGAAGAAGGCGGTCTTCTGGCTGACGCGGGCGGCCTGCTGCATGGAGTGGGTGACGATGACGATGGTGTAATTTTCGCGCAGTTCGTCGATCAGCTCTTCGATGATGGCGGTTGCGATCGGGTCAAGCGCCGAGCAGGGTTCGTCCATCAGGATGACTTCGGGGCCAACGGCGATCGCGCGGGCAATACAGAGACGCTGCTGCTGACCGCCGGAAAGACCGGTGCCGGGTTCGCTGAGCCGATCCTTGACCTCTTCGAACAGGCCCGCCTTGCGCAGCGAGGAAATGACGATTTCGTCCAGGTCGGCCTTGGACTTGGCCAGGCCATGAATGCGCGGCCCATAGGCCACGTTGTCATAGATCGACTTGGGGAAGGGGTTGGGCTTCTGGAACACCATGCCGACGCGGGCGCGCAGCTCGACCACGTCGAGATCGGGCGAATAGATGTCTTCCCCATCCAGCTCGATCTTGCCACCGACCTTGGCCCCTTCAATGGTGTCGTTCATGCGGTTGATGCAGCGCAGGAACGTCGACTTGCCGCAGCCCGAAGGACCGATAAAAGCGGTGACGGCACGATCAGGAATGTCGATGGAGATGCCATGCAGCGCCTGCTTTTCTCCGTAGTGGACGGTGACGTCGCGCGCGGTGAGGCGGATGGGGTGATCCATCAGTTCAGCGGGGTTCATGGTCTGATCCAGAGTCTTTGAGGTCACTTTAACCTTGCCGGCGAGAACGTCCATTTGGGTGTCTCCTTAAGCGCGCTTTTCGAGGCGCGAACGCAGGAAGATGGCGATGGCGTTGAGCAGGAGCATAAGCCCCAGCAGCACGATGATGGCCGCCGATGTCCTCGCCTCGAAGAAATTGCGGTTTTCGTTACCCTGCCAGAGATAGATCTGCACCGGAAGGGCGGTGGCCGAGTCCAGCGGACCTGCGGGGATATTGGCGATGAAAGCGCTCATGCCGATGAGCAGCAGGGGCGCGGTTTCGCCAAGGGCCTGGGCGACGCCGATGATCGTCGCTGTCAGGACGCCCGGATAGGTCATGGGCAGGACATGGTGGAACACGGTCTGGTTGTGCGAGGCGCCTAGGCCAAGGGCGGCTTGGCGCAGCGATGGCGGCACCGCACGCAGGGCGGCACGGGTGGCGATGATGATGGTGGGCAGGGTCATCAGGGTCAGCACGAGGCCACCCACCAGCGGGGCGGACCGGGGCAGGCCCAGATAATTAATGAAAACGGCGGCGCCGAGCAGGCCGAAGACGATGGAGGGCACGGCCGCCAGATTGTTGATGTTGACCTCGATCAGGTCGGTCAGGCGGTTCTTGGGTGCGAATTCCTCGAGGTAGACCGCACTGGCCACGCCGATTGGCACGGCCAGGACGATCACCACGATCATCATATAGAGCGAGCCCATGAAGGCGCCGGCCAGACCCGCTGTCGCAGGTGCCGAGCGGCTGTCGACATTGGTGAAGATGTGCCAGGCAAAATCGAAGCTGATGGTGCCGTTGGCTTCAAACTGGTCGGCCAATGCCCGAGTGGTGGCCGCGAGCTGCTGGCGATCGTCAGGTGCATCGCGATTGATGGTGCCCTTGAGCCAGTTGTCGGTATTGGCGGACGCCAGTATGGAGACGGGGACGGTCTGGCCAAGCACGTCGGAATTGGCAAAGTACATGTCGCGCAGCTGGAAGCGGGCGGCCGAATTGACCAGCTCAAGCAGGTCGCGGGATTCAATCTCGAAGTCCGGCGCTTCGGCACGCAGAGCCGTCTCGACGATCCGGTTCCAGTTCGAGAGCGTCACGGCACGCTGCCACTTGTTCACGGCCTCCTGATAGTCAGCCTGTGACGGAAAGTCGGCCAGTTCGGGACGCGGGCCACCCTCAATCAGTTCAGGATCGAAATAGGCCTCGACATGAACGGTCGACTGCCAGAAGGACGGCAGGCCCTTGGACAGGATCATGCCGAACAGGATGGCGACGAAGCCAAGGGCGGCAGCGATGGACAGGATACCCGCCCAGCGGAACAGCGCTTCATTGCGGTGACGACGGGTCAGGCTCTTGCGAACCTGGTCGCGATTTTGTGCGCCAGCCGAGGCGCCAGGGAGCACGGTATCAGTCATGGCTATTCGTATTGCTCCCTGAACTTGCGGACGATGTAGAGCGCCAGGACGTTGAGCAGCAATGTCATGGCGAAGAGGGTGAGACCCAGTGCAAAGGCGACCAGCGATTGCGGGCTGGTAAAGTCGGCGTCACCAGTGAGCTGGTTGACGATACTGACGGTAACAGTTGAGGTCGGTTCGGCAGGGTTAGCACGCAGCACCGGGCTATTGCCGGCGGCCAGCACCACGATCATGGTTTCGCCGATGGCACGGCTGACCGCGAGTAGCACAGCGCCGACGACGCCGGGCAGGGCGGCGGGCAGCAGCACCTTGCGGATGGTTTCGGACTGGGTGGCGCCAAGGCCCAGCGAACCGTCGCGCATGGCGCGCGGCACCTGCCCCAGAATGTCGTCGCTGAGCGAAGAAATGAAGGGGATAATCATGATGCCCATCACGATACCGGCGGTGAGGGCGCTAGTGGCGCGAATATCGATCCCTACGAGATCTCCCAGACCCGAGAGGAATGGGCCGACGGTAACCAAGGCAAAGAAGCCGTAGACGATAGTGGGAATGCCAGCCAATATTTCAATAATCGGCTTGACCACACCGCGTACCCGCTCATGGGCATACTGCGAGAGATAAATCGCCGACATCAGGCCGATGGGAACAGCGACCAGCATGGCGATAATGGAAATCATCACCGTGCCCCAGAGCAGTGGCAGCAGGCCATATTCACCAGCCGAGCCCGAGCCGGTGCTCTGGAAACGCGGGTTCCAGGTGGTGCCGAAGAAGAAATCGAGCGGGTTGATGAAGCTGAAGAAGCGCAGCGCATCGCTGAGCAGAGAGAGCACGATGCCCAGTGTGGTCAGGATGGCCACAGTGGAACAGGCGATCAGGGCGAGGCGCACAAACACTTCCACCTCGGACCGGGCGCGCAGGCGTGGCGCGATGCGGCGCTGGGCCCAGAACAGGCCGCCGGCGCCAAGGGCCGCGGCCGCGGCGATCACACCGAGGAAAGAGAGTTGCTGGAAGGAGGCATAGGCGCTGGCCGCGGCGGCCTCTGCCGGGGTCGGCTCGCCGATGACGCCATAACCGGAGGCGATGGCCTGCACGCGCGAAATGGCGGCCTGGACCTCGAATGGCTGTTGCTGCGCGACTTCCGCGGGCAGCTGCGCCAGGATGAAGCTATTGGTTACCGACTGGCTGAACAGCGCCCACAGGCCCAGAATGACGATGGCAGGCAGGACGGCAAAGAGCGCGGCCAGGACGCCATGATAGATCGGACGCGAATGGAGCCGGGTGTCCTTGCCGTCGGCAAGCTTGCGGCTGCGTGACCAACCGACTTGATAGGACACTGTCAGGAGCACCAGGAGCAGGGCTGCGATAACGAGGGCGTTCACGACGAAGCTATCCTTCCTGGTGTGCCGGGCCTGATACCCTGGCGCGTATTTGGAATGCTTTTTGGAGAACCCCGGTCAAGCCGGGGTCCTCCTGAGAGCAGTACCGCTTAGCGGGTGTACTGTTTGGCGTTATTGAAGGCTTCGAGCTGGCCAGCGAGGAATTCGCTGGAGGCCGGAACCAGACCAGCAGCTTCCAGGGTGCCACCGGCACCAGCCATCTGCTCGGACAGGAAGAAGGCAACGTAGTCTTCGATGCCCGGGATCACGCCGATATGGGCGCCCTTGACGTAGAACTGGAGCGGACGCGAGACCGGGTAGTCACCGGCAGCGATGGTGTCCAGGCTCGGCACAACGCCCGAGACGGTAGCAACCTTGAGGGTGTCGCGGTTCTGGTCGTAGAACGACAGGCCGAACACGCCAACGGCTTCCGGGTTCGACTGCAG
>NZ_CAJXJS010000064.1 GCF_913055165.1 uncultured Devosia sp.
AGAGCCGGCGCATCGACAATCAGCTGCGTGGCCGTTCAGGCCGCCAGGGCGACCCCGGCCAGTCGAAATTCTTCCTGTCGCTGCAGGACGATTTGATGCGCATCTTCCCGGTCGAGGGCATGAACTCCATGCTCGAAAAGCTCGGGCTCGAAGACGGCGAAGCCATTTCCCATCCCTGGGTCACCAAGGCCCTCGAGCGGGCCCAGGCCAAGGTCGAGGCGCGCAACTTCGACATCCGCAAGAACATCCTCAAATTCGACGATGTGATGAACGATCAGCGCAAGGTGATCTTCGAGCAGCGGCTCGAATTGATGGACGACGACGATGTGTCCGATACCGTCACCGATATGCGCCACGACGTCGTGCAGTCGATCGTCGCCCGCGCCATTCCCGACCGCTCCTATCCCGAGCAGTGGGACACCGAACAGCTGACCAATGCCGC
Source organism: uncultured Devosia sp. (assembly GCF_913055165.1). Lineage (GTDB taxonomy): Bacteria > Pseudomonadota > Alphaproteobacteria > Rhizobiales > Devosiaceae > Devosia. The sequence goes on from NZ_CAJXJS010000064.1 coordinate 443, forward strand.
CCGCACCTATCTTGGCGTTGACGCCCCGGCCGCCGCCTGGGCCGAAGAGGAAGGCATCGACGTCGAAACCGTCACCGAACGCCTCACCGATCTCGCCGACAGCCACATCGCGGCGAAAGCCGCGCGGTTCACCCCCGACATCATGCGCCAGATCGAGAAATCTGTCCTGCTGCAATCGATCGACGGGCTATGGCGCGAGCATCTGGTCACCCTCGATCATCTGAGCAAGGTGGTGAACTGGCGCAGCCTCGCCCAGCGCGACCCGCTCAACGAATACAAGCAGGAAGCCTATGAGCTGTTCCAGGCCATGCTGGGCAATCTGCGCGAGCTGGTGACCACCCAGATCAGCCATGTGGAACTGCAGATTCGCCAGCCAGAGCCGCCGCCGGCCCCGGATATGAGCAAGCTGACCGAAACCCATATCGACCCCCTGACCGGGGAGAATGATGCGGCCGGCGATGCTGCGGCGGGTCGTGACGGCCTGCCCCCGGTCGACCCCAAGCTGCTGGTTGGCGTTTCCCGCAATGCGCCGTGCCCCTGCGGCTCGGGCAAGAAGTTCAAGCATTGCCACGGCGCCTTCGCCTGAGGCGGGGGCGGTGACCAATCTGCTTGGCAGCGATTGGATCACCCTTGATGGACGGCTGGAGGCCATCGAGTTCGATGGCTTTGCCGACGACCGTTCGCCGGTCGAGCTGGCAAAGCTGGTGCTCAGCGCCTATTCACGTCCCGGCGACTGGGTTCTGGACCCCTTTGCCGGGCTTGGCACGGGCCTGATCACCGCACAGGCCATGGGGCGCCACTGCATCGGTTTTGAACCCAATGCAGCGCGGGCGGACTGGGTGCGTGAAAGGCTCTGGCCGCCCAATCGGATTATCCACGCCCCCATCCAGGAGTTGGACGCACACGCGCTGCCTGACTTTGCGCTGGTCTATACCAGCCCACCCTATCCCACAGTGCATCTGGAAGACGATCCCTGGGGACCGACCTACTTCCAGGATATGGAAGCCATATTTGCCAGCGTCGCCGGCCGTGTCGTGCCCGGCGGCAAGATCGTGGTGGAAGTGTCCAATATCCTGACCGAAGATGGCTTCCGGCCGCTGGTGGGACAGATGGCGGACGCCATTGGCACAGTGTGCCAGCTGGAGCGGGAAGTGGTCCGCATCAACACCTCAGGCTGGCCGGCTGGGCCAGGGGTGCAGCACAGTTCGCTGCTGATTTTCGGGGCCTAGCAGCTCACCCGAATTTCCGCATAGCCGGTCAGCCCCTCGTCGCCGCCCGAGGTCACGGCAATCATGCAGGCGCTGCCGGGCAGCGGCATGGTGCCGCCCGAGGCCACGGAGGTGCCGTCGGCCAGGGTGATATAGCCATTGTCGACGAAGCTGACATTGACGGCGGCTGACTGTCCGCAAATCGGGTAGGTATCGCCTGCAGCCACCAGCAGCCGCATACCGGCGGGCAAGCAGTCTCCACTCTCTGCAGTCGCCTGTGGCGTCGCCGCCGTGGTTGCGGCAGGCAGGGGGACCGTTGCGCTTGCGGAGGCGTTCTCCAGGGTCGCCAGTCGCGCCTGCAGATCGGCCAGCGTCTCGCCGCTACCGCCGCCATTGCGGATGTAGAGATCAAGGCTCACGCGCAGTTCGGCCAGCTCGGTTGAGAGGCGCATGATCTCCTCCTGTCCGCGGCTGTAGATCCAGCCGGAAAAGGCGAAGGCGGCGAAGCCGAAGAGAATGGCGCCGAAGGCGAGCAGGCCCGGCAGGCGGGGGGCATGGTGGGCGGGCTGCGGGTCGAAGTGGCGGACACGTGCGGGGCCATCGCCTGGGGCAGCAACAGCCGGAGCCGCTGCGCTACGTCCGGCTTCCGCCTGGACGGTGCTGGCGTCGGGTTCGGATCTGGCGCTTTCCGGCTGGTCCATCAGGCCTGTCCTTGGTCTGCCTATTCGCAGTCCGCCCTAACTGGGGCAGAACTTTGACCGGCGCAAGGCCCGGTCATCCGTTCAGGGGCGCTGTGCAGAAGGGGTGGGCATGCCGGTGGTGGCCTCGGCCGGGGTCTGTGAACCACCGCCGAAGAGACCGCCAATGCCCGAGCCAATCCCGGAGAAGAAGCTGTTGACCGCGGCCCCGCGCTCGGCAAGGGCTGCCTCCTCGGCGGCCTTGCGCTCGGCCGCCTTCTGGGCAGCGTCGGCCTTATTGGCCAGTTCGGCTTCGTCTGCCTGCAATTTGGCGATGAGGGCCGGATTGCGGTTGGAGGGCGGGCATGTGCCGGCGGCATTGAGCGGACCAGAGCCGGCCGGATTGAAAATATACTGCTTTTCGCAAACGTCCCAGACCGGCGGGGTCCGGGTCATTTCGAAATAGTCGTAGCCTTCCTTGATGTCCTTCCAGAAATCCAAATGCGGGCTCGATGCATGCCGGGCCAGATTGGCCGTGGTCATGCGGAAGGGAAAGATCTGCAGCTGGAAGCTGGAATTGCCACCCTTGAAGGTCTCGCGGGCCAGGGCATAGATTTCGGCGATGCCGGCATCGGTCATGGCATAGCAGCCGCGCGAGGAGCAGTCGCCATGCACCATCAGGTCGCTGCCGGTGCGGCCGTGAACGCGGTCGAACTTGTTGGGAAAGCCGGTATTGAAGGCCAGATAGTAGTTGGAGCGCGGATTCATCAGGCCCGGCGTAATGGTGTAGAAACCCTCGGGACTCTGGCGGTCGCCTTCCTTGAACTTGGGACCCAAATCGCCCGAATAGGCGCAAATCTCATAGGTCTTGAACAGACGGTAGCTGCCGGAACTGGTTTTCTTCCAGACCTCAAGGACGGATTCTTCCTTGAAGATGCGTACCAGCATGCCCTCGCCGGGTGACGAGCCCATATTGCGCAGGCCCTGAACGACACCACCCGCAAGCGGAATATTATGGCGGTTGTCGCCACCCTTGACGAAGTTGGAACAGGCCGCCAGGCCGATGCTCAGCCAAAGCAGGATGACGATGGCGCCGAGGCGATGAAAAAAGGTGGCAGTCAAGAAAGTCCAGCCCGTCACTAAAAAAGCCCGGCATGCGGGCACACCTGACGCAGTATGCGCGTCGGCGGTGAAGGAAGCCTTTACCATGAGCGCGATGCTGGCGGAAGCTGGGGCCGATCACGCCAATGTGTGAGACGCTCCAGCGCTGCCTTGCAGCAGCGCTGTGACTTGCGCCTCAACGAGAGCACGTTTGACCTAAAGGTTTGTCCCGATGGCCAGGAATTTTTCGCGGCGGTGTTCGCGGGTTTCCAGGCGCGATTTGCCGGCAAAGTCCTTGAGGAAGGCGGCCACAGCGGCCCGGGTGGAGTCCATGATGGTGCCGTGATGGCGGTGCGCGCCGCCGGCGGGCTCGGGAATGATGGCGTCGATGACGCCAAAGCCGAGCAGATCCTGGGCAGTGATTTTCTGGGCGGTGGCCATGTCCTGCGCCTTGGCCGCGTCGCGGAACAGGATCGAGGCGCCGGCTTCGGGCGAAATCACCGAATAGATGGCGTTTTCCAGCATGAGGACGCGATTGGCCGTGGCGATGGCAATGGCGCCGCCCGAGCCGCCCTCACCAATGATGATGGCGATATTGGGCACGCCCAGTTCCAGGCTCTTTTCAGTGGAGCGGGCGATGGCCTCGGCCTGGCCGCGCTCTTCGGCGCCAATGCCTGGATAGGCGCCGGAAGTATCGACGAAGGATATGACCGGAATGGAGAAGCGGTCAGCCATCTCCATGATGCGGACAGCCTTGCGGTAGCCCTCGGGATTGGCCATGCCGAAATTGTGCTTGAGGCGGGTCTCGGTGGAATTGCCCTTCTCCTGGCCGAGTACGGCTACGGGGGTGCCGTTGAAGCGCCCGAAACCGGCCTGGAGGGCGGCGTCCTCGCCGAATTTGCGGTCGCCGGCCAAAGGGGTCCATTCAGTGATCAGCGAGCGCACATAGTCGGAGAAATGCGGGCGCTGCGGGTGGCGCGCCACCTGGGTCTTCTGCCAAGGTGTGAGCTTGCGATAGATTTCGACCAGCGCCTCGTCAGCGCGGGCGGACAGCCGGTTCACCTCTTCATCAATGGACACGGCCTGGTCGGTCTGTGCCAGCGATTTCAGTTCGGCGATCTTGGCTTCGAGATCGGCGACCGGCTTTTCAAAATCGAGATAAGACTGCATCCCACCGCCCAAAAGGGTCATTGTTCTGGCAACAGGCTCGACGGCCCATGCGACATGGCCCGCTGCTCTTGCGCCCTAAAGTGGCCGGAAAGTGGCGAGGGAGCAATGGCAAGTCAAGCTTTGGGCGCGAAATGGTTGGGATTTCGTTTGCCAGGCTCAGCCATTGGCCAGCGGATGGTGGCTTTCCACCAGACTCCGCAGCTTCTCGTCGAGCACATGGGTGTAGATCTGGGTTGTGGAAATATCGGCATGGCCGAGCAGCATCTGCACAACACGCAGATCGGCGCCGCCGGCCAGAAGATGACTGGCAAAGGCATGACGCAGTACGTGGGGGGCGACGCGGGCGCTTGAAATGCCGGCACGGGCGGCAAGGGATTTGAGGTCACGCGCGAAGACCTGGCGGGAAAGGTGCCCGTCTTCGCCCTTGGCGGGGAAAAGGAAGGGGCCTGGCTCGAGCGTGGTGAGCCAGTGGCGCACAGCGTCGCGAGCGCGGTCATTCATGGGCACGACGCGATCCTTGTTGCCCTTGCCGGTGACGGTGATAAAGGCGGCGTCGCGCATCACGGCGGCGCGTTTCAGGCTCACCAGTTCGGAAACGCGCAGGCCCGTGGCGTAGAGCATTTCGAGCAGGACGTAGAGTCGCTGTGCGGCGATCTGCTTTTGCGGGCTGGCGGGTGTGTTGGCCTCGGTTTCCGCCAAACTCAGCAGCCGGTCGACCTCGGCCACGGAAAGGACCTTGGGCAAGGCGCGGCGGGATTTGGGACTGGCGACGATGCGCGTGGGATCGTCACTGCGCAGGCCGTCGGCGCAGAGGAATTTGTGAAACTGGCGAATGGCCGACAGGCGCCGGGCGCTGGAAGAGGCCGAAAGGCCCTCGGTCTTGAGGTCATCGAGCCAGGCGGTGACGGTGTCGCGCGTGGCGCTGAGCAGGGTCTGGTTCTGCGCCGAAACAAATGCGGCGTAGTGGGTGAGGTCGCGGCGATAGGCTTCTATCGTATTGGCCGCCGCACCGCGTTCGGCACTCATCATCTCGAGAAAGCTGGCGATCAGGTGCTGGCCGCTCATTGGCCAGAACTGGGCTCGGAGGTGACATTGGGCTGGGGCAGGCTGGTGCCCGGGCGCCCCGCCTCGGTTTCACCGAGCAGTTCGCGCGTGGGAATGCGCTGGCTGACCTCCTTGGGGGTCGGTTCGACAAAGGTGACCAGCGCGAACATGCCGGCATAGACCAGGCCCGCCAGAAAAATCAGGATGATGAGAAGGCGGATCAGGGAGGGCATGAAAGGTCCTTCTGGGCCGGAACGGGCAAAGTCTATGCGGAAAAGGTTGCGGTTGTGTTGTTCTCCAGTCTCGCCGAAACAGGACCTGACGATCAACCGGGGCGGTGCCATGCTTGACAGGCCGGGCCCGGACCGGTTGATAGCGGCGATGATCGGAGGGCGCGGCAGGTGAGCAAGAGCGATGGCGGTGGACGGCAGGGCCGGGCCCGGGCTTTGGCCGCCAGGCTCGATGGCCGCCCCCTGGTGCTGGTTGGCATGATGGGGGCAGGCAAGACCACGGTCGGCCGGCGTCTGGCCAGCCGTCTGGGCCGCCAGTTCATCGATAGCGACGAGGAAATCGAGCGCGCGGCGCAGATGAGCATCCCTGAAATCTTTGAACAGCGTGGGGAAGGGGAATTCCGCGCCGGCGAGATGCGGGTGATTGCGCGCCTGCTCAAGGAGAAGGACATCGTGCTGGCCACCGGGGGCGGTGCCTTCGTCAATCCCGATACAAGGGCGCTGGTGAAGGCGGAGGCGGTGTCTGTGTGGCTCAAGGCCGATCTCGACGTGCTGTTCGAGAGGGTCTCGCGCCGCTCCAACCGCCCCCTGCTCAAGACGGCCGATCCCAAGGGCACGCTCGAAAAGCTGATTGCGGACCGCTATCCCCTCTATCAGGAGGCGGACATCACTGTGATCAGCCGCGATGTGCCGCAAGATCAGGTGGCCGGCGACGTGATCGGGGCGCTGCTCGACCATTTCAGGAAACAACAGGCTTAGCATCATGGCGCAGATCGACCACATAGTTCACGTCGCGCTGGGCGAACGCGCCTATGACATTCTCATCGGCCCGAAGCTGATCGATGAGGCGGGCGCAATCCTCGCAGAAAAATTCCCTGGCCGGCGCTATGGCATCGTCACCGACGAGATGGTCGCGGCGGCGCAATTGCCGCGTCTGGTGGCCGGTCTCGAAGCCGCGGGGCTATCCTATGACGTCATAACTCTGCCGGCCGGTGAGGCCACCAAGAGCTATGCGAGCCTGGAAAAAGTGGTCGAGGGCTTGCTCGCGGCCAGGCTGGAACGCGGCGATCTGGTGATCGCGCTGGGTGGCGGCGTCATTGGCGATCTTGCCGGTTTTGCGGCGTCGGTCACGCGGCGCGGCATGGATTTCGTGCAGGTGCCGACCTCGCTCCTGGCGCAGGTGGATTCTTCGGTGGGCGGCAAGACGGGCATCAACTCGCCGCATGGCAAGAACCTGGTCGGGGCCTTTCATCAGCCCAAATTGGTGCTGGCCGATCTTTCCGCGCTCGATACGCTGGAACCGCGCCAATTCGCCGCCGGCTATGCCGAGGTGGTCAAATATGGGCTGATCGACGATCCGGAATTCTTCGAGTGGCTGGAGGCCAATCGCGTCGAAATCTTTGCTGGCGGGCCGGCGCGCGGCGAGGCCATTGCCCGCTGCTGCGCCCACAAGGCGCGGGTGGTGATAGCGGACGAGAAGGAAACCGGGGTCCGGGCGCTGCTCAATCTGGGCCACACTTTCGGTCATGCGCTCGAAAAGGACACCGGCTATTCGGATCGGCTGCTGCATGGTGAAGGCGTGGCCATCGGCATGGTGCTGGCGCACGGCTTTTCCAACAGGCTAGGGCTGGCGCCGGGGCAGGATAGCGGCCGGGTGGCGGCGCATTTGCGGGCGGCGGGCCTGCCAACAAAATTGAGCGATATTCCCGGCGAACTCGGCTCGACCGATATGCTGATGGCGGCCATCGCACAGGACAAGAAGGTTTCGCGCGGCGCGCTGACCTTTATCCTCACCCGCGGCATTGGCCAGTCTTTCATCGAAAGGAACGTCGATCCGGCGGCCGTCCATTCGTTCCTGGAGGAGATGCGCCAATCATGAGCATTACCCTGTGGCTGACTTCTGCCGGCATCCTCCTGCTGCTGGCGATGAGCTTTTTCTTTTCCGGTTCGGAAACCGCGCTGACCGCGGCATCACGGGCACGCATGCACCAGCTGGCCCGTTCGGGCGACAAGCGGGCGGTGCTGGTGGAAAGTCTTACCAGCGAGAAGGAAAGGCTGATCGGGGCGATTCTGCTGGGCAACAATATCGTCAACATTCTCGCCTCGACGCTGGCAGCCAGCGTGCTCATTGCCCTGTTCGGCGAGGCGGGCATCGCCTATGCCACCATTGCCATGACGGCGGCGGTGGTGGTGTTTTCCGAGGTGCTGCCCAAGACGCTGGCGCTGATGCGGCCCGACGGATTTGCGCTTACCGTCTCGCCGGTAATCCGCGTGGTGGTGATTGTCTTTGCGCCAGTGACCCTGGCGGTGCAGGCCATCGTCAATGCCATTCTGAGGCTCTTCGGGCTCGATGCAAGCAATGTCAGCGCCATTTCGGGGCATGATGAAATCCGTGGCACCTTGGACCTGCTGCATTCGGAAGGTGAAGTGGTCAAGGATGATCGCGACATGCTGGGCGGCCTGCTCGATCTGCGGGACCTCGTGGTCAGCGACGTGATGGTGCACCGCACCCAGATGCTGGCGCTCGACGCCACCATGAGCGCGGACGAACTGGTCAAGGCGGTGCTGGACAGCGCCTATACCCGCATCCCCCTGTATCAGGGCGAGACCGACGATATTGTCGGCATCGTCCACGCCAAGGATGTACTCCGGGCGCTGATGGCGGTGGATGGCGATGCCTCCCGCGTCGATATCCGGCAGATCATGAGCAAACCCTGGTTCATCCCGCAGTCGACCCCGGTCCAGGTACAGCTCTCGGCTTTTCTGAAGCGCCATTCGCATATGGCGCTGGTGCTGGACGAATATGGGGTGCTCGAGGGCCTGGTGACACTCGAAGACATCATCGAGGAAATCGTTGGTGACATTTCGGACGAGCATGACGAGCCGGACGACGAGGCCGTGTTTGGCATCGACAAGCAGGCCGATGGCAGTTTCGTTGTTGATGCGAGCATCGCGATCCGCGATATCAACCGGCTGCTCGACTGGGATCTACCGGACGAGCATGCCAATACGGTCGCCGGCATCGTCATCAATGCAGCCAAGCTCATTCCGGAGCCCGGACACCAGGTCGAGGCGCACGGCTTTTCGTTCCTGGTCCTGGAGCGGGACCGGCAGCGCGTGTCGAAAGTGCGGATCACCCCACAGGCGGAGGGTGGCCAAGCTTCGCAGGATTGACTATATGGCTTGGGCCGGTAGCACCTCGATGGCGAGGGCATGCACACCGGCCTTCAATTCATCGTCAAGCGCCGCCATTACCGCACGGTGTTGCGCAACACGGCTGAGCCCGTCAAAATTGCGGGTCGCGATTCTGACACGAAAATGGGTTTCACCGCCCTCACGCCATCCGGCATGTCCGTGGTGAGACTCGGATTCATCGATCACCTCCAAGTGGAGGGGAGCAAATTTTTCGCTGAGCTTGGCGTGGATCGTGTCCCTCATGGACATGGTGTCGGCTCCAATAACTGATTGAAGACACAACTAGGCACAATGAAACTGCAATCCAAGCTCTTCGATTCCATTCGCGTTCGACCCCGGCGGGAGGAAAAGCCCGAACCGGTGACGGTCAAGTGTGACTGGGAGGGGTGTGAGGCAACCGGAGAGTTCAAGGCGCCCAAGGGTGTGCGCTCGGAAGGCGAGTATCACAATTTCTGCCTTGAGCATGTGCGGCACTACAACAAGGCTTTCAACTATTTCGCCGGCATGAGCCCGGAAGAGCTGGATGAGGCCCTGCATACCCCGCCCAAGGCCGAATCGCGTTCCAGCTTTGCCACCGGTAATCCCGGTGCGGCGCGGGCTGCGGGGCGCAATGCGGCCAAGCCAGGCGATAAATATGGCGACCCGTTCGGTGTGTTTGCGCGCTATCGCTACCAGCAGTCCAAACGGCCGGCGACGGAGCGGGTGAAGCCGCTCAACGAGCCGGACCGGCGCGCGCTGGAGACCCTGGGCTTCACCAAGCATGCCAAATCCGACGAGATCAAGCGGGCCTATAAGGACCTGGTCAAAAAGCACCATCCAGACGTCAATGGCGGTGACGCGTCGTCGGAAGAACGCCTGCGCTCGGTCATCGCGGCCTATACGCACTTGAAGAAACAGGGTTTCGTGGTGCGATAGCGGCAGATCTGACAACGGCCAGTCACCCCACCCTCATTCCCTCCCCATCAAGGGGAGGGAATGAGGGTGGGGGTCTTTCGGCATCCCAGCTTCGCCAAGGCAAGGCTACCCGCACCGTCACATTGCTGCTATAGAGCCACCGCTTCGATGAATTTTCTTCTGCAGTTCCAAGAGCCCGACCATGACTGAATTCACCAATCTGCCTGACACCGAATACAAGGCGCGGGATCTGTTCGGGATCGACACCGACATGGTGGTCAAGGGCTACAAGGACCGGACTGATCACGTGCCGCCGATCGATCCGGATTATCTCTTCGACCGGAACACCACGCTCGCGATCCTGGCCGGCTTTGCCTATAACCGCCGCGTCATGGTGCAGGGCTATCACGGCACCGGCAAATCCACCCATATCGAGCAGGTCGCGGCGCGCCTCAACTGGCCGCTGGTCCGCGTTAACCTCGATAGCCATGTGAGCCGCATTGACCTCGTCGGCAAGGACGCGATCGTCCTCAAGGACGGCAAGCAGATCACCGAGTTCCGAGACGGCATCCTGCCCTGGGCGGTGCAGAACAATGTGGCTCTGGTCTTTGACGAATATGATGCCGGCCGTCCGGATGTGATGTTCGTGATCCAGCGCGTGCTGGAACAATCGGGCCGGTTGACGCTGCTCGACCAGAACCGCGTGATCATTCCGCACCCGGCTTTCCGCCTGTTCTCGACCACCAACACGATCGGCCTTGGCGATACGTCGGGCCTCTATCACGGTACCCAGCAGATCAACCAGGGTCAGATGGACCGCTGGAGCATTGTCACGACGCTCAACTACCTGCCGCATGACAAGGAAGTCGGCATCGTTCTGGCCAAGAACAAGAGCTATGCCGAGACCGAAAAGGGCAAGAAGCAGATCGCCAATATGGTGCGTCTGGCCGATCTTACCCGTTCGGCCTTCATCAATGGCGATATCTCCACGGTCATGTCGCCGCGTGGTGTCATCACCTGGGCCGAAAACGCTGTCATTTTCGGCGGTGATATCGGCTTTGCCTTCCGCCTGACCTTCCTCAACAAATGCGACGAGCTTGAGCGCCCGGTGGTGGCTGAGTTCTACCAGCGCGTGTTCGGTGAAGACCTGCCGGAAAGCTCCGCCAATCTGGCGGTGATGGCGTAAGGCCAAAGGCCCTCCTCACCCGCCGCTACGCGGCGACCTCTCCCCCAAAGGGAGAGATGAAGTGGGCACCGAGCGCGCCGCCACCTTACCTCTCCCTTGTGGGGGAGAGGTCGGCCCAACGGGCCGGGTGAGGGGGCCTTGTTCCTTCTCCGGCCAGAATCGAATTGACGACAATGGCACAACCCCCGCGCAGCAAGCCCAACAAACCCGACCAGACCCAGGCCTTCAAATCGGCCATGGGCGCGACGGTGCGTGCGATCGGTGCCAAGCCGGACCTTGAGGTCAGCTTCACTGCCGACCGGCCGCTGCTCACCTCGGACAAGGCGCGGCTGGCCAATCTGCCGCGCCTGCCGACCAAGCGCGACATCGCCATTGCCCGCGGGCAGGGCGACGCCATGGCCATGCGCCTCGCCAGCCACGATCCGGAAGCCCATCGCAAGCGTTCGCCCATGGATCCGCAGGCCCGCGCCGCCTTCGATGCGCTCGAACAGGCGCGGGTGGAATCGCTTGGGTGCATCCGCATGCCGGGCATGGTGGGCAATATCCACGAAATGCTGGAAGACCGGCTGTTCCGGGCCAATTTCGCCGAGGTTGACGACAAGGGCGATGCGCCCCTGGCCGAGGCCTTGGGGCTGATGCTGCGCGAAAAGCTCGCCGGCGTGGATGTGCCGCCTTCGGGCCATGCACTGGTTGATCTCTGGCGCAAGGAGATCGAGGCCAAGGCGGGTAGCTCGCTCGAGGAACTGCTGGGCACCTATGAGGACCAGGAGACCTTCTCCCGGGCCGCTCGCAAGGTACTGCGCGACCTCAACCTGATCGCTGAGAGCGACATGGAGGACCCTTCCGAGAGCGACGAGGACGCCGGCGAGGATAGCCAGCCCGAACAGGCGCAAGGCTCCGACCAGTCGCCCGAGCAGGGCGAGGGCGAGAACGAGCAGGCTGATAGCGACGAGGACCAGCAGGCCGGCGAGAGCGAGGACACCGGTGACGTCGAAGGCATGGAAGCCGATATGGCCGATGCCGACGAGGATGCCGAGGCCGAAGCGGGCGAGGACGCGCCGATGCCCCCGCCAGCCAAGGATGGCGGCGAGCGGCTCTCCAACCAGTTCAACTACAAAGTCTTCACGCAGAAATATGATGAGATCGTCAAGGCGGCCGAACTGTGCCCGCCCGATGAGCTCGACCAGTTGCGTGCGCTGCTCGACAAGCAGCTTGAAAACCTGGCCGGTGCGGTGGCGCGGCTGGCCAATAAGCTGCAGCGGCGCCTGATGGCCAAGCAGAACCGGAGTTGGCAATTCGACCTCGAAGAAGGCCTGCTCGATACCGCGCGCCTCACCCGCGTCGTCACCGATCCGCTGCAGGCGCTAAGCTTCAAGGTCGAGAACGACACCGACTTCCGCGACACCGTCGTGACGCTGCTGATCGATAATTCCGGCTCGATGCGTGGCCGACCGATCACCATTGCGGCGATCTGCGGCGATATTCTCGCGCGCACGCTGGAGCGGTGCGGGGTGAAGGTGGAGATACTGGGGTTCACCACCCGGGCCTGGAAGGGCGGCAAGAGCCGCGAGGCCTGGCTCGAAGCCAATCGCCCGCCCAATCCGGGCCGGGTCAACGATATCCGCCACATCATCTACAAGGCCGCCGACGAGCCCTGGCGCCACGCCCGGCGCAATCTGGGGCTGATGATGCGCGAGGGCCTGCTCAAGGAGAACATTGACGGCGAGGCGCTCGAATGGGCGCGCAAGCGGTTGATGGCCCGGCCCGAGCAGCGCCGCATCATGATGGTGATTTCCGATGGTGCGCCGGTCGATGACTCGACGCAGTCGGTCAATGCCGGCAATTACCTTGAGGCTCATCTGCGGCAGGTGATCGAGGATATCGAGACGCGCTCGCCCATCCAGCTGGTGGCCGTGGGTATAGGGCACGACGTGACACGCTATTATCGGCGTGCCGTGACCCTGCTCGATGCCGAGGAACTGGCCGGGGCGTTGACCGACGAATTGGCGGCCTTGTTCGATGAGGAAATGCCAGCCCAGACCAGGAGGCGCGCCAGGGGATGATGCTGCGGGCCATTCTCGCCGCCGCGCTGCTGGTCCCGGCCCTGCCGGCGGGGGCGGTGGAGTTGATGGTGAGTGCCGCGCCGGTGACCCGGTTCAAGGGTGTGGAACTGGACCAGCCGGTCGATCGCCTGATCTTCCGCGGCGGCCTGACGCTGCAAAGTCCGGTCGATACCTTTGGTGGGCTGTCCAGCGTGACGGTGACCGGCCCCGACCAGCGCATCGCCTTCATCACGGATCGGGGCAATTTCATCGCCGGGCAGCTGGCCTATGACCAGGCCGACCGACTGATCGGGCTGATCGGTGTCACTATCGAACCGATGCAGAATTCGGCGGGCGCGCCCTTGCCGCGCCAATTTGCGCGGGACGCAGAGGGCATGGATACGATCTGGCGGGATGGCGCGCCGGCTGCGGTGCGGGTGGGTTTCGAGCATCTGACGCGCGTGGCCGATTTCGCCGTCACCGATGGCCGGCCGGGCGGTGCGGCGCGCGAGGTCAACATTCCGCAATGGCTGACCGATCTCAGGACCAATGAAAGCCTGGAGGCGGTCTGTATCGCGCCGCCAGCCTCGCCCATTGCCGGCTCCACGCTGTTGCTGGCCGAAGAGGCGCTGGATGCGAAGGGTAACCACCGGGGTGAATTGCTGGGCGTCAATGACAAGGGGCCGATCGGATTTGTCAATTCGCCGATCGTCAATCCGACCGATTGCAAGTTCCTGCCCAATGGCGACCTGTTGGTGCTGGAGCGGGGCGTGTCGCTGTTTGCCTTCGTGATGCATTTGCGCCGCGTTCCAGCGGCGGAGGTGCGGCCGGGCAATCTGATGGCCGGCGAATTGCTGCTTTCGGCCCAGGGCGGCGAGATCGACAATATGGAAAGCCTGATGGTGCATGAGACACCGGGCGGCGAGACCCGGATCTTCATCGGCTCGGACAATAATTTCAACGATTGGCAGCGGACCCTGGTGCTGGAATTCGCGCTACCAGAGTAATTCTTGATCGAGGTCAAGGCGATCCGGGCACGCCGGGCGATCATTGGGCATGGGTGCAGGAGTTGGGCCATGCCGCATTTCGTCCATATCGACATTGCCGCCGACGACCCGGAACGGGCGGCCAAATTCTATGCGGCTGTCTTCGACTGGCCCGTTACCAGGCTTGAGGGCCCGGTGCCGTACTGGTTGCTCGGCACCGGGCAGGATGGCACCGGGATTGGCGGGGGCATAGCCAAACGGGAGCGGTCCTGGCAGTCGATGACGCCAACAATCGAAGTGGCTTCTGCGGATGACTATGCCGAGAAGGTTACCAAGGGCGGCGGCTCGATCATTGTGCCCAAGACCAATATTCCGGGCGTCGGCCAATTGGTGACCTGCCGGGACCCGGATGGCAATGTGTTTGCCATCCTGGAACCCGCTCCCGAGAACCCCTTTGTCGCGCCGCCAGCGGGTTAGGCCGCTACGGGCATCCGGTTCAGCACCAGGTCGCGCACGGTCTTGTAGGGCGCCAGCAGAGCGACCGCCATCACCAGCTTGACCAGGAAGTCACCCAAGGCCAGGGACTGCCAGAGTTCGACTTCCGGGCCGATGCCGAGCAGCGGGGCGGGGAAGGCGAGGGAGGAGTCTTCCATGCCGAACAGGGCATCGATGCCGGCAAAGGCGGGTGCCATGGCGAGGGTGAAGAAAAGAGCCGTATCCAGGGCCGAGGAGACCAGCGAAGAGAACATGGGGGCGTGCCACCAGGCGCCCTTGCGCAGATGGTGGAAGATCGACACATCCAGAAGCTGCGCAACAAGGAAGGCGCTGCCCGAGGCGATGGCGATCCGCGGGGTCGCCAGCCAGACCGAGAGGATCACGGCGACGACAAAGCCGGCGATCACCACCAGGCGGGTCCGTTGTGGCCCAAAGGCACGGTTGGACAGGTCGGTGACGAGGAAGGCAAACGGGTAGGTGAAGGCGCCCCAGGTCAGGATGTCGCCGATATTGACACCGCCAAGCGTCACGCCGACGGGAAACTGAACCAGGAAGTTGGAGGCGGCGACCACGGCCACCATGGCGGCCACGGCCACCAGAATACGAGACAGCATTTGACTGTTCCTTTGTGTCACCGCGATCCGGCATGAGACCGGTGCGGAATGGTGATGGGACGGATTATCACATCCACCCCTGAGCGTCATGAGCGGAGTGCGCCTCCACTCTCAACATCGCCGCCGTAGCGACAGGACCTCGGTGAAACCCAAGGGTGAGGTGGCGTGTGGGTGATACAGCGCCGACCAAAACAAAACCGCGTGGCAGTTGCCCACCACGCGGTCGAAAACTGGGGCGAAGGGCGCTTAGCCAGCGAGGGCGGCGCGGATTTCCTTCTTGAGACCCTGGGCCAGCGGCGACAGGTCGGCGTCATCCTGCTTGAGCAGGAAGGCGTCCAGGCCACCGCGGTGTTCAACCGTGCGCAGAGCCGAGGTGGCGATCCGCAGCTTGACCGGACGGTTAAGGGCGTCCGAAATCAGGGTGACGTTCACCAGATTGGGGAGAAAGCGGCGGCGGGTGCGGTTGAGGGCGTGCGAAACATTGTTGCCCATCATAACGCCCTTGCCGGTCAGTTCGCAGCGACGTGCCATTGGTCTAGATCCTGTTTGTGTAAAGGTCCTGCGTGGCGGGGAAGTCCGCAACGGGCCTCATTTGTCATGAAATCTGGCGGGTCTTTAGAGAATTGGGACCCATCCGTCAAGCAAAGAGGCCCGACAAAGCGGCGCGAGCGCCTTGCTTGTGCCCAAGCGGGACGGCAATTTGGACCCGAATAGTGATTCGTCCAGCCTGCCCGACGCTTCGCGCGGGCCCGCAGCCGAGAAGACCGCACGTGATCCGAACCACCCTTGCCCTGCTTGCCGCGCTCCTCCCGCTCTCCGCCGCCAACGCTATGGCCGCTCCGGTTGATGCGAAAGCCAGCTATGTGGTGACCGTGGGCGGCATCAATGTGGCCATGGTCGACATCGATCTTGTGGACGACGGAGCGCGCTATGGCCTGGACCTGTCGGCGCGGGTGGCCGGGTTGGGCAGTGTTGTGGCCAGCGGTACGGCTACAGCGCGCGTCTCGGGCACATCGAATGGAGCAAGCCTGCAATCGCGGAGCTTTGCGTTGGAAACCCGCGCCAATGGCGAGGTGTTCACATCCAATGTGGGCTATGAGG
The DNA here is from genome assembly GCF_913055165.1 of uncultured Devosia sp. Lineage (GTDB taxonomy): Bacteria > Pseudomonadota > Alphaproteobacteria > Rhizobiales > Devosiaceae > Devosia. The sequence continues at coordinate 16,386 of NZ_CAJXJS010000064.1, forward strand.
GCCGCAATGTCAGCGCCTTCCAGGTGCAGCCGCCCGTGCAGGAAAGCTATGACAGGGTACCGCTGGAGCGCTCCCATCTGACCGGCGTCGGTGATTTTCTCTCGGCCTTCATTCTCAAGGGCGGCGCGCTCAATGCCGGTCTGTGCGACAAGACGCTCAAGATTTTCACCGGAGTCGAGCGTTTCAACATCCGGCTCAGTTTTCTTGATACCGATGAGGCGACCTCGCCGCGGACCGGCTATCAAGGACCGCTGGTGGCCTGTTCGCTGAAATATCAGCCCATTTCGGGCCACTACCAGAGCTCGGAGATGACCAACTATCTGGCCGATACCAGCCGGATGATCCTGTGGTATGCCCCGCTTGGGCAGAGCGGCTATTTCATCCCCTATCGCGTCATTATCGGCACTTCCATGGGCGATCTTTCCATGGTGCTGACCCGCGCCGAGACCTGAGGCCTCGTCCCAATATCGGACGGTCAAAGTCTTTTTTGACAATTTTGCGAAAGCGACACCCCGCATTGCCGCGGCTTGCCGGTTAACGCCGCCTGGAAGAATGCGTGCCCAAGGGTAACGACCCATCAGGGAAGCGGCCGAAGGGGTGTAAATTTACCCAAGCTTCATTGTTCTGAACGGCTTTCCGGCCAGGGCTGCGCAATTTGGCGCGGACTTGTATGTTTCGGTACCAGCACCACCCATGGCTGGTGGTGAACAAAGCCGAATTTGTGATTCAGGCTTGATTCTGTCCCCGTTCGTTCCGGGTTCGATCTGAAGGTTAACGGCCTTGGTGCCGGCCTGCCCGGATTGTCTCGGCTTGAGACGTTCACAGCGTTTCAAGGCTGGTGATGCGCTGGTCGGTATCGATGGTGAAGGCTTGCCGCAGAACCGCCGGGCTGCCCGGAAACGAGCCGGAGACCTCGAAGGTCACGATCGTACGGTTGTGGTCGGCTTCAACGCCCTGAAGGTGATATCGCGGGTGATAGCGTTCTTCGACGCGGCGCAGCCACAGGGCAATGGCGGGCTGGCCATGGTGCCATTCGCCCTCGTCGCGGACCGTGGCATTGGGCGCGAACAAGGTCGCGGCATCGATAGGGTCCGTGCGGCTGAAATATTGCTCCAAGGGTTGGGGGAGGGTTGCGGGGTCGATATCAGACATTCGAGAATGCTCCAGAGCCATATCATTCCCAGATATGCGCGCATCCTGGGACAGAACCTGTCAGTGGCCGTTGTCCCAAACCGGCACGTCAACACGATTTTTTCTCAAGACGCGCCTGAAGGGCCCTGCGCAACAGGGCAGGACGCGGTGAAGACAGAAAAAACTTTGCAGCAAACAGAATTTACCGGCCGTTCAGATTTGACCGGATTTGCCGCTCATTAACTTCGTGGCAAGCAGTGTGAACCGGTCTGGGCACCGATTCCGGGCACGCGGCGGTCAAAACATGCCATTGGCCGCATGCTTGTAGGGAAACGGCCGGCCGCTCCACCACATCTAGATGAGAACAAAGCCGGACTCGCTGATTCTCATCGATTCGGTTCCGTTTCGTTCGGTCTCTGTTCTGGCGGTTAAGCGGTGCGACAGAATTGTGGCGATAGTGTCCTTTGCTGGGACAATCAGCCATTGCCCCTCGCAAGGTGCAAGCGGACCGCTTACATAGGGCGCGATGAGCTTTTCTCCTTCCCATTCGGTCAAGGCCATTCTGGGGCCGACCAATACCGGCAAGACCTATTTCGCCATCGAGCGGATGCTGGCCCATCCTACCGGGATGATTGGCCTGCCGCTGCGCCTTCTGGCGCGCGAGGTCTACACGCGTGTGGTCGAGCGGGTCGGCGAACAAGCCGTCGCGCTGGTCACCGGCGAGGAACGGATTGTTCCGGCCAAGCCGCGCTACTGGGTGGCGACGGTAGAAGCCATGCCCATGGACATTCATGTCGACTGTGTTGCGGTGGACGAAATCCAGACGGCCATCGACTTCGACCGCGGCCATGTGTTCACCGATCGCATTCTGAAGGCCCGAGGGCTGCAGGAGACTTTGCTGCTCGGTTCGGCCACTATGGCCGGGGTGGTGCGCAAGCTCATCCCGCATGCCGAAATCATCGACCGGCCGCGCTTCTCGCAGCTGACTTATGCTGGCTCGAAGAAGATTTCCCGCCAGCCGGCGCGCAGCGCCATCGTCGCCTTCTCGGCCCGCCAGGTCTATGCCATTGCCGAATTGATCCGCCGCGAGCGCGGCGGGGCGGCGGTGGTGATGGGCGCCCTCAGCCCCCGCACCCGCAATGCCCAGGTCGAGCTTTACCAGAATGGCGATGTGGATTTTCTTGTGGCTACCGACGCAATCGGCATGGGGCTCAATCTCGACATCCACCATGTCGCCTTTGCCGACGACACCAAATTCGACGGCCATCAGAGCCGCCCGCTGACGCCTTCCGAACTGGGGCAGATTGCCGGGCGCGCCGGCCGGCACCGGCACAATGGCACCTTCGGGGTGACCGGTGGCACCGAAGGGTTTGACGAAGAGCTGGTCGTGCAGCTTGAGACGCATGACTTCCAGCCGATCAAACAGGTGCAGTGGCGCAATTCGAATCTCAATTTCGGTTCTGTCGAAGCCTTGCGCAATTCGCTTGAGCTGGTGCCGCAGGACAGGACGCTGACCCGGGTGCCGATTGCAACTGATCAGCATGCGCTTGAGTTTCTCATGCGCAATGAGGCCGGGGCGCTGGCGCGCGGCCACGATGCGGTCAAACTGCTCTGGGAATGTTGCCAGATTCCGGACTATCAGGGCATCTCACCAGCGGCGCATGGGGAGATTGTCACTCGTATTTATACGGATTTGAGACGAATTGGATCGGTTCGGGCAGACTGGATTGCCGAGCAGGTCCGGTTTTGCGACAATGCGGAGGGC
>NZ_CAJXJS010000065.1 GCF_913055165.1 uncultured Devosia sp.
TGCCGGTATAGCTCAGTTGGTAGAGCACCTGATTTGTAATCAGGGGGTCGCGGGTTCGAACCCTGCTGCCGGCACCAGAAATTTCCAGGATTTGTGCGCTCTTCATTCGAATTCATCTCTGGTTCTCTCGCCACTCGGTTTACAGTTTTTGCCACGGTTTACAGTTAACCCGATATTGTGGCTTACGAACCAGATGACTCAAGCTTTTGCATCACTGTGTCAGCGCTACCTGCGAGGTAGTGCTGACGGATGACGCGTTCGCATTCTTTTTCGTCATGACTGAATAGCCCCGCGTTCTGTAGACACCTTCGGGGTTAGATTTGGTGTCGCCGTTCGAACTCGACGGGTGAGAGCATGCCGTTGCGGACGTGCTTGCGGGTCGGGTTGTAGAACATCTCGATGTAATCGAACGTGGAGTGAACCAGATTGTGGTGTCGCAGAAAGCTGGCCCAGTCCATGCTGGTGAACTGAGAGCCTTGGTTGGAATGAATCAACAGCGTATTCTGTGACTTGCGGCGCCAGACCATCATGTGCAGGGCCTGCAGGACGACCTCGTGGTCTGCCGGCTTTGCAGCGACCAGCCGATGGCGCGGCGCGAGAACTGGTGGATGACCACGGCCAAATGGGCAAAGCCCTCCATGGTCTTGATATGGGTGATGTCGGTCACCCAGGCGGTGTCCGCAGGCGAACCCTACTACCCAGCGTTTCCGTATGAGTTTTACACCAGCCTGACTGATCAGGACCTTGCGGATTTGTGGTCTGCGATCCAGGCGACGCCTCCTGTCAGCCGGTATGATCAACAACATGATGTCGGCTTTCCGTTCAATATCAGAAGCGGCCTTAAAATCTGGAAGTCGTTCTTTGAAAGGCCCCACGTCCCTGCGCCGAATCCAGACCGCACCGCGGCCTGGAATCGAGGCCGCTATCTGGTGCTTGGGCCCGCGCACTGTGCTGCCTGCCATACGCCGCGCAATCTCATTGGCGGCTTGCCTTCAGACATGACGCTTGCCGGCGACCCGAACATGCAGGACGGCGGGCAGTCACCCGCCTTGACCAGTTCCGATCTCCGCGCGAAGGGGTACACTGTTGAAGCGCTGGTCCGCGCTATAAGGACCGGCATCGGTCCTGACGGCGATGCATTTGGAGGCTCGATGGCCGAAGTGGTGCATGGCAGTACGGCCTATCTGCTTGATCGCCACCTGCAGGACATGGCGACATACTTGCTGGATTTGGACGAGCCCTGATCTGCTCCGAGGTCTATGATGAATCTGGGTTGACCTTGCCACGGTAGGAAGGTGCAAGATTTCTGGCTCCCGGAGGTGCCACCATGCCAAACGCCCACGTCCACCACCACGCCCATGCGCATGGTCACGCGTCGCATCAGCATGAAGCCAAGTCGCCGCCTACCTTGGTCAAGGACCCTGTGTGCGGCATGGACGTGGACCCATCGACGGCCAGGTTTCAGGCTACCTTCGAGGGTCGAACCTTCTATTTCTGCTCGCAGAACTGCCATGACAGGTTCGCGGCAAATCCGGAACAATATGCTGCAGCGGTCCCGGCGCCGACCAAACCCGCGCCCGCCGGGACCATCTGGACCTGCCCCATGCACCCGGAAATCCGGCGGTCAGAGCCTGGCTCCTGCCCAATATGCGGCATGGCGCTGGAACCGGAAATGCCTACGGCCGACGATACTCCTAGCCCTGAGCTACGCGACATGACGTTGCGTTTCTGGGTCGGCACGGCGCTCGCCGCACCGGTCTTCGTCTTGGAGATGACCGCGCATCTGGTCGATCTGCACGGTGTCCTTTCCGGTCAGGCACTGAACTGGATTCAGCTCGTTCTGGCCACGCCCGTCGTTCTCTGGGCCGGATGGCCATTCTTCGAACGCGGCGTAGCGTCGGTGGCCAATCGAAGCCTCAACATGTTCACGCTGATTGCCATGGGGATCGGCGTGGCCTGGCTCTATTCGATGCTGGCGACTTTGGTGCCGGACATCTTCCCGCCATCCATGCGCGGAATGGATGGAGCCGTGCCGGTCTATTTCGAAGCCGCCGCGGTCATAACGGCCTTGGCGCTTCTTGGACAGGTTCTTGAACTCCGGGCCCGTGAACAGACCTCGGGCGCGATGAAAGCCTTGCTCGGTCTCGCACCTAAGACTGCGAGGCGCATCCGACCGGATGGATCCGACGAGGAAGTCGAGGTCGACGCGGTGATGGTCGGCGACCATCTGCGCATTCGGCCCGGCGAGAAAGTGCCGGTCGACGGCACCGTCCTGGAGGGGCGGAGTGCCGTCGATGAATCCATGGTCACCGGAGAATCAATGCCAGTCACGAAGGTCGAAGGCGCGCGGCTAATCGGCGGAACGATCAACCGCTCCGGCGGCCTGGTCATGCAGGCCACCGAAATCGGACGCGACACCATGCTGTCGCGCATTGTTCAACTGGTCGCAGCAGCGCAAAGGTCGCGAGCGCCAATTCAGCGGCTTGCCGACCAGGTTTCGGGCTGGTTCGTGCCCCTGGTGATTGTCATAGCTCTCCTCGCCTTCCTGGCCTGGATGGTCTGGGGCCCCGAACCTCGCCTGGCGCACGCCCTGGTCGCCGCAGTTTCAGTTCTGATCATTGCCTGTCCATGCGCCCTGGGTCTGGCCACGCCCATGTCCATCATGGTGGGCGTGGGCAAGGGCGCCCAACTCGGTCTCCTGATCAAGAATGCCGAGGCCCTGGAGCGGCTAGAAAAGATCGATACGATCGTGGTCGACAAGACTGGCACGCTGACGGAGGGTCGACCAAGCCTCACGCGGGTAATACCTGCGGATGGTTTTGACGAGACCCAGCTCCTGACGCTTGCTGCCAGTCTCGAACGCGCCAGCGAACATCCTCTGGGCGTGGCCATCGTTGCCGCAGCGGAGGACCGCAAACTCAACCTCTCTGCGCCGAGTGACGTTGACTCTCCTGTCGGCAAGGGCCTGACGGGCATAGTCGAAGGCCGCCGGGTTCTGATTGGCAGCGCAAAATATCTCGAGGCCGAGGGCGTGGAACTGGGCAATTGGCGATCCCGCGCCGACGATGTACGCGCCGAGGGGGCGACGGTCGTTCTTGTCGCGGTCGACGGCAATGTCGCTGGTGCCCTAGGGATAGCCGATCCAATCCGTGCCACGACCGCAGAAGCGCTTGCCGACCTGCGGAGCCAGGGCATGAGTGTGGTCATGATGACGGGCGACAATGCTGTCACCGCCAAGGCAGTCGGCGCAAAGCTCGGGATCGACAATGTCGAAGCCGATGTCCTTCCCGAGCGCAAAAGTGCAGTGGTCGAGCATCTGAGAAGCCAGGGCAAGGTCGTCGCCATGGCTGGCGATGGTGTCAACGACGCACCGGCCCTTGCGGCGGCTGATGTCGGTATCGCCATGGGCACCGGCACCGACGTGGCTATGGAAAGTGCTGGCGTGACCTTGCTCAATGGCGATTTGATCGGCATTGCCAGGGCAAAGCGCCTGTCGCACGCCACCATGCAGAACATCCGCCAGAACCTGTTCCTGGCCTTTGTCTATAATGCGGCCGGTGTCCCCATCGCCGCAGGCGTGCTCTATCCGGTCTTTGGGCTGACCTTGTCTCCGGCCATTGCGGCGGCGGCCATGGCCTTGTCATCGGTGAGTGTGATTGGCAATTCGCTACGCCTGCGTTCAACCCGGATCAAATAACGGGGGGCCGGCGTAACCTGTCGATAAGGCGGCGGTGGTAGGTCCAGACAGGGGGGTCTACCATGCTCAACACGCTTAAGACTAATCTCAGCGAGCTTTTGCACCTCAGCAAGGACGCGCTTCACATCCACCTGGGGCTGGCGATCTATCTGATCGTCTTCCTGACACTGTCCCGGGGCCGCCGGTATTGGCTCCCCTGGGCGACCGTGCTCGCGTTTGAACTGGCCAACGAGGCCGTCGACATCTTCCATCATGGTCCGTCCACAGCCGAACTTGGTGGCTCGGCGAAAGACATGGTCAACACGATGCTCTGGCCCACTGTGCTCCTGGTCGGGACGCACATCTTGCTCCGCCGCGCCCATCGGATTGACGGAGCGGGCGGAGCAGAGAGCTCGGAGGCTGGGGGTCAGCCGTAGACCACTTCGGTCATCATGCCAGTGGCCATGTGGTAGAGGTTGTGGCAGTGGAACAGCCAACGTCCTGGATTATCAGCATCGAAGCTGATGCCGACCGTGGCCATGGGCGGCACTAGAACGGTGTCGCGCACCGCGCCGCTCAAGGCCCGCCCGTTGAGGGACGTGACCTGGAAATGATGACCATGCAGATGCATGGGATGGGCCATCATCGAATGGTTCATGATCTCCAGCGTCACCCTTTCGCCCTCAGCCACCGTCAGCGGGCGGCGATTGGGCCAGGGGGCATTGTCCAGGTTCCAAGCATACGGTGCCATTGACCCCATGATCATGGTCTGGATCGTCCGGTCGACTGCCCTCGACGTCAGAGGATGGCGCGAGACCAGCTTTTCCTCCAGTGACAGATCGACTGGCGCCTCGACCTCTGCGGCCATTCGCGAAATCTTCGGAATCTCGGCGCCGTTGACGGCAATGATGACGCCGGTGCGGTCCGCGAGGCCCTCCACCTGCGCCAACACCGGAACCACCGATTTGCCGTTCATGTCGATCAACAGGTCGAGCCGTTGGGCTGGTGTCATGGGGAAGCGATTGCCAGCGATCGGTTCGACGTCATTGCCGTCCACCGCAAGAACTGTCGCCTCGGCATCTCCCAGATTGATCCAGAAAGCGCTTGAGGTCGCCCCATTGATCAGGCGCAGCCTGACCCTGCCATCGGGTTCGGTCCGGATGATCTGCGGGTCCTCGAGCGTGCGATCATTGGCGAGGAAAGCATCATAGGCGACGTCGTTGAGGTCCATGGCCATCATTCCATGGTCCATGCCGTCCATCATCATCCCACCATCCATGGGCATGGCGCCGCCCGACATGTTGTGCATGTCGTGACCGCCGGCCTGCCCGCCGGTCAGTTCGGCAAGGATGTCATCTGGGCTGCGGAAAGTGAAATCGTGCAGCAGGATGGTTTCATCCTGCATATCGGCTTTTTCGTCCTCAGCGGTATAAACGACGAGCGGCGCGGCGAGCAGAGACTGCTCCTGCAGCCCGTGATGGGAGTGCATCCAATGCGTCCCGCTCCGTGCCGGAAAGTCGAAGGATCGTGTTTCCCCCGCTGCCAGCGGCGAGACATAGCCGGTGTCGGATACGCCGTCCTGAGCGGGATCAGGGACCTGGCCGTGCCAGTGAATGATGGTTTCATCGCCGATTTGGTTTTCGAGGTCGACCAGAAAGCGTTCGCCGGCAGGCAGAAACAGACCTTGTCGCCCGTCCTGGGCACGAATGCCGAAGACGTTTGCCGCTTTGCCCACAACGTCAATGACGCGCCGCTCGGCAACCAGAGTGCGGGGCGCTGATTGCTGGGCCAGCGCGAAGCGCGGCAGGGCCACGCTACCGGCGAGGGCGAGTGATGCGCCAACAAAGGCGCGGCGAGAGAGCAGAGTGCTCATGGAAAACTCCAATATCTGAAAGAGGCATCGGCCCGGAGGCCATCAACGGAGCTTCAGATATGGATAGGCGGCCTAAACAGAGGCGGCTGCCAGGACGGAGACCCTTGGGTCAATCTCGGAAGCGCGGCAATTCGGGACGTGGCAAAGGCCAACTCGGCCGCAAGAGACAGTGGCAAGCCCATACAGGAGGGGCAAAGCTGTTGAGCACAATCGTCCACCGCCAGTTCGCTTGCATGGCCTGATTTTTTTGGACCATGACCATGATGGTCGCAGGGTTGGGCTATGGTCGTTTCAGCGTGATGCGTTGCGGCATGTCCCGTCGAAGCAAAGACCATCGAGGCGTTGAGCGTCAGCGCCATCAACAAGGTCATCAGTGCTTGAACTATGCGCTTCATGTGTGCTCGAGGAATGACTTCGTTTTCATCTCGTCCCGTTATCTGGCGGGGTCAAGGGTTACACACGTTGGTGACCGGCGAACCGCATGAAGACAAAATCACCCGAACCATCGAATGCCATCACGTTGTACTCATCGGGGTCGCGCCCTGCGGGACCTTCCATCCCTGGTGAGCCAAGGGGCATGCCAGGAACGGCCAGACCTTGGATCTGCGGACGCTTATCAAGCAAGGCAATGACGGCTTCGGCCGGTACATGACCTTCAATCACATATCCGTCAATTGTCGCCGTGTGGCATGAACGAAGCTCGGTAGGTACTCCGAGATTGTCTTTGACGGTCTCCATCTCCTCGATCTCTTCCACATCGATCGCAAATCCGGCCTGCTCGAGGTGGCGTGCCCATCCGGTGCAACAACCACACCAGGGATCTTTCTTGATCGAGATCACCGGGGCTGCGGCTTGCGCCAGCGCCGGAGTCATCAAGGTCGCGCCCGCGAGGCTCAGGGCGCCAATGGCGAAAATACGTCGGCTGATCAGCATGGGGGACCTTTGCAGTCAAGGAAACCGGTCAATTGATGACCTGTCATTCTGGCCGCGAGATGGCAAGCCGAACAAAGCGACCATAGGACCGCTATGCCCGGCTGCCATTGATCTGGCGCAATCAGGCGGCCAGCGTGCCAGAATATCCCGCTAGCTTGATGGCATCGGCAATGTCCTGCGCGGGGCGGGCCGTTTCCACCTGCACTTTGCGGGCGGCGACGTCGATCTTGATTTCGCAAGTCGGGTCGGTGCTTTTGACGGCCTTCTCAATGGTCGAGGCGCAATGGCCGCAGGTCATGTCAGAGACAGTGAAGTTATACATGTCGTGTCCTTTCTGGTTGAGGCACGATGGAAGATGGTTCTTCCCACGGTGGGAGGGTCAAGGCCCGATCTGCAGATTTTTTAATCTAGGAACTTTCTCGCAAAAAAGCGCTTGACCTTACCAACGTTGGAAGCCCCAGATGGAGTGGCAGTCAAAATGAAAGGACTGCAAAATGTCTACGGACACCATCACTTCCGGATCCAGTTTCGAGTTCCCCATTGAAGGCATGACCTGCGCCTCCTGCGTGCTGCGGGTGGAAAAGGCGATTGCCGCCGTTCCTGGTACGATCAAGGCGATTGTCAACCTGGCCACCGAGCGGGCGAGTGTTGAAACAGATGGATCCGTGCAACTGAGCGCGATCATCGCCGCCATCAACTCGGCCGGCTACGAAACCAGCGTGGAAAGCTTCGAACTCGAAATCGAGGGCATGACCTGCGCTTCATGCGTCGGACGCATCGAGCGGGCCCTAACCGCCGTTCCCGGCGTCATCAGCGCCAGCGTCAATCTCGCCACTGAAAAGGCAACCATTAGTGCGACTGGTGGCCTGGTCACGCGTACCGTGCTCGAAGCCACGGTCAAGGAGGCCGGCTACGACGTGCGTCAAATCGCGTCCGAGGCCGGGGCCGAACCGGTGCCCGCCAGCGATCGCAAGGCGGCGGAGGCGCGCAAGCTCAGCTGGGCCTTCGGCATTTCAGCCGTCCTGACCGCGCCGCTCTTCGTCATGGAAATGGGCTCGCACTTCATTCCGGCGGTGCACATGTTCATCATGAACACCATCGGCATGCAGACCAACCACTATCTGCAATTCATCCTGGCCACCGTCGTCCTGTTTGGGCCCGGCCTGCGCTTTTTCCAGAAGGGTATTCCGGCCTTGCTGCGCGGCGCCCCGGACATGAACTCGCTCGTCGTCCTGGGCACGTCGGCCGCCTGGGGCTTCTCTGTCGTCTCCACCTTCTTCGGCGGTCTGCTGCCTGCCGGCACCGCCAATGTCTATTATGAAGCGGCAGCGGTCATCGTGACGCTGATCCTTCTCGGGCGTCTCCTTGAGGCGCGCGCCAAGGGCCGCACCAGCCAGGCCATTCAACGCCTCGTTGGCCTGCAGGCCAAGACTGCTCGCGTTGTACGCGACGGGGCCGTGATTGAACTGCCGCTCGAGGCCGTCCGTGCTGGCGACCGCATCCAGATCCGCCCCGGCGACAAGGTTCCGGTCGATGGTGTCGTGCGGTCCGGCGAGTCCTACGTTGACGAAGCCATGATCACCGGCGAGCCTATTCCCGTCCGTAAGGGCGAGGGTGACGAAGTCGTTGGCGGTACGATCAACAAGACCGGCTCCTTCGAATTCGAAGCCACCAAGGTCGGCGCTGACACGCTTCTGGCGCAGATCATCCGCATGGTCGAGGCCGCCCAGGGATCCAAGCTGCCCATCCAGGCACTTGTCGATCGCGTCACCGGGGTCTTTGTCCCGGTCGTTATTGCAATCGCTCTGGCCACCTTTGCCGTCTGGTTTGTGTTTGGCCCGTCGCCGCAGCTCACCTTCGCCCTGGTCAATGCCGTTGCCGTGCTGATCATCGCCTGCCCGTGTGCCATGGGCCTGGCGACCCCGACCTCTATCATGGTCGGTACTGGCCGCGCTGCCGAACTGGGTATCCTGTTCCGCAAGGGCGAAGCCCTGCAGACCCTGCGTGATGTGCAGGTTGTTGCCCTCGACAAGACCGGCACCCTCACCAAGGGTCGTCCCGAATTGACCGACCTGATCGTGACCGAGGGCTTTGATCGCACCGAGGTTCTGCGTCAGGTGGCAAGCCTCGAAACGCTCTCGGAGCACCCAATTGCCGAAGCGATTGTTGCCGCGGCTGAAAAGGGCGGGCTGGTTCTGACGGCGCCCCAGGGCTTTGAGGCCACGCCGGGCTATGGGATTTCCGGCATTGTTGAAGGCCGCAAGGTTCTTGTCGGTGCCGATCGCGCACTGGCCAAGGTCGGTATTTCAGTCGACCACTTTGCCGGCAATGCCCGCCAGTTGGGTGATGAAGGCAAGAGCCCGCTCTATGCCGCCATCGACGGAACGCTTGCCGCCATCATTGCCGTGGCCGACACGGTCAAACCGACCAGCCGCAGTGCAATTGCTGCTCTCCATGAGCAGGGCCTGAAAGTGGCGATGATTACCGGCGACAATGCTCGCACGGCCAACGCCATCGCCCGCCAGCTCGGCATAGACGAAGTGGTTGCCGAGGTGCTGCCCGAAGGCAAAGTCGACGCGATCAAGCGTCTCAGGGCCAATGGTCGCAAGCTGGCCTTCGTGGGGGATGGCATCAATGACGCGCCGGCACTGGCCGAGGCCGATGTTGGCCTGGCCGTTGGCACCGGAACCGACATTGCCATCGAGAGTGCGGACGTTGTTCTGATGTCGGGTGATCTGCGCGGTGTGTCCACCGCTCTGTCGATCAGCCGGGCAACGATCCGCAACATCAAGCAGAACCTGTTCTGGGCTTTCGCATACAATGCTACACTGGTGCCGGTTGCTGCCGGGATCGCCTATCCTTTCACGGGTATGCTGCTCTCGCCGGCCCTTGCCGCTGGCGCCATGGCTCTGTCGAGCGTCTTCGTGCTCGCCAATGCCCTCCGCCTGCGCTCGTTTGGAGCGCAGGGTGGCGCAAGCGACAGCCGCACGGCGGCACCGCTTGAGCTGGAGTATGCAAAATGAATATCGGACACGCTGCAAAGGCCACCGGCATCTCGACCAAGATGATCCGCTACTACGAGACCATCGGTCTGATTACACCGGCACATCGCTCGGATGCAGGCTATCGCGTCTACACCGACCACGACATTCACGCACTGCGCTTCATCAACCGGGCTCGGGATCTTGGTTTCTCAGTCGAGCAGATGCGCGATCTCCTGGCGCTCTGGCGTGATCGCAGCCGCGCCAGCGCCGACGTGAAGTCGATCGCGCTCGAGCACGTCGCACGACTGAATGAAAAGGCGCTTGCACTCCAGGCAATGAGTAGAACACTGGAACATCTTGCGGAGAATTGCCATGGTGATGACAGGCCGGACTGCCCGATAATTGAAGAGTTCTCAGTATCTCCGGCACCAAAAATTCTCACCAAGAGAAAGCCTAGATTTGGTGTTGCGGGAGAAATTGATCCGCATACTCATTGACGATTTAGGGCGGTGAATATTCACCGCCTTTTTTATTTGAAAACTTTGTTGTTTGGGGCCTTGACTCTCCCAGCGTTGGGAGCCGGACACCGGGGTTAATCGCAATCGGCGAGAAACCTTATTCTGGGGAACTCCAATGCAAAAGTTCACACCGGATCCGAAGAGATGGGCCGCTCTGGCATTGCTGTGTGCCGCCCAATTCATCGTCATCCTCGATACCTCCATCATCGGCGTGGCACTGCCCGCCATCCAGGCCGATCTCGGCTTTTCCGCCAGCGGACTGAGCTGGATTTTCAACGCCTATGTCATCGCCTTTGGCGGCCTGTTGCTGCTCGGCGGAAGGTTGAGTGACCTATTCGGCGCCCGCCGCGTTTTCACGACCGGCTTTGTCATCCTGACCGCCGCCTCCCTGCTGGCCGGCCTCGCTGCGAGCCAGGAAATCTTGCTTGCCGGACGCGCGCTGCAGGGCATCGGTGCGGCATTGATTGCACCCTCAGCCCTCACCATTGTCATGCGCCTCTTCGGACACAATGGCGCTGAGCTGGGCAAGGCATTCGGCCTCTGGGGTGCCGCTGCAGCGGCCGGCGGTTCGGCCGGTGTCTTCCTCGGCGGCGTGATCACCGAGTGGATGGCCTGGCAGTGGACCTTCCTCATCAACGTGCCGCTTGGCCTGATCGTGCTGGCCGCCGTCCCGGCTGTCCTGCGCAAGTCCGAACGGGCACGCGGCAAGGTTGACTGGTTCGGCGCGATCACTGTCACCGGCGCGCTGGTGTCGCTGGTCTATGCCATTGTCACCATCGAGACGGCCGGGCTTGGCTCGCCGCTGATCCTGTCGCTGCTCGGCATTTCCCTGGCGCTCTTCGTGATCTTCCTGATTGCCCAACGCGTCCGCCGCGAACCGCTACTGCCCCTGGGCATCTTCAAGGCGCCCAACCTGGCCGCCGGCAATCTGGTCATGGCCCTGCTGGGCGCGGCCTGGATCCCGCTGTGGTTCTTCCTCAACCTCTACCTGCAGCAGATCCTCGGTCTCTCTGCCCTCGCCAGTGGCCTTGCGCTCCTGCCGATGACGGTTCTGATCATGATCGTGATGGTGGGCTTCTCCGGCAAGCTGATCGGCCGGTTCGGACCCAAGACCAATCTCATCCTCGGCCTTTTGCTGATGGGGGCGTCCCTCATCCTCTTCGCTAACCTGCCGCTGGATGGTTCCTTCGTGATCAACGTCCTGCCGGCTTCTCTACTGGCGGCGTTGGGCATGGCCCTGGCCTATATCCCGGCCACCATGTCTGGCATGGCAGGCGCCAAGCCTGAGGAAACAGGTCTGGCCTCAGGCCTCATCAACACCACCTACCAGATTGGCTCGGCCATTGGTCTTGCAGTCATGGTGGTGATCTCCACCGCCGGCTTCGGCCATGGCAGCGCCGGCCCGGCAGAAATGCTCCAGGGCTTCCAGGCGGCGTTCCAGGGCGCAGGTGTCGTCGCAGCCGTTGCTGCTCTGGCAACACTCCTCCTCATTCGCGGCGGCGCCGCCCAGCGGGAGGTGCCGGTGGGCTAAACCCCAGGCGTGGCGGGCTTCGGCCCGCCATGTTCCGGCAGATCATCATGTTCGAAGATTTCACATTTTACCTCAATGCCCCACCGCCAGCTCGTCGGCGTTTTCGCCTGCCGCTTTGGCTGCGCGGCAAGAAGCAACGTCCGCCCCTCAGCCCGCATCTGCTCAGGGACATCGGACTCGACCCGCAGTGAACGAACCGCCTTTGTCGCTCGTCACCATCATGGGAGCCAAAAGCTCCACAACAGGAGGACTACCAATGCAATCCCTGTCCGCCCCCACCATCGAACTTTACACAACCCCGACCTGCCCCGATTGCCGACAGCTCAAGACGTGGTTCGATCAGCTTGGCATCCCCTATCAGGAACACGACCTTGCCCGCCCGGGCGTGGCCGAGGAGGCCAAGGCACGCACCGGCGTTCGGGTCGCACCCATCACGGTGGTCGGAACCAAGGTCTATTATGGCACTCATGACACCCAGCGCGCGCAGTTGCGCCAGGAATGGCCGGCACTGTTCGGAGCCGGGCGATGACGACGCTCCGCCTTCCCCAGGTGCAAGCACGCGTCACCGTGACCGAAGAGCAAACCGTGCTCGAAGCCGCACTCGACGCTGGTGTGCAGTTTCCCCATAGCTGCCGGTCTGGCCGCTGCGGGGCGTGCAAATCCCGCCTGCTTTCGGGCGAGGTCATGATGCGCGAACACTCGCCTTTCGCTCTCGACGTTGCGGAACGGGACTTGGGATACATTCTGGCCTGCCGCGCTGTGCCGCTGACGGACGTCGCCGTTGCCTGGAGCAATGAACAGGTCGTCGCTGGTGCCCAGGCCCGGATCGTCGCGCTCCACACCATGGCGACCGAAATCTATCGGCTGGTGCTCCGGCCCGATGAGCCGATTGCCTTCTCGCCCGGCCAGTTCTTCGAAATCGAACTGGCGCCTGGCATCACCCGCAGCTACTCGGTGGCCAGCGAGCAAGGTTCGCTTGAGCTTGAGTTTCACATCCGCGCAATTGCCGGAGGTCGCGCCTCCAGCATCCTGGCGGGGGAACGCGAACTGGGCGACCTTGTCCGGATTTCCGGACCGTTTGGCAGTGCCATCGGTGCCGACCAGACCACGGGGCCAATCCTGGCGATTGCCGCCTCGACTGGCCATGCACCCGTCCGGTCGATTCTGAGCTCGAGCTACGGCCGACGTGTGCATCTGGTCTCCTTTGCGCGCCAGCGCGACGGCTTCTATCTCAATAGCCTCTACACGCAAGCGGCCGAGGCAGACACCCGCTTCACCTATCAGGCGATCATGACCGGCGCAGCCGCACGGAACGCGTCGGCATCGCCTTTGGCCGAGGCCATCAGCCAGCTCGATTGCGACTTGCTGTCAGGCCAGGTCTATATCGCCGGTCCGCCGGGCTTTGTTGACGCGGCAGCTGAGCTGGTGTCGGCCCGGCAGTGCCTCACCGGTATCATCCTGACCGACAGGTTCGAGTTGAGCGCCGCCGCGGCCACAAGTTGATCGGACGGATCGGCGGAGACCTACTGCCGATCCATTCCGTCTATTGGCAGCGCAGATAGCCCAGATAGCCCGCTTGCAGTTGATCGCCGATCGCCAGCTCCATGATCACTTCGGGCAGGTCCTGGTCCATCAGCTCCGCTATGCCTTGGCCATCCCTGCCGGCAAGGGTCAGGCGGAGGTCGCCACCGGCAAACGCGCCCATGCTGTCACCTTCGATCCGTACCACATTGCCGGACAGTCTGACCGCTGCGATGGTGCCGGTGGTGCCCGGGCCGACCGCCAGGGCTGGCTGACTGTCCTCGGTATAGACAAATGTGCACATGGCTCCTTCAGGCAGGGCCGCGGAAACGTCCTCCTGAGCGAGGAATTGTGGGTCGATGACCGGCACATCGGCACTGGCCAGGGCCGCTTCGACGCTGTCGACCAACGGCGCAGGCGTTTTCGGATCGACCGGCTGTTTGCCGTCTTCGGCGATAGAGGCGAGCAGGTACTTCATCTCCGAAATTTCCTTGTCCTGGGCATATATGATCTCGTCGGCCAGCTTGCGCACGCGGCCGTCTTCGATGAACAACGCAACTCTATGGGCGTTCCATCCCATTGTTGCCCTGCCCCCCCTGCCCGTCCGACGGCTTATTGTTGCCATTTCCGTTTTGGCTGGGGGCACCGGGATTGTTTGCCGCTTCATTCCTGCCACCCGAAGCTCCCTCGCCTCCGTGTGAATTTTGCCCCGGGTTTTCATTTTGCGCGTTCGCTCGATTTTCAACACCCCTGGCGTTGGCAGTCACGGGCAGGGACTTATTGGCTTGCCTCTCAAGTGCTGCTTCTCTAGCAGCAGCAGCTACGGCCTTTCCGTCAATGACGTAGATGACGTCTTCAGAGCCAGGTCCTGATACTCGCACCGGCCTCATTTGGCTCGCCGCCGCGCTCTGCCCAGGGTGCAGATCCACCGAGGTGTTGGTGACGAAGTCGCGCACTTCCACAACGCCTTCATCCACGTCGACACTTGCCAGACCATTTCGATAGGTCACTGTGAATTGTGTACCCTTAACAATGGCGACCATCACGGGGGTCTGAACAGAAAAATGCTGTACGTTCCGTTTCTCCGCCTCGACGCTTACCGTTCCCAAAACCTGAACGATCCGCGTCATTCGGTGTGTTTCTGCCTGGTTGATTACAATTTCGGTGCTGCCGCCCAAAGTGATGGATTCTCCGCCCCGCTGGAGCTCCACCCGGGCGCCGCTCGTTGTGCGGATTTTGGCAGCGTTGGGAATAGTGTCGCCTCGTGCCAACGGCATCCATGCACCGTCGACGAACTTCTCGACCTGACCCTGCAAGCGCTCTGCCGTCCAGTCCTCGGCGAATGCCGACGGAACGGAGGCAAATAGCAGGCTTGAAACGATAATGGCGCCTAGCTTGAGCATGGGAGCCTCCCCATTGAGATAGTTCCAAGCAACCAGCGCCCAATTGGCTTTACAGAGTCTTTATTTGACCGCGGCGCGGCACTGTCTTTGCGGACGTCCTTGCTTAAAAATTTTTAATTCCAACGGAATTAGAATAAAGTTTTTCACGATCTCAAGCGAACGTGCTCGACAGTATTCGGCTGGGAAGCGATGGAAATTAGCCATCCTACGCTTTGCATGGGGTGGGCAGGGCGAAGCCCCCTTGAGGCAGCCACAACCTTTGGCTCGACGCAGACACAGCTGAGGTAACTCTGCAATTGCGCTGGCCGGGCCCCGTGGCTTAGCCATGGTCTGGGCGCATATGCAATACCAATTCAGCGACGCTCCAATGCGGCGATTAAGTTGGCGACCTTTTCCGCGCTTTCGGTGACGGCGATAACGTTGTTGCCTCCCGAGACCCGGATCTGGCATCCGCCTGTCTGATCGGTAAACGACACGATGTGCGCGACATTAACATAGACCGCCGGGCGGCCGACACCGACAGCGCTCGTCAACTTCACGACAATCATTTTCGGCTCGTCCCTAGGTCATGACACGCTGACAACACTACGTTCTGGAGTGAAAATATCCGTTAAGCTGTCTTTCCATCGCTTTCAGCGTCAACTCGAAGCGGTGGCCATGAAGGCGACGCTTTGCCCACTTTCCATTCATGTAGATGAATGACGCAGGATAGATATGGTGCCCCGCAGAGGATGATGGCCTCGACGTGCAACTTTTGCTCTCGCTATACCGTCATCACCCTGCTTCAGTATGAACGCCTTCTGCGCGTCCGAAAACTTCGATGCCTTCATGGCTCTCCGCTCCTTCTCCCAACCGGAAAAATACAGCGGAAAACTCTAATTCTGAACGATCCAGCTTTTGGGGATCAGAGCATGATGTTTGGCCCCAAGCGGCCCGTTTTTCCAGTGCCAGACTGCTGGCAAATTCGCTGAGCGTGGGTAGCCCCTGCGCACACCACTCCCTTCTGGCGTGTGATCGTCCCGTTCCTCGTAGTCGAAGTCGTCGTCGTATTTCAGCGACGGCGTGTTGACCGAGCTGGTGACACGCTGGATCCAAGTGACTTCATCGATGAAAATGCCAGCGTCGGATAACGCTCAGTAACGCCATGTCGATCACTCCATAGCCCCCGCTGCAACAGCCAGGGCAAGGTTCAAACATGGGTCAAATCTCAGTGGAAATATCCCAGGCTACTGGGTTACTTCTCAGTGGCAATCAACACTTTATGGTTCAGGGAATACGGACCGGCCGCTCTCAGGAAATCGAATTAGTGGTCTGAACGGCGGGAATGGGCGCATCTGCCCGGCAAGTTATGGAAGCCCCTGCCCTACAATCACCGCGCCAGCGCCTGATGTGTGGCCGTAATCTGCCGGTTCGGATTGGCATCCACACCTCGAATACCTGCCATTCCTCTGCCACGAATAATGGAACCTTTCCGGTGATTAGATGTGACATGCTCAGACCTGGAGCAAGCGCAACTGGCCAACGTTTCTTGCCCGCATACCGCACTGTCCAAGCGGCCGGATGGAGCGAATTCTGCCAATCTGAAATGCACTCCGGCACATTATTCCAGACTTCCGTGACTAGCCTGTGGGTAAATCCACACCATAGGAACCAGGAACATGGATCGCTTTCGGCCCAAATTCGTAACCTTCGATTGCCACGGCACGCTGATCAACTTCCAAATGGCGGAGGCAGCACGTGACCTGTTCGGTTGCCATCTGGACGGTCCGCGCATGGACGAGTTCATCAAGAACTTCCAGGGCTACCGTATCGATGAAGTGATGCAGGCCTGGAAGCCCTACGCCGAGGTCGTCCACAACGCCCTCGAACGCACCTGCCGCCGCAACAATGTTGCCTTCCAGCCAGAGGATGCGGAAGCGATCTACAACCGCATTCCCACCTGGGGACCACATCCGGATGTGCCTGAGGGACTGGCGAGGCTCGCCAAGGAAGTCCCTCTGGTTCTCCTAACCAACTCGATGAATGCCCAGATCCACTCAAATGTCGCCAAGCTCGGGGCGCCGATCCACGCCGTCTACACGGCAGAGGATGCTGGTGCCTACAAGCCGCATTACCAAGCATTCGAATACATGTTCGACATGCTCGGGTGCGGCCCGGAAGACATCACGCATGTGTCCTCTTCCTTCCGCCACGACCTGTTCTCCGCCTATGACCTGGGCATCAAGAGCAAGGTTTGGGTCAATCGTGGCCACGAACCGGCCAACCCCTTCTACGAATATACCGAGATCAAGAGCATCTCGCAGCTGCCGGGCGTCTTCGGCATCTGACGCTCGAGGATGCTAGGCCTGCTCGCCCGGCATCCCTTCCTTTCGGGGCTTGGAGGCGGAATTGCACACCTTTGATGATCCAATCCTTGGTGACCAGGCCGCCTGGCCAGGCGCCGCGGGTCCGACCGACGCTTACTTTCGCGCCGCCGCAGCGAGCCTGGCGGCACGGCCAGACCGTGACGAAACTGACACGTCAGCGGCACTGCTCAGTCGCCATTACGGACTGACCGGCACGATCACGACCCTCTCTTCGGAGGTCGAACGCACGGCTGAAGTCCGCTTGCCCGACGGACGTCGGCTGATCCTCAAGACATCGAGCCGCCCCGAAGCATCCGACAGTTTCCGTTTCCAGGCCGCGGCCCAGTCCGGTCTGGACGGCGCCAGAGGCTTCGTTGTTCCAAGAGTACTCAGCACTCGGAGCGGGAGCCTGACCTTTGAAGCAGAGGGCGTTCGCGGCTATCTGCAGACCCGAATCAAGGGCTCGCCACTGCATCAATTGCCTCCAACGCC
This sequence comes from uncultured Devosia sp., assembly GCF_913055165.1. Taxonomy (GTDB): domain Bacteria; phylum Pseudomonadota; class Alphaproteobacteria; order Rhizobiales; family Devosiaceae; genus Devosia. Next base: position 17,277 of record NZ_CAJXJS010000065.1, read on the forward strand.
GGACCTGCTGTTCCGCGCCGGCCGGTCCCTGGCTTTGCTCGACCGCGCTCTCAAGCAGATCGAGCCGCCAGCAGCTCATCGACCGGTACTCTGGCATATCGGATGCTGGCCGCATCTTATGTCATTCGCGCCGCATCTGCCGCCCGGCATGGTCGCCGACCAGGTCGGG
>NZ_CAJXJS010000066.1 GCF_913055165.1 uncultured Devosia sp.
GGCTTTCCCTCCCGCCACTGGTCGCTGCAGGCCGCCCTATCGCGAGAGGAATGAGGGCATTATGCGGGAGGTTTTGGGGGTGGGGATAAGTGGCGCGCTAAACCCAATCTTCACGCGATGCTGCCTATCTGCTAGGGAACGCCCAGTTCCGGAGACCAGCACCGATGCGCACCGCAACGATCACCCGCAAGACCAACGAGACCGAGATTGCCGTCTCGATCAATCTCGACGGTACCGGCGCGCACACCATGCAGACCGGCGTGGGCTTTTTCGACCACATGATGGACCAGCTCAGCCGCCATTCGCTGATCGACATGGATGTGGCCTGCAAGGGTGACCTCCATATCGACTTCCACCACACGGTCGAAGATGTCGGCATTGCGCTGGGCCAGGCGATCCGCGAGGCGCTCGGCGACAAGAAGGGCATTCGCCGCTATGCCAGCTGCGACCTGCCCATGGACGGCACGCTGACCCGGGCGGCGCTGGACGTTTCTGGCCGCGCCTTCCTCGTTTTCAAGGCCGAGTTCAGCCAGGCCAAGATCGGCGAGATCGACACCGAACTGTTCCGGGAGTTCTTCCAGGCGCTGGCGATCAATGCCGGCATCACGCTGCATATCGAGAATTTCTACTTCGACAACAACCACCATCTGGCCGAGTCCATGTTCAAGGCGGTGGCGCGGGCCTTGCGCGAGGCGGTCGAGATTGATCCGCGCACGGCCGACCGCGTGCCCAGCACCAAGGGCGTGCTGTAGTCCCTTTCGTTGCCGACACTTTTGCACTAAGTCACGGCCAACCACGGGGTGTCACCCCGGCGAAAGCCGGGGCCCATCCTGAGATCTCAAGATGGATCCCGGCTCAAGGCCGGGATGACAGCGGGGATTTGGAGAAAACAGTGACCCTCTACGCCATTCTCAAATCCGATGTCGGCGCCCTGCCCCGGGCCGTGCCCGAGAAATTCTCCTGGTTTGCCGCGCTGCTGCCGCCCGTGCATGCGCTGGCCCATCGGCTCTGGGGGCAGCTGGTGCTGTTTGTGCTGGGGATCGTGGCTCTGGTTTTTGCTGCGCCCTCAATCGGGGCCGATGCGGTGATCTGGCTCTATATCCTCATCGCCATCGCCAGCGGTTTCGCCGCGCCCGGCGCAAGGCAGCGGGCCCTCAAGCGGCGCGGCTATGCCGCCGGCGGCTATCGGTTTTCGGCCGATGCCGACCAGGCGCGCCTGGCTGCCATGGAGACATCGGCATGAGCACTGTTGCCATCATCGACTATGGCGCCGGCAATCTGCACTCGGCCGCCAAGGCTTTCGAGCGCATGGCCGCCGAACGGGCCCAGGGTGATGTGATCCAGGTCACCAGCGATCCGGACGCGGTGCGCGAGGCCGACCGCATCATGCTGCCCGGCGTCGGCGCCTTTGCCGATTGCATGGCCGGACTGGAGGCCGTGCCCGGCATGATCGAGGTGCTCGGCGAACGCGTCATCAAGGGCGGCACGCCGTTTCTGGGGGTCTGTGTCGGCATGCAATTGCTGGCCAGCGAAGGTCGCGAAAAGGTGGTGACAAAGGGTCTGGGCTGGATCCCGGGTGCTGTCGAAAAGATCGTGCCGGCCGATCCGAGCCTCAAGATTCCGCATATGGGCTGGAACACGATTTCGGTGACCCGGCCCCATGCGCTGCTCGAGGGGATTGAGACGGGGCCGAATGGCCTGCACGCCTATTTCGTCCACTCCTATCACTTGAAGACCGATCACGCCGAAACGCTGATCGCCACCACTGACTATGGCGGGCCGCTGACCGCCTGTGTCGGCCGCGACAATATCTTCGGCACCCAGTTCCACCCGGAAAAAAGCCAGGCGCTGGGATTGAAGCTGATCGAGAACTTTTTGGGATGGGCACCGTGATCCTGTTTCCTGCCATCGACCTCAAGGACGGCCAATGCGTGCGCCTCAAGCTCGGCGACATGGCGCAGGCGACTGTCTTCAATGACGATCCGGCCGCCCAGGCCAAGAGCTTCGAGGACCAGGGGTTCGAATATCTCCATGTCGTCGATCTCAACGGCGCCTTTGCCGGCGAGAGCGTCAATGGCGCGGCGGTGGAAGCCATCCTCAAGACGGTGAATTTCCCGGTCCAGCTGGGCGGCGGCATCCGCACTCTGGCCCATATCGAAAACTGGCTCGACAAGGGTCTGGCCCGCGTCATTCTCGGCACCGTTGCGGTGCGCGATCCGGCGCTGGTGAAGGAAGCCGCCAAGACTTGGCCGGACCAGGTGGCCGTGGGCATCGATGCGCGCAAGGGCATGGTGGCCGTCGAAGGCTGGGCCGAAACCTCCGAGCTCTCGGTGATCGAATTGGCCAAGCGCTTCGAGGGCGCTGGTGTTGCCGCCATCATCTATACCGATATTGATCGCGACGGCGTGCTGGCCGGCATCAACTGGGACGCGACGCTGGAGCTGGCGCGGGCAACCTCCATTCCCGTCATCGCCTCGGGAGGCCTGGCCTCCATGGACGATATCGAGCGCATGACGCGGCCCGAATATCAGGTGCTGGAAGGCGCCATTTCCGGCCGGGCGCTTTATGACGGGCGCATTGATTCACGTGAAGCACTCGCCAGATTGAGGGCAGCGTGAGCGACAAGCGGCCAACGCGATTCCCCTGGTGGATCTATTGGCTGCTCTTGGCGCTGATCCTGCTGTTCGCCTTTGCGCCGGTGCTCGGCATCCTGCTGGCCGGCTTTCTGGCCGAAGCCAATGGCTGCATGCTCAACGAAGGATCGATCAATCCCTGCATGATCGGGGGGACGGATTGGGGCGATACGCTCTATACCCTTTTCGTGCTGGGCTGGTTCGCGCTGGCGACATTGCCGCTGGGCGGCGGCGCGCTGATCGTCTGGCTGGTCATTCTCATCATCCATCGCATCGCCTGGGGGCGGATGCAAAAGGCAAAGACATGAGTCTCAAGACACGCATCATCCCCTGTCTGGACGTGGCCGGCGGCCGCGTCGTCAAAGGTGTCAACTTCGTCGACCTGATCGATGCCGGCGATCCGGTGGAAGCGGCCATGGCCTATGACGCGGCCGGGGCGGATGAATTGACCTTCCTTGACATCACCGCCAGCCATGAGGGCCGGGACACCATTTTCGACGTGGTGGCGCGAACGGCCGAGCATTGCTTCATGCCGGTCACGGTGGGCGGTGGCGTGCGGAGCATCGAGGATATCCGCAAGCTGCTGCTGGCCGGCGCCGACAAGGTGGCGATCAATTCGGCCGCCGTGAACGATCCCGATTTCATTGCCCGGGCAGCCGACAAGTTCGGCAATCAATGCATCGTTGTCTCGGTCGATGCCAAGCAGCGGCTGGGCCAGCGCGTCGGCGGCGACAATCGCACGGAGTGGGAAATCCATACCCATGGCGGTCGCAAGCCAACGGGGATCGACGCGGTGGAGTTTGCGGCCAAAATGGTCGAGCGTGGTGCCGGCGAATTGCTGGTCACCTCGATGGATCGCGACGGCACCAAATCCGGCTTCGATCTCGAACTGACCCGGGCCATTGCCGACAGCGTCGAAGTGCCGGTGATCGCCTCGGGCGGCGTCGGCACCTTGCAGCACCTGGTCGACGGGGTGATCGAGGGGCATGCCAGCGCCGTGCTGGCCGCCTCGATCTTCCACTTCGGGACGTTCACCATCCCTCAGGCCAAGGCCTATATGGCCGAGCACGGGATCGCCATGCGGCTCGACAAGGCGGCCGGCAAGGCGGCTTAAGTTCTATTGCAGGCGGCGCCGTTTCCACCAATGGTCCGCCCGAGGAGACCATATCCATGACCCTTGAAGAACTCGAAGCGCGCATCGCCCAGCGTGCCGCCGCCTCGCCCGAAGACAGCTATACGGCCAAGCTGATTGCCCGCGGCATCGACAAGGCCGCCCAGAAGCTGGGTGAGGAAGCGACTGAAGCGGTGATCGCGGCGGTGACCCACGATCGGGCCGAACTGGTCAAGGAAAGTGCCGATCTGCTCTATCACCTGCTGGTGGTTCTCAAAGCCGAGAATGTGTCGCTGGCCGAGGTAATGGCCGAACTCGACGCCCGTACCGCCCAGTCGGGCCTGGCCGAAAAGGCCGCCCGGGGGACCCAGTCATAATGGCCAAGCGTCCCGCCGCCCTCGATCCCTACCGCACCTTCACCAAGCAGCAGTGGAGCGACCTCAGAAACGGCCAGCCGATGACGCTGACCGCCGAGGATATCGACCGGCTGCGGTCGCTCAGCGACCCGATCTCGCTGGCCGAGGCCGAGGAGGTCTACCTGCCGCTCTCGCGCCTCCTCTCCTATTATGTCGAGGCCGTTCAGGGGCTGCATCACGTCTCCTCGCGCTTTCTCAATACGCCAGGCGACAAGGTGCCCTTCATCATCGGCGTTGCCGGTTCGGTGGCGGTGGGCAAGTCGACCACCTCGCGCATCCTGCGCGCGCTGCTGAGCCGCTGGCCCTCCAGTCCAAAGGTCGATCTCGTCACCACGGACGGGTTCCTGCATCCCAACAGGGTGCTCGAGGAGCGCGGCCTGATGCAGCGCAAGGGCTTTCCGGAAAGCTATGACCGCGCGCGCTTTGTCAATTTCCTGGGCGACATCAAGTCCGGCAAGTCCAGGGTGGCCGTGCCGGTCTATTCGCACCTGGTCTATGACGTGGTACCGGGCGAGGAGGTCATCATCGACCGTCCCGACATCCTGATTGTCGAAGGCCTCAATATCCTGCAGCCCGGCGAGCTGCCGCGCGATGGCAAGCCCATCGTCTTTGCCTCCGACTTCATCGACTTTTCGATCTATATCGACGCCGACGTCGAGGATTTGCGCGACTGGTATCTCACCCGCTTCTTCCGCCTGCGCGAAACCGCCTTCCGCGATCCCACCTCCTTCTTCCGCAAATTCTCGCAGATGAGCGAAGAGGAGGCCGGTGAATTTGGCCGCAATGTGTGGGAGACGATCAACCTGCCCAATCTGCTCGAGAACGTGCTGCCCACCCGCGGACGGGCCGATCTGATTCTCAAGAAGGGCAAGGATCACCGCGTCGACGAGGTGAAGTTGAAACGGCTATGAGCCGAACAGCGCGCGCGCCTTGAGACCAGATGCCTCCACGCCGTCACCACCCGGACGGGCCGGGCAATGACGATAGACAGATTGCTCGCGGCTCCCTTGGCTCTAATACGTCCCTTGCTGCGGCTGGCTCAGAATGATGAGATTGCCGTCCGGATCGCGCACCTTGGCGGTCTTGAAGAAATGGCCGATAGCCTTGGCAACCGGCTTGATGCCATGCAGTTCGAGCCGGGCCAGCTCTTCCTCGATATCGTCGACGATCAGCATGACGACGCTGGCACCGGCCCGGTCCTCGTCGGTCATCACATGCACCCAGCCGCCGCCGGGCAATTTCCATTCGGCCACATCGACCATGGTGCGCGCATCGGCCGGTCGGCCGAACAGATATTCGTACCAGACCAGGGAATGACCGAGATCTTCCACGGCAATACCGGCCAGCACATTGGTGAGTGTCATGAACAGGTCCGTTTGGTCTTGTTGTTTTGCCGAATCCTAGCACAGCCGAAAGGTTCCGGGCATCCCGGTTGGCGGCGCGGCGAGGCGCTGCTATAGGCGAGGGCAATTGCAGGGAGTTTGCGGCATGACCAAATTGCGCATCATCGTGGCCGGAGCCGGCGGCCGCATGGGCGTCGCCAATATTGCAGCCGTGGCGGCCCATGACGGGGTGGAGCTGGTCGGCGCGCTGGACCGCACCGGGTCCCCCGCCATCGGCAAGGACGCAGGCACCCTGGCCGGTGTCGAGCCATTGGGTGTGCTCGTGAGTGAAGACGCTGCCGGGCTCGTCGACCAGGCCGATGCCATCATCGACTTTACTGCCCCCGCCGCCAGCGTGGCGCTGGCCAAGCTCGCCGCCGAAAAGGGCCTCATCCACATCATCGGCACCACCGGCTGTTCGGAGGCCGACGATGCCGCTATCGCCGAAGCCGGGGCCGCCGGCGCGCGCGTGGTCAAATCGGGCAATTTCTCCCCCGGCATGGTGGCGCTGACCGTCCTGGTGGAAAAGGCGGCGCGGGCGCTGGCGGACTACGATGTCGAAGTGCTCGAAATGCACCACAACAAGAAGGTCGATGCCCCTTCCGGCACGGCCTTGATGCTGGGCGAGGCTGCGGCCCGCGGGCGCAATATCAGCCTCAAGGACCATTCGGTGCGGGTGCGCGACGGCCATACGGGTCCGCGCGAGGCTGGCACGATCGGCTTTGCCACCCTGCGCGGCGGCAATGTGATCGGCGACCATATGGTGATCCTGGCCGGCCAGTCCGAACGCATCGAGCTCAATCACCGGGCGCAGGACCGCACCATCTATGCCAATGGCGCGATCCGGGCGGCGCTCTGGGCCGCCGGGCAAAAGCCGGGCCTCTATTCCATGGCCGACGTGCTCGGCCTTAACGACTAACCCAAACCCAAGGGACCAAAAACATGAGCGGTACGCTGATTCTGGTGCGTCATGGCCAGAGCGAATGGAACCTCAAGAACCTCTTCACCGGCTGGCGCAACCCCAACCTGACCGAGAAGGGTGAGGGCGAGGCCCGCGCGACAGGCAAGGCGCTCAAGACCGCTGGATTCGTGCCCGACCTCTATTACACCTCGGCGCTGCGGCGCGCCCAGCACACGCTGGATCTGATGCTGGAAGAAATGGGCATCGACAATGTCACCATCACCCGCAACATCGCGCTCAACGAGCGGGACTATGGTGACCTCGCCGGCCTCAACAAGGATGATGCGCGGGAGAAATGGGGTGAAGAACAGGTGCATATCTGGCGCCGCTCCTACGACGTGCCCCCGCCGGGCGGTGAGAGCCTCAAGGACACCGCGGCCCGCACCCTGCCCTATTACGAGGCCGAAATCCTGCCCCAGCTCAAGGCCGGCAAGACCGTGCTGGTCGCGGCCCATGGCAATTCGCTGCGGGCTTTGGTCATGGCCATTGAGGGGCTGACGCCGGACGAGATCCTGGCCCGCGAGATCGCGACCGGCGAACCGACGGTCTACAAGATCGGGCCCGACGGCAAGCTGGTCGAACGCCTGACCCTCTAAGACCCGGAGCTGGTTTTCCGCTCCTGGGCGTCGCGGGGCTCGATATAGAGCTTTTGCGTCAGCGTGCGGCCGACAGCGAAAAGGGGCGTGGCCAGGGCCACGCCCATGGGCCCGAACAAAACGCCCATTACGGCCATGATGGTCAGCGACCAGGCGGGCGGGAGCGCAATGATGCGCTCCTGCAAGAGCGGCGTGATCACATAGCCTTCCAGGTTCTGGATCACCAGCAGGCCCAGCGCCCCGATCCAGAGTGCCGTCATGTCCTGTCCCGCCAGGGACAGCAGGATGGGCACGGCCGAAATGATCGGTCCGAGATAGGGTATGAAATTGACCGCGCCGGCCAGAATGCCGAGCAGCAGGGCGTCGGGCGAACCCAGAAGGGTCAGAAGGGTGAAGACCAGCACCCCGATCAGCACCATTACGGCCAATTGCGTCACCAGCCAGCCCCGCAGGGTCTGCCCGGTATGGTTCAAGGCATCCCGGAAGCGCGGCCGATACTGCGCCGGGATGAGCAACAACACGCCGTCGCGATAACCCCTGGGATCAATGGCGAAGAACAGGCCGAGAAAGGCGATGATGACAACATTGCCCAGAACGCCAAGGGTGATGCCGAAGATCGACCCGGCCTGGCTGAAAAGGCTCGAAGGATCGGGCAGCAGGCTCTGAACCAGCGAGCTGTTCTCCTCGGCGAGGGGATCGCCCAGCTCGTCGCGGAAGCGCTCATAGAGCTCGACCGCGCGATTGCCGATCATGGTCCAGAGATCATCGACACCCTGCCAGAGGCTGATGCCGCCCCAGGACAGCCCCCCGCCGACAATGGCGATGACGATTAAGGCCATCACCACGACCAGCAGCGGCCGCGGCAGGGGCAGCCAATCGCATAGGGGCCTTACGGCCGCGTCCAGCAGCGCCGCCACCAGCAGGCTCGCAAAGGCCAGCAGCAAAATGGCCGACAATTGCCAGGCGAGCAGCAGGGCCGCCACCACGAAAATGCCGGTCAGTATTGCGCGTGTGGTCTGGTTCATGCTGCCTCTCTGGCCGATGCTCAAAGAGGCAAAGCCCGGGCCGGGGGTGAAGTTCCGCAAAACCGGGTCAGACCAGTGTCAATGTGCCGCCGAAATCACCCCGGCTTCCCAGCCGAGAATGGCGCGCTTGCGCGGCACGCCCCAGTGATAGCCGGTAAGCGCCCCGGAGCTGCCAACCACACGGTGGCAGGGGACCACGAAGCTGATCGGGTTCTTGCCCACGGCGGCACCGACCGCCCGCGAGGCGCTGGGACGGCCGATCGAGCGCGCGACCTGGGCGTAGGTCGTGGCCCGGCCGCAGGGGATTTTCAGCAGCGTCTCCCACACCTTGACCTCGAAATCGGTGCCGATCAGCACCACGCGGACCGGGCGGTCCGCCGACCACTGGTGGGGCGCAAAGACTTGCCCGACTAGCGGCGCGACACGCGCGTCATCCCGCACGAAGCGCGCATTGGGCCAACGATTGGCCAGGTCGGCAAAGGCGGCATCAATACTGGTTTCGGCATCGGCAAAACCCAGGCCGGAAATGCCATATTCGGTGGCCGTGACCACGGCGAGCCCGAAGGGCGAGGGCTGAACACCCCAGACCATGTCGAGACCCGCCCCACCGGCCCGGAACACCCCGGGCGGCATGGCTTCATAGGTGACGAACAGATCGTGCAGCCGCGAGGTGGACGAAAGACCCACCTCATAGGTGGTGTCGAGCACGCTGGCCTTCTCGCGCAGGAGGCTCTTGGCATGATCGAGCGCCACCGCCTGGGCAAAGCTCTTGGGGGAAAGGCCGCACCAGCGGCGGAACAGATCGGTCAATTGCCGTTCGGTCAATCCCAGCGCGCGGGCAAAGCGGGCAAGATCGGTGGCATCGGGGCCGGTCTCGCTCAGATAGCGGATGGCGGCGCGGATGGTGTCGTAATCGCTGGCTGGCGTCAGCGTCAGGAGCTGGTTCATCTCCGGATCCTTCATCGAAAACCCGGACCCTTTCTAGCCGCCGGCAATCGCCATCGCGACCCGGATTTGACCGGCCCTAGGACGTGCGTCGCGCCTTGCGCAGGGCTGCGCCGAAGGCCTTGGCAAAGCTCGATTTGTCCGCCGTGGAGAGAAACGGGCCGAGGGCAATCTCGCTATCCCCGGCACGCAGGAAAATGCCGGTGGTGCGCTCGAACTCATCCCGTTCCAGCCGCAGCCGCACCTGCATGGGATCGAAACGCTGCAGGACCTTGTCCTGGCCCGGAGCCGTGCTGGCGATTTCGATCTGGTCGGACCACAGCGTCACCTGCTGGCTGATGCGGCGGCGGCGCGACTGGCGCAGACCAAGCGCCGTCATTCCGGCCGTGCCCATGCCCAGGGCAGCAAGGCCCGGCACCAGGAATTCGGGAATGGCGATGATGAGGGGCGCGCCGACCATGCCGGCCAGGACCAAGCCGAGCCAGCCCCCGGCCAGTGGCAGGGAACGATCTGGCCTGAGGGTTGCGGCAAATAGCGGTGTGGTTGTGGTGACTTGCATCGCCCGTCCTCTTGGCCGAAATACTGGCAGAAAATCGAGGCCGAGAGAATGGCGACTGCCAAAAAAGTGAAGACCCTGACCAGGGCGGACGCCGAGGCGATCTTTACCCGTTTTCACCAGATCGAGCCCGAACCCAAAGGTGAGCTGGACTATATCAACGCCTTCACGCTCCTGGTGGCCGTGGTGCTGTCGGCCCAGGCCACCGATGTGGGCGTCAACAAGGCCACCAAGCGGCTGTTCGAGCTGGCCCCCTCACCCGCCGCCATGGTGGCGCTGGGGGTGGATCAGATCACCGAGCTGATCAAGACCATCGGGCTTTATCGCGGCAAGGCGAAAAATGTCTTCGCCCTCTCCCAGATGCTGATCGACAAGCATGGCGGCGAGGTCCCAGCCGATCGCGCGGCGCTCGAAGCGCTGCCCGGCGTTGGCCGCAAGACCGCCAATGTGGTGCTCAATATCTATTTCAAGCAGCCCACCATCGCGGTGGACACGCATCTGTTCCGCGTCTCCAACCGCACCGGCCTGGCGCCGGGCAAGACGCCGCTGGATGTGGAGAAGGCGCTGACCAAGAAGGTCCCCGAGCGCTTCATGCTGCATGCGCATCACTGGCTGATCCTGCATGGCCGCTATATCTGCAAGGCGCGCAAGCCCGAATGCTGGCGCTGCCCGATTGCCCAATGGTGCCGGTTTGAGCCGAAGACGCCCCTGCCGCGCGGACGTTAGCTCCCATATCCCCGCGCCATGGCAGCGGCGAAGATGGGGATCAGCAGCAGGAACCCGGCCTGCAGGTGAATGAAACGGCGGCTGGCGGCGATTTCGTCGGCGGGGGGCGCATAGTCCGCCTGTCCGGTGCCTGCCTTGGCCCAGCGGCGGAAAGCCAGTGTCGGCGGGATGGTCAGCAGGCCCACAATCACGAAGGCCGCCATCTTGCCCCAGAAGGCATGGTTGGCCACGTAATAGTCATAGCCGACCGCGCCGAAGATGACGCGAATGACCCCGACAATGACGACCAGCCCGGCCATCGCGCCATAGGCGGCGTCGATCCGCGCCAATTGGGCGAGGCGCGCACCCGACAGGCCCGGCCGGACCAGCGCGAACTCGGCCGCAAAAAGCGCCACCAGGGTGAAGACGGCCAGGTGATGGGCCGAAGCCAGGAGCAGGTCAATGTCCATAGGTGCAGCTCTCATGTTGACAGTGCATACATAAATAGGCCAGAAGTAAACAATGTCAACATCTCCTGGCAACAGCCCTTATCACCACGGCAATCTGCGTCAGGCCCTGCTTGAGGCAGCGCTTGTCATACTCGAGCAGCAGGGTGAGGCCGGGCTGGGCCTGCGCGACCTGGCCCGGGCGGTCGGGGTGTCCCCGGCGGCCCCCTACCGCCATTTCGACAGCCGTGCTGCGCTGCTCGAGGCGCTGGCGGTCACCGGGTTTCAGCGCTTTGCCGCCCGCATGGAAGCGGTGGCGGCGAGCCAGCCGGACGACCCCATGGCGGCCATGGGCAAGACCTATGTCGTCTTCGCCCTGCAGAACGCCAACCTGTTCCGGCTGATGTTCTCGCCGCAGCTGAAAAAGGATAGCCGTCCCGGCCTGCGCATGGCCGCCGATGCCGCCTTTGACACGTTGCGCCATCTGGTGGGCGGCGATGTAAAGAAGGGCCGCATCAAGGCGCTGGCCGCCTGGGCCAAGGTACACGGCCTGGCGGTATTGTTGCTGGACGGCCAGATCGCCATTCGCGCCGGCGAGGATACCGAGGCGCTGATCGAAGAGATCATTTCTTCGCTTTAGCCTGTATTACCCCCGGCGCCGGAGGCCCAAAAGAATTGCCCGGCGCCGCATCATGCTCTAAACCGGCCAACGGCCCTTTTCTTGCGCAAACCCGGACCGTTCCCGCTCATGACCCAGACCCGCTTCGACGTGCTCACCATCGGTAATGCGATCGTCGACATCATCGCCCCGGTGGAACCCGGCTTCATCGAGCGCGAGGGCATGCAGGAAGGCATCATGCACCTGATCGACACCGATCGGGCCGAGGACCTCTACGCCAAGATGCCGCTCGGGCGGCAACAGATTTCTGGTGGCTCGGCCGCCAATACCGCCGCCGGCGTCGCCTCGCTGGGCGGGCGCGCCGCCTTTGTCGGCAAGGTGGCCGACGATCCGCTGGGCGATGTGTTCGAGGCCGATCTGGACGCCATCGGCGTCTACTACAACACCTCGCGTCTCAAGAACGGGGCGCTGACCGCCCGATCGATGATCTTCGTCTCCGAGGATGGCGAGCGCACCATGAACACCTATCTCGGTGCCTGCCACGAATTGACCGAGCGCGATATCCGGCCTGATGAAATCGGGGGCGCCGCCATTACCTATATGGAAGGCTTTCTGTGGGACCCGGTGGAAGCCAAGAAAGCCTTCGTGCTGGCCGCTCACTATGCCCACAAGCATGAGCGCGCCGCCGCCTTCACCCTTTCGGATCCGTTCTGCGTCGATCGCTATCGCGGCGAGTTCCTGGATTTGATCCGCTCCAAGACGATCGACTATGTCTTTGCCAATGTGAACGAGCTGAAATCGCTTTACGAAACCGACGATCTGGGCGCGGCTGTACGCGAAATCGCCAAGGACGCGGAAGTGGCCGCCATCACCATGGGCGCTGATGGCGCCATGGCTGTGTTCAATGGCGAAGTGATTTCCGTCCCGGCCTTCCCGGTCGACAAGGTGGTCGACGCCACCGGAGCGGGCGATCTCTTTGCCTCCGGCTTTCTCCTGGGCCTCGCCCGCGGCCAGACCATGGAATCGGCCCTCAAGACCGGATGCCTCGCGGCCTCCGAAGTCATCACCCACATCGGCGCCAGGCCACAGCTCGATCTCGAAGAGCTGAGCCAGAAGCACGGGCTGGCGGGTTGACGACCACCCGCCGCTAGGCGGTCAATTGCACCGGTGGCGCGATTGACGGGAGCGCTATGCGCGGAGGCCGAGCCTTTTCCACTCGGCCCCTAAGCCACGCTCACCCTTTTCCCGTTCATCTCCGCCAAAATCGCCTTGGCCGCCGCGGCCGGGTCGGGGGCGGCGATGATGGGGCGGGCGACGACCAGATGCGAGGCTCCCGCTGCCAGCGCATCGGTGGGCGTGGTGACGCGCTTCTGGTCGCCGCGATCGGCGCCGGCGGGGCGGATGCCGGGTGTCACGACGGCCATGGTCTTGCCCACAATGGTGCGGACCATTTCCGCTTCATGGGCCGAAGCGACCACGCCGCCAATACCGGCTTCGCGAGCCTGCTGGGCGCGAAGCGCCACCATTCCTGCCGCGTCGCGCGCATAGCCGGCCTCCTTGACGTCATCATCGTCCATCGAGGTGAGGACGGTGACGCCCAACACACAGAGCCCGGAGCCTTCCGCCCCTTTCTGGGCAGCGCGCATGGCCTTGGGATAGGCGTGGACGGTCAACATGGTGGCGCCGGTCTCAGCGATGGCGGCGACGCCCTTTTCGACCGTGTTGTCGATATCGAGCAGCTTGAGATCGAAGAACACTTTCTTGCCGGCGGCAATCAGCGCCTTGCCCAGCGCAAAGCCATCGGCGCCATAAAAGCACTGATAGCCAATCTTGTAGAAATCGACACTGTCACCGAGCAGGGCAATGATCTCTTCGGCGCGTGCGCGCGAGGAAACGTCGAGGCCCACGATCAACTGGCCAGCCATTGTGTCTATCCTTTCGCTGATTTGTTTTCCGCTCGCACAAGCGCGGCGCGCACGCAAGCCTTTCCTTGATGCTATGTCACCATAATGGCCTTGCGCGGCAATGCTATGGCGTCATATCAGGCAGCTTTCTCTTGGGTGTTTGCGGGATTTGTCATGCAGCAACAGGCATTGAAGGCCATGGTGGCCTGGATGCGGCTCGATACTGCCATCAAGGGTTTCGAACGCGATCTCAAGCGCCGGCACGGGATCACCATGCTGCAGCTGGCGGTCTTGCACATCGTTTCCGAGCGGCCGCATATTCCCCTGGCCGCCCTGCGCAAGGCGCTGTTGGCGCATGCGGCGACGCTGGGCCAGGCCATTGACGATCTGCGGCGCAAGGGCCTGTGCCAGGTCCGCACCAGCCCCGAGGACCGTCGGGCCCGCCATGTTTCACTGACCGAGAGCGGCGCGAGGCTGGTGGCTGACGCACCCCTGGCCGGCCCGATGCGGCTGCGGGACTTGGATGGAGAAACTGAGCGGCTGGACCGCCTGGCCCCGGCACTCAATGACGCCTTGGAGCTGTTCGGGCTGGAGGACTGGACGGGGCGGTAGCGCGCCTCACCGGAACCAGATGGCCTCGATGTCTTCCATAGGCGTCCAGTCTGTCAGCAGCTGCCGGGCGGCCAGATCGAACAGGAAGCCATTGCCGCCGCCCGGGCCGCCAATGCGGCCCTGATCCTCCTCGCGCGAGATGCGGCGACTGCCGATCCGGCATTTGAGCAGCGTCCCCACAGCCCCATGACCGCAAAAGATCACGGGGGTGCCGGGCGGGACGGCGGCCAGCGCGGTGCGGATGGTCGAGACGATCCGGGCCTGGGCGTCGATGGCGCGTTCCCAGCCATCAATGCTTTGCTGGGGATGGGCGAAGAACCGGTCAGCCGTTTCCTCGAACAGGGCCGGCGGCAAAAAGCCGGTGGCCGAGCGATCATTCTCACCCATCAGGTGATCGGCAAGAACCGGCGTTCCGGCGGCGCTGGCAATGATCTCGGCCAGCTCCAGCGCCTTGGTTTCGCGGCTCGAAAACACCATGGCGCCCTCGGGCACCGCGCCGCGGGCCACAAAGGCCTCGGCGCGCGACCGCCCCATCGCCGACAGCCCCCAGAGGGGTACGGGAACCGCCGCGTCGATGCGAACCTGGGGATGGGTGAGGTAGAGCGCGCGCAATCCTAGCCTCGGCTGAAATGGGTGAGCTCATGCACCATCTGCTCAACCTTGCGGATGATGGCCGGCTCGACCGGGTCGCCCCGCTCGTCGAACGCAGTGTCTGCCGGGCCGATGCCAAGCAGGGTCGGCACGATCAGCGTGCCCACCTTGGTCAGGCTGTCCCGCAAATGACTCAGGGACCATATGGTGCCATACTTTCCCGAGGAAACCCCGCCAATCCCGAAGATGGCATGGCGGAAGGGGCTCGGCTTCTGCCGGCTGAGCCAGGTGACGGTGTTGACCAGGAGCGGCGGCACACCGCCATTATATTCGGGGCTGGCGATGAAGACGATGTCGTGGCTGCGCCACATCTCGGCGAGCTTGACCGCGGCTTCGGGGACATGATCGGGCTCGAGGTCCTCATTGAAGATCGGCATGTCGAAATCGGCGAGGCTGATTTCTGTCACCGCCACCCCGGCCTGGGTGAGCTTGCGCCCCATATGCTGCTGCAGGATACGGTTATAGGACCCCTTGCGGATGGACCCCGACAGGGTGAGCGCCGTCTTCATATTGCCTCCGAATTTCTCGACAGTGTCGAAACTGCCGTGACCGCTTCGTCGGTGCAAGTGAATTGGCGGGGCGGATTGGTTCGGCCTGGCCGACAAACAAGGAGAAAACCAATGAACACATCGATCTTCGTCAATGTGCCGGTTCGCGACCTCGCCGCTGCCATGGCCTACTACAAGGCGCTGGGCTTTGACCACAATCCGCAATTCACGGACGAGACGGCCGCGTCCATCGTTATCAGCGACACCATCTACGTGATGCTGCTGACCCATGATAAGTTCGCGAGCTTTTCAAAGCAGCCCGTGCCCGACGCCAAAAGCCAGATCGGCGCCCTCTACGCTCTCTCCCGCGACAGCCGCGCCGCGGTGGACACCATCGCCGAAGCCGGACTGAAGGCCGGTGGCAGCGAACAGCGCCCGGCCGAGGACTATGGCTTCATGTATTCCCGGGCCATTGCCGATCTTGACGGCCATGTGTGGGAATATGTCTGGATGGACATGAGCCAGTTCCCCTCCGAATAATCAGCTATCCGCACAGGGGCCGTTCCAGGAGAGGAAGCATCGTCGCCATGACCACGAAAATGACCATCACCCACCTCACCCACGATCTCGCCCAGAAAAAGAGCTTCGTGTCCTTTGTCTGGACCGACGATCCGAGCAAGCGGCTGGGGCTCGAGGTGCCCTATGGCACTGCGCTGGCTGAGATCGAGACGGCCGCCGAACGCGCGGTTGCAGAGCTGGTCACGGAGCTGCAGACAGCGCAAAGGGTGCTGCCTTAGCGGCTGGAGCTCTCCCGTCCCTGCCGAATCTTCGTGCCACTCGAGCATAGCTCTCATGGCCTTGATCGCGAAAATCGCCCCACCGGGGCGATTTTTCTACGCGATCAAGCCTCAAACATTTTCTTGAGCTTGTCGAAGAAGCCGTCCGAATTGGGGCTGGTCTCGCCGGTTTCGAGCCGGGCGAATTCCTCGAGCAGTTCACGCTGCTTTCGGGAGAGGTTCTGCGGCGTCTCGATGTCGAGCTGCACATAGAGATCGCCGACATCCTTGCTGCGCAGCACCGGCATGCCCTTGCCCTTGAGCCGGACGCGCTGACCCGGCTGCGTGCCGGCGGGCACCTTGACCTTGGCCCGGGCATTGTCGAGCGTGGGCACCTCGAACTCTCCGCCCAACGCCGCTGTGGTCATCGAGATGGGCACGCGCGCATAAAGATCGGCGCCATCGCGCTGGAACAGCTGGTGCGGCTTGATGGAGACGAAGATATAGAGATCGCCCGGCGGCCCGCCGCGCAACCCTGCCTCGCCCTCATTGGCGAGGCGAATACGGGTGCCGTCTTCGATGCCCTGCGGCACGTCCACGCTCAGCTTGCGGTTCTGCTGACGCCGGCCCTGGCCGCCGCAATCGGTGCAGGGCTGGTCCATCATCTGCCCGCGGCCCTGGCACACCGGACAGGTGCGCTCGATGGTGAAAAAGCCTTGCGCGGCGCGCACCTTGCCGTGGCCATTGCACTGCCGGCAGGTATGGGTACCGGTGCCCGGCTTGGCGCCCGCCCCGTCACAGGTTTCGCAGGTGGCCAGAGTCGGCACGTCGATCTCGACCGTGCGGCCCTCGAAGCTCTCTTCCAGCGAGATTTCGAGATTGTATCTGAGGTCCGAGCCGCGCATCCGCGCCGCGCCGCCACCGCCCCTGCGGCCTGCACCACCGCCCATGAAATCGCCGAAGATGTCTTCGAAGATGTCCGACATTGATGAAGCGAATTCCGGCCCGAAGCCCGGACCGCCGCGCGCGCCGCCATTCTCGAAGGCGGCATGGCCAAACCGGTCATAAGCCGCCCGCTTCTGCGGGTCCTTGAGCGTGTCGTAGGCCTCGTTGATTTCCTTGAACTTGTGCTCGGCCTCGTTATTGCCCGGGTTGCGGTCGGGGTGAAACTGCATGGCGAGCTTGCGATAGGCGCTCTTGAGGGCTCCGTCGTCGGCGCCCTTCTGGCAGCCGAGCACCTCGTAGAAATCGCGTTTGGCCAAGATGAACTCTCTTTTTCGATCGCGCCGGTCTGGTCGTCGCGCAGGTTGAAATCGGAAAAAACCGGCTTGGCCGGCTCGCAAACCCGCATATGGGCAGGCGCTCGGGGTTTAGCAAGGGCGGGCGGGAGGATCAACAGCGCTTGGATTCACGTGAAACTTCGAGCCGTGCCCGCAGGGCAAATCGCTTCTGTCTAGCGGTGGGATGCTAGAAAGGCGTAGCGGACGGCATCCCGCAACGCTCCCGGGGCTTACCCCGTCCATTGG
>NZ_CAJXJS010000067.1 GCF_913055165.1 uncultured Devosia sp.
GTAGGAGCCCATGTGCACGATGGTTTCCTTGCCATCCTGGCCGGTGACGCTGGCCTTCATGGGCTCGGAATACTTGGTGCCGAAATAGAAGATGTGCCCCACTTCGATGCCGCGGGCGGAGACGCGCTTGTCCTCGGGGACGGCGGCTTCGTATTCGGCTTCGTCCACCATTTCCTCGGTGGCGGCGTAGAGCGAGGTCCAGTCGTTGAAGATCGGCTTCAGGTCGCCAAGGAAATCAGTCTCCTTGCCGGGAATGGGCTTTTCCAACAGGTCGCGGTGGCAGAAGACCTGGCTTTCTCCGGTTTCGGCCAGGATGATCCACTCGTGGCTGAGATCGCCACCGATGGGGCCGGTATCGGCGCGCATGGGAATGGCAGTCAGGCCCATGCGGGCATAGGTCCTGAGATAGGCCACAAACATGCGCTCATAGGCCTTGACCGCATCTTCCTTCGTCAGGTCGAAGCTATAGGCGTCCTTCATCAGGAATTCGCGGGACCGCATGGTGCCGAAGCGCGGGCGCACCTCGTCACGGAACTTCCACTGGATGTGGTAGAGGTTGAGCGGTAGGTCCTTGTAGGACTTCACATAGGCCCGGAAGATGTCGGTGATCATCTCCTCATTGGTCGGACCATAGAGGAATTCGCGCTCGTGCCGGTCCTCGATGCGCAGCATCTCCTTGCCGTAGGCGTCATAGCGCCCCGACTCGCGCCAGAGATCAGCGGACTGGATGGTGGGCATCAAAAGTTCGATCGCGCCAGAGCGGTTCTGCTCCTCTTCGATGATCTTCTGAACCTTCATCAGCACCTTGTAGCCGAGCGGCAGCCACGAATAGAGGCCTGAGGCCTGCTGGCGGATCATGCCGGCACGCAGCATCAACCGATGCGAGACGATCTCGGCTTCCTTGGGCACATCACGCAGCACCGGCAGGAAATAGCGGGAAAGGCGCATGGGAACTCCAGGAAAAGGTCTTCGACTCGTGGGTTTGCTTGATGCCCACTCAAATCGCAAGCGTCCATTCGATGCAAGCATGCAAGCTATGCAGAATCTACTTGGCAGACTGAAAAACCCTTGTTAGGGTCCCGGCCAATAAAACAAAGGCGGCCCAAACCGCCGGACGTCGACAACGTCAAGGGAGGAGCGTTGGCAGCCGCTTCGTAGCGCGCCTAAGACCAACGTATTGTCGAACAAACTCTTTCAAGCAGGGCCGAGTGCCCTGCTTTTTTGTTTCTGGATCATATCGCTATGGCCGATTCTCAAACTTTCACGCGAATTGCGCTTGCTTTGCCCGGAACCGTTTCCGCGCCGCATTTCGATCGCACCGCTTTCAAGGTGAAGCGCACCTTTGCGACGCATGCAGCAGACGGATTGAGCGCCAACCTCAAGCTCACGCCGGAGGAGCAGCAATTCAAATGCATGGTCGCGCCGGAGCTGTTTGAAGCCATCGATAATGGCTGGGGGCGTCAGGGGTGGACGACCATGCATCTGCAGCCGGCAAACGAGAAGGACATCGCGGCGGCGCTGGAAATGGCACACGCCCATGCAGTGCCTGGCCGGCCGTCGAAACGATAGTTCAGCGGTTCCAGTAGGCCTGGAGGGTTTCGTTGCCGAGGCCCCAGAGCAGCAAGGCGGTAAAGCCGGCCGCCAGGGCGGTGGTGATCAGGCCCTTGGTTATCAGGCGCGGCGCCACCGGGGCGCCGGGATCGCTGCCGCGCACGATATCCGCGCCGGTTTCGTGATGGCTATGGCTGCCGATGGGCAGGACGGCCACGAAAGTGAGCCACCAGACCACAAAATAGACGGCGATGATCGAACCGATTTGCATGGCGCTACCTAACGCGGAAACGGGGCCATTGGGAAGCGGCGCGGTGTCGCGGCCAGTTGGTTCAGACTCGACCGCTGCTCCCCGGCAAGGACGAAATGGGTCAGCCTTCGCCTCCCTCCCCTTGATGGGGAGGGAATGGGGGTGGGGAGACGGGTATGACCGGGCGGCCTGCTATACGCGATGCACGAAAACGGAAACGTTGGGCTTGCGGCCCCAGAAACCGTTGACCTCGTTGCGGATGGCCTTGAAGAGCGCCGAGTTGAGCACTTCGGGATCACTGCGGCGCTTGTTGGGCATGGACTTGATGACCCCGGCAACAGTGTCTTCGATAAGTTCGGTGACAGACTCGTCCTCGGTTTCGGGCAGACCTTCAACCACGAGATCAGGCCCGGACACGATCTGGCCGCCGCCATTGACGCACAGGCTGACAATCACCATGCCGCCGAATGAGAGGCGCCGGCGCCCTTTGACGCCGCTTTCCTCCGGCGTACAGAGCACGAGGCCATCAAGGTAGAGTTCGCCCGTGCGGACCTCCGCCGGATAGGCCATCGGTTCCGGGAACAGCCGGACCATATCGCCATTACGGGCTTCGCAGACATTGGGAATGCCCTCCTCGCGGCCGAGCCTGGCATGGGCCTGCAGGTGCAGGGCCTCGCCATGGACCGGCACCAGAACCTCGGGCTTCACCCAGGAATAGAGCTTGCGCAACTCGCCGCGGCGCGGGTGACCGGTGACATGCACGAGCGCATCATTGGCGGTGATGAGTTCAACACCCTTGTCGATCAGCAGGTTCTGGATATCGATGACCTCGCGCTCATTACCCGGGATGGCCCAGGACGAGAAGATCATGCGGTCGCCCGCATTGAGATCGATCACCGGATGGTCGCCACGCGCGATGCGGGCAATGGCGGCCCGAGCCTCACCCTGGCTGCCGGTGCAGATGAGCACACATTTGTCGCGGGGGATGGATTTGTAGGCGTCCTGGTCGTGCAGGGTCGGCAGGCCCTCGAGCATGCCCAGTTCCCTGGCAATGCCCATGATGCGGTGAAGCGAACGGCCGGACAGCACGACCTGGCGACCGGCCTTGTGGGCGGCCCGCACAATGGACACCACACGTCCCACATTGGATGCGAAAGTGGTAACCGCGACACGGTGCGGCGCCTCGGCAATCAGCTTGGCAAGGTTGTCCCCGATCTCCTGCTCGCTGGGGCTTTCGCCATCCTTGAGAGCATTGGTCGAGTCACAGATCAGGGCCAGCGGAGAGGAGGTGTCCTCGCCGATCTTCTGGAGGCGCTCCACATTGGTCGGCGCATTGATGACCGGGGTCGGGTCGAGCTTCCAGTCGCCGGTATGCAGGGCCCGGCCAATCGGCGTGGTGATCAACAGCGCATTTGATTCGGGAATCGAGTGAGCGACGTTGATCGCCTCGATGGTGAAGGGGCCGACCTCGAAGGGCTTGCCAGGCTGCATGATGGTGACGTCGACATTTTCGACGATCCCGTCCCCTGCCCGCTTGGCGGCCAGCATGGCGGCCGTAAAGGGTGTGGCATAGACGGGCTTGTCGAAGACCGGCCAGAGATCGAGCACGGCGCCATAATGGTCTTCGTGGCTATGGGTCAGGATCAGAGCCAGGACATCGTCGGCATTCTCCTCGAGAAACTCGGGATTGGCCATGATGAGTTCGATACCGGGCAGATCCGGGCCGCCGAAGCTGACGCCGCAATCGACCACAATCCATTTGCGCCGGCGGGCGGGGCCGAAGCCATAGGCGCCCATATTCATGCCAATTTCGCCAACGCCGCCGAGCGGCACGAAGACGAGTTCATCCCTTTGGTTCTTAGCCATGGGTTATCTTATTCCTTTGTCTGGGCCGACGCCGGACGATCTGATGGTCGCCGGTCGCCTGCCCCTTATGTTGTGGTCAGCTTCGGGCGCTGGCCGTTGCCCCAAAATGCACATCGCCCGCCGTGATCGGATGCCGCGCGCCGTCGTCGTCGCGGATGATCAACCGACCCGAGGAGTCGATGGTTTCAAAAATGCCCCGGCGAACCACGCCGTCCTGGCTGATGGCCACCGGCGCCCCAATGCCGGCAGCAGAACTGCGCCAGCGCTTGAGCACCGCGGCAACGCCGTGTCCGTCGTTCCAGAGACCAAATGCCTCTACCCAGGCATCCGAGAGCGCTTCGAACACGTCTTCGGCGGTCCGCTCGATGCCCAGGGCCCGCAGAGAGGTCGCCGGATAGGGAACGCCCTCTGGTGCCGCGACAATGTTTACACCGATGCCAATGATAATTGCAGTGCGACCATCCCGGGTCTTGCTGGATTCGAGCAGGATACCGGCAAGCTTGGCGCCATCGGCCAGCACGTCATTGGGCCATTTGAGCGCAATCCGCGATCGTCCGTCGAGGTCATCGGCACCATCAATACCAACGCGCACCATGCCGCCTGGCAGAATTGCCGAGAGGCCGGTATTGAGCGCAACCCCCGCCACGAAGCCCAGCGTGGCAATGATATCGGCCGGCGCGTCCGGCACGACCAGGAGGCTTGCTGCCAGATTGCCCGAGGGGCTGTGCCATTCCCTGCCCCGGCGGCCGCGGCCGGCCGTCTGCTGCAACGCGGCAAACCAGATGCCACCCGGATCACCAGCAGTTGCGGCGGCTAACGCTTCGCTATTGGTCGAGCCAATCGAGTCGAAGCCCGCAAGCCGGTATCCGGCATCGCGGGCCTTCTGACCCAGACGGAAGTCAGCCACCTAGAACAGGCTTCCCGCGGCAGTATGCGCCCAGGACGCGAGCGGATTGCCGACAGTGAAGTAGAAGGTGACGATCAGAAAGCCAAAGACGGCCATGAGGACATTGAGTTCCCCCGGCACAGCCGCAAACTCCGCCTTGGGCTCATCGAAATACATCACCTTGACGACCCGCAGGTAGTAGAAGGCACTGACGGCCGAAGCCAGCATGCCGATGACCGAGAGGACATAAAGATTGGCTTCGATAGCGGCCAGGAAAACCTGCCACTTGGCAAAGAACCCGGCCAGCGGCGGCAGACCGATCAGCGAGAACATGACGATGGCCATGACCGCTGCCACGAAGGGGCGGGCCTTGGACGCACCGGCGAGATCGTCGATGGTCTCGACATAGCCCTTGTCCGTCCGCAGCGACAGGACGCAGGCGAAAAGCGCAACCGTCATGCCCACATAGATGGCCATATAGATGGCGACGCCTTCAACGCCCACTTGCGTGCCCGAAGACAGGCCAACCAGGGCAAAACCAACATGGCCGATAGAGGAATAGGCGATCAGGCGCTTGATCGACTGCTGGCCGATTGCGGCGAAGGCCGCCAGGACCATGGAGGCGATGGAGAGGAAGATGACGATCTGCTGCCAGTCGGAGGTAATTGGGGCAAAGGTGTCCATCACCAGACGGATCATCAGCGTCATGGCCGCAACCTTGGGCGCCATGGCGAAGAAGGCCGTCACCGGGGTCGGTGCACCTTCATAGACGTCGGGCGTCCACATGTGGAACGGCACGGCCGAGATCTTGAAGGCGATGCCGGCCAGCAGGAACACCACGCCGAAGATCAGGCCGATGGAGCGGCCTTCATTGGCGATGGCGACAACGATCTCGCCCAGATTGGTGTGTCCGGTGAAGCCGTAGATCAGCGAGGCGCCGTAGAGCAGCAGCCCTGAGGATAGCGCACCGAGCACGAAGTATTTGAGGCCCGCTTCCGAAGCGCGTGCGTCATCGCGCTTGATCGCGGCCATGACGTAGAGCGAAAGGGACTGCAGTTCGAGGCCGACATAAAGGCTCATCAGGTCGTTGGCCGAAACCATGACCATCATGCCGAGCGTGGCGAGCAGCGCCAGCACGGAATATTCGTACTTGTGGACGCCGTTTTCCTCGGCATTGGACATGCCCAGGATCAGCGCCAGGCCGGCGCCGCCAATGACCAGGACCTTCATGAAGCGGCCGAAGCTGTCGGCGATGAAGAGCCCGTTGAAGACCACGCCGTCGGCCGGCTGCAACATGACGAGCAGGCCGGTCGCGGCCAGCAGGCCCACGGACAGCCAGGAGACAAGCGCCGACCGTTCCTTGTTGATCACCACGCCGACGAGCAGCAGGACGAGCACGCCCAATGCCATGAGCACTTCGGGATGGGCGGGAGCCAGGCTCGCGAAATCGGTAACGTCAGAGTTCACGTCAGTCTCCTAGTGCGCAGCAGGCTCGGCCGCATGGTCATCGGCCGGCTGGGCCGCGCCTTCGGCAGGCGCGACATATTCAAGAGGGGCGCGTTCATCGGCGAGGGCCACGGCGGGATCAGCGCCAATGGAAGCCGAATATTGCGCAACCAGATTGTCGACCGCAGCGGCAGTCGTATCGAGGATCGGGGCCGGATAGAAGCCGAACACCACGGTCAGCACGATCAGCGGATAGAGCACCACTTTCTCGCGCAGGTTGAGGTCGAGGATACCCTTGAGGCTGTCCTTGGTCAGTGCGCCGAAAATCACCCGGCGATAGAGCCAGAGGGCATAGCCGGCCGAGAAGATCACGCCAAAGGCCGCACCGAAAGCCACCCAGGTATTGACCTGGAAGACGCCGATCATGGTGAGGAATTCACCGACGAAGCCAGAGGTGCCAGGCAGGCCGACATTGGCCATGGTGAAGACCATGAAGGCGAACGCATATTGCGGCATGCGTTCGACGAGGCCGCCATAGGCCGAGATCTCGCGGGTGTGCATGCGGTCATAGATAACGCCGACGCAGAGGAAGAGCGCGCCCGAGACGATGCCGTGGCTGATCATCTGGAACATGGCGCCCTGGATGCCCAGGGCATTGCCGGCAAAGATACCCATGGTCACGAAACCCATATGGGCAACCGACGAATAGGCGATCAGCTTCTTGATGTCGGTCTGCACCAGGGCGACCAGCGAAGTCAGGATGATGGCGGCAACCGAGAGCACGAAGACGAAGTTGGCAAACTGCGCCGAGGCTTCGGGGAACATGGGCAGGCTGAAGCGCAGGAAGCCGTAGCCACCAAGCTTCAGGAGGATTGCGGCAAGGATTACCGAACCAGCGGTCGGGGCCTGCACGTGGGCCTCGGGCAACCAGCGGTGGAAGGGCCACATCGGCATCTTGACCGCCAACGAGGCGAAGAAGGCCAGCCAGAGCCAGGTCTGCATCCCAACCGGGAATTCATGGCCGAGGAGGCGGATGATGTCGGTGGTGCCGGCGTCCCAGTACATGCCCATCATGGCGAGCAGCATCAGCACCGAGCCGATGAAGGTGTAGAAGAAGAACTTGTAGCTGGCCTGGATACGCGCGGACCCGCCCCAGATGCCGATGATCAGGAACATCGGCAGCAGCGTGCCTTCGAAGAAGACATAGAACATGGCCAGATCGAGCGTGGTGAAGACGCCGATCATCAGCGTCTCGAGCACCAGGAACACGATCATGTATTCCTTGACGCGGCTGTCGACATCCCAACTGGCCAGCACGGCCGCGGGCATGAGCAGCGCGGTCAGCACCACAAAGAGCACGGAGATGCCGTCAACGCCGACACGATAGCCGATCGTGTCGCCGATCCAGGGCATGTTGACCACGAACTGGAAGCCGGCGCTTGACGCGTCGAAAGCCTGCCAGAGAGCCAGGGAGAGCACGAAGACAACCAATGTGGTGGCCAGCGAGATCCAGCGGATGGCACTCAGCGCCGTCTTGGGCGTGAACATCAGGATGGCGGCGCCGAGCACCGGCAGCCAGGTCAGGATCGTAAGGATGGAGTTCTCGAAGGTCATCAGATCAGTCCCCCGGCCGCAATGGCCCAGGTCAGCAGCGCCGCGATGCCGATCAGCATGGCGAAGGCATAGTGGTAGAGATAGCCGGACTGGAGCTTGACGACCCAGCTGGTGACGTTCTGGACGCGACGACCTAGGCCTTCGGCGATCTTGCCGTCGACCAGCCAGTCATCGAAGCCCTTCCAGACGGCATTGCCGATCCAGAGCGCAGGCTTGACGAAGATCGTGTTGTAGAGCTCGTCGAAGTACCACTTGTTGAGCAGGAACTGATACAGCCCCGGATTGCTGGCAGCGAGACGGCCGGGCACGTCGGGTCGGCGGATATACATGTACCAGGCCGAGGCGAAGCCAATGATCATGGCGATGGTGGCGCTCCACTTGACCCAGGTCGGAACATGGTGGGCGTCCTCGATGATCTGGTGGTCGACATAGATCGAGCCGGCGAAGAAGTGCTCGATGTGCTCCACATCGTGGAAGAACATGCCGTAGAAGACGACACCGGCCAGCACTGCACCGACGGCCAGCACATAGAGCGGCACCAGCATGACATTGGGCGACTCATGGGCGTGGTCATAGGCCGAACCATGATGGCCGTGGTCGCCGTGATCATCGGCATTGCTGTCGTTGATGGGCTCGTCATGACTTTCGAGAGCCGCATGGGCAGGATCGGGATGCGGACCTTCGCCATGGTGCTGCGGATCGCGCGGCGAGCCGTGGAAGGTCAGGTGCACCAGGCGCCAGGAGTAGAAGCTGGTGAACAGCGCCGCCACGACCAACAGCCAGAAGGCCAGGGAGCCGACATTGCCGCCATAAGCATAGGCGCTTTCGATGATGGCGTCCTTGGAGAAGAAGCCGGCGAAACCGAAATTGGTGCCCGGAATGCCGACACCGGTCAGGGCCAGCGTACCGATCATCATCATAGCGTAGGTGATGGGGATCTTCTTCCTGAGGCCACCCATGTTCCGCATGTCCTGCTCATGGTGCATCGCATGGATAACCGAGCCGGCGCCCAGGAACAGCAGGGCCTTGAAGAAGGCGTGAGTGAACAGGTGGAAGATACCGGCCGAATAGGCCCCCACACCCAATGCCACGAACATGTAGCCGAGCTGCGAACAGGTCGAATAGGCGATAACGCGCTTGATATCGTTCTGGACGAGGCCAACCGTCGCCGCAAAGAAGGCGGTGATGGCGCCGATGACGATGACCACGGTCAGCGCCACTGGAGAGGTTTCGAACAGCGGCGACAGGCGCGCAACCATGAACACACCCGCTGTCACCATGGTGGCGGCATGGATCAGCGCCGACACGGGGGTCGGGCCTTCCATGGCGTCGGGCAGCCAGGTGTGCAGCAAAAACTGTGCGGACTTGCCCATCGCGCCCATGAAGAGCAGCAGGCAAACCACGGTCATGGCGTCCAGTTCCCAGGCGAGGAACTGAATGACCGGAAGGCCGGTCACTGCAAATTCGTCGGCCGCATGGAATGCGCCATCGAAGTCGATATGGCCAAGTACCATGAAGGCGCCAAAGATGCCGAGGGCAAAGCCGAAGTCGCCGACGCGGTTGACGATGAAGGCTTTCATTGCGGCCGCCGTGGCCGAGGGCCGGGTGTACCAGAAGCCAATCAGCAGATAGGACGCCAGGCCCACACCTTCCCAGCCGAAGAACATCTGCAGGAAATTGTCCGCCGTCACCAGCATCAGCATGGCGAAGGTAAAGAGCGAGAGATAGGCGAAGAAGCGCGACCGATGCGGGTCCTCTTCCATGTAGCCGATGGAATAGACATGGACGAGCGCAGATACGGTGTTGACGACCACCAGCATGACGGCCGTCAGCGTATCGACGCGCAGGATCCAGCGCAGATCCATGTCGCCGACCTGAATCCAACGCATCACCTCCACCTTGAGCACGGCCGCATGTCCATCGCCCACGGCGCCAACAAGGCCGTCCCCGAAGGCGACGGGGATGAACACGACCCAGCTCAGCACGGCCGCAATCAGTAGCAGGCCGGTGGTGATGAATTCAGATGGCCGATGGCCGATGGAACGGCCGAGAAGACCGGCCACAAGCGCCCCGATAAGGGGCAGGAAAACAATCGCCTGAATGATCATAGCGGTGCTCTTAGCCCTTCATCATATTGACGTCTTCAACCGCGATGGAGCCGCGGTTGCGGTAGAAGATCACAAGGATGGCGAGACCGATGGCGGCCTCGGCGGCGGCCACGGTGAGGATCATCATCGCGAAGACCTGGCCCTGCAGATCCTGCAGGTGGGCACTGAACGCCACGAGGTTTAGATTCACCGCCAAGAGGATCAATTCCACCGACATCAGGATGACGATGATGTTCTTGCGGTTGATGAAGATACCGAACACGCCCAGCGTGAACAGGATTGCCGCTACGGTCAGGTAATGACCGAGCCCGATTTCCAAGCCCATGATAACCCCCTATAGCCCCTGACCGCTCTTGACCTTGACGTTGCGCACCGTCTCGCTGGGTTTGCGACCCAGTTGCGCGGCGGTGCTCTGCCGCTTGATACCCGTCCGGTGCCGCAGGGTCAGCACGATGGCGCCGATCATGGCGACCAGCAGAACCGCCGCCGCTCCCTGGAACAGGAAGACATAGCGTGTGTAGAGCACCTGCCCCAGGGCACGCGTGTTTTCCATGGTCACATCGATGGGCAGGCCACCAGCGCCCACGACTTCCGGGGCAATGACAAAACTGCCCGCAACCAGCAGGAGCTCCAGGAACAGGATGCCCCCCACGACCATGCCAATGGGCGCGTATGCGAGCAGGCCGGACTTGAGCTCGGCGAAGTCGACATCGATCATCATCACGACGAAGAGGAACAACACCGCGACAGCGCCGACATAGACCACGATCAGCAGCAGCGCCAGGAACTCGGCGCCGGCCAGCATGAACAGGCCAGCCGCGTTGACGAAGGCCAGGATCAGGAACAGCACCGCATGCACGGGATTGCGCGCGGAGATGACCATGAAGGCCGACGCCACGGTGATGGCGGCGAAAACGTAGAAGAAGAACAGCGGAAGGGTCATGCTCTTCCCTCGTTAGCGGTAAGGCGCGTCGGCAGCCAGGTTGGCCGCGATTTCACGCTCCCACCTGTCGCCATTGCTGAGGAGCTTCTCTTTCGAGAAATAGAGCTCCTCGCGCGTTTCAGTTGCGAATTCGAAGTTCGGGCCTTCGACGATGGCATCGACCGGGCAGGCTTCCTGGCAGAAGCCACAATAGATGCACTTCACCATGTCGATGTCGTAGCGCACGGTGCGGCGGGTGCCGTCGTTCTGGCGCGGGCCGGCTTCGATGGTGATGGCCTGGGCCGGGCAGATGGCTTCGCACAGCTTGCAGGCAATGCAGCGCTCTTCGCCATTGGGATAGCGCCTGAGGGCGTGCTCGCCACGGAAGCGCGGTGACACCGGGCCCTTTTCGAAGGGGTAGTTGATGGTGGGCTTGGCGCCGAAGAAATAACGCATGGCCAGGAAAAAGGCCGATACGAATTCCTTGAGCAGCAGCGTGTTGACGATCTGTCCGACGCGCATCAGGCAACTCCCCCGTGCCAGCCCCAGCCAGTGAGCTGGAGAACGAAAGCGACGATCACGACCATGATCAGCGAGAGCGGCAGGAACAGCTTCCAGCCGATCCGCATGAGCTGGTCGTAGCGATAGCGGGGCACGATGGCCTTTGCCATGGCAAACATGAAGAAGACGAGGGTTACCTTGATAAAGAACCAGATGACGCCCGGAATCCAGGTGAAGGGCGGCAGGTCGATCGGTGCGGCCCAGCCACCCAGGAACAGGATGGTGGTCATGGCGCACATGAGCAGGATGGCGATGTACTCACCGAGCATGAACAGCAGGTAAGGCGTGGCCGAATATTCGGTCATGAAACCGGCCACCAGCTCGGACTCGCCTTCCACCATGTCGAAGGGCGGGCGGTTGGTCTCGGCCAGGGCCGAAATGTAGAACACCACGAACATCGGGAAGAGCGGCAGCCAGAACCAGTTGAGGAACGAAAGCCACGGCACGCCCAGGGCATGCGCCAGGCCCATTTCGGACTGGGCGATCACGATGTCATTGAGGTTCAACGATCCCACGCAGAGCAGCACGGTGATGATGACGAGGCCGATGGAGACTTCGTAGCTGACCATTTGCGCGGCGGCGCGAAGCGCACCGAAGAAGGGATATTTCGAGTTCGAGGCCCAGCCACCGATGATGACGCCATAGACGCCGAGCGACGAGATGCCGAGCAGATAGAGAATGCCGATATTGATGTTCGCCATGGCCCAGCCATTGTCGACCGGGACAACGGCCCAGCCGGCAAGCGCCAGCGTCGCCGTGATCAGCGGCGCCAGCAGGAACAGCACCTTGTCGGCACCGGCGGGAATGACCGCTTCCTTGACCAGGAACTTCAGCAGGTCGGCAAAGGACTGCAACAGGCCGAAGGGACCGACGACATTGGGACCACGGCGCATCTGCACGGCCGCCCAGACCTTGCGGTCGGCCAGCAGGATGAAGGCGGTGAAGATCAGGAGACCGACGAGCAGGCCGAGAGCCTTGTAGACAAAGCCGATCTGGGCACCCCAACCGAAGACGGGGATGCCGAGCAGGTAGTCGAGGGCCGCGAGTATAAAGTCCATTGTGCTCCCCTACTCCGCGGCCTGCTTGAGACCCGCAGCCATCTGCGCGCATTCGGCCATGGTGGCCGAGGCGCGGGCAATCGGATTGCTGAGATAGAAATCAGTCACCAGCGACGCATAGGGCGCCGACTTGGTCTTGATGGCGGCCTTGGCCAGCTTCTTGACATCATCCACCGACCCGGCGGCGATCTCGTCGATGCGGGCCAGATGGGGGAATTCGGCATAGAGTGCCGCGCGCAGCTGGGCCAGC
The DNA here is from genome assembly GCF_913055165.1 of uncultured Devosia sp. Classification (GTDB taxonomy): domain Bacteria; phylum Pseudomonadota; class Alphaproteobacteria; order Rhizobiales; family Devosiaceae; genus Devosia. The sequence goes on from NZ_CAJXJS010000067.1 coordinate 12,513, forward strand.
GAATTATAGGGCAGAGCCTGGCCGATGGCACCGCTGAGCGCCCGGATGATCGCCCAGTCTTCCTTGGCGTCGCCCGGCGGGAACACGGCGCGGGTGGTGACCTGCACGCGGCCCTCGGTGTTCACATAGGTGCCGGACTTTTCGGTATAGGTCGCGCCAGGCAGGATGACATCGGCGCGGTGCGCGCCCTTGTCACCATGGCTGCCGATATAGACGACAAACGCCTTGCCCATGGCCGACATGTCGTATTCGTCGGCGCCGAGCAGGAAGAGCACGTCGAGTTCACCCTTGCCGGCAAGACCGATCTGGTCGGCCGAGCAGACGCCACCATCATGCGGCACGAAGCCGATATCGAGACCGCCGACGCGGCTGGCGGCGTTGTGCAGCAGCGCAAAGCCGTTCCAGCCCTCTTCGACATTGGCGCCGGTGGCCAGCTTGGCGGCAAGCGCGATGGTATCGCGACCGGCCTGCTTGCCGAGAGTGGCGTGCGAGACAGCGCCTTCGCCCACAATGATCAGCGGGTGCTTGGCGTTCTTGAGCGTCTCGGCAAAGGCGCCCTTGCCAGCGGCAAGATCGGCCAGGCTTTCAAAGCCGGAACCCAGATATTCGTAGGCATAGGTCAGGTCCACCTGCTCGCCGATGACGGCGATGGGCAGGTTGGTGGCGCGCCAGGTCTTGCGAATGCGCGCATTGATCAACGACGCTTCCTTGCGCGGATTGGCGCCGATGATGAGGATGGCGTCGGCCTGTTCGATCCCGGCAATGGTCGGGTTGAAGAGGTAAGCCGAGCGCGGCATGGACGGGTCGATGCCCGACATGGCCGGACGGACGTCGGTCATGCCAGAACCGATCGAGGCGAGCAGGCCCTTGAGGGCATACATTTCCTCGACCGCGGCGAGATCGCCGGCGATGGCGCCGACCTTGTTGCCGGCCTTCTTGACCTTGGCGGCGACAGCGGCCAGCGCTTCGTCCCAGGTGGCAGCCTGCAGCTTGCCGGACTTGCGCACATAGGGCCGGTCGAGCCGCTGGCTCTTCAGGCCATCCCAGATGAAGCGGGTCTTGTCCGAAATCCACTCTTCGTTGATGGCCTCGTTGATGCGCGGCAGCACGCGCATGACTTCGCGGCCACGGCTGTCGACGCGGATGGCCGAACCGACGGCATCCATTACGTCGATGGATTCGGTCTTGGTCAGCTCCCAGGGACGGGCGTGGAATTCGTAGGGTTTGGAGGTGAGCGCACCGACCGGGCAGAGGTCGATGACATTGCCCTGCAGTTCGCTGGTCAGGGCGCGTTCCAGATAGGGCGTGATCTCGGCGTCTTCGCCGCGGCCAAGCAGACCCAGCTCGGAAATGCCGGCGACCTCGGTGGTGAAGCGGACGCAGCGCGTGCAGTGAATGCAGCGGTTCATCGAGGTCTTGATCAGCGGGCCCATGTATTTGTCTTCGACTGCGCGCTTGTTCTCGTGGAAGCGCGAGCCGGAGACACCATAGGCCATGGCCTGGTCCTGCAGGTCACACTCGCCACCCTGATCGCAGATCGGGCAATCGAGCGGATGGTTGATCAGCAGGAATTCCATCACACCTTCACGGGCCTTCTTGACCATGGGCGTGTTGGTGAACATTTCGGGCGGTTCGCCATTGGGGCCGGGACGCAGGTCCTTGACCGACATGGCGCAGCTTGCCTGCGGCTTTGGCGGCCCGCCCTTCACTTCGACCAGGCACATGCGGCAATTGCCGGCCACCGACAGGCGCTCGTGGTAGCAGAAGCGCGGAATTTCCGCACCAGCCGCCTCGGCGGCCTGCATCAGGGTGTAGTGATCGGGGACTTCGATAAGCTGCCCGTCGACTTTGATATTGGCCATTGTCTTACTCCGCCGCGATCGACGGAACGGCGCCGTCGCTGGTGGATGAATAGGTATATTGCTCGATCCGCGCCTCGATGGTGGGGCGGAAATTGCGGATCAGGCCCTGGATCGGCCAGGCGGCCGCGTCGCCCAGGGCGCAGATGGTGTGACCTTCGATCTGCTTGGTCACTTCGAACAGCATGTCGATCTCGCGCTTCTGGGCACGGCCCTGCACCATGCGTTCCATGACGCGCATCATCCAGCCCGTACCTTCGCGGCACGGCGTGCACTGGCCGCAGCTCTCATGCTTGAAGAAGGCCGAGATGCGCCAGATGGCCTTGATGATGTCGGTGGACTTGTCCATGACGATCATGCCGCCGGTGCCGAAGCTCGACTTCTTCTCGCGCATGCCGTCGAAGTCCATGATGGCATCCATCATGTCCTCGCCGCGCACGACCGGGCAGGATGCGCCGCCGGGAATGACCGCCAGCAGGTTGTCCCAGCCACCGCGGATGCCGCCACAATGCTTTTCGATGATGTCCTTGAAGCTCTCGCCCAGGGCTTCCTCGAAGGTGGCCGGCTTGTTCACATGGCCCGAGACCATGAACAGCTTGGTACCGACATTGTTCGGGCGGCCGATGGACGAGAACCAGGCGCCGGAGCGGCGCAGGATTTCGGGCACAACGGCAATGGATTCGACATTGTTGACGGTGGTCGGGTTGCCATAGACGCCCATGCCAGCCGGGAATGGCGGCTTGAGGCGCGGCTGGCCCTTCTTGCCTTCAAGGCTCTCCATCAGCGCGGTTTCTTCACCGCAGATATAGGCGCCGGCGCCGTGGTGGACGATGATGTCCAGATCCCAGCCGTGGATATTGTCCTTGCCGATCAGCTTGGCGTCATAGGCTTCCTGGACGGCTTCCTCGAGGCGCTGGCGTTCACGGATGAACTCGCCGCGCACATAGATGAAGGCCAGGTGCGCATCCATGGCGCGGCAGGCCAGAAGGCAGCCTTCGATCAGGTGATGCGGATCGTGGCGCAGGATTTCGCGGTCTTTGCAGGTGCCGGGCTCGGATTCGTCGGCATTGACCAGGAGGTAATGCGGGCGTCCGTCGGACTGCTTGGGCATGAACGACCATTTGAGGCCCGTCGGGAAGCCGGCACCGCCGCGGCCGCGCAGGCCGGACGACTTGACTTCATTGGTGATCCAGTCGCGTCCGGAATCGATGAATTCCTTGGTCCCAACCCATGAGCCGCGCTCACGCGCGCCCTCCAGCCGCCAGTCGTGGTGGCCGTAGAGATTGGTGAAAATGCGATCCTTGTCAGCGAGCATGATCAGCTTTTCCGCTTCAACAAAAAGACAAACCAGGCAGCAACCCCGATTGCCGCCCCCACTGCCGCAGCCACGAAGCTGGGCAGTGCAATATTGAGAACCATCTCGAAACCAGTGACGATGAACGTACCCAGCACCGCATAGACCACGCCTACGGCGTAGTCCGCGATGGTCAGAGCCCGAAAATCGATGCCACCGATGGTCATTTAGCGCGGGTCCTTCCCAAAGACCTTGCGATATTCCTCGACGCCACCCTTGGCGAGCGCCTTGGCCTGCTTGAGCCAGTCGTCACGCTCGATACGGCCCTTGAAGTTCAGGACGTCATCGACACGGGTGATGTCGGCCTTCTTGAACTTGGCGATCTGGTCGTATCGGGTGATGCCCAGGGCGTTGAGCTTGCGCTCGATCACCGGGCCAACGCCGGAAATCAGCTTGAGGTCATCGGCCGCGCCCTCGGGACGCTCGAACAGAGGCGTGAGTTCACCCCCCTTCTCGGCGGTCGGCACGACCTCCTTGGGATCGGCCGCAGGTGCCTTCACCGCTGGCTTTGTCTTCTTGACGGAAGCCGAGGCTCCGCCAATGCCGGGCTCTGAGGCGCGGGCCTTGCCCACGGCCTTGCCCTCATCGACGCCTTCGGCCTTCGATTCTGCGCCGGTCGCGCCTTCGCGCATCGCCGTGTTCGGCGAACCGTCGGCACCCGCAGCGGCATCTGCCTTGATGCGCTCTGCTTCGGCCTTGGCCTGGCTCACCTTGGCCTTCTTCGGTGTGCCCTTGATGGCCGGCGCATTCTCGGCCGCCACGTCCTTGGGCTTGGCTGCGGTATCGGGCTCGGTCTTCGGCGCAGGCGCCGCAGCGGCCGGGGCGGCGGCGGCAGCATCAGGCGCCGGAGGCGGCACGAATTTCTCGCGCTTGGCAGTCGGCTGCTCGAGCAGAGTCGTCCGGCCACCCATGGCCGCCGACGTCTGGCGGTCAATCTGCGGACCGGGCTTGATGGTGTCCCCTTTGCCGGCAGCAAAGGCGTCCACGATCTCTTCCATGCGCTCAGGCGTCAGGTCTTCGTAAGTGTCATGGTAGATCATGACCATGGGCGCGTTGACGCAGGCGCCGAGACACTCGACCTCTTCCCAGCTCATCGTCCCATCTTCATTGAGATGGTGCGGCTCGGGGTGGATCTTGTTCTTGCAGACCTCGATCAGGTCGCCAGCACCGCGCAGCATGCAGGGCGTGGTGCCGCAGACCTGGATATGGGCGTTCTTGCCGACCGGAGCCAGCTGGAACTGGGTGTAGAAGGTCGCCACTTCGAGCACGCGGATATAGGGCATATCCAGCATCTCGGCGACCTTTTC
>NZ_CAJXJS010000068.1 GCF_913055165.1 uncultured Devosia sp.
GGCAGGAACTGATCAAGCCGACCAAGCTGGACATTGTTTCGGGCAGCGACAACGCGCGCGTGGCCTCGGTTGTTGCCGAGCCGCTTGAGCGCGGATACGGGCTTACCCTGGGCAATGCCCTGCGTCGCGTGCTGCTGTCGTCGCTTCAGGGCGCGGCAGTGACCGCGATCCAGATTGACGGCATCCTGCACGAATTCTCCTCGCTGCCCGGTGTGCGCGAGGACATCACCGATCTCGTTCTCAACGTCAAGGAAATCGCCCTGAAGATGGGTGGCGAAGGCCCCAAGCGCCTGACCCTCTCGCGTCAGGGCCCCGGTGCCGTCACTGCTGGCGACATCAAGGTCTCCGGCGACATCGAAGTGCTTAATCCCGAGTTGGTGATTTGCCATCTCGATGACGGCGCCGAGATCAATATCGAGTTCACCGTCGATACCGGCAAGGGCTATGTCCCGGCCGACAAGAACCGTCCCGAGGACGCCCCGATCGGTTACATCCCGGTCGATGCGCTGTTCTCGCCGGTTCGCCGCGTGAGCTACAAGGTTGATGCGACCCGTGCCGGCGAAAGCCTCGACAAGGACAAGCTGACCCTGTCGGTCGAAACCAATGGCGCGATCTCGCCTGAAGACGCGGTGGCTTATGCCGCTCGCATCCTGCAGGATCAGCTGTCGGTCTTCGTCAACTTCGAAGAGCCCACCAAGGAGAAGGCCCAGGACGCTGTTCCGGAACTCGCCTTCAACCCGGCGCTGCTCAAGAAGGTCGACGAGCTCGAGCTGTCGGTCCGCTCGGCCAACTGCCTCAAGAACGACAATATCGTCTATATCGGCGACCTTATCCAGAAGACGGAAGCCGAGATGCTGCGGACCCCGAATTTCGGCCGCAAGTCACTCAACGAAATCAAGGAAGTCCTGGCACAGATGGGGCTTCATCTCGGAATGGACGTCAACAACTGGCCGCCCGAGAATATCGATGACCTCGCCAAGCGCTACGAAGATCATTACTGATCCGGCGCTGACCAGACTTTAGGAGATAACCCATGCGCCACGCTTCCCGAGGCCGCAAGTTCAGCCGTACCGCATCGCACCGCAAGGCGATGTTTGCCAACATGTCCGCCGCACTGATCAAGCACGAACAGATCGTCACCACGCTTCCCAAGGCCAAGGACCTGCGTCCGATCGTCGAGAAGCTCATCACCCTGGGCAAGCGCGGCGACCTGCATGCCCGCCGCCAGGCCATCGCGCAGATCCGCGATGAAGCCATGGTTGCCAAGCTCTTTGCCGTGCTCGGTCCGCGCTACAAGGAACGCCAGGGCGGTTACCTGCGTATCCTCAAGGCCGGCTTCCGCTATGGCGACAATGCCCCGTTGGCCGTCATCGAGTTTGTCGATCGCGACGTCGATGCTAAGGGCCAGGATTCCGGTCCGGTCTTCACCCAGGACGACGAAGCCGAAGCGGCATAAGTCCTCTCGGCAATACATTGAGTTAAGGCGGTCCGGGATGATGTTGCGGGCCGCCTTTTTCGTTCCAGGGATCGGTCAGTGGTCGCGACGCGGCCTGCTCAGGTCCCACGCCACATAGAGCTCTCTCACTTGACGCAGTGATCGGCAGAACACATACGGCAGACCACTCGACTTGATGATCTGCCGGTAACGTGCGCCGTTAGGTCTTGAAGCGACGAACACCCAATGCAGCATGGACCATTTGAGACTGTCCTTGTTGCCTTCCAGATTGCCGATGCGTTGCCGTTCAAACATAGTGCGACGCAGATAGCGCCCGGTCCGCTGCCAGTGGCCATCGTCCAGAACAATGGCACCGGTGGCGCGCGCCAGACGCTCCTCAAACAAGCCGCTGTAATTGCCGTCCATGACCCAGGCGTCGCCCTGCATCGCCAAGCGTTGCAGCGTAACAAATTCCTCGCGTGGGCGAGGAACCCAGTTGGTGTTGGGCTGGTGGTGAAGCTGGTCGAGATGGATCACCTCAATGCCAAGCTTTCGGCCCAGGGCTGCGGCCAGCGTTGACTTGCCTGCGTTGGAGGGGCCGAGAATAACTATTCGCTGTCCCAGGCTGCGCAGTGGATGAACGGCGGACATCGGCGTCTCCAAAGACGTCGAAGCCGCCCCGATGGGTGGGGCGGCTTCGTAGTGATCGGCGGAGTTTACTCGGCCGGCGCCATATCCTTGCCGGTATAAATGCTTTCCACCCAATACTGGTCGCGGCGGTCGAAGCCGTTGAAGGGGGTCAGCGAGGCCTGGGTGTAAGCGCCCATAAGTCCGAACTCGATCCAGTCGTCCTCGTCGATATCGGCGGGTAGCGTGAAAACCTGGGGCAGCACGTCATAGCTGTCGCAGGTGGGGCCCCACAGGGTGAACTCGGAGAATTCGCCATTGTTGTCATGCAAGCGCGGGCCGCGCCAGACGCGCACCGGCGGGGTGAAGTGCATAAACTTGACTTCCATCAGCGCGCCATAGGCGCCGTCATTGACGTAGACGGCCTGGCCGCCGCGCTGATGCTTGACGCGCAGCAGAAGTGAGGTTGAAGAGGTCACTAGTGCGCGACCAGGCTCGATGATGAGTTCTGGCGCCTTGTTGGGGAAGTGCTCGGATACCGCCTTGGCGATGGTTTCGAAATAGTAGTCCATCGGCGGCGCTTCGCTTGTCGGGTAGGGAGCCGGATAGCCACCGCCTATATTGAGGCGCTTCAATTCGATGCCGGCTTCCTCGACAATGCGGGCAGCGGCCGCGATGTGCCGCTCATAGGCATAGGCATCTTCACACTGCGAGCCAACGTGGAAACACAGGCTGGGGGTATAGCCCATCTTTTCGACGGCGGTGACGATCTCGGCCGCAGCCTGCTCCATGACTCCGAACTTGATACCGAAATCATAGGACTTGAGCGCCTTGCCGGCCTTGAAGCGCGTGGTCACCTCGACGTCGCGGCTGGGCGAAACTACAGAAGCCAGCTGGTCGAGCTGCTGGGGGTGGTCGATAGTGAACGAGCGCACGCCGAATTCTTCATAGGCGCGGGCGATCTCACGCTTGTTCTTGATCGGGTTGTTGTAGTGCATCACCGCGCCAGGGGCGTAATCGCGCACCAGTTCCATCTCGGTGTTGGAGGCGACGTCGAATGCCTTGAGCCCCTCAGCATGCAACTGCGAGATAATGTGCGGAGAGGGGTTGCACTTGACCGCATAGGTTAGCAGACCATCAAAGCCCTTTTTGAAGACCTTGATCGCCCTGTGAAATTCCTTCTCCGAGAACAGGAAGGACGGAAAGTCAGGTGCTTCAGCAGCAATCAATGCCGATGTGGTGGCATGAATGGTCTTCGGCTCGTCGGTCATTGGACAACAGGCCTTTCGGGGGCTGGAGGTGGGAGAAATTGAGCGCTGCATATAGGGCTGTGTGCCCCTTGGCGCAAACGATTATTTGAGGTTGGAGCCAACTATGTTCGAACGTCATTTTCGTGACAGATTCGGAGCGTTTTCCTCGCCAGGTCTACCGTTTGCGGTTCGGTTCACAAATAGAGTCCGAAGGATTGGCTATGTCTCTGCGTTCGTTGGTGTTTTCGTGCATCGCTCTGGTGTTAGTCGCGGGTGCGGGTACGGTCGCGTTGTCACCGTGGAACGGAACGCCGCCCGTTCTTGCGCAAGACGGGCCGGGTGGCGCTCCAAATGTGCAACGCGCGATACCGCAGAGCGATGCACAGATAAGCCTGAGTTTTGCGCCGATCGTTCAGGCGGTTTCACCATCGGTGGTCAACGTCTACGCCACGCGCATCGAGCAGCAGACGATGTCGCCCTTCGCCAATGACCCTTTTTTCTCGCGATTTTTCGGGGATCAGTACTTCCGTAGCCGGCCGCGTGAATCGCGGTCACTCGGCTCGGGGGTGATCGTCGACGCGGGCGGCGTCATCCTCACCAATCGTCATGTGATCGAGGGCGCCACCGATGTCCGCATTGCGCTCAGCGATGGTCGCGAGTTCGCGGTTGAAATAGTGATTGAGGACGAACAGACGGATCTGGCGGTGCTCCGGGTCAAGAGTACGGACGCCGGGCAGTTTCCTGCGATCCCCTTTGCCGATAGCGACGATTTGCTGGTCGGCGATCTCGTCCTTGCCATTGGCAACCCTTTCGGTGTTGGGCAAACGGTGACCAGCGGCATTGTTTCGGCCCTCGCCAGAACGGGCGTGGAGGCTTCGGACTATGAGTTCTTCATCCAGACCGACGCCGCGATTAATCCAGGCAATTCTGGCGGCGCGCTCGTGGATATGGCCGGTCGCCTGGTGGGCATCAACACCGCAATCTATTCCCAGACCGGTGGATCGGTTGGCATCGGCTTCGCTATCCCCGCAAACATGGCCCGACTGGTGGCGGAGGCCGGCGTTTCCGGCGGGGAGATCGTGCGCCCCTGGTTTGGCGCCAAAATGCAGACCGTCAGCGCGGACATCGCCTCGAGCCTGGGTATGCAGGCCCCGCATGGTGCAATGATCACGGAAGTGGCGCCAGGCGGACCGGCCGAACGCGCAGGATTTCAGTCCGGCGACGTCGTGCTGTCCATCGACGGCGTGCGTGTCGACGACCCCAGCGCCTTCAATTTCCGCCTGGCGACGCGCGCGCTTGGTTCGGAGACGCATTTGGAGCGTCTGCGTGGCGGGGCCACCGCCTCGGTTGCGCTATCGGTAGAGGCGGCCCCCGAACCTCCTGCAAGCGCCCTGGCTACGATCAAGGCCAATTCACGGTTCTCGGGAGTTTCGGTACGCCAGCTCGACCCAGCCCTGGCAGAACAGCAGGGGCTACCCTATGAGGCCACGGGTGTCCTGGTCACTTCGGTCGAAGCGGGCTCTCCTGCGGAAGCCATGGGGCTGCAGGTCGATGACGTGATCCTGGCTCTCAATGACATAGAGATCGCCGACGCACCAACTTTCGCGCAGATCGCGTCTCAGCGGGTCCGTACCTGGCAGATCATCCTACAGCGCGACGGACGTGTCAGCAGGGCGATCGTCTCAGGATGATGCGCGACGCATCCGGGTCTGCTAGGGAAGGATCATGTCCGACCTCTTTGCCGCCGATCCTACAGAAACCGACAACGCCCGCCCGCTTGCCGACCAATTGCGGCCCCGTTCCCTCGATGAGGTGATCGGGCAGCGCCACCTTCTGGGCGACGGCGGCACGCTACGGCGCATGCTGGCCTCTGGCCGTCTGGGATCGCTTATCCTCTGGGGACCACCCGGCACCGGCAAAACCACTGTTGCGCGCCTTCTTGCCGACCAGATCGGCTATCGCTTCGAGCAGATATCAGCGATCTTTTCGGGGGTCGCCGATCTCAAGAAGGTTTTCGAGAAGGCTCGCTTCGAGCGGCTCTCGGGCCACCGCACGCTGCTCTTTGTCGACGAAATTCATCGCTTCAATCGCGCCCAGCAGGATAGTTTCCTGCCGGTGATGGAGGATGGCACAGTGGTGCTGGTTGGCGCCACCACCGAAAATCCCTCCTTCGAGCTCAATGCGGCGCTGCTGTCGCGGAGCCAGGTACTGCGGTTCGAGTCCTTGGGCGCAGATGATCTGGAAAAATTGTTGCAGCGCGCCGAAAGCCTTTTGGGCTCACAGCTTCCCCTGACCGATGAAGCGCGCGGGACACTGCTCGGGTTGGCGGACGGCGATGGCCGCGCGCTTCTGGGCCTCGTTGAGGAGATTCTTGCCTCTTCGGCCGCAAATGAGACACTCGATGCCAGCAGTCTGCTAGCAGTGGTGCAGCGTCGCGCACCGATCTACGACAAGGCTCAGGATGGGCACTACAATCTGATTTCGGCGCTGCACAAGACCATTCGTGGGTCAGACCCCGATGCCGCGCTTTACTATTTCGCGCGCATGCTGGACGCAGGCGAGGATCCGCTCTTCCTCGCTAGACGCCTAATACGCATGGCGTCCGAGGACATCGGGCTGGCCGATCCCCAGGCCCTGCAGCTGGCAATTGCGGGGCGCGACGCCTACCAGATGCTGGGAAGCCCCGAGGGCGAGCTGTCCTTGGCCCAGGTGGTCGTCTACCTAGCCCTCGCTCCCAAGTCCAACGCCGTCTATACTGCCTACAAGGCCGCAGTTTCAGTCGCGAAAACAACGGGTTCGCCCATGCCGCCAATGGTCATTCTCAATGCCCCGACCAAGATGATGAAGGGTCAGGGCTATGGTGATGGCTACATATATGACCATGACACGCCCGAAGCCTTTTCAGGACAGGAGTACTTCCCGGAAAAAATCGGACGGCAGGAATTCTATCACCCGGTCGAGCGCGGATTTGAGCGCGACTTGCGCAAGCGCATGGACTATTTCGGCCGTTTGCGTGCGTCAAAAAAGAACGAAAAATCAGGGGAATAGACCATGCAGGCATTCTTGCTCGTGGGGGCAGGTGGTGCGATCGGGGCCGTGTCTCGCTATGGTCTGTCGATCCTGGTCGGCCGTTTCTGGGCGAACAGCTTTCCGCTCGCGACGCTTCTCGCCAACGTCTTGGGGTCGTGCCTGATGGGTATCCTGATCGGGGTACTTGCGCGCATGACACCCACAATCTCCAATGAGATCAGGCTTTTTGCCGCCATCGGCGTACTGGGCGGCTTCACCACCTTTTCATCCTTCTCGCTCGACACCATCTACCTCATCGAGCGCGGCGCACTGGCGCAGGCGCTGCTCTATATAGGCTTGTCGGTTGTGGTTTGCCTCCTGGGTCTATATCTCGGGCTCCTGATCAGCAGAGGCGGCATGGCATGAGCGGCGTTCAACATCGAGAAGTCAGTGCAGACGACGACGGCATGCGCCTGGACCGCTGGTTTGCCCGGCACTTCCCGCAACTGGGCTTTGGCCGGTTGCAGAAGCTCATCCGCAATGGCGAAGTGCGCGTCGACAAGGCAAAGGTACAGACCAGCACCCGCATTTCGGAAGGGCAGGTCGTGCGCATTCCGCCCATAGACGATCCCGATACGGTGCGCCCCTTCAAGGTTAATGAGCAAGAGGTGCGTTTTCTCAAGGATCTGATCCTTTATGAGGACGACGATCTCTACGTATTCAACAAGCCGCATGGCCTGGCCGTACAGGGCGGCAGCGGCACTGTCCGGCACATGGATGGCCTGCTCAAGAACCTGCCGAACAAGCAGGGTGAGGCGCCGCGCCTGGTGCATCGCCTGGACCGGGACACATCGGGCTGTCTGGTCGTCGCCAAGACCGCGGCCGCCGCCAAGCATTTCGGCTCCGTCTTCCGCTCGCGCTCGGCCCGCAAGATCTATTGGGCGGTGGTGGCGGGCAACCCGACCCCGCGGCAAGGGGAGATTTCCTGCTTCCTGGCCAAGCAGCAGACTACCGACGGCGAACAGATGGTAGTGGTTCGCAATGGCGCGCCGGGTGCGGTGCACTCATCAAGCTACTATTCGACTACGGACACGGCGAGTCGCCGGTTTGCCTGGGTCACGCTGAAGCCGGTGACCGGTCGCACCCACCAGTTGCGCGTGCACATGGCCCAACTCGGTACGCCGATCATTGACGATCCGCGCTATTTCAACATCGAGAACTGGCAGCCGGCGCCCGGGTTGGGCGAAGGGCTGCATCTGCATGCCCGGCGCATCGTGCTGCCGCTGCGCAATGGCAAGAAGATAGACATATCTGCGCCCTTGCCGCCACATATGCGCCAGAGCTTCGAAGCGCTGGGGTTCGATCCCGACCGCTATGACGCCCAGAAAACCGACCCGGAGGAGGGCGCTTGAAACTCGTCATGTTCGACATGGATGGCACGCTGATCGACACGCAGGCGTTGATTGCCGAGCACATGGCGACGACCTTTGCCGAGGCGGGATTGGATGTGCCCAGCCCGGCGCAGGTACGGCGGATCATCGGACTTTCTCTGCCGCAGGCAATGCTGCAATTGCTGGGCTCTGGCGATGCGCAGCTGGCGGATAGGCTTGCCGAGGCCTATCGGGGGCACTACCGCGCCTCGCTGGTGGCGGCGGAGGGGCGCGAGGGGCTGTTTCCGGGCGCACGCGACGCGCTGGACGAGCTTCGATCGCAGCCGGAGACCATGTTGGGGATTGCTACGGGCAAAGGCCTCAACGGTGTCCTGCGCCTGACGCAGCTGCACGGCATTGCCGGTCATTTCTCGACCCTGCAGACGCCTGACCACAACCCCTCCAAGCCGCATCCGGGCATGATGCTGCGGGCCATGTGCGAGATCGGGGTGGAGAAGCACCAAACCGTGATCATCGGCGATACCACCTTCGACATGGAGATGGGCAAGGCAGCAGGAACAAAAACCATCGGCGTTACATGGGGTTACCACCATTCCAATGAATTGCTCGGAGCGGGCGCGGACATCTTGATCGACAGCTATGCCGAGCTGGTGGCGGCCATCGACACTATCATGGAGACCTGACATGCGGGATCAACTCGAAGAGGCGCACAAGCATCGCGATGACGGCTATGGCCGGGCCCAGCATCTGAACCAGGTTGAACTGCCCAAACGGTTTTATAGCCAAGTCGATGTCGCCCGCGGCGAAGATGGCTATGTCATTACCCTTGATGGACGATCGCTACGGACGCCAGGAAGGAAAATTCCTGTTGTTTTACCCGCACTTAGCCTTGCACAATCCATGGCTGCGGAGTGGGCTGGCCAGGGCGAGTTCATCGATCCCGCCACCATGCCGATGACGCGGCTGATCAATTCGGCGGTGGAGAGCGGCGAGGAGATGGTACCGGCGTTCCGCGCCGAGATCGGCAAGTTCGCGGGCAACGATCTCTTGCTCTATCGTGCTGATTCTCCTCAGGAATTGGTTGCCGAGCAGGAGCGCGTGTGGGATGCCGCGCTGGTCAAGCTGGCGCGCAAATTCGATGTGGCCTTTCAGCCCACGATCGGAATTATCCATCAGCCGCAATCGGTTAGCACTCTTGAGAAGCTGGATGCGGCGCTGGAGGGGCAGGGGCTCCTGAGCCTGACCGCGCTGGTGTCGATCACCGGTCTGACCGGCTCCGGACTTCTGGCAATTGCGCTTCTACATCAATTGGTTAGTGCGGACGAGGTGTGGCTGGCGGCCCATGTCGACGAGGATCACCAGATCCGGCTTTGGGGCGAGGATGAGGAAGCGTCGGAGCGTCGGGCCAAGCGTCGGGTGGAATTCGACGTGGCGGTCTCGGTGGTAGAGGCGCTGGCCAGGACAGGGTCCAGGCCCCCCAAAATGAACGCATTATGAACGACGGGCGCGGATCCAGTCGGCAACCTCCGGAGCGATCTCGCTGAGAGGTTCCAGCACGAAGGGACGCTCATGGGCGAACCGATGGGGCAGGGCCAGCTTGGCCGTGTCCATCTCGATCCGTTCATAAGCGATCAGGTCGATGTCGATGAGACGCGGTCCCCAGACCTCGTGACGCACCCGGCCCATATCGCGCTCGATGTCGAGACAGGCATGCAGCAGGTCGATCGGCAGCAGGTCGGTCTCGACAGTGGCGGCCATGTTGGCGAAGTCGGGCTGATCGGTCTTGCCCCAGGCCTTGGTGCGGATGATTGTTGATTGCGCGACCACGCGAATGCCGGGATAGGCATCGAGCTGTCTTATGGCTTCGATGAGCTGGGCAGCCGGATCGCCGATATTGGCGCCGAGGGAGAGCCAGGCGGTGGCCATCAGGCGGGCCGCACGCGATGGAGTTCGATTGCCGCCTCGCCGCGCACCATGGCGATGGGCGCCTCGGGCTTGCGGATGCGGATGATGATCCAGCCGATTTCCCCGAAGGCGTCGAACAGGGCCGTCGCGATGTTCTGCGCCAGCGCCTCTACCAGCTTGGCGCGCTTGCCCTCGAAGGCGGCTTTGACGACGTCGAAGATGTCGGCATAGGAGACGGTATGGCCGATCTCGTCCGAGTTGCCGGGTGCAGAGAGATCGACGCCACATTGCAGGTCGATGAAGAAGCGCTGACCGAGCCTGGCTTCCTCTTCGAACAGGCCGTGATAGCCGTAGAAACCGAGGTCGTTGAGGATGATGCGGTCGCCGGTGAAGGGTGGGGTCATTGGTGGTTCCATTGCTGGCCATCTGGCCGATCAGGACATCTCAGGATGGGCCCCGGCCTAAGCCGGGGTGACAGTCAGCGATTTTCAAATTGCCCGCTAATCGAGCATAGCTCTCATGGCCTTCTTAGCTCAATTCTCTCCACCGGGGAGATTTGCCCTGCGGGGCGGCTCGACGCCATAGAGCGTTGCCTCGGCGACGCGAAGGGCATCGCGATTGGGCGCGACGTCGTGGACGCGGAAAATGTGGCCGCCCCGCTCATAACCCTGGACGGATGTGGCGATGGTGCCGGCGAGGCGTTGGCCTGGTTGATTGTCGAGCACTTTGCCGATCATGGATTTTCGTGAGGTGCCGACGAGAAGGGCGTTGTCGGGGAACTCTCGAGTCAATTCAGGCAGTTGCCGAAGGATGCTGTAGTTTTGATTCAGGGTTTTGGTGAAGCCGAAACCGGGATCGAGAATTAGGCGGGCCGGGTCGATGCCGGCCCTGGTAGCGATGTCGAGCGTCGCCTGGAAGTAGGCTTGCATGGCAGGCATGGGATCGGCCTCGGCGGTCCAGGCCCGGTCCCAGTGCATGGCGATGACGGGTGCGTCCATGATGGCGGCTATTTCGGCCATTTCGGGTGCGCCCTGCAGGCCATTGACGTCGTTGATGATGTCGGCGCCGGCCTCGAGCGCCTGATGCGCAACCAGCGGCTTCATGGTGTCGATGGAGATGGGTACGTCGATGCCGGCGGCGCGCATGGCGTCGATCACCGGCATGACGCGGTCGAGCTCCTGCTGCACGCCGACCGGTTCGGCGCCGGGGCGGGTGCTCTCGCCGCCGATATCGATGATATCGGCGCCCTCGGCCAGCATCAGCCGGGCATGGGCGAGCGCCGCATCAACCGCATTATGGGTTCCGCCATCGGAAAAACTGTCGGGGGTGACATTGAGAATGCCCATGACCAGAGCGCGCCGGCCGAGGATGAGCGGCGGGCGGTTCGCCAGTGGAATGGTGTGCGTGCTGTGGGTCATGGGTGCTCCGGACACCCACGGTTTAGGGCAGTCCCGCCGCGGGCTCAAGGGCCGGCATTGGCTTGATGCAGGGGTGCCGGCCCGCCGTTCGGGGCCGGCATCCAGCCTATTTGCGGACCGCCCGGACGATGGCGATCAGGATGCAGGCGCCGATGAACCCGGCAATGAGATAGCCGATCCAGCCGCCGAACGAAATGCCCAGCAGCCCGAAGATCAGACTGGCCACGATGGCGCCGACAATGCCCAGGATGATGTTCATCAGAAGACCCGTGCCGGTCTTCATGAACATGCTGGCGAGCCACCCGGCAACGCCGCCGATAATGATGGCGGCAAGCCAACCTACGCCGTCAAAACCCATATTTCCCTCCTCGCAGTTGAGTCTCTCAACAGTGTGAGGGTGGCAGAGTGGACGAAAAAGGCAAGGCGCGTTCGGGCCTGGTGCTCTCGGCCGCGATGCTGTCACGCCTTGGCAGGGGGACGGGGTAGGTCGATGACGCCCAGAACGGAGACAGAGAATGCCCACAGGACATGTATTCATCGGCACAAGTCTGGACGGCTTCATTGCCAGGCGGGACGGCGATATCGATTGGCTGACCGGGTTTTCGAGCCTTGGCGAGGATCACGGATATGCTGCCCATATCGACCGGGTGGATGGGATCATCATGGGGCGCGGAACCTTCGAGGCCGTAAAGGGCTTCGAGCCATGGCCCTATGACAGGCCTGTCCTCGTCCTCAGCCGAAGGCTGATGGAAACCGACATTCCGGACGCGCTTCGCGGCAAGGTGGAGATCATCAATGCTTCGCCTCCGGACGCGATGAAGTTGGCGGGTGAGCGCGGATGGCGCGGCGTCTATTTGGATGGTGGCGCGGTCATCCAGTCCTTCCTGCGAGCCGGGCTCATCGACGACATGGTCATCAGCCGGGTTCCGGTGCTGATCGGGGAAGGCCTGCCGCTCTTCGGTCCAGTCGCCGGTGATGTTGCACTGGAGCATGTGGGGACGAAAAGCTTCCCTTCGGGTCTGGTGCAATCGTTTTATCGCGTGCGGAAATAGGTGGGGGGCGTCGAGGGTGGTCGAGGGGAGGGGAAGGGGCCACCGACGCCGTTCTTGCCACCCTCGCCGACAAGCCCCGATCCTGAAACCGGTCGCTACATCACCCTCCGCGCGTCACCCTCGGGCTTGACCCGAGGGTTCTTTACTTGGCGATCTGCTTCAAGGGTGAGCAGGCTATTGGTGACGCCAATATGGGAACGCCCCGCAGTAGAACTGCGCGAGCGCCAACAAGTCCGCCTATACTGCCATCCTGAAGCGCAGAGCCCTTGGGTCAGGTGTTCAGCCCTGATAGATAGCTGACAGGTGTTCTGAGACATGCCTGACACTGTGGGGTGTGGAGAACCGGGCAAAGCTGGGAGTCAGCTGTCGACCCTGTTTCGGTCGCATCCTTTAGTTGCGTGATGTCCCCAAAGCGGCCACTCTTGGCTAAAGACAGCCAGGGGCACGCATTACACTGATGATCATGCCCGGATTAAGAATCATCATAATCTTCCTGGTTATGGGTGTGTGTCAGGTGGGAAATGCGCTCGGACAGGTGAGAACGAGTGCTGATGAAATCTTCAACGCTTGGATCGCAGCCAGCCTAGTATTTCCCGAAAATGAAACGGATTCGGCCAGTTCATGGCCGCTCGGTGTGTCGGTGTATCGAGTTCATCCCCGATTTGAGGCGCCGAACGGCCTTCCGCCGGTGCTCGGAACGCTGCCCACGACGCTGCTTGGGTCCTTATTTTTGAGCTCTAACAACACTGAATCTGGATGCGATCTCGATCTGCTGGCCAAGGAATTGTCTGGGGCTAGATCAGATTCTCAACGCTTGGGGCAGGAGGCGCTCGTCTCTGGGTTTTCGGAGCATTCCGCGGTCTGTTTTAACGGCGGGCTTGGAGGTACGCTGCCAATCCACCACACGGTTCTAGTGTGGAGCGGTGGTCAGATTCTCGCCTACGTGCAGTGCGATACGAGGTTGTGCACCTTACACTATCTACCTCCACTACCTTCAACGCCTCAAGACAAGATCGTCGGCCTAAAGGTCTCCATAATCTCCAATCAACATTTTAACGAATTGATAGAAGACCCAAATGGCGTGATCCAACGCGTCTTGGATACGGCGGGATTTGACGATGCCGTCTACGAGCGACCTTCAATTCCATTAGTCCAGTCAATTACTCAGCGGGCTCTTGATTACCCGACGGAACTCCAGCGTTGACGAGACTGTTCTCGACCCCGCTACGGCCGTTTGCGAGAGTTGCGTGTAGCCACAAAGGCAGCCAGTCTTCTTGAATTATTTGCTTGGTGGTCGGAAGTTGAACAAGATTTTTATTGTCATTGCTGGCTCGGTGGCAATCGCGATGCTCGGCGTTTGGATAGGCTTCGCCATTGCAGTTGAAGTATATAGCCCGGATGAGGAAAGGTTGAAGCAGATTGTCTCTGCAGAATATCTGCGGGATTGGTCTAGCTACACAAATCTACCGACTATCAAACCAGATGACTGCGCGGTGAGCAGGGCTGGCTCCGACGAGCGGCGCAGCAATGTCTATTTCGTTGGGGTTTGCAGATCCGAGGTAGACGGCGAATTGGTTACCTTCCAGGTCAGACTCAACGAAGTGGGGGGAGTCGAGCGCTTCGATTTGCAGCCCTGAAGACCTGCGCGAGGCTGCTAACCGTCGCTCTCTTTCAAAAGTGGACATTCCGCTACCCACCCCATTGAAGACGGCGGCCAGACGCGGCCTAGTTTGCAGCACCCAAACTGCCTCGCGAGTTTCGCGGGTCACCCCTCCTAGCTCTGCTACGGCCCGATGGGCCTAGCGGCGCTACCTCCCCCTGAAGGAGGGGGAGGAGTGTCGTGGGGGGAGATTGCCGGGACGCTGCGCCCGGGGCGCCGGCTAGAATGGCCAGACCAGCATGAGAGCGGGTACACCCACCAGCACCACCAGCAGCGACAGCGGGGCGCCGAGGCGCCAGTAGTCGCCGAAGCGGTAGCCGCCGGGGGCCATGACCAGGGTGTTGCACTGGTGGCCTATGGGGGTGAGGAAGTCGCAGCCGGCGCCGATGGCCACGGCCATGAGGAAGGCTTCGGGCTGATAGCCGAGGCCGGTGGCGAAGGCGGCGGCGATGGGGGCCATGACCAGCACGGTAGCGGCATTGTTGAGGAAGGGTGTGACGGCCATGGCGGCGACCATGATCAGCGCCAGGGCGCCCCAGCCGGGCAGGGTTGAGGCGGTGGCGGTGAGGAAGGCGGCGACAAGATCGGTGCCGCCGGTCAGTTGCAGGCTTTCGGACACCGGGATCAGGCAGGCCAGCATGACCAGAATGGGGCCATCAATCTGGTTATAGACATCGCGCAGGGGCAGGGCGCCGGTGAGGATCATCAGGCCCGCTGCGGCAAAGAAGGCGGGGGCGACCGGCACGAGGCCGAACGCGGTGGACGCCATGGCGACGAGCAGGATGGCCAGCGGTACCAGGCCATTGCGGACGCTGCCGAGCTTGAGGCCGCGCTCGACGAGGGGCAGAATATCCCATTCGCGCAGCAGTTCGGGAATGCGCTTGAGGTGGCCCTGGAGCAGGATCACATCGCCATTCTGGAAGCGGATTTCGCCCAGGCGCTTGGTGAAGCGCTGGTCGCGGCGGGCAATTGCGAGCAGGTTGAGCCCGGTGCGATCGAAAAGGGTCAGCTCCTGGGCGCTGGCGCCGATCAGGCCCGAGCTTTCCCCGATAATGGCCTCGATGACGCCGATATTGCCGCTATCGCGCGAGGCGACGCCGCGGCGCTCGGCAAAGGAGAGGCCGGTCTGGCTGACCATCTTGTCGAGAGCTTCCGGATCGCCCTCGATCAGCAGGATATCGCCGGCCTTGAGGGTGGCGTCAGGTAGCGGGGTGCGGCGGCGGCCGGAGGCGCTGACGATGCCGGTGACCATGGCGGCGCCATCGGCGGCCGATTGCAGATCGCCCACGGTCTTGCCGATGGCCGAGCTCTCGGGCAGCACATGGGCCTCGGTGGTGTAGTTCTTGATCTCGATGGCCTTTTCCATGCCGCTGTCCTCGCGGCGGCGCTCGGGCAGGAGCCAGTAGAACAGGGCCAGGAAGACGACGCCGACGGCGGCCAGGATGGCACCTACCGGGGTGAAGTCGAACATGGTGAAGGCAGTGCCAGTCAATTCCTGGCGCACGCCGGAGACGATGATGTTGGGCGAGGTGCCGATCTGCGTCATCAGCCCGCCCAATAGCGAACCGAAGGCCATGGGCATGAGGAACATGGAGGGCGAGACGCTGGAGCGCCGCGCCATCTGGAAGGCGATCGGCATCATGATGGCCAGGGCGCCGATATTCTTCACGAAGGCGGAAAGCACGGTGACGATGGTGACCAGCACGATCAGCTGCAGGCGGGGGCTGCTCATGCGCGGCACATAGCGGCGGATCAGGATTTCCATGATTCCCGACCGGGCGACGGCGGCGCTGACCACCAGCGCGCTACCTACGATGATGACGATGTCGTTGGAAAAGCCGACAAAGGCGCGTTCGAACGGAACAACCCCGACCAGGAGGCCCACGAGCAAGGCGCAGACGGCGACAAGATCGTAGCGCCAGCGGCCCAGCATGAAGGCGACCATCATGCCCGCAATAATCAGGAATGCGAGCATTTGCGGCATGGTCATGGGCTGCTCCGGGTAAGGATGGTCACAACGCTGGAGGCACCAGAAAGGTCGCACACGCGGTTCAGAATAGCCCAGGCCCTGTTGCGGGGGCGAGGGGGCTGTGGGAAGGTTCAGCCCCCGGGAGGTACAACATGACGCTATTGCACACAACGCTTGGTCCGTTGCGAAAGGATGAGCTGGGGCTGATCTTGCCGCATGAACATGTCTTCGTGGACCTGCGGACGCCGGACAAGCCGGGCTATGCCCAGGCGGAGGCCGAGGATGTGGTGCGGCTGATGGCGCCCGAGATCGAGGCGATCAAGGCGCAGGGCGTGACGGCGCTGGTGGAATGCTCGACCGGCGGGGTCGGTTTGAGGGTGGATCTGGACCTGGCGGTTTCCAAAGCCACCGGCTTTCCCATTGTGGTGCCGACGGGAAACTATCGCGAGCCCTGGATTCCGGGTTGGGTGGCCGAGGCCAGCGAGGCGGCGCTGGAAAGCTGGATGCTGGGGCATCTCACCAAGGGCGTGGATGATACCGGCGTCATTGCCGCCTGGATCAAGGTAAGTGCGGGCGATGATGGCATCACGCCCATGGAGACCAAGATCTTGCGGGCCGCGGCGCGGGCTTCGGCCCAGACCGGGGCGCTGATCGGCTCGCATACCATCAAGGGCCGGGTGGTGCTGGATCAGCTCGACATCATTGAGGCGGAGGGCGGATCGGCGAGCCGGTTCCTGTCAATCCACACGCAGGAGGAAAAGGATTTCGGGCTGCACCGCGAGGTGTTTGCCCGCGGGGCCTGGCTGGAATTCGACCATATCGGGCGAGCGCCGGATGC
>NZ_CAJXJS010000069.1 GCF_913055165.1 uncultured Devosia sp.
TCAGCCGCGAGGCGCATACCACGCTTGCCATCGCCATGAACAAGATCGGCGGCAAGTCCAACACCGGCGAAGGCGGCGAAGAGCCCGATCGCTACAAGCCCCTGCCCGATGGTTCGCGCAATCCTCTGCGCTCGGCCATCAAGCAGGTCGCCTCGGGCCGCTTTGGCGTCACCACCGAATATCTGGTCAATTCCGACCAGATCCAGATCAAGGTCGCGCAGGGCGCCAAGCCCGGCGAAGGCGGCCAATTGCCCGGCCACAAGGTCGACTGGATCGTCGCCAAGACCCGTCACTCGACGCCCGGCGTGGGCCTGATTTCGCCCCCGCCGCACCACGACATCTATTCCATCGAAGATCTGGCCCAGCTCATCTACGATCTCAAGAACGTCAATGAGCAGGCCGACATCTCGGTCAAGCTGGTGAGCGAAGTCGGTGTTGGCACGGTTGCCGCCGGCGTCGCCAAGGCACGGGCCGATCACATCACCATTTCCGGCTATGATGGCGGCACCGGTGCATCCCCGCTGACCTCACTCAAGCACGCCGGTGGTCCCTGGGAAATCGGCCTGGCCGAAACCCACCAGACCCTGGTGCTCAACCGCCTGCGCTCCCGCGTGCGCCTGCAGGTCGATGGCGGCCTCAAGACCGGCCGCGACGTGCTGATCGGCGCCCTGCTCGGCGCTGACGAATTCGGCTTCTCGACCGCGCCGTTGATTGCGGCCGGCTGTATCATGATGCGCAAGTGCCATCTCAACACCTGCCCGGTTGGCGTCGCCACCCAGGACCCGGTGCTGCGCAAGCGCTTCAAGGGCACGCCCGAACACGTCATCAACTACTTCTTCTTCGTGGCCGAAGAACTGCGTGGCCTGATGGCCTCGCTCGGCGCCACCACGCTCGATGAGCTGATCGGCCGCTCCGACCTGCTCGACCAGCGCCGCGCCCAGGACCACTGGAAGAGCGAGGGCATCGATCTCTCCAAGGTGTTTTACAAGCCCGAGCCGCTGGGCGGCGACAGCCTCTATCACACCGAAACGCAGAACCATCACCTCGAAGCCGTGCTCGATCGCAAGCTGATCGAACTGGCCGCCCCGGCGCTGGAGAACGGTACACCCGTGCAGATCGAGCTGCCCATCAGAAGCCGTGACCGCTCGACCGGTGCCATGCTGTCCGGCGCCCTGGCCAAGAAGTATGGTCACGCGGGCCTGCCTGAGGACACCATCTCGATCACCCTCAAGGGCACGGCTGGCCAGGCCTTCGGCGCTTTCCTTGCCAAGGGCATTTCCATCGACATGATCGGTGACGCCAATGACTATGTCGGCAAGGGCCTGTCAGGCGGCCGCATTGTTGTCCGCCCGTCCGACAAGGTCGGCATCGTCCCCGAAGACTCCATCATCGTGGGCAATACCGTGCTCTACGGCGCCATCTCGGGCGAATGCTACTTCCGTGGCGTGGCCGGCGAACGCTTCGCCGTCCGCAACTCCGGGGCCATCGCCGTGGTTGAGGGTACGGGCGATCATGGCTGCGAATATATGACCGGCGGCCTGGTCGTCGTCATCGGCAAGACCGGCCGCAACTTTGCCGCCGGCATGAGTGGTGGCGTTGCCTATGTGCTCGATGAAGACGGTTCGTTCCGCAGCCGCTGTAACCTGGCCATGGTCGATCTTGAGCCGGTGCAGGAGGAAGAAGACCTCATGCGCAAGCTCCACCACCATGGTGGCGACCTTGAATGGCATGGCCGCGTCGACATTTCGGGCGACATGACCAAGCATGACGACGAGCGCCTGCACCAGCTCATCTCCAACCATCTGCATTATACGGGCTCGACCCGCGCCAAGCAGATCCTGGAAAACTGGGTCGAGATGCGTCCCAAATTCGTCAAGGTCATGCCGGTCGAATACCGCCGCGCCATCCTCGAGATGGAAAAGAAGCGCTCATCGGGCGCCCAAGCGGCCGCAGAATAAGGAGAGGGAGCAATGGGTAAGGTAACAGGCTTTCTCGAAATCGAACGTGAAGAGCCCCGCTATGAGCCGGCCTCGGATCGCATCCGCCATTTCGGCGAATTCACCATCCCCCTGTCCGAAGGCCGGGTGGTGGACCAGGCCGCGCGCTGCATGGATTGCGGTATTCCGTTCTGCCATGGCGATACCGGCTGCCCGGTCCATAACCAGATCCCGGACTGGAACGACCTTGTCTATAACGGCGATTGGGAGGAGGCTGCCCGCAACCTCCATTCGACCAACAATTTCCCCGAATTCACCGGCCGCATCTGCCCCGCACCCTGCGAGGAAGCCTGCACACTGAATCTGGAAGACGTGCCGGTCGCCATCAAGACCGTCGAACAGGCCATCGCCGACCGGGCCATCAAGTCCGGCTGGGTCAAGCCGCATCCACCAAAGGCCAAGACCGGAAAGAAGGTCGCCGTCGTCGGCTCCGGCCCTGCCGGCATGGCAGCGGCTCAGCAGCTCGCCCGCGCCGGTCACGATGTCCATGTCTATGAGCGGGAGCCCAAGGCGGGCGGCCTGATGCGCTATGGCATTCCCGACTTCAAGATGGAAAAGGACCATATCGACTTCCGCGTCAGCCAGATGGAAGCCGAGGGCGTCACCTTCCACTATGGCGTCAATGTCGGTGTCACCACCCCGCTCTCCGAATTGCAGAACAGCCACGACGCCGTGCTGCTGGCCGGCGGCGCCGAAAAGCCGCGCCCCGTCGATGTCGAAGGCAACCAGTTCGCCGGCGTGCATTTCGCCATGCCGTTCCTGGTGCAGCAGAACCGCCGCGTCGGCGGCGAGGATGTGTCCGGCGAATTCCAGCTTTCGGCCGCTGGCAAGCATGTCGTGGTCGTGGGCGGTGGCGACACCGCGTCTGACTGTGTCGGCACCAGCTTCCGCCAGGGCGCCATTGCCGTCACCCAGCTCGATGTGCGCCCCATGCCACCCGAGCTTGAGAACAAGCTGACCAACTGGCCCAACTGGGCGGTCAAGATGCGCACCTCGTCCAGTCAGGCCGAAGGCGCCATCCGCGAATTCTCCGCTGGCACCATGAAGATCATCGGCGACGACAAGGGCAATGTCACTGGCGTCGAATGCGCCCGCGTCGACCGCAAGCGCCAACCTATTCCGGGCACCGAATTCGTCATCAAGGCGGACTTGGTCCTGCTCGCCATCGGCTTTGCCGGCCCGGTGCAGAAGGGTATGCTGACCGAGCTGGGGGCCGATCTCGACAAGCGCGGGAACCTCTTCGCCGACACCATGAGCTACAAGACTTCGGTCCCCAAGGTCTACGCCGCCGGTGACATGCGCCGCGGCCAGTCGCTCGTCGTCTGGGCCATCCGCGAAGGGCGCCAGGCCGCCCGCTCCATCGATTTCGACCTCATGGGCAAGACGGATTTGCCGAGGTGAGCAGCGGGCCGAAGGCAAAATCGCTCCGGTGGAGCGATTTTAGCTGATCACGCGTGAGAGCTATGCTCGAACGCCGTGTGCCGCCACCACACCGCACCGCCCTCGGGCTTGACCCGAGGGCCACTTTCCGCGAGCACTCTGCCTTGTAGACCTCATGGTGAGCCTGTCGAACCACGAGGTCGGGGACGCGAGGGACGAGCACTCGCGACCCCATCCTTCGACAGGCTCAGGATGAGGTTCGCTGGTAATGCCCCAAGCCCCCTATGTCGTCGACAAGCTGATTTCCTCCAAGGCCATTGCCGCCCGCGTCGAGGCACTGGCGCATGAAATCACCGACGCCTTCAAGGACACCGAAAAGCTCGTGGTCGTCGGCCTGTTGCGCGGCTCCTTTATCTTCATCGCCGATCTCGTGCGCGAGATCGACCTGCCGGTCGAGGTCGATTTCATCGAGGCCTCCTCCTATGGCAATGCCATGGAATCGAGCCGCGAAGTGCGCATCCTCAAGGACCTGCGCGGCGAGATCGCCGGCCGCGACGTGCTGGTGGTAGAAGACATCATCGACACCGGCCACACGCTGAAACACGTTCTCGAAATCCTTGAGACGCGCCATCCCCGCCGCATGGAAGTCTGCGCCCTCTTAAACAAGCCCAGCCGCCGCGAGACCGACGTCCCGGCCCGCTGGATTGGCTTCGACATTCCCGATGAATTCGTCGTCGGCTACGGCATCGACTATGCTCAGCGGAACCGCAACCTGCCCCATATCGGCAAGGTGCGTTTCACCGAGGAATAGGGCGCGGCCGCTCAGTCCTGACGCTTGCGGAAGCTGCTGAACTGGAATTTCTGCACGCTGCCCCAAGGCGTCACATGATCGTGGCGTCGATGATCGATCAGCTCAAAATCTGCGCCGAACAGCGCAGACAGGCTTTCGGCATCATGGCGGACAACCGGCAAGCCGCTGCACTTCTCCGGCCCATCCGGAGCGAATGTCCCGATCACCGCGGCTCCTCCCGGTTTCAGGGCGCGCGCCATGACGGTGGCGTAGCGTGTCTGATCCTCAGTATCGGTCAGGAAATGCAGCGCCGCCCGATCATGCCAGACGTCATAGTCGCGCTGTGGGACCCAATGCGTGACATCCCCCGCAATCCAATCGACATTGGCGCCCGCTGGCAGCCGTGCTCGAGCGGTATCGAGTGCCGCCTGTGACAGGTCCAACACACTGACCCAAACCTGCCCTCGAGCCACCAGCGCGTCCACGAGCCTGGACGCGCCCCCGCCGATATCGACCACGACATGGTCGGCCGTCAGGCCCACCGCGTCGAGCAGGGCCAGCGAAAAGCCCGGATTCTCCTCGAACCAGGAGACCTCATTCTCGGCCTTGGTCGTATAGACCTCCTGCCAGTGCTCCTGACGCTCTGTCACATCACCGCCCCGACCTGCCAGGGCACAAATTCATTGTCGCCATAGCCCAGCGCCTCGGACTTGGACTTCTCGCCAGAGGCGACCTTGAGCACATGCTCGAAGATTTCCTGACCCTTGGCCTCGATGGAAACACCTTCGACGATATCGCCGCAATTGATGTCCATGTCCTCGGTCATGCGGCCGTAAAGCTCGGAATTGGTCGCCAGCTTGATCGAGGGCACCGGCTTGCAGCCATAGGCTGATCCGCGCCCGGTGGTGAAGCACAGCACATTGGCGCCGCCCGCCACCTGGCCCGTGGCCGATACCGGATCAAAGCCCGGCGTATCCATGAACACGAAGCCTTTCTCGGTGACCTTCTCGGCATATTCATAAACCGCCGTCAGCGGCGTCGATCCGCCCTTGGCCGTCGCACCCAGCGATTTTTCGAGAATGGTGGTGAGCCCCCCGAGCTTGTTACCGGGCGAGGGATTGTTGTTCATCTCCCCGCCATTACGCTGGGTATAGCTCTCCCACCATTTGATCCGTTCAATCAGCTTTTCGCCCACGTCGCGGCTCACTGCGCGCCGGGTCAGCATGTGTTCGGCGCCATAGACTTCCGGCGTTTCCGACAGGATCGCCGTGCCCCCATGCCTGACCAGCGTATCGACGGCCACGCCCAGCGCCGGATTGGCAGTGATGCCCGAATAGCCGTCCGAGCCGCCGCATTGCAGGGCCAGC
Organism: uncultured Devosia sp.; assembly: GCF_913055165.1. GTDB lineage: Bacteria > Pseudomonadota > Alphaproteobacteria > Rhizobiales > Devosiaceae > Devosia. Next base: position 5,535 of record NZ_CAJXJS010000069.1, read on the forward strand.
GTCAGCTGCGAGGCATCCACGGTTTCGCGCCGTGCTTTTGCGGCCACCGGCAGCATCTCCTTGATGCGTTCCACACCCCATTCGATCATCTTCCGCGTGCCGCCGATCTCCTGGATCGTCATGGTCTGGAACGTATCGGTTTCCTTGAGGTTGTAGGCCTCCTTCATCCGGTCAATCTGGAAGGCCTCGCAGCCCAGCCCCACCAGTAGCGCCGCGCCCAGATTCGGATTGGACGTATAGCCCCACTGCGTCCGCCGCAGGATCTGGTAGCCCTCACCATGTGTATCCATGGCGCAGCCCGTGCCATGCACGAACGGCACGACGCCATCGATTTCCGGATAGTCGTCCAGCACGCCCGAGCGGTTGATGGCTTCCGCCATGAACTTGGCAACCGTCGCCGAACAGTTCACCGAGGTCAGGATGCCCACATAATTGCGGGTCCCCACCGAACCATTGGCGCGCTTGTAGCCTTCAAAGGTCGCCCGCTGGCTTGCCTCAAGCATATCCACCGGCACCACGCCCTCGGCAAAGGCATAATCATGCATCAGTGAACCATCCGGCCCGCCCATGCCGCAATTGTGCTCATGTACCCAATCGCCGGGCGCAATGCCTTCTTTGGCAAAGCCGATGATCTGCCCGAATTTCATAACCGCCTCGCCCACTGCTATCGGCCGGGTGGCAAATTTGTGCCCGCGCGGCACCCGCCGGATAATGGCCACGCCCTCCGGAGTGCTCGTACCGACCTCCAGATTGGCCAGAGCTACCGCGATATTGTCGGCGGCATTGAGCACCAGGGTTTTGCCTTGCGGCTGGGTGACTTGTTCATTCATCAACAGGGGGCCTTTGGCAGTCGGTTATCGGCGCTTTACCTCGCCGGGTTTTCTCGCCAGATTGCGCACGCAATCGAAAGGCCCGGCATTGTCATTCACTTCGCCACTAACTAACATGTTAGCATGAAAACGGAAGCCAGTCCTTATCAATTTCTCGGGGTCGCCGGGGATTTCTCGCGCGGGACCGTCACGGTGGACGTCACCAACGCCCTGCGCCATGCCATTGTCACCCTGGCGCTGCCGCCAGGCACCACATTGGACAAGACTGCCATCTGCGCCCAATTGGGCGTCTCGCGCTTCCCAGTCAGCGAAGCCCTGGCGCGCCTGGCCGAGGAGGGCCTGGTCGATATCGCCCCGCAGCGTGGTTCGACCGTGTCCCTGGTCAAGATCGCCGATGTCCGCGAATACATGCTTATTCGCAAGGGCCTCGAAAGCGAGGCCCTGCGGGTGCTGATCGGCAAGCACGACGCCGACGTCATCGCGGCCCTGCACGCCAATATGGCGGCCCAGCGCGATGCGGCATCGCGCGACGATGCCGAGACCTTCCACCAGATCGACGTCGATTTTCACGACATCATTTTCCGCTCCATGCGACTGACCAAGGTCAAGTCGATCATCGACAAGGCCCGCGCCAATCTCGACCGTGCCCGGCGCCTCATCATCACGCCGCGCCGCCTCAACCACACCATTGCCGAGCACCAGGCGATCTTTGACGGCATCCTGGCCGGCAGCGCGCCCCAGGCCATCGCCGCCATCCGCGCCCATATCGACGCGGTGATGATCGAGCTCTTCGCCTTCGCCCAGGAACACCCCGAACTCTTCGCCGATGGCGCCGAGTTCACCACTGATGACAACGATTTCCCCTTCGGCTAGCCAGAGACCACCATGCTCAAACTCATCCCGCCCCTGCTCGGCCCAGAATTGCTCTCGACCCTGCGCGCCATGGGCCATGGCGACGAGATCGTCCTGGCCGATGCCAATTTTCCGGCCGAATTCCTGGGTCCGATGACCATCCGCGCCGACGGCATTTCGGTGACCGACATGCTCGACGCCGTGCTCACACTGCTGCCGCTCGACCAATATGCCGAAGATACCGCCATCGGCATGGAAGTGGTGGGCGAACCGGCGGCGCGTCAGCCGATCGACGACGAATTCGAAGCCATCATCGCCCGGCACGAACCGGAGAAGCACTATTCCAAGATCGAACGCTTCGCCTTTTATGATCGCGCCAAGAAGGCCGCGGCCGTGGTCCAGACCGGCGAAGCGCGCCTTTACGGCAACATCATCCTGAAGAAGGGCGTCATCCGCCCCAAGACCTGACGCTTTCGACCAAAGCCGCCCTCGACAAGACTAACATGTTAGTTCTATGAGAAGCCGATAGCACCCCGCCCCCACACCTCCCCCTTGACGGGGGAGGTAGCGCAGCTAGGCCAATGGGCCGTAGCGAAGCTAGGTGGGGGTGACAACGGGCTTGATGCTCGCGTTCATCCAATCGGAGGAGACCCCGCCATGAAACTGCTTCGCGTCGGCGCCAAGGGCGCTGAAAAGCCAGCCATCCTCGCCGCCGATGGTTCCATCCGCGATCTGTCGGGCGTGGTCCCCGATATCGGCGGCGCCACCCTCCTGCCCGAGGGGCTGGCAAAGATCGCCGCCGCCGACATCGATGCCCTGCCGCAACTCTCGGCCTCCGAGCGCATCGGCCCCTGCGTGGCGAACGTCGGAAAGTTCATCTGCATCGGCCTCAACTACGCCGACCATGCCGCTGAAACTGGCGCCAAAATTCCCGAAGAGCCGATCATCTTCATGAAGGCCACCAGCGCCATTATCGGCCCCAATGACGATGTCATCATTCCCAAGAACGCCATCAAGCCGGACTGGGAAGTCGAGCTGGCCGTCGTCATCGGCAAGGAAGCCCGCTATGTCGAGGAAGCCGACGCCATGGACCACGTGGCCGGCTATTGCGTCTGCAACGACGTCTCCGAGCGCCATTTCCAGACCGAGCGCGGCGGCACCTGGGACAAGGGCAAGGGTGCGGACACCTTTGGTCCCATCGGGCCCTGGCTTGTCACCAAGGAGGAAGTTGCCGATCCGCAAAACCTCAAGATGTGGCTCGAAGTCGATGGCAAGCGCTACCAGGACGGCTCGACCAAGACCATGATCTTCGGCGTTGCCAAGGTCGTGTCCTATGTCTCCCAGTTCATGAGCCTGCAGCCGGGCGACATCATCACCACCGGTACCCCGCCGGGCGTCGGCATGGGCATCAAGCCCGAGCCTGTCTGGCTCAAGCCCGGCAATGTCATGCATCTGGGCATCGAAGGCCTGGGCGAGCAGCGCCAGACCGTCAAGGCCTACAGCGCCTGATTGTCGTCTCAGCTGGCCCGCTCAGCGGCGGGCCAGCGAAAAGCCTTTCGAGCCGACCGAAAAGAACTGGCCCATAAGACCTGACAGGGGCGGCCAGTTCATCACCCGGATGGCAATATCCCGCACCAGGGCGTGGGCCGGCGTTGCTGGCACAAACCAGTTCGCCATCCGCCGGCCCGCCTGCTGCTTGTCTTCCACAAGCGGCCGCAATTGCGTCTCGAAGCGCTCAAGCGCAGCATCGATGTCCCTGTCGGCCTCTAGGGCCTGCGCCAGCGCCCGGCCGCCCGCCATGGCCAGGGATGCGCCCTGCCCGGCCAGCAACGACACCGCATAGGCCGCGTCACCCAGCAGGATCGCTCGCCCCCTGCGCCAGCGCGCCATCTCCACCTGCGCGACGATATCATAGTAGATGTCCTTAGCCGCCGGGGCCGCATCCAGCGCCGCGGGCAGCACCCAGCCCAGCCCGCCGTATGCGGTCTGGAGGGTGGCGCGGACATCAGCGGGCCGTTCCATGCGATCGCTGCGCATCACGAAAAAGCTCATGATCCGACCGCGATCGACTTCATAGAACCCAGCCATGCAGTCCTTGGCGGTCATCATCTTGAAGTCACCATCCAGCGCAGCGGCAACGTCTTGATTATCGAAGAAATAGGCGGCCGTGTGAAAACCCAATGGCCGGATGAACTGTGTCTCCGGTCCGAAAACCAGCCGGCGAACACCCGAATGAATGCCATCTGCCCCCACCAGCAGATCGGCCTCCATCGTCTCACCGGTCGAAATCCGCACCGTCACGCCAGAGCCGCGGTCATCTACCGCCACAATCTCTGCGCCAAAGCGTATCGTCACCGCGTCCGGCAGAGCATCGTGCAGAACCCGTTCGATATCGCCGCGCAGAATGGGAAAGAGCTTGCCATCCGCTGCTTCGATGATGCGCTGATAGGCCATGGACGACCCCGTCCGCCCCCGCGCATCCACCATATCGAGCTTGCCCACCCCGCGCGCATGCCGCCGCAGGGCCTCGATCACGCCCAGCTCTTCGGCTGCCTCAAAGCCGGGACCGAAGAAATCCAACATATAGCCCCCGGCCCTGAGGCCCGGGGCCTTTTCGATCACTGTCACCTCCCAGCCGATGCGTCGCAGCGCCAGGGCGGTCGTCAGTCCGGCAATGCCGGCACCCGCGATCAAGGCCTTCATCATTGCTCCTCCTCTGGCGCGATTCGGTCGACCAGGGCCGCCCATGCAGTGGCCTGCTCTGCCGCGCGTTCAGGCACCAGCTGGCGGTGCAGCGCCAGCCCGTCCAGCGTAAGCAGGAGCAGCCCGGCAAGGGCCTCGACTTCCTCCCGGGTGAAACGCTCCGGCGCCAGGTGCACCAGGACCGCCTCGAAATGGGCACGGGCCGCCCCCACGATCTCGGCCAGCCTTTGCCGCAGCGCCGGATTGCCCTGCGCCCGGGAAACGAATGCAAAATAGGCGCCGGACAACGCCGGATCGGCATCCATGGTGTTGATCGTGTCGGTGCCCAGCGCCAGCAGCCAGTCGCGCACCCGCGTACCGGCATCCGGCCACATGCTGGGCATGCCCATGATAAAGGCCTCCAGCGCCTCCAGCACGATATCGTCGAGGCGCGGGAAGTGGTGGAATACATTGGCCTTGCTCACTCCGGCCCGCGCCGCCAGAGCCGATGCGGTCAGCGCCTCGCCCCCGCCTTCGGCCAAAAGGGCCAGAGCAGCATCGATAATCGCCTGCCGCTTCGTCGTCCTGATCATGCGCCACCTTCCATCTACACGATCACTATACTGACCGATCGGTCGGTCAGCAACCGGAAAGGACCAATCAGCAGCCCCGGGTCGGGCCGATCTTCTCCGCTTGCTGCAATGGCAACGGGAGGCTATGGCCCTGTGTGGGGATTGGGAGGACGACCGTGACCATCATTGACAACACGCTCAACGCCGACGGCGCCCTGATCGTCGGTGCCGGTCTGGCGGGTCTGTTCACCGCGCTCAAGCTGGCGCCCCGTCCGGTGACCGTACTCTCCCCCAAACCGCTCGGCATGGGAGCCTCCTCGGCCTGGGCGCAGGGCGGTGTGGCTGCAGCGATTGGCCAGGGCGACAGTCCCCAGGCCCATGCGCAAGACACCGAAATGGCCGGCGCCGGCATTGTCGACCATGGCACGGCCGAAGGGGTCACCGCCGAGGCCGTCGCCCGCATTGAGGACCTCGCCCGCTGGGGCACCCCCTTTGACCGCGACGATTTCGGCAATTTCGAACTCGGGCGCGAGGCCGCCCACTCGGCCAACCGCATCGTCAAGGTCGAGGGCGACCGGGCCGGCTGGGCCATCATGCAGGCCATCATCGCCCAGGTGCGCAAGACGCCTTCCATCCGCGTCGTCGAAGGCATTACCGCTCTCAGCCTTGCCCGCGACAATGGCCGCATTGTCGGCGTCTATTGCCGCCGCCTGGGCGACCGCTATTCCGAGCCTATATTCATCCGCGCCCGCGCCACCATTCTGGCGGCCGGTGGGCTGGGCGGCCTCTATGCCGTCACCACCAATCCACCCGGGGTGCGTGGTCACGCCATGGGCATGGCGGCCCGTGCCGGCGCCATCATCGCCGATCCCGAATTTGTCCAGTTCCACCCCACCGCCATCGCCACCGGTGCCGATCCGGCGCCACTCGCGACCGAGGCCCTGCGCGGCGAAGGCGCCATTCTCGTCAATGATCTGGGCGAGCGCTTCATGCCCGCCATCCATCCCGACGCCGAACTGGCCCCGCGCGATATCGTCGCCCGCGCCAATTTCCGCCAGATCAAGTCTGGACGCCGCGTCTTTCTCGATACCAGGCAAGTGCTCGGCGCCGATATCCTGACCCGTTTCCCCACCGTCAGCAAATATTGCCACGACGCCGGTATCGACCCGGTCTCGGGCATGATCCCGGTCACCCCCGCGGCCCATTTCCACATGGGCGGGGTTAAGGTTGACGAGCGCGGCCGCTCCTCCCTGCCCGGCCTCTGGGTCTGCGGTGAAGCCTCCTGCACCGGATTGCATGGCGCCAATCGACTGGCCTCCAATTCCCTGCTGGAGGCGGTCGTCTATGGCGCTCGCATCGCCGAAGATATTGGCGGCCTCGAACCAGCACGTGACCTCTCCCCCTTCAAAGGCATTGAATGGAACGAAGCCGAAGGCAACCGGGCCGAGACCGTGTTGCGCAACACCATCGCCGTGCAGGAATTGCGGCGCGTCATGAGCGACCTGGTCGGCGTCGAGCGGGACGCCGAGGGCCTGAAACTGGCCCTGCGCCAGATCGCCCATCTGGAAGCCACCGCCGAACAGGTCACCAGCGCCTATCTCAACATGACCACCTCAGCCACGCTGGTCGCCGCCGCTGCGCTCCTGCGCACCGAAAGCCGCGGCGGGCATTTCCGCCTCGACTACCCTGAACCCGACGAAGCCTGGGGGCATCACACCGAGATGACGCTAAACGAGGCCCTCGCCATCCGCGCCGGGGCCTGATCACTCTGTCAATAGATAGGTCGCCAGCGCCGTCAGGTCCTCATCGGTCCAGTGGGACGTCGAATCCGTGATCACCTCGCCCATCGCCCCGCCCAGCACGTCAAAGCCGGGGGTGAAGCCGTCCTTGAGCGTCTGCACCAGTGTTGGCACGTCATAGCCCTCTGCAACCAGCGCCTCGGCGGTGATGGCCGGGGCCCTGCCCCCCGTGCCACCGGGCGAACCGGTCAGCGCCGCGTCCCAATCCAGCGCGCCCAGCGCATTGCGCGGTGTGTGGCAGGCCACGCAATGGGCCGGTCCGAAGGCCAGATACTTGCCGCGGTTATATTCCTCCGATTGCCCTTCCTCCGGGGCGAAGCGGTTGGGCGAAAAGAACAGGTTCTGCCAACCGGCCATGGCCAGCCGGATATTGAACGGGAAGGGAATCTGGCTTTCCGCCGCAGGCTCGGCGACGGGCGCGGTGGCCATCAATGCTGCGTAGAGATCTGCGATCTCCTGATCGCTCATCAGCGTGTAGTTCTCATAGGGAAAGGCCGGGTAGAGATGTCCCTGCGGCCCCATCCCATTGCTCATCGCATTGGCAAATTGCGCCAGTGTCCAGTCACCGATACCGGCATCGGAGTCAGAGGTGATATTGGGCGGCACGAAGGTTCCGAACGGTGTTTCCAGCCCCGCCCCGCCCGAGAGATAGGCCCGTCCCGCAGCCGTATCGGTATGGCAGGCGACGCAGCCGCCGAGGCGAATGAGATAATCGCCACGCGCCACATCGCCCACCAGATCCAGTTCCCGGGGTGGTCCGGCCACTGGCTTGAGCAGAAATGCGCCCGTGCTCACGCCGATCACGGCCGCCGCAATCGCTGCCCAATATCGCTTCTTCATGCCCGCCCCCGAATTGTCCTGCGGTCGGGATCAGACCAGAAGCAGCAGGACTAGGCAATCGGCGGGACCATCAAGAGCCCGCGAGATCGAGCAGGGCAGCAATCTGCGCCTTGCGGGTCTCGGCCACCAGCCGCCCCAGCTCTTTATTGCCCTGCATCAGCACCAGCGTCGAGCGGCGCGGAATGGCCAGGCCGCGCGCCAGCTCGCTATTGCCATAGCTGTCCCAATCCACCCGGAGAATGGGGATGGCCGCATAGGCCGTGCTCTCGGATTGCAGCGCATCGAGCACCCGCTGCTGGGCCGCACAGGTGGGACACCAGGTGGCGTGGAAATTGATGACATAGGGCTTGCCGCTCGCCGCCAGCCCTTCCAGTTCGCTGCCGGTATAGTCGATGAACTCGAGCGCAAATCCGCCCCCGACGGCCAGGGCCGATATGCTCACTCCGGCAAGACCGGCCAGCAGATGACGACGGGTAATCATGATGTCCTCCCTAGATACTCACGGATAGATCGACCAGCCAGGCCGGCAACACGCCGAGCGCCCAGGCCTCAAGCAGCCGGTCGATACGGAAAATGATGGCCAGGCCCACGACGATGAGCCCGAACCCCAGAATGGTCTTGGCGTGCGGCGCGATCTGCATCAGCGTGGCCCGTCGGCCGGACAGCGCGGCGCGCGTGCCATAGGCCAGCGCCAGGACGATGCTCGCAGCCCCCAGAGCAAAGAACGCCATGATCAGCCCGGCATAGAACAGATCTTCGCCCTGCGCCGCCAGCCCGATGGCGCCGCCCAGGGTCGGTCCGATGCAGGGCGACCAAGCCAGGCCCAGCAACGCTCCCGCCGCCGCTTCGCCCCAAAGCCCGCGCCCTTCCATTTGTCCCAACAGCTTTGTGCTGCCGCTGGCGGTGGCCCCGGCCAGCCGCGAGAACTGGGCCTGCAAGGGCGGGGTCAGCATGACAAGGCCGAAGGCCAGCATGGCCCAGCCGGCCCCCAGCGTCACCACATCCTGCGGCAGGCCGAGCGCCCGCGTCAGCGCAAAGGCGCCCAGCCCCGCCAACGTGAAGCTCACCGCCATGCCGGCGGCCATGGCCAACGGCGCCAGCCGGTGCCGCGCCAGCGCACTGGCGCCGATCAGCGGCAACAAGGGCAGCACGCAGGGATTGATCAGGGTCAGAAGACCCGCCGCATAGGCCAGAACCAGTTCGAACACATCCGCTCCCAAGGCTGAACCCTGCCCACTATACGGAAGCACGAGGCGTAAAGTTACGCCCGACCGGTCAAGCGCGCGTGATCAGGCCGAGAGCACCGCGTCCACTTCGGACCGGCTGGGCGGCTGGCATCCCACCCGGCCGCAATTGATACCGGCCACCACCGCGCCGAAGCGCAGCATTGCGGCGAGCTGGTCCGCATCCAGCCCAGCCATGCCGCCAGGGCGCAGTGTCCCGGCCTCGCCCAGCCAGGTGAGGATACCAGCCATCAGGCTGTCGCCCGCGCCAACCGTGTCGCCAAACACCTCTGGCCTGTGGATAGGCGCATGGGCCGTCCCCGTCCGGCTGAACGCCCGCGAGCCCTCTTCCCCCATGGTGACCACCACCAGTTCACAATTGGGTCGCGCCAGCAGCGCGGCCGCATGATCCTCGATGCGCTTGCCCGGCTCAAGCCAGGCGTGATCCTCATCCGAAAGCTTGACCAGATGCGCCTTGTCGAGAAAGGCGCCCAGCCGGACCCGATAGCCGGCTTCATCCTCCACCAGCTTGTCGCGCACATTGATGTCGATCGAAACGGTCGCGCCGCGCGACAGCGCCGCATCGACCACATCGCTCCAGATCGCGGCGTCCTCCTCCAGGATCGGGCAAAATCCGCCGATCTGGTAGAGACCGACGTCCTCCGGCAGCGCGGCCAGCAGGCCATCGCGCGTAAAGGCCCGGTCCGCACCGCGCTCGAACACATAGCTCGCCTGCATTTTGGCATTGAAGCTGACAATGGCCTTGGTCGTCGGCGCCGCGACACGATCCTTGAGCAAGACCGCAACCCCTGCCTCGGCCAGCGGCGCCAGCAACAGCTCGCCATATTCATCCTGGCTGATGGGGCAGAGGAAGCCGGTGTCATTGCCCAGCCGGCTCAGCGCGATCGCGCAATTGAAGGGCGACCCGCCGGCATGGGCGACGCGCTCCGCCCCCGGCTCTGCCGACACCGGCACCAGATCGATCAGGCTCTCGCCGCCGACAACGAACATGCATCCCTCCAGCGATGGGTCTTGGTCGGGTGCATACCACTTTCGTATCAGATGTCACCAGCCGGATCGGGCATAACGCCCCGTTTCCGCCACAATCACATTGACCCACCCGCCTGGATCGGGCTCAATCGCCAAGGGGCAAGGCGCGGCAACAGCGCCATCGCGCTCGTCGGGAAAGCGGGGAGGAACAGCCATGCAGATACTGGCCCTGATTGTGCGCCTGATCAGCGGGTTGAACTGGCTTGTTGGTCAGGTTTTGTCGTGGCTGGCCTTGGGGTGTGTTCTGGTGTGCT
>NZ_CAJXJS010000070.1 GCF_913055165.1 uncultured Devosia sp.
AACAGCAGATCGGTTCTGCGGTTATTCCGCTGGTGGAGCTATTGCAGAACTGGGACGCAACGAAAGTTGACCAGGGGTGCGATTGGGCCGCGCTGACCCGGGACCTCGCCGGGCTGGCAGGACTGCATCTGCTGACCGAAGTGGCGATGCACAGCTTCGACTGCCTGGATGCGGTGGCCGTCGATGGTGTGCCGCTCAAGCCGGCCGAAGCGGTGTGCTATGCCGATGCGCTGATCTTTGCGCAGCAGGATTTGTGCCGGGGCAGTGATCTGGAACCTTATCGCGACTTGCTCAAGGATCTCGAGACGCTGACCAATCGCGTCGCTGGACGGGCGGCCGCGTAGCCGGCGCGTTGACGCTGATCGCCAACGCGCCAGTTCACATTCAGCTTCGGGCTGGCATGAAGATGATGACGGCGAACAGAAGGACGCCGGCAAACGCCACCAAAGAGCTGACGGCGACGACGGGTTCGATGCTCGCATTGCCGTCAAGCATCAGGTAGAGCGACGTGCCCATGGCCAGGACGCCCAGGACATAGACGCCATATTGCAGCCGGGGCAGCAGGCCGGCCGCCTTGGCAGGGTTGAGCGCGAGATAGGTGCCGAACAGGGCGCTGGTGACCCAGCCGAGCAGGTTTATGTGCGCATGGGCGCCCATGACGGCGTGATTGCCGCTGATGGACATGAAGATGCCGATGCTGATCCCGGCGATCAGGAACAATATGGCCGTGCGGAAATAGAGTTGTGCCAGTGCTGGCATGGTGAGAGTCCCCCCAAAATGTGGCGCGAGACGCCGGGGTGGCGACTCTGCGCACATCTGAAGGCTATTCCTGCCGCAGGGCCGGCGGAAGAGGTATAAAAGAGGCACCGTCATGAAGACGGCGCCTCCTTGTCTTGCTCGGCTGTTATCAGAAGACCTGATAGCTCGAGATCTTGTTGTTGTAGGTGCCCAGCAGCGGCTTGTCGTTGCTGTAGGTGGTGCAGGCGCCGGCATACCAATTGTTCTTGCATACGGTGACCTTGGCGCCGCCCTGCAGGCGAATGGAGGAGATGGAGTCATTCCATCCGCCCGGCAGGTGCGGGTCGTCAGTACCGGCGGCGACGCAGAACTGGGCGCCGGTAAAGTTGTTGCCCTTGAAGAAACAGGCCTGGGCCGGCGCGGGAGGAGCGGGTGGGGGTGGCGGCGCATCGCCGATACCGAAGGAGAAACTTGGACCGCCCGGGCCGACCGTTACGCCGAAGTTGAACGGAATGTCTTCACTGCTTCCGCCACCGCCGCCTCCACCACCACCACCACCAGCGGGGGCGAGGTAATTCTTGGAGACCCAGCCGTCCGTGCCCGAGGCGCGGTCGACAAAGCACCAGGAGCCCTGGCACTGCTTGACATCGACATATTCGCCAGCAGGCAGGACGCCAACCTTGGCATAGCCCGTGCCAGGGCCGGTGCGGACATTGACATTGCCTGTGGCAACGCCCGGGGCGGCCGTTGCGGCCAGGGTGGTGAGCAGGGTGGTGGCGGCCAGAATGGCGCCGAAGAGCTTGCGATTGTTGGACATGGGGTTTCCCTCATCAGTTGTTGCGTGCGGCCGCTTTTGCGGTGCGCTTGGTGAGAGGGATTAGGCGCCTTTCGCGCTGAACCAGCGCTGAATGCGGTGTTTAGGGAGATGCAGGGTGAGTGCCCGCAAACCGGGCCGCGAGACAGTTGAAGCTGAACGGGGCAGGCCCGCGGGCGTCGGCCCGAGCCGTCTAGAACCGGGGCCCCGGCTCAGGGCCGGGACGTCGTCGCACTGATATCGGGTAACTCAGTACAGCCGGATTGAGGAGAGATTGCGCAAGAGATAACGGTCGAGGATCGGCTGGCTTTCGGCGATGCGTTCGCAATAGGACTGGAAGAAGCGGTCGCGGCAGAGCGCGGCGCTGGTGCCCACGGTGACCTTTACCGAGGAGATGCGGTTGTCCCAGCCCCATAGGGCGAGGTCGCGGAAAACTTCGCCGGTGCCAGCGCAGAAGGAGCGGCCGGTGTAGTGCGTGCCTTCGTAGAAGCACATGCTGCCGCCCTCGATATCGGGCCAGTTGTTGTCGGGGTCGAGAATGGGCCAGTGGGGATCCTTGCCGAAATCGACGGCGACCTTGCCGGTCCAGCCATGGCCGCCCGGGCCATAGACATTGCACCAATTGCCCTGACAGCGCTGGATGCGAATGGCCTGGTCGCCGGCAATCTCACCGGTGATGGCATAGGCATTGCCCGGTCCGGCGCGCAGGACCAGGGTTTCGCGGCTCCAGCCGTGGCTGCCGCCCATGGGCGCGGACAGAGCGGGGAGGGCAGGGAGCAGCGAGCAGGCTAAGGCAAAGACAATGGCGACGAAGGAGCGCATGGCGATTTCCACCTTTGTTTGCGGGCGGGCCTAGCCTGCTTGGCAATTGCTCCAAAGTAAAGCGCCGCCCGTTTCGGGGCGGCGCAATGTTCGACTTGTCTTTAACTTAGCGGACGCGGACAGAGGCGATGTAGTCGTCGAAATCGCCCAGCGAGGAGGCGCCTGTGGTGTAAATCCGGCAGGAGCGGAAGCCCGACTGCGAGCAGACCTGAACTTCCAGGCCATCGGGGTTGTCGAAAGACGAAATACGATCTGTCCAGCCACCCAGGTCGCGGATCGCCTGGCCTTCTTCCATGCAGAAGCTGTCGCCGCGGAAGCGGGTGCGGTCATAGAAGCAGACGTCTTCATAGACGGGCTGAATGACCGGGGGACGCGGGGGACGCGGCTGCGGCTGATTGCCGACACCGATGCTGATCTGCGGGCCATCCGGTCCGCCGATGGTGAAGCCGAAGGAGATGCCCGGATTGGACGGGTTCACAGGACGGCCGCTGGCGCTGAGATAGTTGGCCGAAACCCAGCCGTCGGGACCGGGCTTGACGATATAGCACCACGAACCCTGGCAGCGCTGGACATCCACTTGCTGACCGGCGCGCGCCACGTCGACCACGGCATAGCCGGTGCCCGGGCCCGAGCGCACATTGACATTGGTCGTGACGGTGCCGGGGGCCGCCTGGGCTGCTGGCAGGAACACCACGACGGCCGCGGCGGCCACGGCGACGCCGGTGGCCAGGTTCAGAAGTTTCTTGCGGGTCTGACGATGCATGACACTTTCCTCCGGGCTTGGCCTTGCCGGTCCCGGACCTCCGGGACGACGCTATTCGGCGGCCGCGCCTATTGTTGGTGACTCCAGAAACGAAGTCCTGACGCAAAGAGTTCCGGGGGATCTATTGCAGGATCGACAAGTATCCATTTGCCCCGGCGCATATGCATCGGGAAAACATTTAGCCGGGTCTGGCTGAACGCAGGCTGAACGGCCAGCGAAAGCGATCAGGTCGTGGGGATGGGTCGCTTCTGACCGTTTTCGTCCAGGGAGACATAGACGAAGCGCGCCTCGGTTACCTTGGTGCGATCAGCCAGCCGGTTGCGGCGCACCCACGCCTCCAGCCCCACGGTGATCGAGGTGTTGCCGACGCGCTCGATCTCGGCATAGACGCAGAGCACGTCCCCCACCTTGACCGGCGCAATGAAGGTCATGGCTTCCACCGCCACGGTCACGACGCGGCCCCTGGCTCGCTCCACAGCGGCAATGGCGCCGGCGATGTCCATCTGGCTCATGACCCAGCCGCCGAAGATGTCGCCTGCCGGATTGGTGTCGGCGGGCATGGCGAGGGTGCGGATGGTCAGGGCGCCCTTGGGTTCGGTGGCGTCGTTCTGCATCGATAAGGCTCCTATTCGGGTCGCTTCACCGGCCAGCGACCGACAGCTTCTTCCCAATGCTTGCGGCAGAGGGACAGGTAGACGGATTTCTCGATCGCAACCTGGTCGCCATCGGTGAGGACCCGGCCCGACATGTCCTGGCGCACAACCATTGTCGCCTTGGCGCCGCAGGTACAGATGGTGCGGATTTCGCGCAGGGCGTCGGCTATGGCCAGAAGCTCCATGGAGCCGGGAAAGAGCTTGCCCTGAAAATCGGTCCGCAAGCCATAGCACATTATGGGTATGTTGAGCCGGTCGGCGACGCGGGCAAGCTGCCAGACCTGCTCGCGCGTGAGGAACTGGGCCTCGTCGACAAAGACGCAGTCGACCCTGGATTCCTCATGATAGTCGCGGATGGACTGGTAGAGGTCGTCACCGGCCGCATAGAGTTCGGCCTCTTCTGCGATGCCGATGCGGGAGGTGATCAGGCCCACCCCTTCCTCAGCGTAGAGCGCGGAGGTGTAGAGGAGGGGGCGCATGCCACGCTCGCGGTAGTTATAGGCCGCCTGCAGCAGCAAGGTGGACTTGCCGGCATTCATTGCCGCATAGGAAAAATAGAGCTTGGCCATGGTCGCGCCGGAAACTGGGATTTCACTTGTGACCCAGGGGCGGTTCGGGCGCGAGGCGAAATCCGGGGCGGTCCACAAAAAAAGGCCGCCCTGAGGCGGCCAGGACCGATCTTGTCGGTCGGGAAGGCCGGGGGTTGGCGGTCCGGGCCCTCCGATGCCGGCGCGGCGTTGGGGACGCGGGGCCGGCAATCCTGGCCAATGGGGGGAGCCGGGATAGGCCGGACCCTAGAGAGGCAAGATGACAGGCAAGTGACGGCACTAATGCATCGGCAGATTTATTACAGGCATCCATTGTTCAGCTTGGGTTCATATGGGGGAGGTCAGGCTTGACGCAGCAGAACTGTCAGAGGCCAATCATGTCCAGACTTGTGCGCCGCGTGGCCGCAATTGTACTCCTGTGTCTCCCCATTTTGCCCGCGGCCGCCTCGCCTGCCGGGGTGTGGGAGCTGGAAACGCGGGATACGCGCTTTGCGCTCGACCTATGTGGGGACGGAACGCGGCTCTGCGGCGAACTGGTGTGGCTTTCGGACGCCGACTATAATGAGCAATACAAGCCCTATCTCAACCGCCCCATGGCCGAGGCGCTGGCGCCTTCGGGGCCAGGGCGGTGGAAGGGCACGCTGCACCTGTTCGGTCACCAGTTGAGCGGCACCATCACCCAGCGCAGCGAAAACCACATGACCCTGTCGGGTTGCGCATTCCTGGTCGTGTGCAAGACCTACCAGATGTATCGGCATGCGCCATGATGCGGGTGGTACTGGCAGCGGCACTGTCCTTGACGACGACATTTGGCGCCGTGGCGTCTCCGGTGGGTGTTTGGGAAATCGAAATGCGGGATTCCCGCTATGACGTGACCCTGTGCGGTGACGGCACCCAGCTTTGCGCGGAACTCATCTGGCTGGGCAATGGCGCGGACAATGCGGAAAACCTGCCCTATCTCAACACCATGCTGATCGACCATGCGGTGCAGACGCAGCCCGGCCAATGGCAAGGAGAACTGCATATTTACGGGCAGAGCGCGGCCGGAACGATCACCCAGGTCAGCGAAGACCAGATCACGCTCAAGGGTTGCGTGGCCTTCGTCATCTGCAAAAGTTACCAGATGTACCGCTACGCGGATTAGGAGCTTCAGTTCACCGTGCGCGGCACATGCACCCTGCGGCGGGCCCATAGGGGCGGAATGGCTTCGACCAGAAGGATGGCGGCAAAGATCAGCGCCGCGCCGGCATAACCGACCGCAGGCAGGCGCTCGCCCAGGACGACGGCCGCGCCCAGCGCCGCAAAGAGGCTTTCGGCCGAGAGAATGATGGCGGCATTGGCCGCCGGGACATGTTGCTGGCCGACGGCCTGCAGGGTGAAGCCCACCGCCGTGGAGAGCACGGCCGCATAGGCGATTTCGATCCAGCCGGCGGAAATGGCGGCCAGGGTTGGCGCCTCGGTGGGCAGGGCAATGGTGCTGGCGGCAATGCCGGCGACGAGGAAGCTGACGGAGGAAACGAAGATCGGCAGGCCGGTCATTTTCGCGACGTGGCCGAGCAGGATCACGTGCATGGCCCAGAAAATAGCGCTGAAGACGATGAGCCAGTCCCCGGCGTTGAAGCTGTCGAGCCCGCCGCCATTGAGGAAATAGATACCCACCAGGGCCAGCGGTACGCCAGCGAAAATGATGGGATGCGGGCGGGTGCGGAAGAGCAGGAAGCCAAGCAGGGGCACGAAGAACACGTAGAGCCCGGTGAGAAATCCGCCATTGGTGGCCGTCGTCGTGGCCAGGCCCGCCTGCTGCAGCCAGGAGCCGAGGAAGAAGACCGTGCTCATGGCCAGAATGAAGAACCAGTGGGTTCCGGTGAGACGAATGGCCTTGCGGCGCAGCTCGTGCAGGGCCAACGGCAGGATGAGCAGCCCGCCAATGAGAAAGCGAACACCGGCAAAGGTCAGCGGCCCCATGGCGTCCATCGCCGATTTTTGGGCGATGAAGGCAAATCCCCAGAACATGGTGCAGAGCAGAAGAAGCGCGGAGGCGATTGGACGGGACATGGGGGGAAGGGGCTCTCTATGGGCTTGTTGGACCGGGCGAGGCCTGAACCCCCACCCTAGATCCCTCCCCTCAGGGGGAGTCGATGAACACTAGCACTGCGCCCTGCGCTTCCCTCCCCTTGATGGGGAAGGATTGAGGGTGGGGTGGCGCCAAGGCCAAGGTCCAAGCACTAAAGCTCGGCGTCGAGCGCGGTGATGAGCTGCTGGATTTCCTCGGGTGTCGTATAGTGCACGAAGGACAGGCGCAGGACACCGTGATTGTGCGGGTCGATGCCGAGGGCTTCGAGGAGCCGTACGGCGTAGAAATTGCCGCCGGACGCCATGACGCCGTGACGCGCAAGGCGGCGGGCGATGTCGATGCCCGGCTCCTTGTGGAGGAGCGAGATCGTGGGGGCGCGCAGGGTAGGGTCGGACGGGCCGATGAGACGGATATCATTGCGGCTGCGTAGATGATCGAGCAGCGGCGTGGCCAAGGCGATTTCCTGGGCGCGCATGGCTGCATGGGCACGGCGGAAAGGATCGGCACCCTCGATGCTGGCGGGCGCAAGCTGAGCGATCTGCTCGAGATAGTCGACGATGCCGGCGGTGGCGGCGATCTGCGCATGGTCGGGGCCCGCCGGGGTCAGGCGGTAGCGCAGCTTGGCGTCGTTGAAGAAATGGCCCTGATTGGGGAGGGCCCTGGCGAGATCGGGGCGGATGGCCATGACACCCTGATGGGGGCCATAGGTCTTGTAGGCCGAGAAGAAATAGATATCGGCGCCGAGCGCGGTGAGGTCCGGCAGGCCGTGCGGGGCATAGCTGACGCCATCGACCGCCAGCATGGCGCCGATGGCATGGACGCGATCCGCGATTTCGGCGATCGGGTTGATCTCGCCAACAATATTGGAGCAATGCGGTGCGGCGACGAGTCTGACGGTGCCGTCGAGCAGAGCATCAAGAGCATCGAGCGAAAGCCGGCCGGTTTCTGAATCCACGCGCCATTCGCGCACTTCAATGCCCCGATCGGCCAGGCGCCGCCAATTGCCAGTATTGGCTTCATGGTCCTGGTTGGTGACGATGATGGCGTCCCCGGGCTTGAGCCAATCGCCAAAGGCCTTGCCGAGTACATAGGTATTGGCGGAACTGGACGGGCCGATATGGATCCAGTCGGCGGACACGTTGAGCGCCTGCGCGATCCGCTCATAGGCGCGATCCATGGCTTTGCCGGCGGCCTCGGAGGCCGCGTAGACACCATAGGGCTGCACCTTGGTGGCGCGATAATAGTGATCGAGGATGTCGAGCGTGGTCTGGGCGGTGTAGGAGCCACCGGCATTCTCGAAAAAGGCCTGGCCGGCCAGGCTCGGCTCAGCAAAGGCCGGGAACAGGGCACGAATGCGTGTCGGATCGAGGGGGAGAGTGGTCATGAAATGCCCGCGAGAAAAAGCTCAGGTTCACTGGTAGTCGAGGGCGTGGCAAAAGCAAACCCCGGCCGTTGAGGACCGGGGTTCGGCAACGCCCGCCGGCTTGGGGGCGATTGGCAGGCGTTGCTGGAGACGGTTCACCGACGAAGGAGGCGGCGAACCGATCGTATGGTATCAGCGGTTGCCGGACCCCATCGGGCGCTGGCCTCCGTGCTGCTTGCCCATGCCGGCCATGCGTTCGCCGCGTTCGGGGACGAGTTCGGCCTTCTGCTCATCGGTGAGGCTGCCGAAGAAAGCAGTGAAGGCAGGCTGGACGGCCTCCAGCGCGGCCAGGCGCGCCGATTCGATGGCGATACGGTTATCGAAGCGCTCTGTCAGGTCCGGGCGTTCGGTCGTTTCACCGTCTGCAGGGCGGACCGGACGGAGGCCATCGGTGGCCGCCTCGAAGGCGGCGGCGGCCGCCAGGGCATCGGTCTTGAGGTCTTCGAGCAGGACGGCCTGCTCGTCGGTGAGGTCGATGGCGTGGCTCAAGCGGACGATGGCAATCTCGATGCCTTCAGCACCGCGTTCGAAATTGAAGAAGCCGCCTTGGCCGCCGCCGTGGCGCATGCCGGGGCCGTTGCGGAAACCGCGTTCGCCAGCGGACTGGGTCTCTGCGGATGTGGCCGCGGGGGCGTTCTGCGCGAGGGCCGGAGCGACGGCGCCCAGGCCGATGGAGGCGGTCAGCAGGGCAACAATTGCGGTGGTGGTAATGGACTTCATGGTCGTTCATCCTTTGCATGGGATATCGCCGGTAACCGGCATGGATGTGACCTTAGGGAAGTGCAGCTCTTCACGACCTTGCGAGCAGATGAAGAGTTGGAGAGATTGGTAAGGTGAGGTGGCGTCCTTGATCGACTATGTCAGCAATCCGCGTCCGACCCGGTCGGTGCTCGACGCCTTTTGGGCGCGAGCCTGGGGTAGTGGGGTGCCGGTGGGATATGATCGCGTGCTCGAGCGGAGCCTGGCGCATCTGGGGGCCTTCAGCGATGGCCGTCTGGTCGGGTTTGTCAATCTGGCCTGGGACGGGGGGCTTCACGCCTTCATCCTCGATACCAGCGTCGATCCGGATTTCCGCCGCCGCGGCATCGCTACCGAACTGGTTCGGCAGGCGGCGGAGTTTGCACGCGGGAGCGGCGTGGCATGGCTGCATGTCGATTTCGAGCCGCATCTGGACGGGTTCTACCGCGCGTGCGGATTTGGACCGACGGCTGCAGGGCTGATGCGGCTGAAATAGGGGACGATCAGCTTGCGATGTATTCGCGCAGGGCTTCGGCCTCATGCTCGACTTCAGCGATCTTGAGCTTGACCACGTCGCCAATGGAAATGATGCCGACAAGCACGCCGTTTTCGGCGATGGGCATGTGGCGGATGCGGCGCTGGGTCATGGCTTCCATGACCTCGTCAATGGTGGTGGTGCGTTCGGCGGTGACCACGCCCTTGGTCATGCAATCGGCGATGGAGAGCGAGAGGGCGCCAGAGGGGTTCTTGCCGAGCTGACGGACAATGTCCCGCTCGGACAGGATGCCGACGATGCGCTCATTGTCATCGGTGATGACGACCGCACCGATATTGTGCCTGTTGAGCAGGGCAACCGCATCGGCCAAGGTGCCGGTTCGCGGCAGGGTGTGTACCGCAACACCCTTGGATTGCAGGATGGTATCGACATGCATGGGCCAGTCCTCCTGAAATGGAAGAGAAGTGTGGACCCGCCTCCCGCTGTCCGCAATAGGGCGAAAGTCAAAAGAAACGGCCGGCGCTGAGGCCGGCCAGTGGGTCGTCAGGGGGAAACGTTGTCGCGAAGCTCAACTCTTGCCTTCGGCGCTCGACCAATCCGGGCGACGCGTCAGGCGGGCAGGAGGTTGGGCCGGCAGGGGGCCGCGCCAGACAAAGCGCGCGACCTCGAAGAGCAGGACCAGGACCAGCAGGGTAAGCGGCACCATGAAGACCGCAATCTGCGTGTCAGGCTGGGCAGCGAAATTGGCCGCCTGGGCGGGTGCCACACCGATGAGCAGTGCGGCTGCAATCGCCACAGTGGAGCCAATTGCGCCAAACAGGGCCGCGAGCCTGAAACTTTTGCGCCTGGGGGACGTAGATAAGTGCATGGGATCGACGTCTTGTCCTCGCTTCCGATGCTGCCACGAAAGCACCGAAAAGCGGTACCAGTGTGGAACGACGGGGGTGAGGACGGGACCATTTGAGGGCAGAACTGTGGCGGACGCCGTCCGCCCGCAATAAGGGAGACGGGTGATGCGTGCTGTCTGGACCCTGGTTCTGAGTGTGATCATGCTGGCGCCGACATTGGCCCAGGAGATCGAAACGGCCTGGCGAGAAACCATTACCGGGCAGATCGTGGCACTGCGCAGCGGGGATGGCGAGGCGGCCCTCTCCTTCGCTGGCGCAGCTTTTCGGGCCAATTACCAAAACGATCCGCAGCGCTTTGCCGAGGATGTTGCCCGATCCGGCTACGGTCCGATCGGGAAGTCACGCGTGCACAGTTTCGGCGATTATCGGGAACTGGCACCGGGCGTGGTGCTGCAGGAAGTCGAACTGATCGACGCAGATGGACGTGTCTGGGAGGCGGTGTACCAGCTTGCCGACGAACGCGATGAAGGTTGGCGCGTGCAGGGCGTGGTGCTGCGCAGTACGCCGTCGATCGGAATTTAGTTGCATGTGCGGTGAAACCCCTTCGCAGCGTGGGGGGTGATGGACTAAACCCTTGCCGACAAGATTAGTGTTGCATGTCGCTATCGTGGGCGGTTGCCCCGCATGCACCGACCGGAGGCGATGATGGGTTTTCTGTCCGAGGCATTGGGGCGCGTGGCGCCGTCGGCGACCGTGGCGATCAGCCAGAAAGCGCGGGTGATGGCGGCGGAGGGCCGGGACATCATTGCCCTTTCCGCCGGCGAGCCGGATTTCGATACGCCCGAGCATGTCCGTGACGCGGCCAAGCGCGCCATGGACGAGGGCAAAACGCGCTACACCAATGTGGACGGCATTGCCGAGCTCAAGGAAGCGGTGGCGGCCAAGTTTCGGCGGGACAATGGGCTCGATGTTACGGCGGCGGATTGCTTCGTCGGATCGGGTGGAAAGCAGATCATTTTCAATGCGCTGATGGCGACGCTCAACCCCGGCGACGAAGTGGTCGTGCCTGTGCCCTATTGGGTGAGCTATCCGGAAATCGTGCGGCTGTGCGGGGCCGAACCGGTGTTCGCGGTGGCCGATGCCTCGACCGGGTTCAAGCTCAAGCCCGGGGTGCTGGACGCCGCGATCACGCCGAAAACCAAGTGGCTGATCCTCAACACGCCATCGAACCCGACCGGCGCGGCCTATTCGGCAGAGGAATTGAAGGGGTTGGCGGAGGTGCTGATGCGGCATCCGCATGTTCATATCCTGACCGACGATATCTATGAGGCACTGGTTTATGACGGTCGGACCTTTGCCACCATCGCCCAGGTAGAGCCCAGGCTGCAGGCCAGGACCCTCACAATGAACGGGGTTTCCAAGTCGCATGCCATGACCGGCTGGCGCATTGGCTATTGCACCGGCCCCAAGCCCCTGCTGGCGGCGATGACCAAGCTGCAGGGGCAGTCGACCACCAATCCCAGCTCGATTTCGCAATGGGCGGCGGTGGAGGCGCTGAATGGGCCGCAGGATTTCCTGGCCGACTGGCGCAAGGTGTTCCAGGCGCGGCGCGACCTGGTGGTGGCCGGGCTTAACGCCAATACCGGGCTCGACTGCCTGACGCCGGAGGGAGCGTTCTATGTGTTCCCCTCGTGCCAGCGCTTGCTCGGCAAGACCAGCGCGGGCGGGACAAAGCTCGATACCGACGAAGATTTCGTGATGGCGCTGCTGGAAGAGACCGGCGTGGCGCTGGTGCACGGCACGGCGTTCGGCTTGCCGGGACATTTCCGGCTGAGCTATGCGGCGAGCACTGCGGAGCTGGAAGAAGCGGTGAAGCGCATTCAAGGGTTTTGCGCGGGGATTGCCTGACGCGCTTATTCGCAGCGCCTCAAAAACAAAATGGCCCCGCCCGAGGGGATGGGCGGGGCCGTTCGGCCGTCGGCAGAGCCGCTGACCTTGGAGGAGGCGGTGTCACCACGAACGCCGCCGTTGAAGGCAATATCCAACAAGGCCGGCTGCGACACAAACGCACAATCGGAAGTGCTGCCATGCAGATTCGCAGGCCTTGCCCGCAGGCCCGTTGCCGTCATTGCGGCAAAAAAAGAGGCTCCAACCGAGGTTGGAGCCTGATGATAGGGCCGAAGCCAAATCGCAAGTGATGGCCCGGATGCAAGGGAGGAGGATTTGCACCAGACCGGTGGATCGTCGCCGAGGGAGGAGGATTCGGTTTCGATCCGGTATCGACTAACGCGGGTCCGAGGGAGGAGGATACGGAGCGGCGTCCCGTCGATGGTTTGAATATAGGTTTTGACCTTTTGGTCAGCAATGGCCCGGAGGGCATAACTGCTATGCAATAGGCACAGCGGCAAACTGTCCAACAAATAGGCAAATCGACAGGTTGGCGACAGGTTCCGAAGCGGGCCAGAAAAAAAGGCCCCATCCGCAGATGGGGCCTGATGATAGGGCCGAAGCCAAATCGAAAGTGGGGCAGAGAGCAAGGGAGGAGGAGTATGCGCTCTGCCATGGACCCTTGGATCAGGGAGGAGGAGAAGATCCGCCGGTCCGGTATCGCGATGCGGGGTCCGAAGGGAGGAGGAGATCGGAGCGCGCCTCAGCGATGTCCTGAATATGAACTCTACCGGTTAGATAGACAATCCCGAAACTGACATGCCAGCCATGCGTTTTGGCGGGGGAAGGTTATGCAGCAGAGCAAAAAGAAAGGCCCCGCTCGAGGGGAGAGCGGAGCCCTGAGGAGGACAGATCAGGGATCTGTCAGGAGGGAACGCAGCGGGCGCAAGGGAGGGAGGAGAAACACCCGCTGTGATGAGGGGGCATATAGGGGCACCTGCCTCATCCGCCAAGACCGACGGGATCATGTCAGCCATGCGCTGGATGCATGCTGGCGGAAATAGATTAAGAAAATCAATGTGCGATTTCCGGCTGCGACCGGCTGCCACAGGGGCTAGGGGTCAAACACCGTTGTCAGCAGACCACGCAGGGTCTGGTTGTCGGCAAGGATGACATCATCGATCGCCCAGGCCGCTTCTCCCTCCATCAGGACAAGCGTATCGGTATAGCTGGCTTCCGGGGCGCCGGAGAAGCCGTAGGTTATGTTGACCATGGCGGCGCCGTCATAAGCCTCGGTCAACTCGATTTCGCAGGTGTCGGGGCGGTCAGGCCAACTGGACCATGGGATGCCGTCGCCAAGCGGCGGTTTCTCATCAGGCGCGGTCGCCTGGATGTCCGCGTTGCGGGCAAGGGCGGTGGCGATCATCTCGCCAAGCGCTGGCGTTACCATGGTCGTTGGATCCGGGGTGCCGTCCAGCATGGCCGCGCAAAACGTGCCCGCCACGGCCTCGGCGGTGGAACTGTCTGCAATGGCAGGTAGTGGCAGAGTAGCGGCGAAAGCTGCGAGCAGGATTTGAAGACGCATCGGGGCCTCCGTGATTGGCGGAGACTAGCGCAAGGCCTCGAACCGGTCGATGGCCTCCTGCAACTGGCCGAGGTGCTCGATGCGGACATAGCGGGGCTCGTTCGCTGGTTCTTCGGCGTGCTCATAGGACCAGGTGAGGTCGTGCGGCACATAGGCGGCGAAAGCGCCGGCGTTCAGGGCGGGCAGGATATCGGACTTGAGAGAATTGCCGGCCATGATGGTGTGTTCGGCACCCTCGGTATGACGCTCGAAGATGCGGCGATAGACAGGTTCGGACTTGTCCGAGACCACTTCGACAGCGGCGAAATAATCGGCGAGACCGGATGCAGCCAGCTTGCGCTCCTGATCGAAGAGGTCGCCCTTGGTGACGAGGATCAGGCGATAGCGGTCCTGCAATTGCTCAAGCGCCTGATCGACATAGGGCAAGGTCTCGATGGGGAAATTGACCAGTTCGCGGGCGGCGGCGAGGATTTCGGCGATGACCGTCCCAGGGACGCGATGGTCGGTGACCTCCAGGGCCGTCTCGACCATGGACAGGGCAAAGCCCTTGGCGCCAAAGCCGTAGAATTGCAGGTTGCGGGCAGTGGCGGAGATCAGGCGTTCAGTGAGATCGGGTGCGTCGGTGTAGTCGCGTAGAAGGTCGGAGAAGCGCTGCTCGGTCAGGCGGAAGAACTGTTCGTTCTGCCAGAGCGTGTCATCGGCATCGAGGGCGATGGTGGTGATGCGGGGCATGGGTTGCTCCTCGGGGCAAAGGCCTTAAGCCACCCCCCACCCAGCTTTGCTACGACCCTGCGGGTCTAGCGACGCTACCCTCCCCACAAGGGGGAGGGAGGGGATGAACACAAGTCTCTCAGTCTTGCGCCTCCCTCCCCATGATGGGGAGGGAATGAGGGTGAGGTGTCTGCTGCGCTCGCAATTGACGTCTGTCTAGAACGACCACTCGCGCGCCTTGGAGACCAAGAAGTCGCGGAAGACGCCGACGCGTTTGGAATTCTTTAGGGCCGGGGGATAGACGAAATAGGCCTCGTAGGCCGGCAGTTCGATCTCGGGCAGGATCTGGATGAGCCCGTCTTCTTTTTCGGTCACATAGTCGGGGAGCATGGCGATGCCGATGCCGGCGCGGCAGGCCTGCATCATGCCGTATATGGCATTGACGCGCAGGGCGGCGCGGCGAGGGCTGGAATCCGATCGCCCCATGCGTTCGAGATAGTTGATGTCGCCCAGATAGGACGGCACCGGCTCGCCGAAGCTGATGATCCGGTGATTGTCCAAATCCTCCGGCGAGGACGGAGTGCCGTGTTCGTCCACATAGGTGTTGGAGGCGTAGAAGTGGTTGTGGACTGTGAACAGCTTGCGCTGGATCATTTCGGACTGGTTCGGCCGGTGCAGGCGGATGGCCACGTCGGCTTCGCGCATGGCCAGATCGAGTTCGGCGTCGTTAAGACGGATTTCGAGCTGGATCAGCGGATAGAGCTTGAGGAATTCGTCCAGGCGCGAGCTGAGCCAGGTCGAGCCGATACCCACTGTGGTGGTGACGATGAGCGGGCCGGTGGGGACGTCCTGGCTTTCGGACATCTGGGTTTCGACCTGCTGCAATTCCCAATGCATGCGATGGGC
>NZ_CAJXJS010000071.1 GCF_913055165.1 uncultured Devosia sp.
TATTACGGCTCGATCACGGAAAAGGCGTTCCTGCGTCTTTATGCAGAAGCCAACCGTCGCAAGGGCGACACCGGTGAAAACCTGATCGGCCTGCTCGAGAGCCGTCTGGACGCCATTGTCTACCGCGCCAAGTTCGTCTCGACCGTGTTCGCTGCCCGCCAGTTCGTCAACCATGGCCACGTCATGGTCAACGGCAAGCGCGTCAACATCCCGTCCTACCAGGTCAAGGTCGGCGACAAGATCGAAGTGCGCGAGCGCTCCAAGCAGCTCACAGTGGTTCTCGAAGCCAACCAGCTCGCCGAGCGCGATGTGCCCGACTATATCGAAGTCGATCACAACAAGCAGGTCGCGACCTATGTCCGCGTCCCGGCCCTGTCGGACGTGCCGTACCCGGTCCAGATGGAACCGAACCTGGTCGTCGAATTCTACTCGCGTTAATCGCGACGACAGACCACCGAATTGGAAAGGGCCGCTCCTCGGGAGCGGCCCTTTTTGCTTCGCGATGATTGGCGGAGATGCCACGGACAGCCAAGGACGGCACTGTGACGACCAAATGACGGGCAGGGGCGAGATGCTTCGATCCCGCCCTTGCCTTCACCTTAAACCCCCGCTGGCAAACCTTCGGCTCCACCGTCGCGGTCGGTCGGCAGCGGTTCGAACTCGGTGTCGGTACCGACATAACGCGGATCGTCATAGTCGACGCCCGAGACGGCATCGTGCGGGATACTGGCCTCGAAGGTCCGCAGGCGCTTGTAGACCGAGATCAGCGAGATGATCGTCGTCCACGAATTGGCAAGGAAGCGGAAGGAATCCTCCACCTGACCGAAGGCATTGTTGACCTGCTGGAACAGTCCAAGCGTCAGGGCGCCTGCGGCGATAGAGGGCGACATGGCGATCAGCGGCACGAAATTGGCCCCTTGCAGGTACACATAGCGCGCCACGTTGAAGTAGAGATAGTGCGCATAAAGCCGG
Source organism: uncultured Devosia sp. (assembly GCF_913055165.1). Lineage (GTDB taxonomy): Bacteria > Pseudomonadota > Alphaproteobacteria > Rhizobiales > Devosiaceae > Devosia. The sequence continues at coordinate 973 of NZ_CAJXJS010000071.1, forward strand.
AAATAGTTGCGCTGCACACCCAGGAAGAATTCCTTGGTGCTGAGCGGCCGGGCGCGCTGGTGGTTGTCCTCGCCATAGACGAGTTCCTTGCGGAAGGCCGCTTCAACGCGCTGGTTCTGGAATTCCAGGCCCGGCAGCTTGATGCCGACAAGGCCCAGCAACACCGTGCCGGCGATGGCCGACATCAGCGCCACCCAGACCAGGCCGCCGTCGACGGGCCCGATCAGCGGTAGCTCGGTAATGTTCTGCGACAGCTCCCAGAGCAGCGGCAGGAAGACCAGCAGCGTCATGATCGAGCTGACCAGGGCTACGGCCAGGCCCTCAACGATATTGGCGAAGCGCTGGGTGTCCTCCTGGATACGCTGGGAAGCGCCTTCCACGCCGCGCAGCTTGGGCCAGTGGCTCATGTAGAAGAAGGTCATCGCCCGGCGCCAGCGGAAGAGATAGTGCGCGATGAAGAAGGCGTTGAGCACCAGAACCGCGATGCGCGGCACCAGCACATAGAGCACCGTGGAGAGTTCGCCGTAGATTTGCTCGAGCGGCACACTGCCCGGGTTGGAGAGCGCCCCCTGGAGCATGTTGTAGAACTCGCCATACCAGGAATTCATCCAGGCGCCGATCTGGACGTCGAAGAACACGACCTCGACAATGGTGACGCTGCCGACTACCGACCACCAGTACCAGCGGCGATTATTGCCGATCCAGTACCATGGGATGCAGAAGAGGTACCCGGCCATCAGCACATATTGATAGAGCCAGACCTTGTCGGGCGTCAGGAACACATTGGGATCGGCTTCGGTCGGTACCCGCCCGAAGACGGGTCCGAGACTGATCAAGGAGCCTAGGGCATCGCCGGCTAGAAACCATATGGCCATGGTCAGAACGGTCCAGCCGACGGCGGCGGTGAAGAACAGTTTGGGGTCGGGGAAGAATGAGCGGAACACCGGGAGACTCCAGGGTGTCAGGAAGATGTGTCATCTAACTGTGGCAATCGGCACGAAACAAGGTCGGGAAGTTAAGCTTTGGTAAGGTTTCCCTTGCCTTCCCGGCCTTTCCATCGTGCTGCCGACGCGTTATCAGCTACGCGACCCTGTTATTGAGAGTTTCGCCATGTCTGCGGTGATGGATGCCCCCGCCACGCCAGTCGATGACAATGATGCCGGTGCGCATCCCATCTTCGCCAAGGCCCCGCGCTCGGTGGAGTTCAACAAGCTGCGCAAGCGGCTCATTCGCAATACGCGCGAGGCGCTGGATAAGTTCGCCATGGTCCGGCCGGGCGAGAAATGGCTGATTGCCCTTTCCGGCGGCAAGGACAGCTATGGCCTCCTGGCGCTGCTGCTGGATTTGAAATGGCGTGGCCTCTTGCCGGTCGAACTGCTGGCCTGCAATCTCGACCAGGGCCAGCCGAACTTTCCCAAGCATATCCTGCCGGAATTCCTGAACGGGCTCGGCCTCGCCCACCGCATCGAATATCAGGACACCTATTCCATCGTCACCGACAAGCTGCCCCAGGGCGCGACCTATTGCTCGCTCTGCTCGCGCTTGAGGCGCGGCAATCTCTATCGCATCGCGCGGGAGGAGGGGTGCACCGCGCTGGTTCTCGGCCACCATCGCGACGACAGCCTCGAAACCTTCTTCATGAACCTCTTCCATGGCGGCAAGCTCGCCGCCATGCCGCCCAAGCTGGTCAATGATGAGGGCGATCTGGAAGTGCTGCGCCCGCTGATCTACTGCGCGGAAGAAGATCTGCAGCGCTTTTCCGATGCCATGCAGTTTCCCATCATCCCCTGCGATCTCTGCGGCTCGCAGAATGGGCTTCAACGCAATGTCACCAAGGCCATGCTCAATGACATGGAGAAGGCCATGCCGGGCCGCAAGGATGTGATGATCCGCGCGCTGGGCAATATCAATCCCAGCCATATGCTCGACCCGCGCCTGTTCGATTTTTCCGCACTTTCCATAAAGCCAAGGGACGCCTAGCTCCATGAACATTGATCGCCTCGCCGCCATCCTGAAACAGGCTGCACAGGAGGAGATCATGCCGCGCTTCCGGCGGCTGGATGAAGGCACCGTGCAGACCAAGTCCGGCGCCTTCGACCTGGTCACCGAGGCCGATGTCGGTGCCGAGAAGGTCATCACCGCCGCCATCAATGCACATCGCCCCGATGTGCTGGTGATCGGCGAGGAAGCGGTGGCGGCCAATCCGAAACTGCTCGAGACAAACCTCGAGGATCGAATCGTGATTTACGTCGATCCCGTTGATGGTACTGCCAATTTTGCCGGCGGCCTGCCGCTCTTTGCGGTCATGGCAGCGGTGGTCGACAAGGGCGAAACAGTGGCCGGCGTCATCTACGATCCGGTTGGGGACGATGTGCTTGTGGCCGAACGCGGCTGCGGCGCGTTTCAGATTTTCCCCGATGGCCGGTCGATCCGCCAGAAATTCGCCGACCCTGTGCCGCTCGATGAAATGGGCGGCCTCGCCTCGACCATGTTCCTGCCCATGGAACAGCGCAGCACGGTCATGGGCAATTTGGCCAAGGTCAAGATGCTGGCCAATTACCGCTGTGCCGGCCACGAATATCGCTATGCCGCGGGTGGCAATGTGCATTTCATGATGTATGCCAAGCTCATGCCCTGGGACCATGTCGGCGGCGCGCTGATCATGCGCGAGGCGGGCGCCCATGTCGCCAAGTTCGATGGATCGCCCTATCGCCCATCCGATGTGTCAGGCGGGCTGCTGGTGGCGCCGAACGAAGAGAGCTGGTCCACCCTGCGCCGTGAGGTGTTTACGGTCTGATCTGGCCTGTCAGGCCGGGCCATCGATCGCGTTGAGGCTCTTGCCACGACGTATAAGTCTATGCTTATGTGTTGTGCATGAGCGAAACCGAAATCTTCAAGGTCCTGTCCGATCCAACGCGCCGCGCCATTCTTGAACGCCTGTCGGCGGGGGAGGCTACGGCTACCGATCTGCGCGAGGGATTTGCGATCACCCAGCCGGCCATGAGCCAGCACCTTGCCGTGCTGCGCGGGGCAGGGTTGGTGAACGAACGCCGTGAGGGGCGCTACGCGCATTACAGCGTCAATGCCGAGGGATTTGCACCGCTCCACGCCTGGCTGGCGCGCTATCGCGCCTTCTGGCCCAGCCGCATCGACAATCTCAAGGACCTGCTCAGGGAGATGGATCAATGAGCGAGACGGACGAACTGGTTTTCGAAACCACGCTTGATGCACCTCCCGAGAAGGTCTGGCGGGCCCTGACAGTGCCGGAATATCTGGACCGCTGGCTCGACAAGCCGGAATACGCGGAGGTCGAACGCATCACTGCGGACGAACCGAACAGCGTGACCTTTCGTTTGCGGGAGCGGGACGCCCAAGGTGTCCAAACAGACGTGAGCTTCGTCACTTTTGAACTCACGCCGCGAGACGATGGCGGCACCTGGTTTCGTCTGACGCATAGGCCGGCCGCCGTTCCAGCGGCCGCCAATAATAACGAGACCCAGACGGCGATGCTCATGCGCGCCGCCTGACCGCCAGGACCCTAGCCCAAATCATCGAACTGCAAGGAGCTCGCCCATGCGCGACATGATGCAACTCGTCCCTATGGTCGTCGAAAATTCCAGTCGTGGCGAACGCGCTTTCGATATCTATTCGCGCCTCTTGCGCGAGCGGATCATCTTCCTCAATGGTCAGATCGAGGACAACATGGCTTCCTTGGTCAGCGCGCAACTGCTGTTCCTTGAAGCAGAAAACCCTAAGAAACCCATATACTTATATATCAACTCGCCCGGCGGTGTGGTGACTTCGGCCCTGGCCATGTACGACACCATGCAGTTCATCCGCGCGCCAGTGGGAACATTGTGCATGGGCATGGCCGCGTCCGCGGCGACGCTGATCCTGGCAGCCGGAGAGGCTGGCATGCGCGCCGTCCTGCCCAGCGCTTCGCTGATGCTGCACCAACCCTCGGGCGGCTATCAGGGGCAGGTGACCGACATCATGATCCATGCCGAGGAGAGTCTGAGGCTCAAGCGGCGCACCAACGAAATCTATGCCAGGCACTGCGGCAGGACCTATGAGGAAGTTGAGGCCGCGCTTGAGCGCGACCGCTATATGTCACCCGACGAGGCCAAAACCTGGGGCCTTGTGGATCACATCTATGCCCATAGGTCCCAGTTCGAACTTCCCGGTCCAGGGGCCGACGGTTAAGTTTGGACCGCTCTCAATGCGCCTCCATCACTGGCTCGCCCTTGGTTTCGGCATATTGCTCGCCCACGCCAAACAGGCGGCCCCTCTCGGCGATCAAGATGCAAACCAGAGACAGTGCGCCCATGGAGACATAACCGGAAGCGGCCGGAATAGTGGTGTTGTTGAACAGCTGGCCGATATAGCCGCCGATCAGCGCACCACCCACTGTCTGGACAAAGCCGAAGACCGAGGCGGCCGTCCCGGCCACAGCGCCCAGCGGCTCCATGGAAAGCGAGTTCATGTTCGAGGCTGACCAGCCGAAGGAGAACATGATGATGCACAGCAGGCCAAAGAACAGCCAAAGTGGCAGGAAGCCGCTTAGTGCAAAGGCCAGCCAGATGCCCGATACACCGGTAAAGGTCAGCATGGCGCCGTGCGACAGCCGCCGCATGCCCAGGCGCCTGACGACGCGGGAATTGGTGAAGGACGACACTGCCATCAGCCCCGCCATGGCTGCGAAAGCCAGCGGGAAAAAGACGCCAAGCCCATAGATATCGACATAGATTTGCTGGGACGAGCTGATGAATCCGAACAGCGCTGCAAACAGGAACATGCCAGCCAGGCCGTAGGAGATCGCCACCCGGTTGGTGAAGACGATGTGGAAGCCCTCGATCACGCCCTTGAGGCTCAAGGGGCGGCGCTTATCCAGCGGCAGCGTCTCGGGCAGGCGAATAAAGGTCCAGATCCAGAACGCCAGCGCCAGTCCGCCCATGAACAGGAAGATGGTCTGCCACGGCCCGGTGAGCAGCAGCACCTGGCCGATGCTCGGCGCAATCACTGGTATGGCCATGAACACCATGAACACCAGCGACATGACTTCGGCCATTTCGCGGCCCGAATACCGGTCGCGCACAACCGCTGTGGTGATCACCCGCACGCTGGCGGCGCCCAGGCCCTGGATAAAGCGCAGCACCAGCAGCATGGTAAAGCTGGGAGCAAAGGCCGCGATAACCACCGCCACCACATAGACGCCAATGCCGGCCAGCAGCGGCGCGCGGCGGCCGAAGCGGTCGGTCAGCGGACCGAACGCCAGTTGCGCCACGCCCATGCCGATCATGTAGGAGGCAATGACAAACTGCCGCTCATTCTCATCGGCAACGTTCAGCGCTTCGCCCATATAGGGCAGGGCGGGCAGCATCACGTCGATGGCCAGAGCGTTGAGTGCCATCAGTGCAGCCATAAGGGCAATGAATTCAGGGCGGGAGAGAACCCGCGTGTAATGGTCGGACATGATTGAAACTCGTCAAAGCCGGTAGGGGCCGGCCGAGGGGAATGGCCGGACCATGAACCTGTTGGGTGGGTTTGGCAAGACTTCAATCGGCAAAAGCCGATGGAGGGCTGGCCTTCGCTCAGGCCGGGTTGAGCGAAAAATTGGTGGCGCTTCGCTCGTTGATCGGGATGTGAATGGCCGCTGAGCCCAGGCCCAGCAGAATGCCCAGATACCACACCAGATCATAGGCGCCGGTCTGGTCGTAGACCACGCCACCCAGCCAGACGCCGATGAAGGAACCGATCTGGTGGCTGAGGAAGGCCACCCCATAGAGCATGCCCATATAGCGCGGGCCGAAAAACAGCGTCACCAGCCCCGCCGTCAGCGGCACGGTGGAAAGCCAGAGCAGACCCATGCCCGCGGCAAAGGCATAGGCGGTGACTTCGCTGACCGGAATGAGCAGGAAGGCGGCGATCAGCAGGGCCCGCAGGAAGTAGATCGAGGCCAGCAGCATCTGCTTGGGCAAGCGGCTGCCGAGCCAGCCAGAAAGTAGCGAGCCGGCGATATTGAACAGACCGATCACCGCGATGGTCCAGCTGCCGACTTCCGGTGACAGGCCGCACTGCACCAGATAGGCGGGCATATGCACATTGATGAAGGCCAGATGGAAGCCGCAGACGAAAAAGCCGATCACCAGCAGTCGGTAGGAGCCGTGGCCCCAAGCGCGCGCGAGCGCCTGCATGAAGGGCAGGTCGGCCTGGCCGGGTGTCGACTCGGTCCGGCCGCGCAGGGCAGCCGACAAAGGAATGACCAGCAGCAGGATCACTGCGATCCAGACCAGCGCCATCTGCCAGCCGAAGGCGGAGATGAAGCCCTGGCCCAATGGCGCGAAGATGAACTGTCCGGCCGAGGAGGCGGCTGTGGCGATGCCAAAGACAAAGCTGCGCTTTTCCGCCGGAACCACGCGCCCGAAGGCAGCCATGACCACGCCGAAGGAGGCCACGGCAATGCCGACGCCTGTCACCACGCCCGCGGTGAGCGTCATGGTCAGCGTGTCGGGCGAAAAGGCCATGCCGAGTACACCGAGCGCGTAGATCAGTCCGCCAGCCGCAAGCACGCGGCCGGAACCGTACTTGTCCGCCATGCCGCCGGCGAAAGGCTGGGCGATGCCCCAGACCAGGTTCTGCACGGCCATGGCCATGCCCCATTGCTCGCGGCTGAAGCCGAGGTCTTCGGTTACCGGCAGGGTGAACAGGCCAAACGAGCCGCGGGTGCCGAAACCGATGGCAGCGATGATGCAGCCGGCAATGATGACCAGCGGCAGGGGAACGGCGGGGCGAGCGGCGGTAACGGTCATGGCAAAGCCTCACGAAAGGTCAACAAAGCTTACGCTCGTCCTGCCATCACGCAGAACGATAATAGCTGATGGGTTCGATCAGGAATGGTGATGAGTGCGGCCGCGTCACCGACATGCGCATCTGCCGCACCATCCTCCAAAAACGCAGAAGGCCCAGTCGCTTGCGACCAGGCCTTCCAAAATCGATTCTACAAGAACGCGATCAGGCGCTCTGCTTGACCTCGACGCCTGCCTGCTGGAGGTGCGTCTGCAATTCGCCGGACTGGAACATCTCGCGCACGATATCGGCGCCGCCGACGAACTCGCCCTTCACATAGAGCTGGGGAATGGTCGGCCAGTTGGTATAGGCCTTGATACCTTCACGCAGCTCGTCGCTTTCGAGCACGTTGGCGCTGGAATAGTCGACGCCGAGATAGTTCAGGATCTGCACGACCTGTCCGGAAAAGCCGCACTGCGGAAAGTCCGGGGAGCCCTTCATGAAGAGGAACACGTCGTTGGTCTTCACCTTGTCGTCGATAAAGGCGTTGATGTCGGTCATGGGCGGAGCCTTTCAAAAATCCGGGTTCAAGGGCCGGTTGAATTCGCCCTTAAATAGGATAGGCGCGGGGCGCTGTCGAGTGCGACACGGATGCTACAGCCGCGCCTTCACCCAGGGGTGATTGGTCATATCGTTGATGGTGTCGAACTGTACCGCCTCCCAGCCAGCCTTGCGCGCGCCCTGAACCACTGCCTCTGTGTCATCAAAGAACAGAGGCGGCTCGGCGCGCGGTCCGACTTTGCTATCAACGAATTGGTAGAAGCGCGCATCCGGTTTGCGGGCGCCGATGCGAGCCGAATAGAAGATGTCTTCGAACAGGTCGCCAAGTTCCAGAACGGACCAAAGCCAGTTCGCCCGCATGTGCTCTTGATTGGTGGCGATGAAGAGTTGGCAATCGCCCGCGGACCGCAGCTTGCGGACCACTTCGAGCACAGGCTGATTTACACTCGAGTCCTTCTCCAGCCAGTAGCGCGCAAAGGCCATTGGGCTACCTGTGTAACCCAGCGCCGGCAGATGCCTTTCAAGCGCGTCCATCAGGGCCATTTCGCCCACGATCACCTTTTTGATGAAGACGTCGAAAATGAAGCCTTTGCGGAAATGATCCGGGTCGATGCCGACGTCTTCCAACAGATCCTTGTCCCAGGGAACGACTCGTTCGGGATTGGAGTGATAGCCGTTGATCAGCACGCCATCGACGTCGAACAGAACAGCCCGGGTCATGCAGGTTTTCCCTGCCCGGGGCGCTTGAGTGGATGTCTGATGCCTCGTCCGGCCATGGGATCGTCCTCAAATCGCGCTATGACATGCAAATGCGTATGGCCCACGGTTTGTCCGGCCGCCGGGCCGACATTCCAGCCCAGCGTGAATCCGGCGGGGCTGAATTGTTCCAGGCTCTCCCGCGCGGCTGCCAAGGCAAGCGGCAGGTCGCTCCATTCGTCCGTGTTCATCTCGAAAGGCGAGGCGCTGTGGCGCTTGGGAATGACCATCGCCGCCTCGGGCAGCTGGGATCATTGCTTATCAGCACGTAGAACTGATTGGTCTCGCAGACCGGGGCATCCTCGATCAGCCCATTGACCCTGCAGAACCGGCAGTCTGCGGTCATCTCGCTTTCGCCGGCCTTGCGCCCAGCCCGTTCATCACCTCGCCTGGAATGCCCAGGTCAGCGATGACCTCATTGTGCCGGCGAAACCCGATCAGTTCGCGCTGGACGAAATAGCCCCAGACCGCCTCGCGCGCTTCGGCCAGCCAGTGCTCGCGGTCCGCGCCCGCCTTCAATGCCGTGACGGCCTTGATGACGCGTTTTTCAGCGGCGCCGAGCGAGCTGGCCCGTTCGACCTGGATTTCATGGTCTATGGCTGCGGTGCCGGCCTCGGGCCGCACCATGCGGATCAGGTCGAGCGAGTCGCGCAGGCTCGACACGCGATCAGTCCGGAACGTTGGTCTGGAGTGCCAAAGCGTGGAGGGCGCCCCCCATATCCCCCTGCAGTGCGGCATAGACCATCTGGTGCTGCTGCACGCGAGACTTGCCGCGGAACTGCTCGGAAATCACCGTCGCCGCATAATGGTCGCCATCACCGGCCAGGTCACGGATCTCTATTTGAGCATCGGGCAGAGCGGCCTTGATGCGGCGCTCGATCTCGCTTGCGTCCATGGCCATTTGCTGTCTCCCGCTGGTCAATGACTGGCGCGGTTGGGCCGCGCCGATGTCCTTGATATGGCATGCACAATGCCCGGCTTCAACCGGTCCTATTGCGCCGGCGCCGCCTCCGGGTCGGGAGCGACTTCCACACCGATGCAGCATTCGGCATCAGAGCGCGTGGCAAAGTTGGCAATGATGAAATCCACGATGGGACGCGCCTGGGCGGCCTGGTCGGTGGCATAGAGACAGTCGAGCACATAGCCGCGGCCATTGGAGACGGTTTCGGTATGAACCACGGTCAGCGGAACACCCATCGCCGATTCCGGGCTGCTGCCGTCATAGATCAGCGCCGTGGCGTCCTGATAGGCCGCCGTGCCTTTGCTGTTGAGGGTGAAGCCGGGCATGATTTCAGTCCAGGAGGACGCGACCGCGGCATCGTCCAGGGTGTCGAGCGCCATCTCGGCCGACCAGCCGGTGTCTTCCACCGGTACGATCTGCAATTCACACTGCAGCGGTGCGTCGGGGTGGTTGACGATCAGCGGATCGGCGCCGCCACCGCTGGCCACCATGGGCTCTGGAAAAATCAGGGTGTAGGGCTGGGTCGGCAGGATCGACCGCGTGACATTGACGCTCTGCGCGGCCGCCAGGCTGGGCGAGAAGACAAGGCTGAAGGCGGCGAGAGCCGCAATTAGGTAGTGCTGCATTGTCTGCTCCTTGGTGACGCGCGATTGCCTGAGCCGAGCAAAGCACTCCAAACAACGGCGATGATATGGCGGGCGCACAGGCGTGATGCAATTGAGCGCCGAACCAATGGTTTTCCACCCTCGTCCCTTGGTGGAACGAGGGTAGGGCGCAGCTTGCGCTGGTGTCCAGTGGACTAAAGGCTTGGTTCGCCGGCCATGTAGTCGGGGAACCAGCTTTCATATGCTGCTTTCAGCGTTGCCACTGCCACAGGCTTGGCGCCGCCCAGCGTCAGCATGGAGCCGCCGGTCGTCCCGATCCAGGGCGCGAAAATGCCCAAGGCCTCGGCCTCCTTCCAAAGCTTGGCAATCTCGTCGCCCTGCGGATCGAGATTGAGCGTCACCACATAGCGGCCCTGATCCTCGCCGAAGAAGGTCAGGATCGGATCATTGCCTTCGACTTCGGTCACATTGGCGCCAATGCCGCCGGCAACGGCCATTTCGGCCAGCCCCACACCCAGCCCGCCATCGGAGAGATCGTGGCAGGCTGTCACGACGCCGGAGCGGATCAGCTTGCGTACGAAATCGCCGGTCTTCTTTTCAGCAGCCAGGTCCACATGTGGCGCATCGCCATCGCGACGGCCGAAAAGGTCACGCAGATAGACCGATTGGCCCAAATGCGTGCCGCGTGCTGCAGGCCCGCCGATCAACAGGATAGGCTGGTTTTCGGCGACAAAGCCGATCCCGACACTCTTTTCCCATTCCGGCAGCAGGCCCACGCCGCCGATAGTCGGGGTCGGCAGGATGCCGCGGCCATTGGTTTCGTTGTAAAGGCTGACATTGCCCGAAACGATGGGGAACTCCAGCACCCGGCAGGCTTCGCCGATGCCCTCGATGGCCTTGACGAACTGGCCCATGATTTCGGGTCGCTCGGGATTGCCGAAATTGAGATTGTCGGTGGCGGCCAGTGGCTCGGCACCCGTAGCCGTCAGGTTACGCCAGCATTCGGCAACAGCCTGCTTGCCGCCCTCATAGGGGTTGGCTTCGCAGTATCGGGGGTTGACGTCCGATGAGAAGGCGAGGCCCTTCGTGTCGTGGCCTTCGACGCGGATCACACCGGCATCGCCACCCGGACGCTGCATAGTATTGCCCTGGATCAGGGTATCATACTGCTCATAGACCCAGCGACGCGACGAGCACTGGTGCCCGCCGACCAGCGCCAGCAGCGCGTCGGCAACGTCCATCTGTGGCACGTCATCCTTGGCGAGCGGGGTAGGGGCCTTGGGCTCGGTCCAGGGGCGGTCATATTCCGGCGCCTCATCGCCCAGTTCCTTGATCGGCAGGTTGGCCACTTCATCGCCCTGCCAGATCACGCGGAAGCGGAGATCGTCGGTGGTCTTGCCAACCGTGGCAAAATCCAGTTCCCACTTCTCGAAGACCTTGCGCGCCGCCGCTTCCTTCTCCGGATGCAGCACCATGAGCATGCGCTCCTGGCTTTCACTCAGCATCATCTCATAGGCGGTCATGCGCTCTTCGCGCACCGGCACCTTGTCTAGATCGAGTTCGATGCCGAGGTCGCCCTTGGCGCCCATTTCCACGGCCGAACAGGTCAGGCCCGCCGCACCCATGTCCTGGATGGCGATCACGGCGCCGGTCTGCATCAGTTCTAGGCAGGCTTCGAGCAGGCGCTTTTCGGTGAATGGGTCGCCAACCTGCACGGTGGGGCGCTTTTCCTCGATGTCGTCGCCGAATTCGGCCGAGGCCATGGTGGCCCCGCCGACGCCATCGCGCCCGGTCTTGGCGCCTAGATAGACCACCGGCAGGCCGACGCCTTCGGCCTTGGAGTAGAAGATTTTGTCGGTATCGGCCAGGCCCGCCGCAAAGGCGTTGACCAGATTGTTGCCATTGTAGCGGGCGTCGAACTCGACCTCGCCGCCAACGGTGGGCACGCCGAAGGAATTGCCATAGCCGCCCACACCGGCCACCACGCCAGAGACGAGGTGTCGCGTCTTTTCGTGGTCCGGGGCACCGAACCGCAGCGCGTTCATGGCCGCAACGGGCCGCGCGCCCATGGTGAAAACGTCGCGCAAAATGCCCCCGACGCCGGTCGCCGCGCCCTGATAGGGTTCGATATAGCTGGGGTGGTTGTGGGACTCCATTTTGAACACCACAGCCTGGCCGTCGCCGATATCGACGACGCCGGCATTCTCGCCCGGGCCCTGGATGACGCGCGGTCCCTTGGTGGGTAGGGTGCGCAGCCATTTCTTCGAGCTCTTATAGGAGCAATGCTCGTTCCACATGGCCGAGAAGATGCCCAGTTCCGTATAGGTTGGCTCGCGTCCGATTAGGTCGAGGATCTTCTGGTACTCGTCCGGCTTCAGCCCATGGCTGGCGACCAGATCGGGGGTAATGGCGATGTCGTTGCGAAGAGTCATCGAGTAGAGCCCTGCGGGAGGAGGTCAGGAAATGGCCAGACGCCGCGCCAGCGCGCGATCGATGCCGATGGTGACGAGATAAAGAATGGTGAGGCCGATGGCCACCATCACGACATTGATGGCAACCTGCCCATAGCCCAGTTCGAACGCGTTGAGCGTGGGGTAGGGATAGGCATTGGTCAGGGCGCCACGCGCCATGACATAGGCAAGATAGACAACTGGCGGCACGAGCATGATCGGCGCCTCAGCATAGTCAACCTGACCATGCGTTTGCGTCATCCCCCACCACAGCGCGAACAGGATCGGTGCTGCATAATGCAGCAGGTAATCGCAGACCAGGAACAGCCCCTCGGGCTGCCAGATCGGGCGCAGCAGCACGTGATAGAAGATCATCACCAGCATCATCACCCCGACCATCATCGCCCGGGTCCTGGGCGTGCGGAACCAGCTGAGCCATGACCAGCCGGCCAGCGCCGACAGGTAGATGAGCGTGATCGTGATGTTGGTGAGGATGGTGAAGAAGCTGAAAAACTGCACCAGTGCGGCAGGCAGGCTCATGCCATTGGCCATATAGGCCGGAATGGAGATCGCGAATTGCAGCCCCAGCGCCACGACGCCGAGCAGCAGTCCCGCCCATGTCAGCGCTGGTTTGAGCATGCCTTTGTCGTCACGCCACCTGCTTGAGGACTGACGCGAAGAGGGCCCGCCCATCGTCGCCGCCATGGGCCGCTTCGATGAGGTTTTCGGGATGCGGCATCAGGCCGAGCACATTCTTCTGCTCATTGAGAATGCCGGCAATGTCGTTGATCGAGCCGTTGGGATTGGTGCCTTCTGCATAGCGGAAGGCCACGCGGCCATCGCCCTCGAGACGTTTGAGCGTCTCGGCATCGGCGAAGTAGTTGCCGTCATGGTGGGCCACCGGACAGCGGATGATCTGGCCCTTGGTGTAGCCGCGGGTGAAGTCGGTATCGGCATTGGTGACTTCGAGCTTGACCTCGCGGCACACGAATTTCAGCGAGGTGTTGCGCATCAGCGCTCCGGGCAGCAGGCCGGCCTCGATCAGGATCTGGAAGCCGTTGCACACACCCAGCACCTTGGTGCCCCTGGCCGCGCGCTCGCGGACCTTGTCCATGATCGGTGAACGGGCGGCGATGGCGCCGCAGCGCAGATGATCGCCATAGGAGAAGCCACCGGGGATGACGATCAGGTCGGCATCGGGAATGTCGGCATCCTGGTGCCAGACCACTGCCGGCTTTTCGCCCCCGATCTTGGTCAGCGCCGCGATCATGTCGCGGTCGCGATTGAGGCCCGGAAACACGATGACGGCGGCCTTCATCGGTCTATCCTTTTTCGTCTGTCAGGGATGCGCGAGGCCCTTGTGGTGAGTCTTGTCCGAAAAGGCAAGGGGCTCCACGCAGACGCGGGCGAAATGCCCGTAGAATGTGGCGATTGGAAGGAACTTCCGCTGGTATGCCGCGTTGGAACAGCATGGCAACATTGGGAGGTAATGCGAATGCAGGAGCAAACCCCGTCATCGCCTGGCAAGCCGATGACCGTGCGTGGTGAAGACGGCAAGCCGCATCTGGCGACCGATATGAAGCCGCAGCCGCGCCCGGCCAAGCTGCCGCGCGTGCGGCCGATCGTTCCGTCGATCTTCAAGGCGCCGGACTAGGCGCTTCGGCACGTCGACAGGAAAAAGGGCCGGTCCTTGACCGGCCCTCAGACTGTTGACGAACCCCATCGCTTTGGCGGCGGGGTTTTTGTTTGCGGCGGTTTTTGCCGAGCGGATCATTGG
>NZ_CAJXJS010000072.1 GCF_913055165.1 uncultured Devosia sp.
TGTCGCCCTGGCCGCGCAGTTCCAGGTCTCGTTCCGCGATCTCGAAGCCGTCTTCGGTGGATTTTATGGTCTCCAGCCGGGCCTTGGCGGTTTCCGAGAGCGGGTCTTTGTAGAGCAGGAGGCAGGCCGAGCGTTGCGAGCCGCGGCCGACACGGCCACGGAGCTGGTGCAATTGGGCCAGGCCGAAGCGTTCGGCATGCTCGATGATCATGATGGTTGCATTGGGCACATCCACCCCGACCTCGATCACCGTCGTAGCGACCAGCAATTTGATCTCATCGGCCTTGAAACGCTGCATGACCTCTTGCTTGGGTGCGGCGGACATGCGTCCGTGGACCAGCGCGACCTGGTCGCCGAACACCTTGCGAAGTTCTGCGAAGCGGTCTTCGGCTGATACCACTTCGAGCGTTTCGCTTTCCTCCACAAGGGGACACACCCAATAGGCCTGGGCGCCCTCGGATAGCCGCGATTGCAGGCGTGAGACGACGCGAGAGTAGTCGTTGATCGACATCACTGCAGTGTCGATCGGTTGGCGACCGCGTGGTTTTTCGCGAAGTACGCTGACGGCCATGTCGCCAAAGTGAGTAAGGACGAGCGTGCGGGGAATGGGTGTCGCCGTCATGACCAGCAGGTCGGTGTGACGCCCTTTGTCAGACAGCGCCAAGCGCTGGTGGACGCCGAAACGGTGTTGTTCGTCGACAACGGTCAGGCCGAGATTGGCGAAGGTGATGTCGGACTGGAACAGGGCGTGGGTGCCAACGGCGATCGCGATCGTGCCGTCCGCCAGGCCAGCGAGAATGCTGCGTCGGTCAGCGGCGGACATCTTGCCGGTGAGGAGGGCGCAATTCAGCCCCGCAGCCTCGCATAGCGGTTGAATGGTCCGGAAGTGCTGCGAAGCGAGGAGTTCGGTGGGGGCCATGAGCGTGGACTGGGCGCCGCTTTCGGCCATGGCGGCCATGGCCATTAGGGCGACCACGGTCTTGCCCGAGCCGACATCACCCTGGAGCAGGCGCGACATGCGGTCGGGCGCCATGAGATCGGCCCGGATCTCCTCCAGGGCCTGTTGCTGGCCCGCTGTGAGGGCAAAGGGGAGCGCCGCGGCCAGCCGAGAGGCCAGCTCACCTGTGAAGGACCGCGAAACGCCTCGTGCCGAAACCATGCTGGAGCGCACAAGCTGCAGGGTGATCTGCCCCGCCAGGTACTCGTCATAGGCAAGTCTTTGCCGCGCGGGGGACCACAATTGCGTCTGCTCCGGGTCCTCAGGCAGGTGTGCCATGCGCATCGCTTCGGCAAAGCGCGGCCAATTGCGCGTGGCCATGGTGTCACTGGCAATCCATTCGGGTAGTTCGGGAATGGCATCAACGGCTTGCCGCACCAGCTTGGCGAGCGCTTTGGAGCTGAGGCCATTGGTGAGCGGATAGACTGGCTCAACCAGGGGCAGGGCGGCGAAATTAGCCGGTTCCACGATGTAGTCAGGGTGGGTGATCTGCTTCTCGCCATTGAAAAAGCCGATCTGGCCGGAAACATAGCGTTCCTCCCCGACCGGCAGGCTACGCTCGATCCAGCCTCCCTGGGCGCGGAAGAATACCAGCTGTATGTCTCCGGTCTCGTCGTGGGCGAAAACGCGGTGCGGTATGTGAGGTTTGCCGCGAGGCGGTGGTTGGTGCCGGTCGATGTGCAGGCGCAGAGTGACGATCTGATTGAGGTAGGCTTCGGCGATGCCCACCTGACGGCGGCGATCGACAACGCCCGAGGGCATGTGCATGAGCACATCCAGCACCACTGCTTCCTGCCCTTCGGGCGCGCCGAAAAAGCGGGTCAACAGCGCAGCCAGCTTGTCCCCCACGCCTTTGATGGCGTGCAGCGACCGAAACAGGGGTTGAAGGGCTTCTGGCCTGCTCACGATTCGTCTCCTCACGCCATCTTAGTTGGCGCGGACCGTCATGACAGGGCAGGCTACAGAACTGTCACAAAAAACGCTTGCCGAACTAAGGGTCCAGGTTCAGTAATTGTCCATAGAGGAACTTAAGTTCCCGGGAGGAGGGCAAATTGCCCGACAACACAGAGCTCGCCGGAGCCCTACCGGCAAGTGAGCGCAGGCGCCGGTTTCGCCGGCGGCGGCTTCTCGTTATTGCGGCATTGGCGGCCGCCAGCTGGATATTGCTGCTTGGAGCGCTTTATCTGGTCTGGCTGATGGTGACTTAGCCGCACCGCAGTCCAGGTCAGAGCCGTATTGGCGCCGTGACAAGGCTCGCCTTTGCGCGTAAGAACGCGTCCAAATCGCGAACATTTTTCAATCATGGGTGTCAAATGACGGCCGGTGAAGATATTGCCATTCGGCGCAAGCGCTTGCGCTACCGCGCCTGGCATCGGGGGACCAAGGAGATGGACCTGATCCTGGGCCCATTTGCCGATGCCAATGTGGACGGCTTCGGCCCTGACGAACTGGACCGGCTGGAAACGCTCATGAATGAGGAAGACCCGCCATTGCTCAAATGGGTGATGCGGCAGGAAGAACCGCCGGCGCATGTGGATGCCGAGTTTCTCGCGATGGTGATTGCTGACCATCAAGCCCGGATCGAACGATGAACGAATTGGCCGGCATTGCCCCGCAGGTGCGCACGATCTCCAACGTGCCCGATGGGATGCAGCCCATGGTGCTGGCCCGGCTGGTCGAGCAGCGCCTGAAGGATGCGCCGGAAGATGTTGCCAGTCTGGTGTTTGTGGCGCGCGACGGGCGTCGCATGCAGCGCATGGCGGAGATTTTGGGCGCTATTCTGCCCGGCCACACCATTCTGACGCTGCCGGCCTGGGACTGCCTGCCATATGACCGGGTTTCGCCCAATACCGTGACGATTGCAGCGCGCATGAATGCCCTGGCCGCTCTGACCAGCGGAGCCAAGGGCGCCGTCGTGCTGACGGCAGTCAATGCGTTGATCCAGAAGCTGCCGCCGCGCGATCTGGTCGAGACGATGAGCTTTTCGGCCGTGGTTGGCCGCGTGGTGGATAGCAACAAGCTGATCGCCTGGGCTGCAAACAATGGCTATCTGCGCGTGCCCACAGTGCGGGAAAGCGGTGAGTTTGCGGTGCGTGGCGGGTTGGTCGACCTGTTCCCTGCAGGATCGGAATCGCCTCTGCGTTTCGATTTTTTCGGTAGCCAGCTCGAATCCATCCGTACATTTGATCCGGATAGCCAGCGGACTACTGGAACGCTCAAGCGCGTCGATCTGACACCTATGAGCGAGGTCGTCCTTAACGAGGAGACCATTCGCCGCTTTCGGCAGAACTACACCGCAGCCTTTGGTGGCAACACGGTGGACGATACGCTCTATGCAACGGTGAGCGGTGGATCCCGCTATTCGGGTACGGAACACTGGCTGCCATTCTTCTACGACCACATGGACCGGCTGGCGGACTATGTGGGTGACGCCCCCTTCGTGTTCGATGATCAGGTTGCCGAGGCCTTTGCCGAGCGGGCCGAGCAAATCCGGGACTATTACGATGCCCGCGAAGCGGCCCGGCAGGCGCCCATAGTGGCGGGGGCAGGGGCTCCATACAAGCCGATCAAGCCTGATCTCCTCTATGATCTGGATGTTGCCCCCACGAGCCTGGCGGGGGCATCGGTGGTCAGGCTATCGCCCTTCATTGCCTCCGAAGCGGCTGGTGGGGACGATGCAGGCGGTCGCATTGCGCCAAGTTTTGCAGCCGAGCGGGCGGCATCGGACGTCAATCTGTTCCAGGCCGTCGTCGATCGGCTCCTGGCGGAACGCCGTGAAGGGCGCCGTGCCGTCATCGCCTGCTGGAGTGCCGGTACGCGCGACCGCATGGCCCAGGTGCTCAAAGACCACGGCCTGACTCACCCGCGGCTGGCGGAGAACTGGCGGGATGCGGAATCGACCAGTGCGGCAACGACGTCGCTGGTGGTTCTGCCGCTCGAAACCGGGTTCGAGACCCGGGACCTGCTGGTTCTGTCCGAACAGGACATTCTGGGCGAGCGCATTCTCAGGCCGCAGCGCAAGAAGAAGGCCTCCGATGCGCTGACGGAAGCCGCGAGCCTGAGCGAAGGTGACCTGGTCGTACATGTCGATCACGGCATCGGCCGCTTTATCGGTCTCAAGGTCATTGAGGCGGGCGGGGCGCCGCATGAATGTGTCGAACTGCAATATGCTGGCGACACCAAGCTTTACCTGCCCGTCGAGAACATCGAACTGCTCACGCGCTACGGGTCCGACGACGCTTCGGTAACGCTGGACAAGCTGGGCGGCATGGCCTGGCAGGCAAAGAAGGGCAAGCTCAAGAAGCGCATCCGCGATATGGCGGAGCAGCTGATCAAGCTGGCGGCTCAGCGGCTGCTCACCAAGGCCGATGTTGTCGACATCAACAGCGGGGCCTATGACGAATTTGCTGCGCGTTTCCCCTATGAGGAGACCGAAGACCAGCTCAATGCCATCGAGGCCGTGTTCGATGACATTTCTTCCGGAAAGGTCATGGACAGGCTGGTTTGCGGCGATGTGGGCTTCGGCAAGACCGAAGTGGCCTTGCGGGCGGCGTTCGCAGTGGCCTTGAGTGGCAAGCAGGTGGCGGTCGTTGTGCCGACGACGCTTCTGGCGCGTCAACATTTCAAGACCTTCTCAGAGCGCTTCAACGGACTGCCGGTGCGCGTGCGGCATGCCTCACGCATGGTTCCTGCCGCCGAACTCAAGGCGACCAAGGACGGGCTTGCCGATGGGCAGGTCGATATCGTGGTGGGCACGCATGCCCTTCTGAGCAAATCGATCAAGTTCAAGGATCTCGGCCTGCTGGTGATCGATGAAGAGCAGCATTTCGGCGTCGGCCACAAGGAGCGCCTGAAAGAGCTCAAGGCCAATGTGCATGTGCTGACGCTGACCGCGACACCAATCCCGCGGACCCTGCAGCTGGCGCTGACGGGCGTGCGCGACCTGTCGCTCCTGGCGACGCCGCCAGTGGACCGGCTGGCCATCCGCACATTCATTTCGCCGTTCGATCCACTCTCGATCCGCGAGGCGCTTCTGCGCGAGAAGTATCGCGGAGGGCAGAGCTTCTATGTCGTGCCCAGGATCAAGGACCAGCCCGACATTGCCGAATTCCTGCGGCAACAAGTGCCGGAAGTGTCGTTCGTGGTTGCCAATGGGCAGATGCCGCCGGGTGAACTCGACGACATCATGAATGCCTTCTACGACAACAAGTTCGATGTGCTGCTGGCCACGACAATCGTTGAGTCCGGCCTCGACATCCCCAATGCCAATACGCTGATTGTGCATCGGGCCGATCAGTTCGGCCTGGCGCAGCTCTATCAGATCCGCGGGCGCATCGGTCGCTCCAAGCAGCGCGCCTATGCCCTGTTTACGGTCCCACCCGACCGCAAGCTGACCGATACGGCCGAACGGCGTCTGGGTGTGTTGCAGTCCCTTGAAAGTCTGGGGGCCGGGTTCCAGCTGGCCAGCCATGACCTTGATATTCGGGGCGCCGGTAACCTTCTGGGCGACGAACAGTCCGGTCATATTCGTGAGGTGGGCTACGAGCTCTATCAGGCCATGCTCGAGGAGGCGGTTGCCAGCCTCAAATCGGGCGAGGAGGAATACGAGGACCGCAACGAATGGAGCCCGCAGATTTCGCTGGGCATGCCGGTGATGATTCCGGAGCACTATGTGCCTGACCTGCAATTGCGCATGCAGCTTTACCGCAAGCTGGGTGATCTCAATGATGTGCGGGACATTGATGCGGCGGGCGCCGAGCTGATTGACCGGTTCGGGCCGCTTCCAGAAGAGGTCGAGGCCCTTCTCAAGATCATTCTGGTCAAGTCGCTTTGCCGGCAGGCCAATGTCGAAAAGGTCGATGCTGGCCCGAAGGGCGCGGTCATCAGCCTTCGCAAGAACGAGTTCCCAAATCCGGCCGGCCTTGTGAAGCTGGTGAGCGATCCGGGCAACCAGGTGCGCATCAAGCCCGATCAGAAACTTGTGTTCGCGCGTAACTGGCCGACCCCCGAGCAGCGTCTCAAGGGCACTGCTGCAATACTCTCAAAGCTCGCAAAACTGGCGGAATCGGTGGGTTGAGTGGCCCCACATCCACGATGGCGCGCATAATGTTTTGGCAAGGCCTATCGGTCATGTTATTGCCCGATTTGCGCCCTTGAAGGGCAGTTCGAATTTCATGGCGGCCAGGCGCCGCCGGGACCGCCAAGGAAGGCAAGGACATTCTATGATTTTCAGGAAACCCCTCGTCGCCAGTGTTGCGGTGGCCGCACTGATGCTGTCCCCGATTGCGACTATTGCGCAGGAAGCGACGACCGAAACGCCGGCTGCCGAAGAGGCTGCGCCTGCCGAAGGTTCGGCGACCGATGAGGTCGCTGCCGCCGTCGATAGCCTGGCCTCGCAGAACTGGCTCAAGGTTTGTGACCCGCTTCCCGATGGCCAGAAGGCCTGCCTGATGCGTCAGGTAGTGCTGGCCAATGGCCAGTTCCTCGGCTCGTTCCTCTTGCGCGACGATCCGGGCCAGGAAAGCCGCCTGCTGGCAGTGGCTGCAGTGCCGCTCGGGGTGCTGCTGCCCTTCGGCCTCACCTGGCAGATCGACAATGCCAAGCCGGTTCGCGTGCCCTATATGTTGTGTGACGTGCAATCGTGTTCGACCCAGCTGGTCATCAACGAGCAATACGTCAATTCGCTCAAGCGCGGCGCCAAGCTGACTCTGACTGCCAAGAACCGGCAGAACCAGGATCTGTCGATCGAGATCGACCTGGCGGGCTTCACCGCCACCTACGACAGCGATGCTGCCCTGTCCTTCGAGCAGCTGCAGCAGCAGGAATCGGGTGAGAACGCGCTCGAACAGGTGCTTCAGGACCGGGCCGAGCAGTTGCGCCAGCAGCTTTCGGGTGAAGGTGCAGCGGCTCCGGCCGGCGACCAGGCCCCGACTGAAGAGGCCCCGGCTCAGTAAGCAGCCGCTAATGGCAATTTTGGAGGGCGCGGGAGACCGCGCCCTTTTTGTTGGCTAGCGCCGCGCGCCCATTCCCAGCGCAAAAGCCTGACGCCGCAATGGTGGCAGCAGCTTCAATGCCCAGAGGCCAGCCGCGCGGGCGGCCTGGCTCGGCACCATATCGGCCAAAAGGGACCGGAACAGCGTATCAACCATGCTACCGGTGCGCGCCAAATCGGCCGCGCGGCGGCGCGCGTAGTCGGCGCTGACGATGTGGCCCCGTCCCTGGTCGCCCCCGTCTGCGGCGTTGACCGCCTCCAGGAGATCAGCGACGTCGCGAAGACCCAGATTGAGCCCTTGTGCGCCAATCGGCGGGAAGGCGTGCGCTGCTTCCCCGACCAGGACGAGGCTTTCCTTGCCGGCGGTATCGACGGTTAGCGACGACAATGGGAACACAAAGCTTGGAGACGCCAATTGGGGGGCGCCAAACAGGCGTTGTGATCGCTCCCTCAGGGCCGCGAGCAGGGCTTCGGGCCCGCCTGCTTGAGTCTGGCGCAGCAGGGGTTCTTCGTCGATCCAGACCAGGTTGGCTTTTGTCCCGCCAGCGGGGACCAGGGTGAATGGCCCATGGGGGTAATGAAACTCCACCGATGTGCTCCCCAGAGGCCGCGCCAATTCCAGGTCACAAACAAGGGCGGCCTCAGCGAAATGATGCTCGCGCGCCTTGATGCCGGCCGCGGAGCGGAGCGTGGACTTCTTGCCATCGGCCGCAACGATGAGGGGTGCTGCAAGTTCGCTGCCATTGTCCAGTGTAACGACCCCGAGTTCGTCCTCCTGTCGCCATCCGGTAACGGCGTGGTTGCGGGTTTCCAGGCCGCGAGCGGGCGCGGCAGCCTGAAACCGGGCCAGAAGGGCGGTGTTGGGGAAATTCCAGCCGAAGGTGGGGAGACCAGCCTCGCTCGCGTCAAACAGCGTTTCGGGCGCGCGAATGAGGCGGTTTGTTGCATCGATGATCCGGATGGCCGAGAGCGGATGGCCAATGGCCGCCGGATCGTCCACAAGTCCCGACGCCTTCAGGAAATCGACGCTGGGCATCATCAAGGCCGAGGTGCGCCGGTCTGGAGGGGCAGGGGGGGCCAAGTGGATCACGCTTTGCCCGGCCCTGGCCAGGGCTACCGCCGCTGCGACGCCGGCCAGGCCCCCGCCCACGACAATGATATCGGCATCCTTGTTCATCGCGCAGCGTCCGCGAGGCGACGATTGTGACCGCTGGGCAGGATCACGCTGCCTGCCAGCGAACCGGCGAACATGGCCGCCAGAAACAACCAGAGACCATCAGGCTGAAAGGCGACCAAGGATATGGCGGGGCCAGGGCAGATGCCTGACATGCCCCAACCCAGGCCGAACAGGGCTGCGCCACCGACAAGGCGACCGTCTATTTTCCTGTATTCAGGCTCATGGAAGCTGGTGTCGAAAAGCGGGGCAGGACGTTGCCGCCCGAGCCGCACGGCAACGAACATGACCAGAATGGCGGGGACAATGACAAAGGCCAGGCTTGGATCCCAGCCGCCAGTGGGGATGGCGGTGAAATCGAGAAAGCGCAGGACCTTGAGCGGGTCCACCATCTGCGAGACGTAGAGGCCGGCTCCGAAGAGGGCGCCACTCACTGCCGCTGTGGCCAGATAGGGCAATCGAAGCACAGCCATCAGACAATCCCCGTAATGGTGACGGTGAGGATGGCCACCGAGAAGAACACGATGACCGCGACGAGCGAGCGCAGCGAAAGTCGCGCCAAGCCGCAGACCCCATGCCCCGAGGTGCAACCATTGCCGATCTTGGTCCCAATGCCCGTCAACAGGCCGGCGATCGCGATCCAGACCGGCGTGGGGATGGACCATGCGGCGGGCGGAGCGGCAAGCTGTGCCGGCTCCGCGCCGCCGACGCCGATCTGCGGGAATGCGAGCGCCGTCAGGGCCGTGGCCGCCACCAGGGCAACCAGAAATACCAGGCGCCAAACCACAGTCTGGGCGGGTGGTAGCAATTGGCCAAAAATTCCGGAGATGCCGGCAATGCGGCCATTGCCAAGCCAGAGCACGGCTGAGGCGAGACCAATCAATATGCCTCCCAGGGTGGCAGTGAGCGGGGAGAAGGCTTCCATGGATTTGCACTCGTTGGGGTACGGAACCGGAGCCTAGCACCGGCCATTGTGGAGATACCAGCGCTGCAAGGAGAAGGGCATTCGGCTTGATGACGCAGACATGGAAAAACTCCTTACGCGACCTTCACCCTGGAGCATGACCGCTCTAGATTGGCGCCCACTCTCTCATTTGTTGACCGGAGCTCTTGATGCTTGAACTTCTGGCCGATCCCAATGTGTGGATTGCCTTTGCCACCTTGACGGTCATGGAGATCGTGCTGGGTATCGACAATATCGTCTTCATTTCGGTGTTGGTCTCGCGCTTGCCGCGGGAGCAGGCGGAGTTTGCCCGCAAGCTCGGCATCGGGCTGGCACTGGTGTTCCGGATCGTGCTGCTGCTGCTGATCAGCGTGATCGTGCAGCTCAAGGAACCGGTATTCGAGGCGTTCGGCCACGGTTTCTCGTGGAAGGACATCATCCTGATCGCCGGCGGTGGTTTCCTGATCTACAAGGCGACGCACGAGATGCATGCGGCGATCGAGGAGCCGCACGAAGTGGGCCTGATGGAAGGCGCCAAGGCCAGCCTGCAGGCCATCCTGGTGCAGATCGTTGTCATCGACATGGTGTTTTCGATCGATTCGATCATCACCGCTGTGGGCATGGTGCCGGCCGACCAGGTGGTCGTCATGGTCGCTGCCGTGCTCGTGGCCGTGGCTGTGATGTTCTTTGCTTCGGGTCCGATTGCCAAGTTCGTTGCTGACCATCCGACAACCAAGATGCTGGCCCTGGCGTTCCTGCTGCTGATCGGCGTGACGCTGGTCGCCGATGGCCTGGGTTTCCACATTCCCAAGGGCTATATCTATTCTGCCATGGCCTTCTCGGTGCTGGTGGAAGCCATCAACATCTTTGCCAAGGGCCGCAAAGAGAAAGCGGCAGGGGGCAAGAAGCACGCGGTGGAGTTCACGCCATTCACAGGTGATACGGGTTCCGTATCGGCCTCTGCGGCCATTGCAGCCATTGGCGGAGCTGCGCCGGTTTCGGTGGCACCGACGGCATCGACGACGCCTCCCAAGCCGCGCCCCAAATCGACAAGCGCCAACCGGTCGCAATCGCGCCCGAAATCGGCACCAAGGAAGCCCAGGACTCCCAAATGACCAGAGTAGTCGCCATCAATCAAACCGGCGGACCCGATGTATTGTCCATAGAGGACTGGGATGTCGGTGAACCGGGACCCGGTCAGGTCCGCCTGCGGCAGACGGCCATCGGCCTCAATTTCATCGATACCTATCAGCGCTCAGGCCTCTATCCCCAAAATCTTCCATTCGTGGGTGGCAATGAGGGGGCAGGCGAGGTCATCGCCGTCGGCGAAGGCGTGACCGAGGTCAAGGTTGGCGACCGGGTCTGCTACCAGGGCACGCCCGGCGCCTATGCGGATGAGCGGCTGATGCCGGTGCAAAAGCTCGTTCCCATCCCCGACGGGGTGGATGATCAGACCGCTGCCGCCCTCCTCCTCAAGGGGCTGACGGCCTATTATCTGCTGTTCAAGACCTGGCCTGTTCAATCTGGCGAGACCATTCTGTGGCATGCCGCTGCCGGCGGGACAGGCCTGATTGCAACACAATGGGCACGGGCGCTGGGCGCAACAGTGATTGGAACAGCAGGCAGCGCGGAGAAGGTGCAGAAGGCACTCGATCATGGCTGTCATCATGTCATTGACTACAGCATCGAAGACTTCCCGGCTCTGGTCCGGGAGTTTACCGGTGGCAAGGGTGTCGATGTCGTTTATGACGGGGTCGGCAAGTCGACATTTGAGGGGTCACTTGATTGCCTCCGTCCGCGCGGCCTGCTGGTCAGCTTCGGCAATGCCTCGGGGCCGGTGAGTGTGCCAGATCTCGGTATCCTGGCGCGCAAGGGATCGCTCTTTGTTACCCGGCCAACCGGCACACACTACTTTCCGAGTCGCGAATACCTGCTGGAGGGGGCGAAGGCCCTGTTCGAGGCGGTGCGTGCGGGCGACATCAAGGTCGAGATCGGCCGGACCTATACCCTGGCTGACGTTGCCGAGGCCCATCGCGCCCTTGAAGGGCGGGAAACAACCGGGTCGGTTGTGTTGTTGCCATAACACTGGCGAGGCGGCGGGGCTGGACAGCGCCCGCCGTCGCCGCTAAAGGCTCAGGTCACGGGCAGGTGGCAGAGCGGTTGATTGCTCCGGTCTTGAAAACCGGCGAAGGTGCAAGCCTTCCGGGGGTTCGAATCCCTCCCTGCCCGCCATTTTTGTTTGCGCGCTGCCGCCCCTCCGGCCCTGGCGCGCTGGCTTCGGGAAGCACACCATGAGCCGCAAGGAATTTGATGCTTCGCGCATGCGGCGCATGAAACGGGTTGCCGCGCGGCACGGATTGACCATCCTCACATCGGACAAGATCAAGACGCTGGGCCAGCCCGGCGGGCACGCCATACGCGAGGATGAGAGCTTCAGGATTGTCTATGGCGACGTTCCCAAGCCATTTTCAGCGAGCCTGGACGATATCGAGGCCTATCTTGAGCGTTTGGAGGACGAATCGTCCTGATTGCGGAATGCACGCTGAATTCCGGCAACCGCCTGCGAGAACTTGCGTTTCTCATCTGTGCGACAATTTCGTGAAAGCGGGCGAAGCGTAAGCGAGGCTGACATTGTGGGCAAGGGCGGTTCTGCCCGATGCCAGAACATTGTGTTATTTAAGCAGTAACGGAATCGAAGCACACTGATACTCGTAGGCTCGTCTGGAGCCAGTCTGGTTCCAGACTATTGTGGTCGCGGGCTTCTGCGGAAACCGTCTCCCTACTTCCGCATCCCGCTTCAGTGTGGAGGCGCGTTACTCATGTTCACCTTGATCAACGCCGACGCCGACGAAGACGACGCCGAAATCACCGATCCCCAGGAAATTGCGGAGCTGTTTGCAGCCATTGCTGCCGTGGCCATTGAGGCCATCGGGGCAGGGCAGGCCCGCACCCTGTTCGAGGCGGTGGTTGAGCAGGAGGGTCGCGACCCCAATTGAAACATGACTCCGCGTTTTGAACGATAGCCTGCCGCAGTGCTTTGTTGCGGGGCGTGTGGTGTGAACCCTTGACGGGATGCGGTCCGATCTGAACGACTGCATCCCCGATGGAACAATCACCGAAAACAGCCGCCCATGGACCGCTTGCCCGAAGGCAAATAAAGCCTGAAATCGCTCCTTTGGGCGATGCGGCACTGCTTGTACGGTTTGGCAAAAGCCTGGACGACGTCGCCAATCGGGCGGCCTTGGCATTTGCCGCCCAGCTGGAGACCGATGCCATCGCCGGCGTGGTGGAAGTAGTGCCGAGCTTGGTTTCGGTGCTGGTGCGCTATGACCCGGCGGTGACCGATCGGATACGGCTCTCTGGCGAATTGGCGCTGCGATGGTCAGGTGAGGCCTCGTGGGAATCTACGCGGTCACATCGGATCGCCGTGCATTTCGACGGGCCGGATCTCGTCGAGGTGGCGATGACCCTGGGGGTGCGTCCGGAAGATTTTGTCCAGATGCACAACGATTCTGAATTGCGCGTCCTGGCCACCGGGTTTGCACCCGGCTTTGTCTATTGCGGGTTTCATGGCGCGCGTTTGATCCTCCCGCGCCGCACAACCGTCCGTCCGCGCGTCCCAGCGGGCAGCGTATTATTCGCTGCCGGGCAGACCGCCATTGCCGCGACGGAAATCCCCACTGGCTGGCATGTCATCGGACACACCCAGTTTCGCAATTTTGATGCCAGTGCAGAGCCGCCAACACGGCTACAGGCGGGAGACCGCGTGATATTCGAGGCTATCCATTGACCGCCTTATTACGCGTTGTGCGCGCCGGGCCCCTCTGCACGGTGCAGGAGCAGGGCCGTTTCGGCCGGTTGGCCCATGGAATCAGTGCCTCAGGGCCGATGGACAATGATGCCTTCGATCTGGCTGGAGCGCTGGCCGGTGCCGATGATGGGGCCGGGATCGAGTTCACGCGTGCCGGCCTCACGCTGCGGATGGAGGCGGGAGAACTATCTCTGGGTTGGGCCGGTGGCGACTTCGCCGTGCATCTCAACGGTCTTGCACTCAAGTGGCCGGGTTGCGCAGCTATGAGGGCGGGCGATGAGATCGACATCAGTCCCGGTGCATGGGGCAATTATGGCTATCTGCGCTTTGGCAGTCAGCTGAACCTGCCATTGGTTCTTGGCAGCAGAGCCACAAGCACGCGAGCCAGAATCGGTGGTCTGGATGGACGGGCCCTTCAAGCGGGTGACCAATTGTCGTTTTCCGGCCCGGCAAGCAGGAAGCTGCCCAAGCCCATGCCGGAAGAACCAACCATCGGGCCCGTACGGTTCGTTTGGGGCATCCATGCCGACGTGTTCTCGCCAGAGGTGCGGCAGCGCTTTGTGGACGGTCAGTTCCAGGTGTCGTCGATGATGGATCGCATGGGCGTCAGGCTGATCGACGAAGGGGGCGTTTTTGCGGATTCCGGCGTCTTGTCGCTGGTGTCCGATCCAATCCTCCCGGGCGATATTCAGATACTTGGCGACGGCACGCCGATCGTGCTGATGCGGGACCATCAGCCGACCGGCGGCTACCCGCGCATAGGCACGGTCATCTCGGCAGATTTCGATCGCTTTGCGCAGATTCGTCCCGGCGAAGCTGTTGCCTTTGCGCCGGTGAGCGTGGAGCATGCCCACCGCCTGTTGCGGAGCCGCTCATCATGACCAGCATCGACCTCAACGCTGATTTGGGCGAAGGCATGGGCACGGATGATGACTTGTTGCAGATCGTCTCCAGTGCCTCGATTGCCTGTGGGGGGCATGCGGGCGATGCGGCGACTATCCGGAGAATACTCGAGGCCTGCAAGGCAAATGGGGTTATGGCGGGGGCTCATCCAGGCTATGCAGATCCCAAGCGTTTCGGCCGCTTCCGGGTGGTTATGCCGCTCGACCAGGTGCTGGGACAGATCAGGGGACAGCTCATCTTGGTGCGCCACATCGCCGACGAGGTGGCGGTGCCGCTGTCCTATGTGAAGCTGCATGGCGCGCTGGCCAACCAGACGGCCGAAGAGCTTGCCCTGGCCGTTGGCATCTTTGCCGCTATTCAGGCCATGGACCCCGACATGGCTGTGCTGGCGCTCGACAACAGCCAACAGGTACGGGCGGCCAAGGCTGTCGGTCTGCCTCTCATCCGGGAGGCCTATGCGGACAGGGCCTATACTGCAGAGGGCCTGCTTGTGTCGCGACAACAAGAGGGCTCTGTCATCGACGACCCCCAACAGGTCATCGATCGCTGTCTGAGGCTCGCACAGGCCGGCGAGATCCTGGCCATTGATGGCACGGTGGTAAAATCCTCGGCACGGTCGATCTGCCTGCATGGGGATACGCCCGGGGCGGTCGAATTGGCGGCAGCAGTTCGGGCGGCCCTGGAGAAGGCAGGCGTAACAATTGCCCCTGCCGCTCCCGAGGTTGAAAAGCAGGCGGAGATTTGAGGAGCGGTGTCGCGGACAACTGGCCGCGACGTCCGAGCGCGCGCCATAGGATGAATTGGCGGTTAGGCGATGAGCTTCTTGCTACACGAGGCTAGCTCTCATGGCGTTCTCACCTAAAACCGGTCCACTGGCAACTGTATTCAGCTTGGAGCTGGGTTGGCGTAGTCGGTCTGGGTTCTGATCATTGCGTTTAGTGTGGT
>NZ_CAJXJS010000073.1 GCF_913055165.1 uncultured Devosia sp.
TCCGCCCGATCGACACCGTGCGGCCTGCCTCCTCACCCGGCACTTCGTCGGTACCGCGTGTTGTCGGTGAGGACGGGGAGATTATGGGGGAGGATGGAGGGGCGGGGATTATTTTGTGAATTGTCTGCCGTCTCAATGCGTTGAGAGGCCGGCACCCCCCACCCTGCTCGACTCAACGGACTTAGCCGAAGCTAAGTCCTATCTCGCTTCCAGCCATTCGAGCCTAGCTCTCTTGGCCTTCTCACCTAATTTCGCTCCACCGGAGCGAAATTGCCTCCGGCCGGTTCGAAGCCCACAAGGGGGAGGGAGGAGAAGGGGGCGACATCCGACCCCATTTGAGACTTTCCCGTGCACCACATCATTTCCTAGAACCTGCCATTCGGTATCATCGCTAGCCCAATTTTGTCGGAGCGAGCGAATTATGACAGAAGAGAACTTGCTCCTGGGTGCGACTACCGACAACTTTGTGTAGTGCTACCCAGTCCAGGAGCGACGCTTGAACAATCACCTTTCCATCAAAGTCGGGCTTTGCTTGCTCCTGTATGTGGGCTCACATCCGTATTCATTCGCTAGAGCGGAAGACGCAGCACTGACCTTTTCTAGCGGTTCTTCAGCACAGATCGCCCACGAGAGCGCTGTAGCGTTTTTGGATGGGTTGGGCTCGGCGACCGACATATACGTCTGGCCTAGCAGTACGCTATTTTATGAGGTGCTCGGCGAACGTCCCAAGGAGTTCGCTCAAGCCGTTCGAGGATTCAATGCCGATCTTGAAGGAAGACTGGAGTTCAAGGAATACGGCGCTTTCCCTTTGGTGTCATTCAATTTTTACCGTCGGCTTGGCGACCATATCGAAGAGTTTGAGCAACGTACCCATATCGGATCGAACTATCGCGATTACCTTATAACGCTGGATTTCACCTTCGATCCTTGTGCCTTTACCGTCAGCACAGATCGGGAAACGTGGGCTGCTCAGGCAGCGGTATTCATTGACCTCGACCGTGTTCCCCAAAAGAGCCTATCGGACTGCCTATCGGTTGCGATGGACTACCTCGCTGGCTTCCCTATACCCAATGCAGCCGGGTATCAGGACGCGCCACCTCGGTTGGTCCGACTTCCAGTCCTAGCCGCGCTTCTCGACTGCTCTAGATCGGGTCAGACAGATAGCCCGCACCCAGAGCGGTCACGGGACGGATTTACAGCCCTGCCATCAATTTCCTGTGCAATTGGATGGTTGCGACGCTAGAGATGCGTGTCCGGAATACCTTTGTATTCTCCAAAAATTTGCCAGTCGGCAAACCACCCCACCGAAGACACCCCAAATATAGTGCGCTCGGCTCAGGGCCGAGGGTGGTGCCCTTGGTTGCTGGACGACTTCCACGCCGTTGACTGACCCCAAGCCACGCCGTCCACCTGGTCCACGACGCTGTGTCCTTCCTGCATCACCAAGTGATCTGATCACATATTTGGCATTGGCAAGGGCGAACGGTTTGGTTAGAAAACGTTCGCCGCTTCAATTTCGAGAACAGGGGAGGCGTTGCATGACAGCATTGATGTACTCTCCCCTCGCGGGCAAGCGCCTCGGTTAGGTCCTTGCTCACCGTGGTCCGCCACCCTGGCCTGACCACTCGCGGTTTTTCCGTCACTACCTGCAGTTGAGCCCCGCCATTGGCGTGACCTGTTCAGGCCCCAACTGC
This sequence comes from uncultured Devosia sp., assembly GCF_913055165.1. GTDB lineage: Bacteria > Pseudomonadota > Alphaproteobacteria > Rhizobiales > Devosiaceae > Devosia. The sequence continues at coordinate 1,695 of NZ_CAJXJS010000073.1, forward strand.
CCTCTTTCATTCTTCTTTTGAGGAACCGGTGTCCGGAGAACGGCACCGGACACACCAAATGAGTCGCCAGAAGCTCGATTTCCGCGCCGACGCCTTTCGCAATGTGCTCGGCTTCACTTTCGCTCACTGGCGGGGGCAGCCGGCCCGGATCGTGCTGATCTGTGCGCTGGTCATCGCCTCGACGCTGGCCGAGGTGATGGTGCCACTGTTTTCGGGTCGTATCGTCGATGCCATTGCCGGCAGCGACAATTCGGCCACCACGGACGCCATCAATGCCTTCGCCATCGTTGTCGGCCTGGGGCTGACCAGTGTGGTGCTGCGCTTCTTCATCTTCCACGGCATCATCAAGCTGACGCTGAAGATGATGGCGGACATCGTCAATGACGGTTTCCACCGGGTGCAGCGCTTTTCGACCGACTGGCACGCCAACAGCTTTGCCGGCTCGACCGTGCGCAAGATTACCCGCGGCATGTGGGCGCTCGACGCACTCAACGACATCCTGCTGGTGGCGCTGCTGCCATCAGTGGTGATGCTGGTGGGCGCCTCGATCCTGTTGGGCAGCTACTGGCCGGTGATGGGCCTGATCGTGGCCGTCGGCTCGCTGATCTACATCGGCTTCACCGTTGCCATGTCGATGGGCTATGTCGCCCCGGCGGCGAGCCTGGCCAATGCCTGGGACACACGGCTGGGCGGCGCGCTGGCCGATGCGGTGAGCTGCAACAGCGTGGTGAAGGCCTTCGGCGCCGAAGCACGCGAAGAGGGCCGGATGCGGCATGTGATGTCCAAATGGGACAGCCGCACCCGCCGCACCTGGAAGCGCGGCACGCTTAACGGCACCCTGCAGGGCGTGCTGATGGTGGCCATGCAGGCCGGCATTCTGGGCACCGGGCTCTATATGTGGACGCAGGGGCTGGCCAGCCCGGGCGACATCACCTTTGTGCTCGCGATGTTCTTCGTGCTGCAGGGCTATCTGCGCGATGTGGGCATGCATATCCGCAACCTGCAGCGCTCGGTCAACGACATGGAAGAGCTGGTGGCCTTGACCGCCATGCCACTGGGCATTGACGACAGGGCCGGTGCCACCCCGATAGCCATTGGCAAGGGTGGTATCCGCTTCGACCGCGTCACCTTCCAATATGGCGCGCACCCCACCCCGCTCTATCGCGACTTTTCGGTCGAAATCGAACCGGGCGAACGGGTGGGGCTGGTGGGGCACTCGGGCTCGGGCAAGACGACATTCGTCAAGCTCATCCAGCGCCTTTATGACGTCAATGGCGGCGCCATTACCATTGATGGGCAGAACATTGCCGAGTACCAGCAAAGCTCGTTGCGCGGGCAGATCGCCATCGTGCAGCAGGAGCCCATCCTGTTCCACCGCACCCTGGCCGAGAACATTGCCTATGGCCGGCCCGGGGCGAGCCGCGCCGAGATCGTCGAGGCGGCCCAACAGGCCAATGCGCATGATTTTATCGTGGACCTGCCCAAGGGCTACGAGACGCTGGTGGGTGAGCGCGGTGTGAAACTGTCGGGCGGTGAACGGCAGCGCGTCGCCATCGCCCGGGCGTTCCTTGCCGATGCGCCGATCCTGATCCTGGACGAGGCGACATCGAGTCTCGACAGCGAGAGCGAGGTGATGATCCAGCAGGCGATGGAACGGCTGATGGAAGGCCGGACCACGCTGGTGATCGCGCACCGTCTCTCGACAGTCAGGGCGCTCGACCGGCTGCTGGTCTTCGACAAGGGGAAGATTGTCGAGGAAGGCAATCACGAGCAGCTGATCCGGCTCAGCGGCGGTATCTATCGCCGGCTGTTCGAGCGCCAGGCGCTAGAACTGACCAAGGGCCTGGTGGCCTGAACAAGGGGGGCGGACTTCACGGTCCGCCCTTTGCTATTCGGGTTCGTTGCGATCCTGCTTTTCGTAGCCCCGCCTGGTTTCGGCCTCAGTGGCCTGCTTTTCGGACAGGGTACGCTGCCGATTGCGGGAGATGCCGTAGATCATCGCCACGCCCAGGACGACCACGCCGATGGTGAGCACGATCAACCAGACTGCCGGTCCGCCATATTCCATGTCACTGCCTCCTTTGGAGGGCTAACGGGTGGCCGGCCAAGGGGTTGCCTGCGGCAGCGCGATCAGAAACTGCGGTCCTGCTGTTCGCGCATATAGGCTTCTTCTTCGGCCGTGCTCTGGCGTCCCAAGGCCTGGTTACGAAAGGGGAAGCGCCCGAAGCGGGCGATGGTCTCGCGGTGCTTGACCATGAAATCGAGATTGTTCTGGTTGCCATAGGCCTCGAACAGCCTGACGCCCTCATTCTGGATGACCAGGGATTCGGCGTGCATATAGGGCATGTAGAAGAACATCGCCCATTCGTGCTCCACGGCCATGTCATGCCCACCGGCAACGGCTTCCTGAGCCAAGGCGAGGGCCATCTTGTCCTGGGCGAAGGCTTCGGGGCTTGAGCGATGGAGTTGGCGGGAGAACTGGTCGAGTACGATGATCTCGGCCAGGCGACCTTCCGGCGTCTCGCGCCAGGCCCAGGCTTCACCACGGGCCACCTGGGGGTGAAGATCGGCGAAGCGTTCCGCCAGGGCGGCGTCGAATTCGGGCTTGCCGCCAAACCAGTCGTCCTGACCGTGTTCGACGAACCAGAAATCGATGACGGCCTTTGGTCCCTGCATGGCGCTCTCCAAGAATTGGTCGCTGATTTTTCCTGCGGTGCCCTGCATGCAAGCCTATCCCCCCTGGGTCAAGCCCAAGCGGGATAGGCAGGTCTTTGCGGCGGATTGGGTTCAGTCCGCCAGTTCGAGCCGGATGCGGTTGCCGAAGGGGTCGCGGGTTTCAAGCTCATTGCCGATCACCTCGAGCGGGGCGCCTGCATGCTCGAGGCGCCCCTTGAGCGCGGCGAGGCTCTCGGCATCGGGCAGCACAATGGTGAACCAGCGCAGGCCAGCCGTACCAGGAGGCGGCAGGGTCGCATTGGGGCCGGACCAGATGTTGAAGGCCAGCGTATGGGGCATGTAGTCCAGGCCCACATCGCCCATGCCGAAGGAATGGATCAGCATCAGGCCGGCAAAGCCGAGCACGTCGCGGTAGAAGTTCATGGCAATGCCCAGGTCGTTCACATGGACATGGACATGGCCGATGCGGGTGCCCGACGGCATGCGGGGGACAAGCAAGGGGTCGGCGCCGAGTTCGCCCAGCAGGCCATCGAGATCGATAGGGTCGCGACCCGAATGGGGTTTGCCCTCGGCGGTGACGGCATAGGTCTGGCCCTTGTCGGGATCGCCCAGCGAACCGCGCCAGGGCGTTTCGAAGGTGATCTCGATACCGTTGCCGTCGAGATCCCAGAGATAGATGGCTTCGGACACCAGATGATCGGTTGGCGAAATGCGGACATTGCGCTGGAGGGCGCGCACGGCCATCTGCGCCAGATCGGCACGGGACGGCACGTGGATGGCGACGTGATAAAGGCCGATGGAGCGCGGCACGACCGGGCCGGTGGCGCCGGTTTCGAGCACGATCAGCACCTTGCCGCCGGCACCCATATGCAGCGCATTGCCGGTTTCCTCGATCAGGTCGAGGCCGACCACATCCTGCCAGATGGCGAGGGTCTTTTGCCGGTCGGTGACGGCGATGTGGACGGGGCCGAGCGTGGTGCTGAGCGGCAGCAGCGGCTTGGAGCGGACATTGGTCTGGATGGATGTGTCGATCATGTCGACCTCCTGAAAACTCTGTGACCCCAGAGATAGCGCGCGGAAGGGTTTGGACAAATAGAACCCTGACGAAGGCATTGTTCGCCACAATGGGGGTAATTGGATGGGCTGGAGGAGAGCGGAAAACCGGGCTAGCGTGCCGCCATGCTGACTCGCTCATTCTTCGACAGACCGGTTCTCGAGGTGGCGCGCGGGCTGATCGGGACGACCCTGCTGTTCGAGGGTGCTGGCGGGCAGATCGTCGAGGTGGAGGCCTATGACGAGACTGATCCGGCCTCGCACAGTTTTCGTGGGCCCACGCCACGCAACCGGGTGATGTTCGGGCCGCCGGGGCATGCCTATGTCTACAAGATCTATGGCATTCACTATTGCCTCAATTTCGTCTGCCGGCCGGGGAGCGCGGTGCTGATCCGGGCGCTGGAGCCCGTTGAGGGGCTGGAGGCGATGCGGGCAAAGCGGGGCGGCGTTGCGGACAGGAACCTCTGTTCGGGTCCCGGCAAGCTGGCCCAGGCGCTGGGCATTGACTTGCGGCATGACGGGCTGGTGCTGGACCAGCCGCCTTTTGTGGTGCAGGCGGCAGATGAGGTGCACGATATCGGCATCGGGCCGCGCATCGGCATCACCAAGGGGGCCGATACGCCCTGGCGCTTCGTCAAGCGCAATTCGCTGTTTCTCAGCAAGCCGCTCCAGCCCACGCAGCCCGATTTGTGATCGGCCCGGCGGCAACCGCATCCAGCCTGCGCCGTTGGAGCAGCAGGCCGGCGCGCGTCAACCGGACGTGGTGGTATAGGGCTTTGGTGCGGTTTTTCCGGTTTCCCGCATCAGTCACTCAACCTGACCCAGGCCTTTGTCCCATCCGCGCCGTCCACGGAACACCAAAGCAGGAGGCGAGAATGCCCCAGGGTGACAAGAGCGCTTATACCGACAAGCAGAAGCGCAAGGCCGAGCATATCGAGGAAAGCTACGAGGAGCGCGGGGTTTCCCATGAGGAAGCCGAGCGGCGGGCCTGGGCCACCGTCAACAAGGATGATGGCGGCGGCAATAAATCGGGTTCCGGACGCGGCACGCATACCGACAATCCGGCCGCCCACAAGGGTGGCAAGAAAGGCGGCGAGGCTTCGGCCAGTCGCCCCGCCTCGGAGCGTTCCGCTTCGGCCAAGAAGGCCGCGGAGACCCGCAAGAAGAACGAAGAGCGCACGCATCACTAGGAGACCCGCCATGTCAGGTTCGGCCGCCGAACAGATCAATCCGCCGCAGACCCAGGATCATCAGCCGGGACGGGAAAGCGAGATGCATCCCAAGCCCGACTATATGCCAAAATTTCCCGGCAATGGCCGGCTCAGGGACAAGGTGGCCATCATTACCGGCGGGGACAGCGGCATCGGCCGGGCCTGCGCGGTGCTGTTCGCCCGGGAGGGGGCGCAGGTGGCGCTGGTCTATCTCGAGGAAACCGAGGATGCGACCATCACCGCCGAGGCGGTAAAAGGCGAGGGCAAGGAAGCGCTGCTGCTGCGCGGCGATGTGAGCGAGAAGGCCTTTTGCGAGACGGTCGTGGGGCAGGTGATCGAGCAGTTCGGGACTATCGACGTGCTGGTCAATAATGCTGCCGAGCAGCATATGCAGACCGATCTCGAGGACATTTCCGAAGAGCAGTTGCGACGCACCTTCGAGACCAATTTCTTCGGCTACATGTTCCTAACGCAGGCGGCGCTGCCTTATCTCAAGAAAGGCTCGTCCATCGTAAACACGACCTCGATCACCGCTTATCGCGGCTCGCCCAGCCTGATGGACTATTCGGCGACAAAGGGCGCCATCGTCGCCTTCACCCGCTCGCTGTCGGAGAGCCTGGCCAGCAAGGGCATTCGCGTCAATGGCGTGGCACCCGGCCCGATCTGGACCCCGCTGATCCCGGCCAGTTTTCCTGCCGACAAGGTGGCGGCGTTTGGAGCCAGCCAGCCTCTGGGCCGACCTGGGCAGCCCAATGAGGTGGCGACCAGCCATCTGTTCCTCGCCTCAGACGAGAGCTCGTACATGACCGGCCAGGTGCTGCACCCCAATGGTGGGGAGATCATCGGGGGTTAAACCCGGCGCGCCGGTTGCCTCGCGAATCCGGCCATGATTCAAAAGGGCTGTGGAAGCCCTTGAGTCGCTCGACCTGTTCTCGCCCCATCGCCACGAGCGGCCGACGCCGCTCGCGGTTCTGCGCGACATTTTTGGGCACAAGGCGTTTCGCGGGCAGCAGGCCGATGTCATCGAGCATGTCGCCGAGGGCGGCGACGCGGTCGTGCTGTTCCCGACCGGTGCGGGCAAATCCATGTGCTACCAGATCCCGGCCATCTGCCGGGATGGTGTGGGCATTGTGATCTCGCCATTGATCGCGTTGATGCGCGACCAGGTCGAGGCGCTAAGACAAGCGGGCGTGGCGGCGGCGGCGCTCAACTCCTCGCTGACCCAGGAAGAGGCGAGCGAGGTACGCCGGCAATTGCGGCGGGGCGAGCTGGACCTGCTCTATGTGGCGCCCGAGCGCGTGGCGACGCCGGGCTTTGCCAATATGCTGGCCGATACGCGCATTGCCCTGTTTGCCATCGACGAAGCCCATTGCGTGAGCCAATGGGGGCATGACTTCCGGCCGGAATATCGCGAACTGATCCATTTGGTGGAGCTGTTTCCCGGCGTGCCGCGCATTGCGCTGACCGCCACGGCGGACCCGACGACGCGCGAAGACATTATCGAGCGGCTGGGGCTGGAACAGGCCGAGGTGTTCACCACCAGTTTCGACCGGCCCAATATTTCCTATTCCATTGTCGAGCGGGAAAAGCCGCGCGAGCAGTTGCTGGAGTTCCTGTCCGGGCACAAGGGTTCGAGCGGCATTGTCTATTGCCTCTCCCGAGCCAAGGTGGAGGACATTGCCGACTGGCTGAGCAATAAGGGCATCCGCGCCCTGCCCTATCATGCCGGAATGAGCGCCGAACTGCGCTCGGCCAATCAGGACGCCTTCCTCAAGGAAGAAGGGTTGTGCCTGGTGGCGACGGTCGCCTTCGGCATGGGCATCGACAAGCCCGATGTGCGCTATGTGGCGCATATGGATTTGCCTGCTTCGATCGAGGCCTATTACCAGGAGACCGGACGCGCCGGGCGCGACGGACAGCCCGCCGATGCCTGGATGAGCTATGGCATGGCTGATGTGGTGCAGCGGCGCCGCATGATTGACGAGGGCAATGCGCCTGATGAGGTGAAGCGTGTCGAGCATGGCAAGCTCAATGCGCTGCTCGGGGTATGCGAGACGGCCTCGTGCCGGCGGCAGGCGATCCTGGCGCATTTCGGCGAAACTTATCCGCAGCCTTGCGGAAATTGCGACACCTGCCGTTCGCCGGTGGAGAGCTGGGATGGCACGGACGCTGCCATCAAGGCCATGGCCGCGATCTATCGCACTGGCATGCGCTTTGGCGCGGCCCATATCATCGATGTGCTGATGGGCAAGGAGACCGAAAAGGTCACCCGCTTTGGACACCAGCACCAGAAAGTGTTCGGACAGGGCAAAGAGCTGGATGCGCGGGCCTGGCAATCGGTGCTGCGGCAATTGACGGCGATGGGGCTGATCGTGGTCGACCACGCCAATCACGGCGCGCTGACGCTGAGCGAAGCGGCTCACGGCGTGTTCAAGCGCGAACGCAATGTGACGCTGCGCAAGGACCGGCCGAAGAAGTCGGTCGAGGTGCGCCGCTCGCTGGCGCGGTCGGTTGATGTACCCGAACATGCCAAGCCGCTTTTCGAGGCGCTGCGCGAGGAGCGGCTGCGGCTGGCCAAGGCGCAGGGCGTACCGCCTTATGTGATTTTCCACGATGCGACGCTCAAAGCCATGGCGCTGGCCCAGCCGACCGATCCACATGACATGCTGAACCTGCCCGGCGTGGGGCAAGGCAAGCTGGATCGGTATGGGGATGCATTTCTGGCGGTGGTGCGGGGGTTTGAGGCGTAGATGATGCTCGAGCCGAAGGCCCCCTCACCCGGCCTTCGGCCGACCTCTCCCCCAAAGGGAGAGGTGAACAAATCGAGCGCGCGACAGCACCTCTCCCTGGGGGGAGAGGTCGGTTTGCGGAGCAATCCGGGTGAGGGGGCCTTCGCATGAACGAAGCAACCAAACGCCTCCGCATCCCCGTGATCGACGTCGCCCGTGGCGTCGCCATCATCGCGATGGTGTTCTATCATTTGTGCTGGGACCTGGCGTTCTACCGTTTCATTCCCGTCGATGTCGGGTTCGATCCCGGCTGGGTATTCTTCGCCCGCACGATCCTGTTCGCCTTCATGTTTCTGGTTGGCGTGGGGCTGGTGCTGGGGCATGGGGATGGGGTGCGCTGGCGCAGCTTCTGGCGGCGTTGGCTGTTCGTGGTGGGTGGCGCGGCGCTGATCAGCCTCGGGACCTGGTTCGCCTTCCCCGACAGCTTTGTCTATTTCGGGGTGCTGCACGCGATTGCGCTGACGAGCCTCCTCGCCCTGCCCTTCCTGTTCACGCCGCTCTGGCTGACAGGGCTGGTTGCAACTGTGGTCATTGGGCTGCATTTCGGCTTTGCCGATCCGCTCTACAACCAGAAGATATTTTCCTGGATCGGGTTCTGGGTGGTGCCTCCGCCGACCAATGATCTGGTGCCGCTATTTCCGTGGTTCGGGGCAGTACTGCTGGGCGTTCTGGCCATGCGGCTGGTTCGGGGCAGTGATGTTGAGCGGCGGATGGCCGCGATCCAGCCGCGCCATGTGGTGGCGCGGGTGCTGGGCTGGATGGGACGGTGGAGCCTGGTCATTTATCTGGCGCACCAGCCGCTGCTGCTGGCGGTGATCATGCCGCTGTCCATGGCTCTGGGGACGCAGGAAGCGAGCCGCGACATGGATTTTCTCAATTCCTGCCAGATGAGTTGCGAGGAAAGCGGCACCACGGCGGCACTTTGCGCCATCTATTGCCAATGCGGGCTGGAGGGCGTGAAGCGCGACGATCTCTGGGAGCCGGTGTTTTCCGGACTGGTGTCGGCCGAGGACCAGGCCAAGCTCGATGCCAATAACCGGCAATGTTCGGCGCTGATCTATCCGGAGCTTGGGGTGGAGTAGTCCCGCCTTGTTGTGCCCATGCCATCCCTCATCGTCACCGCCGGGCCTGACCCAGTGGTCCATACAGCATCGTACCGGCCTGGGATCACCCCACCCTCATTCCCTCCCCATCAAGGGGAGGGAGGCGCAAGGGAAGACACTGCTGTTCATCGTCTCCCTCCCCCTTGTGGGGAGGGATCAAGGGTGGGGGGTCGGCCTCAGGTGCTCGCCTCTCGCGCATTCACCCCGGCCACCAGCTCGTCGGGGATGTCGTCGAAGCTGGCATAGTTCATGTTGTAGAGCTTGGAATAGAGCCCGCCCAGTTCCATGAGCTGGTCGTGATTGCCCTCTTCGATCTTCTCGCCATTCTGCAACACGATGATGCGATCGGCCCCGCGAATGGTGGCCAGGCGATGGGCGATGACCATGCCGGTGCGACCCTTGAGAAGGATTTCCAGCGCTTTCTGGATCTGCCGCTCGGTATAGCTGTCGATATTGGCGGTGGCTTCGTCGAGCACGAGGATTTTGGCATCGGCCACCAGGGCGCGGGCGAAGCTCAATAGCTGGCGCTGGCCGAGCGACAGGTTGGAGCCGCGCTGCTCAAGCATGGTGTCATAGCCATCCGCGAAGCGATCGATGAATTCATGCGCCCCCACCGCCCTGGCCGCCGCGATGACATCCTCGCGCGTGGCGTCGGTCTTGTTGTAGCGGATGTTTTCGAAGATGGTGCCGGTGAACAGGAACGGCTCCTGGAGCACCATGGCCACCTGTTCGCCAAGGCTCTCCTGGGTAACATCGCGCACATCATGGCCGCCGACGATGACGGCACCGTCTTGCACCTCATAGAAGCGATGAACCAGGGCCATGGCCGATGTCTTGCCCGAGCCGGTGGGACCAACCAGGGCAACGGTTTCGCCCGGATTGACCTTGAAGGACACGTTCTTCAGCACCGGGCGCCTGGAATCGTAGCCGAAGACGACGTTGCGGAACTCGACCGAGCCGTCCATGTCGCCAGTCAGGGTGACGGCGTCGGGCTTGTCCTCGATCACGGTGGGCAGGTCGAGCACTTCGGTGATGCGACGGCCCGAAGTCATGGCGCGCTGCATGATGGAATATTGCATGGTGAGCGAGCGGATCGGGTCGAAGAAGCGCTGCACATAGAACAGGAACGCCACGACGACGCCGACCTGCAGGGCACCATTGAGCACCATGGCGCCGCCGACCACCACGACCGTGGCCATGGAGATGCCGGTCAGCGTATCGACGATGGGCACCATGACCTGGGCGAATTTGGAACCGGTCAGCTGGTTGCGCAGATTATGATAGGCCTTGTCGTCATAAAGGTCGAAATTGACCTTCTGGCGATCCAGGTTCTGCACCGTGCGCACGCCATTGATGCCCTCGGCCATGGCCCCGGCGGTCAATGAATTGGTTTCATGTGCGGCCCAGAAAGCCCGCTTGGCCGGCGGCAACCAGAAGATGCGGATGATGAACAGCACCGGCATGGTGATCAGGGTCACCAGTCCCAGCCAGGGATCAAGGCTCAACAGCACAATGATGATGCCGAAGAGCAGCACGATGTCGCCAACGGAAATGACCGAGGTCTCGAGAAATTCCTGCATGGAATTGACGTCGCCCTGCAGCCGGCTCATCAACCGGCCGACCTCGGTCTTGTCCATATAGCTCAGGGAAACGCGCTGGAGCTGGGCGAACATGGCGCGGCGCATGTCGAACAGCACGTTTTCGGCAACCTGCCCGACCTGGGTTTCCTGCACCCAGGAGGCGCCGAAATTGAGGAGCACGGCGACGGCGAAGGCGCCAACGGCCCAGAGCAGGTTGAGCGGATCGCCGCCAGCGACCAGCGAATTGTCGATGGCATTGCCGATGATGAGCGGAATGGCCAATTGCGTTGCGGTGAAGATCAGCACCGCCGCGACGGAAAGATAGATCTTGAGGCGATAGGGACGCACATAGGCCCAGATCCGCCGCACGGTGCGCGGGTCATAGGCCTTGCCGAAGACCTCTTCCTCGATGCGATGGCTGCCCACGGTGGCGCGGGGCGGCCGCTGGCCGGGAGCGGTGGCCATTTCGCGTTCGTCGTCCTCGATCACCCTCATTGTGCGGCCTCCGGAATGTCAGCGGGCCGCGTCTGCAGGTCGTAGAGCGCGCGGTAGCGGCCGCCCTGGGCGAGCAGCTCTTCGTGGGTGCCACGCTCGATGATCCGGCCATCGTCCATGAACAGGATCAGGTCGGCATGCATGAGCGAGGACAGGCGATGGGCGATAATCATAGTGACCCGGTCGCTGGCGAAGCGGCGGATGGCGGAGCGGATGCGGTGCTCGGTGCCAGCGTCGATGGCCGCGGTACTATCATCGAAAACCATGACGGCGGGCCTGAGCACGAGGGAGCGGGCGATGGACAGGCGCTGGCGCTGGCCGCCGGAAAGCGAGACGCCGCGTTCACCCACGACGGTGTCGTAATCGGCGGGCAGGCCCATGATGTAATTGTGCAATTGTGCGCTTTCGGCGGCGCGCTCGATCTTGCGTTCCTTGGCCCAGGGATCGCCATAGGCGATGTTGTTCTCGATGGTGGTGGTGAAGAGGAACGTATCCTGCTGCACCACGGCGACCGAACGGCGCAGGCTTTCAAGGGTGACGTCGCGCACGTCCTGGCCGTCGAGCGTGATGCGGCCGGAGGTGACATCGTAAAAGCGCGGAATGAGGTGGGCGAGCGTGGACTTGCCACTGCCCGGGGCGCCGACAATCCCGATGGTCTGGCCCGGCCTGGCCTCGAAGCTGATGCCGTTGAGGGTTGGCACCGAAGCGCCCGGATAGGTGAAGTGAACGTCCTCGAAACGCAGCACGCCTTCACTGATGTTGAGCGGCGTAGCGGCAGGCTTGTCCTCGATCTCAACCGGGGCGTCGAGGAAGGCATAGAAGCGGTCGCCGCAGGTGGAGGCGCGGGCATAGGAATTGACCATCAAGCCGAGCTGGCGCACGGGCATCTGCAGAATGGTCATGAAGGTGAGAAAGCTCGCCAGCGTGCCGACGCTCATTTCATCGGCGATGACTTTATTGCCACCGACCCAGAGGACGAGGCCCATGGCGGCGAAGAAGGAAAAGGTCATCATCGAGGTATTCTTGACCCGCACCTGAACACGGCGATGCGCCAGTTCGAGTGCGTCTTTGGAGGCCGTGTCGAACTTGTTCAGCTCGTGCTTCTGGCCGGAGAAGGCACGGACGACGCGAATGCCGCCGAGATTTTCCTCCATGACGCGGGTCAGGACGGAGAGCTTTTGCTGCAGGATCAACCAGGTGGCGCGCAGGGTGAGCTGGGCGACCGAGGAGCGCCAGGCCACGAAGGGCACGAAACTGAGGGCCAGAAGGCCCAGGACCAGATCGGTCGAAATCAGCATCCAGGCGCCGACGCCGATCAAGACGGCCAGCAGGATGGTCCGCACCAGGCCGGTCGAAAAGAACATCCGCAAGCCATCAAGGTCGAGCAGGCCGATGGTGATCAGGTCTCCGGAATGGACGCGGTCGTGGTAGGAATAAGAGAGGCGCTGGACCTTGTCGTAGAAGGCCAGCCGCAATTCATAGCCGACATGGTGGCCGACGCTTTCCGAAAAGTAGTTCTGCACCAAGGTGAAGAGCCCACGCGCCACCGAGACGCCGAGCAAGGTCAGTGCCGTCACCACCAGCGCTTCCTGCGCCCCTTCCCCGGCGACGCTCAGCACATTCTGGGCCTGATCGATGGCTTGCCCCAACAGGCGCGGGATCGTCAGTTGCAGCGTGGCGGCAATGATCGTGGCGCCAACCGCCAGGCTCGCCTGAAAGGGGTGGCGGAGGGAAAACAGGGTGATGCGCAAAAGCGGCCCCATGCCCTTGCCGGCATGGGCGGCTGCGACATGGTCCCGAGCATCGCCGCGCGAACGCTCGCGGCCAGCCTTGAGGGTTATCAAGGAAGTATCCAGACGTCAGTT
>NZ_CAJXJS010000074.1 GCF_913055165.1 uncultured Devosia sp.
CGCCCGATCGACACCGTGCGGCCTGCCTCCTCACCCGGCACTTCGTCGGTACCGCGTGTTGTCGGTGAGGACGGGGACAGTATGGGGGATTTTTCTACCCCGGGGATAAGATTGTTTCGGATCGTCGTCGAGGCGGAAATGGGGTGGTTTCCTGCCTGTCTGCTATCAGCCCCTAAGCTCTCTTGGCAGCCGCTACAGATTTGCCTACCTATCATCGTCATCCTCATTGTCGTCCAGCTCGACGTCCTCAACGTCTTCGTCCTCATCACCATAGTGCAGGCTTTCGAGCAACGAGACTTCCAGCATTTCGCGCCGCTGTTTGAAGTCAGCGACCTCTTCGTAGTGCGATTCAAGCTCGTCGAGCACGGTGATCTTCCGCCACTCGGACCGCAGGGCTGCCAGATATTCGCCTTCAAGGGCTGGGTCGAAAGGTAGTGGCGTGACACGCTCGCGGATGAAGCTCGAATTCGGGCCGCTCGCCTCCTTTGATAGAAAATAGGCGAGCAACTCGGCCTGCAGGATGTCCTCCTCTTCAAAGTCGAACTTCTTGCGAATGAATATTTTTGACGCTTTCGACCGATAATCAATCTCGTAGGTATACAGATTGAGACGTCGGGCCTCGTCCTCGACGATTTTATGAACAGGGATAACGACCTTCGAAATCACCGTACCGACGAATTTTCGATGCCGGCGCTCATTTGAGGTGACCACCCACCCACCGACATCGATCTTCACGTCGAGGTGCTTTTCCAGGAATTTAACGAGCTCGTCGCGCTCTTGGGCGGGCGCTAAGACCGAATCTAAGCTGTAGCGGCCATAACGTTGAGACGTGTAGAATCGGCCCAAGAGGGCAATGAATTCGTTTTCCCGCGCAGGAAATATCAGCCCATGCGGCCCTCTCAACCGCCGCGCAAGCTCTTGGTGAGTGTGAGTGATCAGGCTTTTCTCAAAGTCTTCCTGATCGACAGTGTTATCATGCTCCGTCAGAATAACCGCTATCTTCAGCAAACGCTCGACGCCGACAGAAACCGAATAGAGGAACTCGAAGGCGTCTTCTTCGGAAGCAAAATGCTTTATCTCGTGGAATGCCAGGAGCCCGTTAAAGATGAACCGTCCAGCGATATCGAGCTCGGTGCCGAGGTTGAAATTCTTCCAGTACTCGTCAGGCCGCACTTAAGCGTTCCCCTCTAATGTGAATCTACTGTTAGCGGTGGCGACCAGACATTCAATATTCCCCTGCGCCAGCATCATACATTCCGCCTTGCAAGTGTGGGGATACGGGTTCGGACCTTCTGACACCAGTCCCGTCGGGGAAAGATTGGAAGCTACTCGGACAATTGGAAAGAGGCGAAAATGGCCAAGGACGACTTTGAAGAGCTTATGTCAAAGATGCGCTTTGACACGGAAAACATGCTCAATTTGATTGCAACATCCAATATCATGCTGGACGCACAGCAGCTCTACGATCCAGCCTTCCATGATGAGCATGCCGCTGGAGCTGCGAAATGCCATATCTACATGATCGGTCACACGCCGACTGTAAAATTTGAGAACGCATTCCAAAACGGCAAAACAGCGCACTTTGCCTTCACGGTCTCCGGCGTAAGCTACGAAGTGCCGATAGATCTCCCGCCAGGTGCAGCCATCAAGCATGATCAAGGCGTCTACATCTTGATGCCCGATGGAAAAAAAGCTTGGCCAAACCAGAAGCTAATTGGAATGGAGCTCTCTAGACAGAGCGGTGGCTTCGACTTCAACGTCTTGTATGTCGGTCAGGCGTTCGGAGACTCGGGTAGTCGAAATGCCCTAGACCGGCTGGCAAAGCACGAAACACTACAAAAAATTTCGATCCAAGGCGTTCCTGACGGACGACGGCTATCGGTCCTTCTGGTGCAAATAATGCCAGGTACGCGGCTAATTACCTTCTTCAATCCGTTCGCTAAGGAGCAGGACGAGAATGGTGATCGGATCGATCTTGGGCTAGACAAGCTATACGGAACTAGCGAGGCTGAACGGACAACTCTCTATGAGGCGTCATTCATTCGTTACTTCCAGCCAAAGTACAACAAATTGTTCAAGAATAGCTTTCCGTCTACAGACATGAAATCTCTAAGTGATTGCTATGATAAAGACATACAATCTGTGGTCGCTGAGTTTGGCTTTGGCGATTTCCCATACTTTCTTTGCTCGGAAGCGGTAGCGAAAAGCGACCATCACATTGCGCATCATGAATTGCACAACGAGGAGGACAGAAAGTTCTTCTTTTATGACAGGGGATAGCCGGTCTAATTCGAGCGTTGTAAAGTGTGAGAATGCGTACCTTGGCAGTCCTGACCTTCCACCAACGGGCGCTGGTTACGTCTGCTTTCTAGAAGCCGGGCTAGCGAGCAATGGCTAAATGGCGTCGGTTTCCGCCACAACGAATCTCCCCGAGACGGGGCCCCAGGGAGAATTGCGGGACGATGCTGAGTGCGGCGGCCTCTCAGTAGTTCGCGCCGCCAGCGATTTCGCGCAGTTCCAGCACCAGGTCCGGAATGCCGTTGTCGATATGCATCTGCATGAACTCGCGGGCCAATGTGGTGGCGACTTCAAGGTCGGGCGCCTCGAACACGGCATAGCCGCCCAGCACCTCCTTGGCTTCGGTGAAGGGGCCGTCGGTGACGATGATCGTGCCTGAGGCGCCGCCAAGGCGCCGACCCTCTTCGGCGCCTTTGAGGCCACCGGTGGAAATCAGCGTGCCGTTGGCCAGGCATTTCTCCATCCAGGGACCCATGGCGTCCATCAACCCCTGGGACACGTCTTCGGGCTTGAGGTCGGCGGGCGGCATGATGCTCATGAAATAACGCATGAAAAATCTCCTGTGGCTGCGTTGTTGATCCTTACACAGGCGCAACGGGCCACAGGACAAAACTTCGACAACAACCGTACCGTACGGTACGGTACGGAAATTTCTTGAAGCCTGCCTGGAATGGGTCTAAACAGAACCAACGCAAAAACCGGTCCACCGGCAGTATCTCGAGGACAACACCATGCCCGCCTATCGTTCCCGCACCACAACCCATGGCCGCAACATGGCCGGCGCGCGCGGCCTTTGGCGCGCCACCGGCATGAAGGACGGGGATTTCGGCAAACCGATCATTGCCGTGGTGAACAGCTTCACCCAGTTCGTCCCCGGCCATGTGCATCTGAAGGATCTCGGCCAGCTGGTGGCCCGCGAAATCGAGGCGGCCGGCGGCGTCGCCAAGGAGTTCAACACCATTGCGGTCGATGACGGCATCGCCATGGGCCATGACGGCATGCTCTATTCGCTGCCCAGCCGCGACATCATCGCGGACTCGGTGGAATATATGGTCAATGCGCATTGCGCCGACGCCATGGTCTGCATCTCCAATTGCGACAAGATCACCCCCGGCATGCTCAATGCCGCCATGCGTTTGAACATCCCGGTGGTCTTCGTTTCCGGCGGTCCGATGGAAGCAGGCAAGGCGCTGGTCAAGGGCAAGCTTCAGGCGCTCGATCTGGTCGATGCCATGGTGATGGCCGCCGACGACCACTATACCGACGAGGAAGTGCAGGCCGTCGAGGAGGCCGCCTGCCCCACTTGCGGCTCCTGCTCGGGCATGTTCACCGCCAATTCCATGAACTGCCTGACCGAGGCCTTGGGCCTCAGCCTGCCGGGCAATGGCTCGACGCTCGCCACCCATTCGGATCGCAAGCGCCTTTTCCAGGAGGCTGGTCACCTGATCGTTGACCTGGCCCGCCGCTACTATGAGCAGGAAGACGAAAGCGTGCTGCCGCGTTCGATCGCCACCAAGGCGGCTTTCGAAAACGCCATGAGCCTCGATATCGCCATGGGCGGCTCGACCAATACCGTACTGCATATCCTGGCGGCGGCCTTCGAAGGCGGCGTCGATTTCACCATGGACGATATTGACCGGCTGAGCCGCAAGGTGCCGGTGCTCTCCAAGGTCGCCCCGGCCAAGCAGGATGTCCACATGGAAGACGTGCACCGCGCCGGCGGCATCTTCGCAATTCTGGGCCAGCTCGACCGCGCGGGCCTGATCAATCGCACCGAACCCACGGTCCATGCGGCGACCATGGGCGACGCCATCGACAAATGGGACATTTCGCGCACCAATTCCGAATCCGTGCGTCAGTTCTACATGGCCGCGCCCGGCGGCGTGCGCACAACCCAGGCCTTTTCCCAGTCCAATCGCTGGAAGGAACTGGACACCGATCGCACCAATGGCGCCATCCGCTCGCCTGAAAACCCCTTCTCCAAGGATGGGGGCCTCGCCGTACTCAAGGGCAATATCGCGCTCGATGGCTGCATCGTGAAGACCGCAGGCGTGGACGAGTCGATCCTCAAATTCACCGGTCCGGCCCGCGTCTTTGAAAGCCAGGACATGACGGTCAAGGCGATCCTTTCCAACGAGGTCAAGGAAGGCGACGTCGTCGTCATCCGCTATGAAGGTCCCAAGGGCGGCCCGGGCATGCAGGAAATGCTCTATCCCACGAGCTATCTCAAATCCAAGGGTCTCGGCAAAGCCTGTGCTCTGCTGACCGACGGACGCTTTTCGGGTGGCACATCGGGCCTCTCCATCGGCCACGCCTCGCCCGAGGCGGCAGAAGGCGGCGCCATTGGCCTCGTGCGTGAAGGCGACATGATCGAGATCGACATTCCCAACCGCACCGTCAATGTGCTGGTCTCCGATGCTGAACTCGCCGCCCGCCGCGCCGAGCAGGACAAGCTCGGCTGGAAACCCGCCCAGCCGCGCAAGCGCAAGGTCACCACGGCATTGAAGGCCTATGCGGCCCTGGTGACCTCGGCGGCCAAGGGCGCGGTGCGCGACACGGCGGCTATCGACAAGCTCTGGAACTAGGGTGCATCCGCTATGTCACGGTTCCGCCCTCGGATCTGACCCGAGGGCAACCAGATCATCGCATTCGCAGCGCATGATCCTCGGGCCAAGCCCGAGGAGGACAATGTGTCTCCTGCGGCAATGCGCCTTTGCGACAATCGCGTGACAAGCAGGCGGGGCGGTGCTACATCGCCCGCAGCCAACCAGCGGCCTGCCAAGGCTTGCTGGCCTGGTCAGGCTCGATAGCGGGGATTCCACCCTCCCTATCGGGCCGACCCAATCTCACCAAAATTCAGATTATGCCCAGTTCGGCCTGCAGCTTCTTGGTCAGGCCCTTGGCCACCAGCGCATGCGAGCGAGCGGCATAGGCTCGCACGTCGTCGTCGCTGAGCTCGGAATCCTGCGCCACGCTCACCCATTGCCGCTTGGCGAAATAGGCCGCCTGCGTCACGCCCTCAAGGCTGGTGAGAATATCGAAGCTCTCTTCGCCACATTTGAAGACCACCCGAAAGGGCGCATTGTCAGACAGCAGGCAAAACACCTTGCCGCCCACCTTGGCCACACGCGCTTCCCACTGATCGACGAAGGTGACACCGGGGAGCGCTGAGAGAGCGGCGTCAAAGCCATCGCGCACGAACAGGCTCAATTGTCTTCACCGACATCCGGCAGAGGCAGGAAATCAACGCCATCCTCGATCAGGCCAAGGACCTCATCCTTGGTCGCCTCGCCATAGATGCCGCGCGCTTCTGCTTCTTCGAAATGGATCTTGCGGGCTTCTTCGGCAAAACGGTCGCCAACATTTTCCGCCTCGCTCATCACCTTCTGCCGGTATTGGCGCAGCATGGCGCGAATCCTGGCGGCCTCGGGATGGTTGGCGCTCAGCGGCACGCGTTCCTGGTCGGTGCGGGCGACATTGGGCGCCATCGGGGCCTTTTCGACATGGGCATCGCCGCACTGGGCACAGGTGACGATGCCACGCGCCTGCTGCTCGTCATAGGCAGCGGCGCTTTTGAACCAGGCCTCGTAGCGATGGCCGTTAGAACATTGAAGCGAATACTGGATCACGTTTCTGGTCGTCGTTTCTTCCGGCGCGCTGTGGCGCCCATCATCCTTCCATATAGGAAACCGGCTCAGCCCTGCAAATCCGGGCCGGAAAACTCGCGGGCATTGGCCAGGGCCGGCACGCGCCGGCGCGCCTCGATCACCGCCGCCGGATCGATCTCGGCGACCAGGACGCCTGGCCGGTCATGCTCGAGTTCGGCAATCACCTTGCCCCAGGGGTCGATGACCAGCGAATGGCCATAGGTGGACCGGCCATTGGCATGGCTGCCGCCCTGGGCGGCGGCAATGACATAGGACCCCGTCTCGATCGCCCGGGCACGCAGCAGCACATGCCAATGGGCCTGGCCCGTCGGCACGGTAAAGGCAGCGGGCACTGCCATCAGCGTTGCCCCGCCATTGGCCAGGGCGTTGTAAAGGCGGGGAAAGCGCATGTCATAGCAGATGGAAAAGCCCAGGGTGAAATCACCCAATGGCGCGGTTACGGCCGTTTCGCCGGGCATGTAGGTGGCGCTTTCGCGATAGGCGTTGAGCCCGGCAATATCGGCATCAAACAGGTGGATCTTGTCATAGATCGCAGCCTGCTCCCCGTCCGGCCCGAACAGCACCGAGCGATTGGCGAAGCGCCCGTCCTCGGCCGGGACCGGCAGCGAGCCGATATGGATATGCATATCATGCTGGCGGGCCAGTCCCCCCACCCGTGCCAATTGCGGATGGCCCTCGAACGGCGCCGCCACTGATTTCAACTGGTCCCGGTTCTCGGGAAAGATCAGCGTCACCTCAGGGGTCAGCGCATACCGCGCACCCTGCGCAGCGGCCTCGGCCAGCAGCGGTTCGAGCGCAGCAAGATTGGCCTCAGGGTCGAGGCCGGAACACATCTGGATGGCGGCGATTTTCATGCGTGGCTACTGCGCCAGCAAGGGGTCGAGCCCGCCGCGCCTATCGAGCGCGGCCATGTCGTCATAGCCCCCGACATGGGTCTCCCCGACAAAGATCTGCGGCACGGTGCGGCGCCCATTGGCGCGCTGGGTCATCTTCTCGCGCAGCGCCGGATCGAGCACGGTGATCTCGGTATAGTCCACGCCCTTCTCGTTCAGCAGCGCCTTGGCCGCGTGGCAATAGGGACAGGTGGGTGTGGTATAGATTTCGACCTTGGCCATGTATTTCCTGGCTCCCGAAAAATTCAGGCGATTTCCTCCCTTATATGGGCAGATCCTCGCCAATGACAACGCGGGCAAATGTCAGCACATTGACCACTTCGGCACCGCCCCGCTTGAGCACGCGCGTGACGGCCTTGACTGTCGCCCCGGTGGTATAGACATCGTCGACAAGCACAACGGGATGTCCCCTGAGCCGTTCCAGCACTTGCGGGTGAACCGAAAAGGCGCCTTGCACATTGCGCAGCCGTCCATCGCCGGAAAGCCCCACCTGTTGCCTCGTCTTGCGGTGCCGCCGGACCAGATGGGCATCAACATCCAACCCGGTCTGCCGGCCCACCTCCCGGGCCAACAATACGGACTGGTTATAACGCCGGAACCGCAACCGACTGGCATGGAGAGGCACGGGCACGATGACCGGCCTGGCATCCCAGAATGCCTGGCCCGCCTGCACCATCAATCCGGCACAGAAACGGGCCAGTTCAGGGCGATCGCCATATTTGAGGCGGCTGATCAGCGTGCCGGCGATTTCGCCATAGGCGACCGCCGCCCGCGCTTGCGCAAAAGGTGGAGGGTCGGCCAGCGCCTCCGCCGACAGCGCCTCGCCCATGTCGGCTTCGAACGGAATACCCAGCACCGGGCAGAGCGGCGCGGTGATCTGCCGGAGCCCCGAAAAACATGGGCTGCAGAGCGCATCGCCACCTGTCAGCGGCTCCTTGCAGGCTGCGCAGACCGGCGGATAGACAAGGTCAAGCAAGGCACCGCCAATCCCGGCCAGCCCGCGTCGCACAGTCCTGACCGGTGCCATGCCTTTGACTTCCCCGTCCCCCGTCTCCATAAGGCGCATATTGCTCACGATCCCGTCCCGGCGAAAACCCCCAGCATGACCACCGCCCCCCGCCTGTTCGACGATGTCCAGATCGCCCGCAATCTGAAGAGGCGCCAATCGGTCGACAATTTCGTGCGTGAGCTTGTCCTCGAGGACCTGTCCGAGCGCCTCAGCGCCTACAAGCGCGACTTTACCCAAGCCATTCTGATCGGGCCGGATGCCGAGACCTTGCCAAGCTCGCTGGTGACAGCCAATGGCCCGGTCACGGTGCAGCGGGTGGAGGCCTTTTCTGGCGCGGAGTTCCCTGCTCTGCCGGAGGGTGAGCAAGACCTTGTCATTTCGCTGCTGCACCTGCAGGCGGTGAACGACGTGCCGGGGCATCTGGCGCGGTTGCGGCGGGTGCTCAAGCCCGATGGCCTGCTGCTGGCCGCCTTTCTGGGCGGCGAAACCCTGACCGAATTGCGCGAAGCCTTTCTCGCTGCCGACCTGCAGGTGACCGGCGGCGCCTCGGCGCGCGTCGCGCCCATGGCGCAGGTGCGCGACGCCGGAGCCCTTCTGCAGCGGGCCGGCCTTGCACTGCCGGTGGCCGATGTCGAGACTCATCGCGTCCGCTATGCCAATCCCTTTGCATTGATGGCCGAACTCAAGGCGCTGGGCGCTTCCAATCCACTGGCCGACCGGCCCCGGCGCTTTGCCACCCGCACCCTGCTCTCCGCCGCTGCCCAGGCTTATGCCGAGAAGGAAAGCGATCCCGATGGCCGGGTGCGCGCAACCCTTGAGATCATCTGGCTGGCCGGCTGGGTGCCGCATGAAAGCCAGCAAAAGCCGCTGAGGCCCGGCAGCGCCACGGTCAGCATGAGGGATGTTCTGGGAGGAGAAACGCCATGACCCTGACGGTCTGGGGCCGCAAGACCTCCTCCAATGTGCAGGCTTTGATGTGGTGCATCGGGGAGCTGGAACTCAACTACCAGCGCCACGAAATCGGCCATATCCATGGTGGCAATGACACGCCGGAATTCCTCGACATGAACCCGAATGGCACCGTGCCCGTGCTGCGCGATGGCGATGGCCTCGCACTATGGGAGACGGGTGCGATCCTGCGCTATCTGGCCGCCCGCTACGCCACCGACAGTTTCTGGCCTGCCGATCCGACCGACCGGGCCGAAGTGGATAAATGGGCCGAATGGGCCAAGATCAATATCACGCTGGGTTTCACCGGACCGGTCTTCTGGCGCGTGGTGCGCACGCCCCCCTCCAAACGAGACCCCCAGGCTATTGCCGGGGCTCTGGCCAAGCTCGAGCGGTTCCTGGCGATCGCGGAGATGCAATTGACCCGCCATCCCTTTCTGGCTGGCGATGCCCTGACCCTTGCTGACATCCAGTTCGGCCACGTGCTCTATCGCTATTTCGATATCGACATTGCTCGCCCGCCCCTGCCGGCTCTGGAGAGGTATTATCGGGCCCTGACCCAGCGCCCGGCCTTTGCCGAGCACGTCATGGTTTCCTACGAACCGCTACGGGTGACTGACTAGATGGACCTGCCCGCCGGCCATATCCTGATCCTTTCCGGCCATCCGGGCTCGGGCAAGACGACGACGGCCGAAGCTCTGGCGCATATGTCTGGCGTCCCCAAGGTCCATCTGCATTCGGACGACTTCTGGGGCTATATCAAGACCGGCAAGATCGAGCCCTGGCTGCCCGAGTCGCACACACAGAACCAGATGGTCATGGAGATCGCGGCGGGTGTCGCCGGCGCCTATGCGCGCAACAATTATTTCGTGGCGCTCGATGGCGTCATCCGGCCCTGGGCGTTGCCGATCTTCAGTGCGCTGGATTTGCCATTGCACTACGTCGTACTGCGCACCTCTGCCGACGAGGCCGTGGCGCGCTGCCTAGCGCGGGGTGGCGATAGCCTGAGCGACCCGGATGTGGTGGCCGCATTGCATTCCGAGTTCGCCGACCTTGGCGAACATGAGCGGTTTGCGCTCGATGTCGGCGGCCTGGGCCGGGCCGAGACCATCACCGCTTTGCAGGCCGCCTTGACCACTGGCCGCTACCGCCTCAATGGGCCACCGACTTCGACAGAAGGTTGAGGATCAGCACGCCGGACATGATCAGCCCGATGCCGACAACGGCCCAGACATCGAGCTTCTGGCCATAAAGGGCAAAGCCGATCAGCGAGACCAGCACAATGCCAGCACCCGACCAGATGGCATAGGCAATGCCGACCGGGATCGTGCGCAGGGTCATCGACAAACAGTAAAACGCCACACCATAACCCACCACGACCAGGATGGACGGCAGCAGGTTGGAGAACCCCTCTGACGCCTTGAGCGCCGAGGTGGCAATCACTTCAGCGATAATGGCAATGGCGAGATAGGCATAGCTGGGCATGGGATCACCGGAAAATCACATTCACCGGCTTTGATCAGATCGGCGACGCCAAGTCACGCTGCTGGTTTGGTTTGTGCTCATCCGGCAATAAAAAAGGCCGGTGTCTCCACCGGCCTTTTCCAATCAATCTGACGCAGAAGCTTACGCCGCTTCCTCGTCGCTTTCGGCTTCGGCCGCATCGGCCTTGGTGCGCTTGGGGCTCTTGGCGAGCTGCTTTTCGATCAGCTGCACGGCCTCGGTGAGGGTGAGTTTGCGCACGGCGCCGATTTCGCGGCTCATGCGGTCCATGGCCTGTTCGAACAGCTGGCGTTCCGAATAGGACTGCTCGGGCTGCTCTTCAGAGCGATAGAGGTCGCGGACCACTTCGGAAATGGCGATCAGATCGCCCGAATTGATCTTGGCTTCATATTCCTGGGCGCGGCGCGACCACATGGTGCGCTTGACGCGGGCGCGGCCGGTGACGGTCTCGAGTGCCCGCTTGACTTCGTCTTCCTCGGCCAGCTTGCGCATGCCGACGGACTTGATCTTGGCGACCGGCACCCGAAGGGTCAGCTTGTCCTGCTCGAAGCTGATCACGAACAGCTCCAGGGTCAGCCCAGCGACTTCCTGCTCTTCAATGGCGACGATCATGCCGACGCCGTGGGACGGATAGACGACATGCTCGCCCGTCTTGAACCCAAGCCGCTGCTGCTGCTTCTTGGCTACCATATGCTGGAACTCCTTGTTGACGCCCCAAATGGCTGGTTCCTTGCGGAAGGGCCAGCCAACCTACTTGTTTGGCGCCCGACCCGGGCGCATAAGCGCAGTCGAAACCCACATCGCTCCGGATCCGCCTTGCCGGAACGTCGTGCATCAGCCTTGTCTGGTGTCAAAAAAATCGTGCCTTGCGGCACGGGCTGGGTGAAGGGCTCAACTGCATATGGTGACACCATAGCACAAAAATTCAGCAGAATCAAAAGGAACGAATCAAGCGCGCGAGCACGCGGGCGGTCGCGCCTGTCAACACATGACAGAAACGTCACAAACCCTTGCCAAGTCTTGTCAATTTTGGCTTGACGGCGAGAGCGGATCCGCTCAGTCGCCTTCCCCGGGGGCCTCGGAGAAATATTTGCCCAGCTTGTCGTCCTCGCCGTCACGTTCCTTGGCATCGGGCAGGGGATCGCGGCGCTCGGTCAGGTTCGGCCAGGAGGCGGAGAATTTTCGGTTGAGTTCGAGCCATTCGTCCAGCCCGCTTTCGGTATCGGGCTTGATCGCTTCGGCGGGACATTCGGGCTCGCACACGCCACAGTCAATGCATTCGTCCGGATGGATCACCAGCATGTTCTCGCCTTCATAGAAGCAGTCCACCGGACACACTTCCACGCAGTCGGTATATTTGCAGGCGATGCAATTGTCGGTGACGATATAGGTCATCTAGGAGGCGATCCCGTCTTGTTGCGGCCCAACCCTTAGGGCAGGTCAGCCCGCCTGTCTCAACGGGTTCGGTGCTAAACCGTTTTCCGCCGCATCGCAAGGCCGTCCGAGGGGACGGTTTGGCGCATGGGGCTAGCGAGAGGAAAGACTTGTCTAATCCGGTTCGCTGCCGCGCAATCTGTCCGTCTCGCGCCGCTCTTTCTTGGTTGGACGCCCCGCTCCCGCCGGTCTCTCGGCAATGGCCGCATCATAGGGCGACAGCTCGGCTTTGGGCACGGGCGGGGGCGAAATATCCTCGTAAAGCCCCTGCGCCTCGCTGGCCGGCCCCCGCCGCGTCCCGCAATCGAGGATGCGCCAGACCACGATGCGGTTGTGGAGCGACATGGTCAGCACATCGCCCGCGCCGACCTTGAAATCGGTGCGCTCGGTCTTTTCCGAATTGACCCGGATAGCGCCGCTTTCGATGATCTTCTGCGCCAGGGTGCGCGACTTGACGGCGCGCGAAAAGAACAGGAACCGGTCGAGCCGCTCCTTGCGGAGCGGTATCTGTTCGGTCCCGGCCAATCGCTACTCCGACTTGCCGCGCAGGGCCGCAAGCGCCGCAAAGGGGCTGTCCGGATCAAAGACCGGCTTGCGATCCTCGCGCGGCGGGCGACGATCCTTGCGGTCGCCCCGGTCCGCCTTATCCGGACGACCCTTACCATTGTGCGGCTTGCCACCTGCCCGCTCTTCACCATCAGGGCGGCGGGGCCCCTTGCCGTTGTGGCGCGGACGATCATTGCGGCGGCCCTGCTGACCGTCCGCATCACTCTCACGACGCTGCCGCCCGCGATGGTTGTTGTCATTGTGGCGCCGACCGCCGGGGAACCAGACCTCGTCGAATTCCGGCTCGGCCGGCTGGGCAGCCGCCGTTTCGGCCGGCGCCGCGTCGGGCACCACGCCTTCGGCGGGGGCGGTCTCTTCCAGCGTCGCGGTTGCAGCGGCAGCCTCATCCACTGGTTCGACGCTGGCGGGCGCCGCATCCAACGACTGTTCGAGCGCCTCGCTTTCCTCAGAGGCCTCCGCCGGTGGCACGGGCGCAGGCGCCTCAACCACCTTGGGCGTGCGCTTTACGCGATAGCCCAGCGAGGTCAGGATGGAGGAGAAATCCTCGCCCGAGCAGCCCAGCAGGCTCGTCATTTCCACGGTGACGCGGAAACCATTGCCCTCTGCCGCTCCGGCCGGCAGTTCGCCCTGATAAGGACGGCTGGCATCCAGCGCCACCAGTGGCCGGATGATATCGGCCAGCCGCTCAAGGATGTCCACACGCACGGCGCGGCTGCCCGCCACCTTGAACCCGGCGATCTCATAAAGCCGCGTATCGACTTCCGGATCGACCACGAAAGAGGTGCGGCCGGAGAGCACGATATGGGGAATGTCGGTGACGCCGGGCTGGCGTACGCCGCCATTCTTCAGCGCAAACAGGATCAGTGCCAGTTCGCGCGGCGCCGGCTTCAAAGACAGCGGCAGATAGATGTGATAGGCGCCGAACTTGATACCGAGCTTCCTGAGCTTGCCGCGCACATCCTGGTCGAGCGCCTTGACCTCGTCGGCCACCTGCGCCCGTGGCAAGAGCCCGATATGCTCGAACAACTGATAGGCAAGGCCGCGTGCGGTCCCTTCCAGATCGGCCGGCGCCTCGAGCGCCATGACCTGTTCGAGCACGGTATTGATGTGGTGCCGCAGCCAGAGCGAGAGGCGGTCCTGCACCTTTTCCAGGTCCGGACCGGTCAGCGTTTCGTCGGCCAGCATGATGATGCGCGGCCGGTAGAGGCTGTCGCCCTCGGCCAGTTCGGCCACGATCTCGCCACGCCAGCGCAGCCGGCCATCTGTGGCCAACACGAATTCTTCATTTGGCGAACCGGCCAATCTATCGGCACGATTGCGTATCTCCGGGGCGACAACCGAGTCGGCGGCGCCACGCAATCCCTTGGCGTCCAATTCGCCATCATTGCGGGCCAGGGTGAAGCGGAAGCCTTCAAGCGTGCCGATGAGATGGCCTTCCAGCCGCACTTCGCCGCGCTCGGTAATTTCGGGAGATACCATACGTTTGTCTTTCAGATGGCGGAGCAACACACTGGTGCGCCGGTCCACGAAGCGCTGGGTAAGCCGCTCATGCAGAGCGTCACTCAGTCGGTCCTCAATGTCTCGCGTCTTTTCGCGCCAATAATTCGGGTCTTCAAGCCAGTTTTTTCGATTGGCGACAAAGGTCCAGGTCCGGATCTGCTTGATCCGGTTACTAAGTGTGTCAAT
>NZ_CAJXJS010000075.1 GCF_913055165.1 uncultured Devosia sp.
GCCGGGGACATCGCCTTTACCGAAGTCTATGTCGACACCCCCCTGGAGGTGGCCGAAAGCCGCGACCCAAAGGGCCTCTACGCCAAGGCCCGCCGCGGCGAAATCACCAACTTCACAGGCATCGATTCGCCATTCGAGTCCCCCGAAAACGCCGATGTTGTTCTACACGGTGGTACTGAAACGCCCGAAGAGATGGCAAGTAAGGTTTACGGAATGCTGCGTGACTAGGCCCTATTGACATAAGTCGGCATTCATAGCTTTGCGGCGGTGAGTGCCAGGAAGCCAAGGAATGAAACGGCGGTCTTGTCGTATGGGGTTGCGATGCGCAGGAACTGCTTGAGCTTGTTGAACATGCGCTCGACCCGGTTGCGGTCTTTGTTGGCACGATAATCGCAGGCAATGGACTCTTTGCGGTTGGCCTTGGGCGGGATGACCGGCAGAATCCCCTTAAGTAGCAGGCTGGCGCGGACATCGTCGCTGTCGTAGCCCTTGTCGGCCAGCATCACCCTGGGTTTGGCAAGAGGCAAGGCGATCAGGTCATCGACGGCTTCGTAGTCGGAGGCTTCGCCGCCCGTGAGGACGAAGCCAAGAGGGCGTCCCTAACCGTCTACGAGGGCGTGGATTTTGCTTGTAAAGCCGCCGCGGCTTCGACCAAAACTGACGTGCCCCCGCCAATTCGGACCATTCTGAGCTGGAATTTTCCAGGTATGATCCCTGACCGGGAGATGGAGAGTTCCGATGAAGGCATCGAAGTTTTCTGAGGCGCAGATCGCGTTCGTCCTGAAGCAGGCCGAGGACGGTACAGCAGTGGGTGAGGTCTGCCGCAAGGCGGGGATTTCCGAAGCCACTTTCTACATCTATGGACGGCTCTCCCGGTGCAAGCGATCTGAATCAGTTTTCGGCTGACTTGGGTGCCAACATCTATCCGGCGTCGCCAGGGATGCTGGCGCGCCCAAATGGGTAATCCGCGCGGCGTGAGCCTCAACAACTGGGCGGCTTCCAAGAGCCATTATAAAAGTCAGGTTCCTCACGCGCCGATCCCGTCGGCCGGTACACTTCTCTGATCGTTCACACCTCTCCGGGCGGCGGTCAGACCGCCCGGTATTCAGTTCCCGCTTTCAGCATCGCAAAGATGATGCGGGCATTCTTGTTGGCAACCGCGACGATTGTCTTGGCCGCGCCTCGTCGAGCTTGGAGCTCCCTTATCCAGGTCGCCTGTGTGTCGTTTCGAGCAGTTGAAGTTCGAACCACGGCTCGCGCGCCATGGATAAGCAGAGTCCTTAAATGTCGGTCTCCGCGCTTTGAGATACCGAATATTCGCTGGCGGTTGCCACTGGAGTGCTGGCGGGGCACGAGCCCCATCCATGCAGCCAGGTGCCTACCATTGGTAAAGTCTGAACCGTCCCCCACTGCGGCGATAATCGCTGTTGCCGTTTTTGGACCAACGCCTCTGATTTTCGCGAGACGGCGGCAGGTATCGTTCGATCGAAATACCTTCTCGATTTCCCGATCGAACCAGGAGATACGTTCATCGAGAGTACGAAAAATTGAATAGAGCTGGGCCAGCATTGACCGGAACAGCTCGCTGATCTCAGCTGCATCACCCTCCAGAACTGCGAGAATCTCGCGGCGGGCGCGGGTGATTGACTGGGCAAAGGCGATACCTCGGTCAAGCAACAGACCACGCATCTGTGCCACCAAGGCCGTACGATGATTCACCAACCGCTGCCGACCACGATGGAGCGCCTAGATGTCTTGCTGCTCAAGAGTCTTACCGGGGACAAACCTCATGTCAGGTTGCCTAACCGCGCGGCAGATCGCGGCAGCGTCATTGCGATCATTCTTCTGATGTTGAGCGAACGGCTTAACGTACTGCGGAGCAATGATGCGGACACGATGCCCTGCGGCCTCAAATCGGCGCTGCCAATAAAAAGATCCGGTGCAGGCTTCGATGGCAATGGTGCAAGGCGGGAGCGCCTCGATCTCGACCATCAATCGATCACGCCGCACACGCCGCTGCAGGATCACCTGTCCATCGGCACTTTCTCCGTGCAACTGAAAGATACTCTTTGCCAGGTCGATTCCCAAGAATGTGACTTCCATAACCGGTCTCCTTCCCTTTGCGGTCCCTCAGCGTGATCCGATGAGGGAGAGCCGTCCATCCCATTAACTGGCGCAAGCGTTATGCCGGGCTGATGCCGTCCGAGGTGAAGCGATTGCGTCAGCTCGAGGAAGAGAACGGCAAGCTGAAGCGCCTGGTCGCCGATCTCAGCCTGGACAAAGCCATGCTGCAGGATGTCTTGGCAAAAAAGCTCTGAAGCCTGCCCGCCGGCGCCAGCTTGTCGATGTGGTGAGGGAGACCTGGAAGGTGTCTGTGCGTCGGGCCTGCGAAGCCCTGCGGATTGATCGCTCCCTCTACACCTACAAGTCCAAGCGCGGCGAGCAGGCCGACCTCAAGCTCAGGATCAAAGAGATCTGCGAGACCCGGGTCCGATACGGGTATCGGCGTGTGCATGTCCTCTTGCTTCGGGAAGGGTGGCCAATCAACATGAAGCGAACTCGTAGGCTTTACAACGAGTTGGGACTACAGCTGCGCAACAAGACGCCGAAGCGACGGGTGAAGGCCAAGCTCAGGGAGGACCGAACGGATGCCACCCATTCCAACCAGATCTGGGCGATGGACTTTGTGCACGACCAGTTGGCCACCGGCCGGAAGCTGCGCATCCTGACCATCGTCGATACCCATTCCCGCTACGCGCCGGCCACCGATCCGCGGTTCAGCTACCGTGGTGAAGATGTTGTGCAAACGCTTGAGCGGGTCTGCCAGGAGGTGGGTTATCCGAAGATGATCCGGGTGGACAACGTCCTATGTCAGCAGGCGGAACTGAAGATCGGGCAGCAGGTCTCGGTACGGGAGTTTGCACCCGCTGTCCGGTCATCGTCAATCCAGGCGGCTTCCACCGGCACGGAGGAGTTCTCTGCCATAGCAAACATAGGGTCCACGGATGCGCCGTGGCCCTGACCGTCCTTAAGACGAGATGCAGATCCAGGTGGAAGACCCAAGCATTGTCTACAGGGTCGCGCTTGGCGCCCTCACGGCAGCACGGAGAGGGGTTCCCCCACCTGGCACCGGCCCCTCAAAGAAGGGACGGTAGTCGGAACCGCTTTTGACGACGGCGTGGACGACACGGGCCATCTTGGCGGTAATAGCGGTGAGCGCCTTGCGTCGCAGATCCGGATTGTCCCGATCGCGAGCGATATAACGCTCGAACTTGTCGCGGAAGCCATTCTCCCTCTGGCGGATGGCCACCTGGGCAGCGAGCCACAGCGTGCGGCGCAGCCGGGCATTGCCATATTTGGAAAGCATGGTGCGGCCGCGGAAGGCGCCTGACTGGTGCGTTGACAGATCCAGACCACAGAACTTGAGGAACTGGCGGTGATGGCCGAAGCGGCGGATGTCGCCAGCCTCGGCGATGATGGACAATGCGTCGATCGGGCCAATCCCGGGGATTTTGCGCAGGTGCTGATAATCTGCGCTCTGCGCCAGCATGGCGTCTGCCATCTTCTCGATCATATCGCGTTGTCGGATCAGGCTGCGTGCTTCGGCCAGCACCATGCGGAACATGGTGATCGCTGGCGAATCTAGCGGGATGGGCAGCGCGATGGAGACTCTAGCCGTCTGGTAGATATCGGCCAGGAGCGCGGCCTTGGATACCTTGCGGCCCACCACTTTCCAGGCAGCCTCGATGAACGCCGTCTGGTCCATCGCGGTAATGCTGGCTGGGGTGGGAAACAGCTCTAGGAAACCAAAGAACCAGTCACTGCGGCTGTTTTGGCGGAAGCGCTCGATCTCAGGAAAATAGAGTGGGAGGTAGTGAGTCTGGATCCGGTGCAAAATCTCAGTCTTGGAACGCGAGATCGCTTCATGGGTCTTGGACAGTTCCTGCACGTCATTGATCCCGGCAGCCAGCGGGTCGTGATAGTGCTGGGTGGCGCCGATCCGCAGCATATGCAGGATTACCTGAGCATCCTTGGGATCGTTCTTGTCCCAGCTGTTGTGCAAGGCCTCCCGCGTGCGCGCGGCCGCCATTGATGAGACCAATCGTACATCGAACCCCGCCTGGATCAGCCGCCAGGCGATGGGCCGATGATAGTTTCCAGTAGCCTCAAAACCACAGACAACCGTTTTGCCGGTCTCGGCCAGGAAGCCAATCAGACGATCATGGTCATCGCGAGTGTTGTGGATCGAGAGTTTGCGCCGGCGTACCCGGTCAGGAAACTCAATGAGGACTCCGTTGCGTGCCTTGGCGATATCGATCGCTACCAGCACGGTGCCCAATGGCGTAATCTGCTTGGTGGTCATGGTCGGTCAGTCTCCAAAACGAGGCGTTGAACACCTCCAGTTTAGAGACCTGCTGGCCGACCATGGCCTCGCAAAGCGGCGCGCCTGCGCAACCCTAGCCAGCTTCGCCGCGCCGCTTCCCGATGTGCTATGGCAGCGAGTTCATCTCCCGAGACCTCGATCTGTGGGCCTATCAGAGGGATGTGGTCCTGGACTTCTCCCGGCCCGGCAAACCCACCGACAATGCGTACATCGAGTCGTTCAACGGCAAGTTCCGGGCCGAGTGCCTGAACCAGCACTGGTTCCTTAGCCTTGACGACGCCCGCCAGAAAATGGAGGAATGGCGTCGAGACTACAACGAGGTCCGACCTCACAGCGCCATCGGCAACAAACCACCGATATCGCTCATGAATGCCTACGGCGAATCCGGTCCGCCGTGAGTGCTACCCCCGGGAAATCCCCCAGCCGGGTGGTCCAAAATCGGGTCCCACGTCAGTTGGAGGTCGTCCCGAGCCGGATGGACAGCAGTCCGGCGGCGGGGCGCCGCAGCTGGCCTGACGAGACCAAGGCGCGGATCGTGGAGGAGGCGCTGACCCCGGACGTGAACGTTTCGGCGACGGCACGGCGATACGGGATGTCGCCGTCGCAACTGTTCGGCTGGCGGCGCAAAGCCATTGCCAAGGGCTAGATTGAACGGCGTGAAGTGCCTGGCGACGACGCTGGCACCTCGGGCGGGATTGTCGAGATCGGCATCGAGGGTGCCACTGTCCGGGTTGGGCCCGCGGTCAGTGAAGATCACCTGCGCCGTGTGCTTCGGGTCATCCGGTCCACATGATCCCCTCGGGCGTAAAGGTGTTTTTGGCCAGCCAGCCGGTAGACTTCAGAAAAGGACCCGACGGTCTTGTTGGCCTGGTTCGCGATGCCGGTGCAGATCCGTTCAACGGCTCGCTCTATGTGTTCCGGGCAAAATGGGCGGATCGGATCAAGATTGTGTGGTGGGATGGCACGGGCCTGTGCCTTTACGCCAAGCGGTTGGAGAAGGCCGCGTTCTGCTGGCCGCGAATCGGGCACAGCCGCGTTCAATTAGGCCATGCCCAGCTGCTGGCCCTGGTCGATGGCATGGACTGGAAACGGATGCACGCGGTGCCTGAAACCATCCCGCAATCGGCTGGGTAAAAGCCTGCGGCAGACTGACTCACTGGCGCAAAACCTGAAGCAATCCGGGATGTTTTTGTGCCATCTTACAGGCATGAATCCGGCCGATCCGCAGCAGCTTCCCGATGACGTCGACGCCCTCAAGGCGATGATTGCTGCAGCCCATGCCAATACGGCACACGCTCTGAACGGCTGCGGCACGACCCGCTTGATGATGAGCAGATGGCCTTCGTGTTTGACGAGATCGAGACCGGCATTGGCGAGATCGAGGCCGGCCTAGCCGCACGCGACAAGCAGGCTGCAGCGCCTCGTGCTTCACGTCCCCGCAAGGGCTTTGCCCCGCACTTGGAGCGGATCGAGCAGGTGATCGAGCCAGAGGTGCCGGCCGACTGCGTTGGCCTGGAGGCCGTGCGCATTGGTGAGGATGTCTCCGAGCGCCTCGATGTGACCCCCGCCAAGTTCCGCGTCATCGTCACCCGCCGCCCCAAATACGCCTATCGCCGGGCTGACGGCGAGGACCGCATCGTGCAGGCGCCGGCGCCCGATCACCTGATTGCTGGCGGCATTCCGACCGAGGCGCTGCTGGCTCAGTTGGCGGTCAGCAACTATGCCGATGGCTTGCCGCTCTATCGGCAGGAAGAGATTTACGCCCGGGATGGTGTGGAACTGGATCGCTCGCTGATGGCCCAGTGGATGGGCCGGGTCGGCTTCGAACTCGAGCCGTTAGCCCTGTATGTGCTGCATACGATTCTGCAGGGCGAACGCGTCTTTGCCGACGAGACCCGATTGCCGACCCTGGCTCCGGGTTCGGGCAAAGTGAAAACCGCTTGGCTTTGGGCCTATGCCCGAGACTATCGACCCTTTGGGGGATCAGGACCGCCGATGGTGGCCTATCTGTTCGAGGACTCTCGGTCCGGTGATTGCGTCGCTCGGCATCTGGATGGTTATCGCGGGATCCTGCAGGTCGACGGCTATGCCGCCTATAACCGGCTGGGCAAGGACCGTGGCACCAATGACGCCATGACCCTGGCCGGGTGCTGGTCCCACGCGCGGCGCAAGTTCTTCGACCTGCATGCCAGCGATGGCTCGCCCTTTGCCGGTGCTGTGGTCAAGGCAATGGCGCCACTCTGGGCCATTGAGGAGGATATCCGCGGCCATGGTGCCGACCTGCGTGCCAGTATCCGGGCAGAACGAGCCCGCCCCATTGTCACCGAGCTGTTCAACATGCTGGATCGGGAGCTGCCGCGCCTGTCGGGCAAATCCAAACTGGCCGAGGCCATCCGCTATACCCTGAGCCGCCGCGCCGCCCTCGAGCGCTTCCTCGCCGATGGCCGTATCGAGATCGACTCCAACATCGTCGAACGCGCAATCCGTCCGCAGACCATTACGCGCAAGAATGCGCTCTTTGCCGGCTCCGATGATGGTGGCCGGGCCTGGGCCACAATCGCCACGCTGCTCACCACGGCCAAGATGAACGGCGTCGATCCGCGCGCATGGCTGACCCAGACCCTTCAGCGCATCGCCGGCGGCTGGCCCAACAGCCAGATCGCCGAACTGATGCCCTGGAACTTCAAGCCATAACAGCCTCGGCTACGCGCTTACGGTATACCCCTACGGCGCTTCAAGGGAGATCGGACCTTATCAGGGGGATGAGAGCAGAAATGGTGGCGCAGCTCGGGGGCGCATCTGCGTATTATGACGGTAGTCGGTGGGTCCCTGACCATGGGGTTATCAAAACTGGGACCATTACAATAGGCGCAGCCAGCACGACCGGGACAGACGCACACGGGTTGGGCGCGAATCCGGGCATATCGTCCGTAACAATAACGCCCACCAGTCCACTTGGGACGGCCAGTGAATGGCGGGCTTCCACGAGCACCAACTTCGTGCAAGTTGATCTCGACGCCGCCCCTGGTAGTGGTGTGACATTCTCCACACCGTTCGAAAAGTGAACTAGCGCGTAAGCTATAGTGTTGGCATTGCGCGGTTTCCCTGCGCCGCTTATCATCAGAACCGGAATGAGGGCAGGATGGGTGGTAGCGTGATAGCCGTTGCAGAGGTAAAGCATCTTCCGCAAGGAAGGTGGCGTCTGAAAAAACCGATGATGCTGGTCGCGTTGGCCTTCGTCCTCATAGAGATGGTGTTCTACTATAGCGACACCTTTGCGCTTGGCCAAATCTCATACCGTTATGTTTTCTCAGCCTTTTTTGCGCCGTTTGTTTTCATATATGCATCAACGAACTGGAAGTTGGTTAGCCCTGTACTT
Organism: uncultured Devosia sp.; assembly: GCF_913055165.1. Taxonomy (GTDB): domain Bacteria; phylum Pseudomonadota; class Alphaproteobacteria; order Rhizobiales; family Devosiaceae; genus Devosia. The sequence goes on from NZ_CAJXJS010000075.1 coordinate 7,764, forward strand.
CGGATTGCGGCGGCAGGCGGCACCTTGATGCTCATCGCTTTGATCATGAACTGGGCAACGGGGGCAGGGTCGCCGCAGTATATGGCGTCGATATTTGTTCAGCCGCTTGCGGCCTTTGTTATTCTCAGCGTTCTGTTTCGGCATCACCCTCTTGTCCCGATTCTGGCGGCCTTCGCAGTCGCTATGCTATCGGTGATCGTAGGGCTCTTGCAGAGCGCGGGGTTTGACTGGGCCTGGCAACTTCGTGAAATGCAGGAACTGCACCTTCAGCGTGGGCTGCGGGACGCAGGGCGTGTCCCTGGTCTCAGTCAGCAGGCTGTCCGCTACTCCTATACCGTATTGATCGGAGCGGCGATCAGCTTGGCCTTCGCGTTGTATTTCCCTCGTTTCAGGCGATGGGCATACCTTATGTTCGGGCTTTGTCTTTTGGCGACCGTCGCGTCTGGTACTCGGTCGGCTTTGGTCGCAGCAGTCGCGATGGGTGCCGTCTCGCTATGGCTTGCGCGTCCTCGCTCGCGTGGGCTTCTACTGGGTGGTTCATCCGCCTCCGCAGCATTGGTTCTAGCCGTGCTGCCGATCGCGAGTATAGGCTTTGACAGTCGGTTGCTAATGTTTGACGACGCGAGCGCAAGTGCGCGGCCAATTCTATGGGCTGTCGCATTCAATCGTATAATACAGTCCCCACTTGGAATTGGCTCGCAGAATTTTGCTGAAAGCAACAGTGCGGGTGGAATTGAGTTTGCTGAATCTAGTTTGGCGCTCATATCTCTTGAGAGTCATAATTATTTGATAAACATGACTCTATACTATGGCGTTCCAGGTTTGGTTGTTCTCATAGTGTTTCTGTCGATGATATTGCGTAGGGCAGGGAGACTGTTGCGCCATCCTGATCCGAAGATTTCATGCATTGGCCATATATCTATAACGGCTTTTGTCGCTACTCTGGTCAACAGTGTGGCGCATAACACAGGGCCACTGAATGGTGAACCTGGCATGATAGTGGTCTGGGCTTCGCTCGGGGCGGCGCTAATTTACATACATCTCGCCAAGCCGCTCGGAACGGTTCCAGCAGCTTTGCGTAGCCCGATGAGATTAGCGGAAAGCTCCAGGGAATGAAGGCCGAAGCCCTCACCGATTACGATCGGGCCTGGGGCCACTTCGACGGCACCAGCTAGGCTGCTGGATAAGGTCAGAGTGAAGTGAACCCCGTTTCACCGGACAGGCGGCGGTTGGGTTTAGGCACTGAGGCGCAGGAACTCGCGTGGTGAGCGATACTTGAGCCCGGAGTGCGGGTGGACCTCACAGTAATCGTCGATCCATTCGGGCAGCAAGGCCAGGATGGTGTCGGCGTCTGGGAGGATAACGGTTGAGGCGTAATCCCTTTTCAGGGTTTTGACGAAGGCCTCAGACATGCCGTTGCTCTGCGGGCTTCGAACCGGGGTGAAGAGCAGGTCGATTCCCAATGCCGCTGCCACCTGAGCGGTCTGTCTGGCGATATAGGCACTGCCATTGTCCGAGAGCCATTCCAGCCGGTGTGGAACCTTGAGGGTCCCGAAGCGGCGTTCGACAGCCGCGATCATCAGATCACAGACCATCTCGCCGGAGATGCCGGCATTAGCGACGGCCGACCAAGCGACAAACTCCCGGTCACAGGCGTCGATGACGAAGACGATGCGCACCACCTTGTCATTGCGGGCGTGGATCTCCAGATGATCTGAACACCAGCGGATGTTGGAGCGCAGGGCAACGACAACACCGTCGTGGGTGCGGGTGGGCCGCAGGGCAGTATGCTTTTGAAGGGTGAGCCCGTTCTGCTGCATGATCCTGAGGACACGCTTGGTGTTGACGGTGGGCTTACCCTCCTTGCGCCGCTGCCTGTTGAGCAATGCGGTCACACGGCGATAGCCATAGGTGGGGCGCTGGTCGATGATCGGACGCAGTTCGGCAAGAAGAGCCACATCATCGGCCTTCCGATAAGGTCCGCGCGGCTTGGATGGCTTGCTGGCGCGCTCGATCAGGTTGGACCTGGAGACGCCCAGAGTGCGGGCAATGACGCTCATTGGGTATCGTCCTCGGGATTGCTCCACGACAGCAAGGGCGAGGTCCGTTTTTTTGGGCGGGCGAGATCCAGGGCCTCCCTCAAGATCTCGGCTTCCATGGTCTTCTTACCCAGCATGCGCTCGAGGTCACGCACGCGCTTTTCCAGATCGCGGACCTGGGAAGCGCCAACGACATCTTCATCGGCCTGAACGGCTGCGTGGCCGCCCTCAAGCATGCGACGCTTCCAGGCGAAGAGCTGGGAGGGGGAAATGCCGGCGCGTCGTGCCACGTAGGAAACGCTCATGCCCGGCTGCATCGCTTCCTCCACCAACCGAACCTTCTCGGCCACTGACCAGCGCCGTCGGCGCTGCACGGAAGTGATGACTTCGACCCGCCGAAACGGCTCGCCAGAACTCTTGGACATGGTCGTACTCATAGGCGCATGCCTATGCCTTATCGGCTATGCCGACTGTCCGGTCATGTCTGGACGGCCCTCGCGGGGCAAGAGTGTTTTTGGCGATTCGGCTCACTGGTCGGGTGCAGTCATGTCTCCGGCCTTCCGACCCTTGGTCGTTGGCCTTGATGAAGTCCGCGAAAAGGGTCCCTTATCAAAACGACGCACTCGAAGTGCGAGACCGGACACGGAGTGTCCCTTTCCCCGGCCAAACCGGTTCGCCATCACGTCATCCTCACCTCACCCGTTCGTTGACCTGCCTGAGCCTTTAAATTGCCGAAAGCCGAGTACTGAAAGTCGTTCCGTTGTTGAGGATGGCCCACACTATTCGGGCGATCTTGTTCGCTAATCCCACAGTGGCCACCATTGCAGGGCGCCGCTTGCGCAACGAAACTGCCCAGGCTTTCAAGCCCACACCATCCTCCTTGCTAAATCGGAGCATTGCGGAGGCCCGATCACCAGCAGCCGGCGCAGGTAAGGATCACCCTGTTTGGTGATGTGCCCCAACCGCTCTCGGTTTCCACTCGAACTCTGCCGAGGCAGGAGTCCTATCCACGCCGCAAGTTGACGCGCCGACTTAAATTCCTTCACGTCTGTTATCGAGGCAACCAGAGCGCTTGCGATGATCGGGCCGATGCCTGGAATTGTCTCCAGCCTGCGACTAACCTCATTCGCCTTGTGCCAGGCAACTACCTCCTCATCCACTGCCTTAACTCGTTCCTGAAGACTGCGGATCTGCAGAACGATATGGATCAAGGCTAGTCGTGCCGTTGCTGGAAGAGCCTCCGCTTCCTCCTCGACCACCATCATGAGTTTAGTCATGCCCGAAATGCCTTGAGCAGCGATGAAACCGAACTCGGCCAGATGCCCCCGAAGGGCGTTTGAAAGCATGGTTCGCTGGCGGATCAGCAAGTCGCGCGTTCGATGCAGCGCCAACACACCCTGCCGCTCCGTCGACTATACCGCCACAAACCGCATGGTCGGACGGGTCACCGCTTCGCAGATTGCCTCCGCATCTGCGGCATCGTTCTTCTGACGTTTGCCGTAAGGCTTCACGTATGCCGGCGGCATCAGGCGAACTTCGGTAAGCGGTGTGCCGCTCCCACCTTCCGTCCTTTTGTCAGCCATGAGATTTCGTACTGGTTGAAGTTGGTGCGGGAGTTTCTCCATGGATGCTCCATTGGAGCTTCTCACAAATGGCGGGAGGCGGCGTCGCAATCGGCAGTGGCCCGATGAAGAGAAGGCGCGGATTGTCGCCGAGACGTTGCGACCGGGGGCGACCGTTAGTGAAGTTGCGGAGCGGCATGGGCTGAAGGCCAACCATGTCTCCTCTTGGCGAAGCCTCGCGCGGAACGGGAAGCTGGTGCTGGCGGCACCAGAGGATGCGGTGGAGTTTGCGACGCTGATGGTCTCTCCGGTTGATGAGGCAATGGCGGCGGAGCCGGCGGCATCGGCTGGGCCGGAGGTCGTTGTTGGTTCGGTGACCATCCGGCTGGAGCCAGGCGCTTCGGCGGCCCGGATTGCCTCGGTGGTCCACGCGCTGATGGCGGTCTCATGATCTTCCCCTCGAACCGGGTGCGGATCATGGTGGCGACCAAGCCTATTGACTTCCGCAAGGGCCACGACAGCCTGGCGGCGATGGTGAAGAACGAGCTGCACAAGGACCCGTTCACCGGCACGGTCTTTGTGTTCCGCGCCAGGAAGACCGATCGGCTGAAGTTGCTCTACTGGGATGGCACCGGATTGGTGATGGCCTACAAGCGGCTCGAAGAGCATGAGTTCACCTGGCCTGCGGAAAAGGACGGGCTGATGACGTTGAGCCACGCGCAGTTCGAGGCCCTGTTCTCTGGGCTTGACTGGCGGCGGGTTCGGGCGGTGGAGGCGCGGGCTCCAGAAGCCGTGTAATGACTGCGTCAGGATGACTCAGGGCTCGTCTTTTTGCGGGATCGGCGGCGCCTGATCTGGTAGTTCCTGGTCATGCTCGATGCCGCCGAACTCCCCGATGACATTGCTGCCCTGAAGGCGATGCTGATCGCCGCGGCGGTGCGTGATCATCGCAAGGATGAGCGGATCGCCCAACTGGAAAAGCTGGTCGCGGCGTTCAAGCAGGCAGCCTTCGGGCGTCGATCGGAAAAGAGCGACCCGGACCAGTTCGAGTTGGCGCTGGAGGATCTGGAAACGGCAATCGCGGTCGTCCAGGCCGAGGAGGATGCCGAGGATCGACTGGCCCGGCGGCCGGCCAAGCCGCGCAGCGCCAATCGTGGTTCGCTCCCCAAGCACCTGCCGCGGATCGAAGAGATAATCGAGCCCCAAAACCTGGTCTGTGGCTGTGGCGGCGGGCTGCACTGCATTGGCGAGGACGTCTCCGAGCGGCTCGACGTGATCCCGGCCCAGTTCCGGGTCATCGTGACCCGTCGCCCCAAATATGCCTGCCGCTCCTGCACGGACGGCGTGGTGCAGGCGCCGGCACCTGCGCGGTTGATCCCAGGCGGGCTGCCGACGGAGGCCATGGTCGCCCATGTCCTGGTCAGCTAATATGCCGATCATCTTCCCCTGTACCGTCAGGCTCAGATCTACAGCCGGCAGGGTGTTGATCTGGATCGCTCAACGCTCGCCGACTGGGTAGGTCGGGCCGCGTTCGAACTGCGGCCGATCTACAATGCCCTGATGACGGACCTGAAACGGTCATCGAAGCTGTTCATGGACGAAACCCGCGCGCCGGTGCTCGATCCTGGGGCGCGAAAAACCAAGACCGGATACTTCTGGGCTTTGGCCCGCGATGATCGTCCCTGGAATGGCACCGCACCACCCGGTGTGGCCTTCACCTATGCCCCGGGCCGAGGTGGCCTTCATGCCGAACGGATATTGCAGGGCTTTGGCGGCATTCTGCAGGTCGACGGTTATGCTGGCTACAATCGACTGATCGCGCCCGGCCGCGTCGGCCCAGGTATCCAGCTCGCCTATTGTTGGGCCCATGCTCGCCGCAAGCTGGTTGAGATCACACGCGCCGGCACTGCCCCGATTGCAGAAGAGGGTGTGCGGCTCATCGGTGAGCTCTATGCCATCGAAGCCGAGATCCGAGGCCTCGGCCCTGAACAGCGTCTTGCTGCTCGCCAGGAACGATCCGAACCAGCCGTTGCCCGAATAAAGGCATGGCTCGAGCTCCATCGCGCCCGCGTCTCCGCGAAAGGGCCTCTCGGGGAGGCCTTGAGCTACATCGCCAAATACTGGACAGGGCTCACGCTGTTCATGGCCGATGGCCGCATCGAGCTCGACAACAATGCCGTCGAGCGGACCATCCGTCCGATCGCGCTGAACCGGAAGAACGCGCTCTTTGCCGGTCACGACGCCGGCGCTGAAAACTGGGCCGTCATCGCCTCACTGATCGAAACCTGCAAGCTGAACGGCGTCGATCCCTACGCCTGGCTGGCCGCGACACTCCACGCCATCGTCACCGACCACAAGCAGAGCCGCATCAACGATCTGCTGCCGTGGAACTATGCTGCAAAGCTGGGCGATTGACGCTCTTGGCTCTGGCGGCATAATCGGAAACCACCAGCAACGAGGCGCCCTCCATGAACGATCA
>NZ_CAJXJS010000076.1 GCF_913055165.1 uncultured Devosia sp.
ACCAGACCCTCGTCGCCCTTGGACAGGATCTTGGTGCCGCGGTTGGTGCGGATGTACTTGGCGTTGTGGCTGATCAGGCGGTGGCGCTTGCCGGCAACGCCGGCCTTCACCTTACCCGAGGCGGTGAAGCTGAAACGCTTCTTGGCGCCGGACTTGGTCTTCATCTTGGGCATTTTGCGGGTCCTTTAGAGTCTTATTGGATGGATTGAGGCCCATCGCATTCAAGAACCGCCACGGCATGCCTTTTGGCCGGGCGGTCCGGAGATGCGGCTCTATAGGGGGAATCCTGTGCCAAGGCAAGGCCCGCCCGGCACTATTGGCGGGTCTGCGCCAGCATCGGCTCGATATGGTCTTCGAACAGCAGTCCCGGCCGGGCCGCCAGCGCCGCGCCATAAGCGGCTTCAGCGGCAATCGAGACATTGAGGAAGCCGACGAGCCCCGCGACATCCTCTTCGGAGAGGCCATAGTGGCCGCCGAGCAGCCGGCGGTGGATTTCCTCTTTGGAGTCGATCATGCCGGCAGTGACATCCCTGGCGTTGCTCATCGAGCCCTCGCGCTTGATATAGTCATGCAGCGGGGTACCGATGTGAAAGCTTTCGGGGATCGTGCGGTAGAGCTGGAGCAGGAATTCGAGATCGGTCATGTTGCTCATCTCGGGGTCGAACCGGCCGTCTCCGCGGCGCCGGTCCCAGACGACCATGGCGTCCATGGACAGGTTCACCCATTTGTGTTCGCCCGGGGTGAGCACGCGATCGGCACCCGTCCCGACATGGCGCAGGTGACGAAAGTCTTCGGTCATGACGTCAAGGGCGGTGGTGACAATGCCGAAATCGGCCAGCGCCGCCACCGCTCTTTCCAGCTTTTCCGGCTTCAGGCGGTCATCGGCGTCGAGTATGGCGGCATAAGGCGTCTCGAGCTGCTCCAACGCCACATTGCGTGTCGCCGAGGCGCCCCGTCCGGCGCCGCCGCTGGAGAGGAACCGCTGGCGCGGATCGTTCAGACCTTGTTCATGCAGGAAAGCGCCATAATCGAAACCGTCATCGGCGATGATCCAGTGCTGCCAATCGTCATGGGTCTGGTCGAGGACGCTTCTGACCGTGGTGGTCAGGGTGGATTGGGCCTTATAGGCCGGGGTGATTATGGCGACCGTCTGGGACATGACTTGAACCTTTTGCTCGTCTGACCCATATCTCTGGCAGGTTCGAGATGCCAGAGTTTACAAGGGTCCCGAACCGGACGTTGCTTGATGCTCAAGGACGCTTTGGATGTCGCGTATCTCGGTGTTTTCCGCCCCCTTTCTCCTCGGCTTTGACAGTTTCGAGGAGCGCATAGACCGGCTGGCCCGGTCGGCGGAAGGCTATCCTCCCTACAATATCGAGCGCACCACGGATGAGGAGGGGGCCGAAAGGTTCCTGATTTCAATCGCGGTGGCCGGATTTGCCCAATCCGACCTCGAGGTGAGTGTGGAGGATAACCAGTTGCAGGTGCGTGGCCGACAAAAGGACGAGCCGGGTCGCGATTTTCTGCATCGCGGTATCGCCGCCCGCCAGTTCCAGCGCAGTTTTCTGCTTGCCGAAGGCATGCAGGTCAAAGATGCAACTTTGGGACATGGTATGCTCGTTATTATGCTTGAGCGCCCGCGCGCGCCCAAGATCGCCCGAAAGATCGACATTCGCTCAGTATGAGGAAACAGAAGAAAGGGCCGACACAATGATGGACAAACGCAATTCCGATGCGGCCATGGATGCCGCCAATCCGCTCAAGGACCTGACGCGCGCGCAATTCGCTGCGCTGGGCGGCGACGCCGTGGCCTATGTCAAGCCGGTGTCCGGCCTTCTGCTCTCCGGATTGATCGACAATGCCGAGTTTGATGGCGCGACGCTCTATCAGCTGGTTATGTCGGCCGATGGTACGCCCCTGATGGTGGCCGACACCACCGAGGCCGTCGCCGAGTGGTTGGGTGACCAGAATATCGGGGTCGCGACGCTGCACTAGGGCCACGGCCCTTCGGGCACAGCCCTTGGCGTCTTGCTGCGGTCTCCGAACCGCCAGCGTGGCCATGATGTGCCCCAGGAGAGAGGTCTATCCCCCAACAACAAACAACCCCCGCGGCGATGCCCCGGGGGTTTTGCTTTGAGGCAATGACCGGGCCTCAGGCCGCGAAGGTGTTTTCCACCGGCGCGGTGAGGATGGCATGCAATTGCGCCGGATCGGTCTCGGCCCGAAGCTGGTCGGTGACGGTTTCGGTGCGCAGCAGGCGCGCGACTCGTGAAAGGGCTTTCAGGTGATCGGCGCCGGCCCCCACCGGGGCCAGCAGCATCATCACCAGGTCCACCGGCTGATCGTCCACCGAATCGAAGTCAATGGGCTGGTCGAGCCGGGCAAAAACCGCCGTGACGCCGTTGAGGCCCTCAATCTTGCCATGGGGAATGGCGATGCCATTGCCCACGCCAGTCGAGCCCAGCGCCTCCCGGCCCTGCAGGGTCGAGAGGATTTGGGATGCAGGAAAAGCGGTCAGTTCTGCGGCTTTTTGCGCAAGAATTTCAAAGATCTGGCGCTTATCAGCCACGCCGGTGCAAGTCAGCACGGCGTGCTCTGCCAGAATATCGGCCAATTCCATAAATCTGCCCTAGGAGCTACTGAGGGTCTGGCGCTTTCAGGCGCCAGTCAATTTGCGCCCAAGGCCGGATCAATCCAGCCAATATTGCCATCTGCGCGGCGGTAGACCACATTCAGCCCGCCATGTCCAGCGTGGCGGAACATCACGACCTGTTGTCCAGAGAAATCGAGCTCCATCACCGCTTCCTCCACGCTCATCTGGCGGAGGGCCTTGGTGGTCTCGGCAATCACCGCCGGCGCATAGTCCTCAGCGAGCTCGTCAAAGGCTTCGGTCGATCCGAACACGGTGTATTGCGCGGTCAATCCATCAACGCCATTGGCGCCATTGCCCCGGCGGTGCTGCTTGAGCTTGCGATTGTAGCGGCGCAGGCGCTTTTCGATATTGAGAGCCATGACTTCATAGGCACTGGTGGCGTCGCCCGCCTGGGCGCTGGCCTGCAGGACCGCGCCCGAGTCCAGATGCACAACACAGTCGGCGCGAAAACCGATACCGTCCGGTGTCAGGGTGAGATGGCCGTCATAGCCGCCGTCGAAATATTTCCCGACAACGGCGGCAAAGTGTTCCTCCGCCTTGCCCCGCAGGGCATCGCCAACATCCATGTTCTTTCCCGAAACGCGTAGGGTCATGGCTCTTGTTCCTTTCGGTCGTTTGGCTCGACACGAAAGTCCCGGCAAACCGCTTCCGGCCCGACGGGACCTGCGTCAGTCGACACCCCTTACATGGGAAGCCGACAAGGAGGATGCTAGACCCGGTCAGGGATGCTGTCCATGCGCAAGAGCACGCCGCCAACCCAACAAAAAGCGTGACAGCCCTCATGCTGCCACTTACCGTTCGCCTGGCTGATTTGCTGGTGCCTCAGGCGATGCGCGCTGTCGCCTCGAGGCTTTTCTTCTGCCGCCGACGGATCACCGAGGAGGGTATGTTCATGCCCTCGCGATATTTCGCCACAGTGCGGCGCGCCACGTCGATTCCTTGCTCCTTGCGCAGCATTTCGGCGATCGTGTCGTCGGACAAAATATCGTTGGCCGGCTCGGCATCGATGAGCTGCTTGATGCGGTGCCGCACCGCCTCTGCGGAATGCTCGCCCCCGCCCGTCGCCGAAGCAATGGCCGTGGTGAAGAAGTACTTCATTTCATACAGGCCGCGCGGGGTCGCCATATATTTGTTGGATGTCACCCGGCTGACGGTGGATTCGTGCATGTCGATGGCCTCGGCCACCGTCTTGAGCGTCATGGGTTTGAGGTAAGCCACGCCATGGGTCAGGAACCCGTCCTGCTGGCGCACGATTTCGGCAGCGACGCGGGTGATGGTCTGGGCGCGCTGGTCCAGGCTCTTGGTCAGCCAATTGGCCGTCGCCAGGCAATCGGCCAGGAAGGTCTTTTCGGCAGTGTCGCGGGTCTTTTTCGATACCGTGGCATAGTAGACGCGATTGACCAGCACGCGTGGCAGCACTTCGGTGTTGAGTTCGATCTGCCAGCCGCCATCGGGGCCCGGGCGCACAAAAACATCGGGAACGACCGCCTCGACCGGCCCACTATCGAAGGCCAGGCCCGGTCGCGGATCGAGCAGCTTGATCTCGGCCAGCATGTCGGCGAGGTCTTCCCGGTCACAACCCACCGCCTTGAGCAGCGCCGGCATATTGTGCTCGGCCAGAAGCGTGAGATTGGCGATCAGCCTCTCCATGATGGGGTCGAACCGGTCGCGTTCGCGCAGCTGCAGCGAGAGGCATTCAGCGACCGTGCGGGCAAAGATGCCAACCGGGTCACAGGTCTGCATTACTTCGAGCACGGCCTCGACATCGGCCAGTTCGGCGCCCAGAAGCTCGGCAATGGCTTCCAGCTCGACGACCAGATATCCGGCCTCGTTGATGCCGTCGATCAGGTGCTGGGCGATCAGCCGGTCCGCCGGGGTCCGCAGCAGCATCTGGGCCTGGGCTTCCAGATGATCGCTGAGGCGCGGGCGGCTGGCGACATATTGGTCCAGGTCAGGGGCCTCGCCGCCCTCGAAACTGCCATTGCGATCGGGCCCGGCCAGGCGCCCGTGATCCTGTCCGGCGTCGGGGAACACGTTTTCGACGGCCGTATCATAACCTTCGGCGATCTGGTCGGCATCCTTGATGCGCTCGCCCTGGGCGACAGTATCCTCATAGGCGCTCAGTTCGGTGCGCTTTTCCGGGGCCTCGGCCGGCTCGTGATCATCCGCACCACCTTCCTCGCGCTCCAGAATCGGATTGCGCAGCAATTCGGCGTCGACAAAGTCATTGAGCTCAAGATGGCTCAACTGCAGCAGCCGAATGGACTGCATCAGTTGCGGCGTCAGGGTCAGGCTCTGAGACTGACGAAACTCCAGCCGTGGCGATAGCGCCATGCGTTCAAGGCCCCTTGGTGCAAAATTTTCCAGCCGCTTGCGGCTGCTTCCCGCCGGGACCATGACTCAAAACTGCCATCCGGGCAAGTTTCGTGCCAAGGAGCTCGGTCGCGCTGCGATGTGGCGGCCAAGCGCCGTCTTCGCCTGCACCTTTAGATCGAAAAACTCTCGCCCAGATAGACGCGGCGGGCTTCGGGATCGGCGGAGATGGTTTCGGGCTTGCCCTGGATCATCACCTTGCCACCATGAATGAGGTAGGCCCGATCCACCAGGCCCAGCGTCTCGCGCACCGCATGGTCGGTAATGAGCACACCGATGCCCCGCTGCGTCAGCTGCCGCACCAGGCCCTTGACCTCGGCCACGGCAATGGGATCGACGCCGGCAAAGGGTTCGTCCAGCAGCATGAAGCCGGGATCGGCGGCCAGGGCCCGGGCAATCTCCACGCGCCGCCGCTCGCCACCGGAGAGGGCAAGCGCGTTGGATTTGGCAATATGGGTGATGGAGAACTCTTCCAGCAACGCCTCAAGCCGCCGCTTGCGCTCGGTCCTGTCGCGCACGGTGTTTTCCAGCACCGCCATGATATTGCCGGTGACGGTCAGGCCGCGGAAGATCGAAGGTTCCTGGGGCAGGTAACCAATGCCGAGCTGGCCGCGCTGGAACAGCGGCAGGCGGGTGATATCGAGCCCATCGAGGAGGATCTTGCCAGCATTGGGTTTGACCAGACCCATGATCATGGTGAAGACAGTGGTCTTGCCCGCCCCATTGGGGCCGAGAAGTCCTACAGCCTCGCCCTTGCGGACTGCCAGCGAGACGTCGCGCACCACTTGCCGCTTGCCAAAGCTCTTGGCAAGGCCGTGGGCCACCAGCCAGCCGGTCTGATCGATGCGGGGGCGGACCTGTTCGCTCATTGCGAGGTGAACACCCCGGTGACCCGGCCACCGCCTGAGCTGGTGAAGGTCGAGACATTGGTGGCCAGATTGACCACCAGTTCGGTGGCATTGACCGTACCGCTGGCATTGGTGACCGTGACATTGCCGGTCAAACGCAGCAGCTGATCGCCCGGCGTATACACGGCGTGCTCGCCGGTCGCGTCCTGGTCCTTGGTCTTGAGGCGCACATTGCCCCCGGTAGCGACGAAGGTCCTGATGTCGGTGGTGCCGCCCTCGCCATAGGTGGCGACGACCTTGGGGGCCCAGACCGTGACGGTCGGATGGACCACGATGACATCGCCGGTGAAGGTGACTTCGCGGGCGCTGTCATTCATCACCGTCTGGTCAGCGGTAATCTCGACCCTGTTCTGGGCCAGAGCCGGTGCCATCGCCACCAGCATGAGCAGGATTGCCACTATGGCACGGTTCATCGCGTCCCCTCTCCAATAGTGTCGGAATCGTCCTCGCCGGGGGTGGAGGGCAAGGTGACGACCGAACCGGTGAAAGTCCAGAGGACGGTGGCCGCATCATAGACCAGCCCCTCGGCCCGGATGGTCGAGCCATCGGCGTAGTCGATGCTGACCGCCCCCTTGGTGGTCAGGACCTGGCTGTCCCAGTCGAATATGGAATTGTTGAGCGTGCCGGTGGTTCCGGTGCTGTCGGCCACCTCGGCCACCCCCGGCACCAGGGTCAGCTGGTGGGTGGTGTCGAGCTGAGCCGCATCGGCCTGCATGGTCAGCTGCACCCCATCGACCCGGTTCAACACCAATTGGGCATTGATGAGGTCAATGAGATCGCTGCGGTCGGCGCGCGCCCGTGCCGTTTCCGCCCAGACGCGATAGGATGACCCATCGGTCAGCGTCCCCACATATTCGGGCGCGTCGATGACCACGGCCTCAGGCGAGACGCTGAGCTGGTCGATGCTGAAGCGGCTGGAAAAGCTCGCCAGAAAAATCTGCACCAGTAGTCCGGCCAGCACCAGGCTACCCAATACCGGCACACCCAGGCGCAACAGGCCGACAATGCGGTTGCGGCGCCGGAGGCGATCATAGATCTGGCGGGGCACCGCAGCGGCAGGCATGGCTCCCGTCCCGGCCTCAGCTATGGGCGAAGATGTCGGTTTCTTCCCAACCCATCAGGTCCAGCGCGCAGCGGGTCTTGAGGAAGTCGAAGCAGGACCGGGCGATCTCGGTGCGTCCCTCGCGGGCCAGCATGCGGTCCAGGTGCCGCTTGAGATCGTGCAGGTAAAGAACGTCGGAGGCGGCATAATCGAGCTGGGCATCGCTGAGCTTGTCACCGCCCCAATCCGAGCTCTGTTGCTGCTTGGAAAGGTCGACATTGAGCAGCTCGCGCACCAGGTCCTTGAGGCCATGGCGATCAGTATAGGTGCGGACAAGCTTCGAAGCGATCTTGGTGCAATAGACCGGCCCTGTGACCACGCCGAAGCGGTTCTGCAAAACCGCAACGTCGAAGCGCGCATAATGGAAAATCTTGGTGACGGCTGGATCAGACAGAAGCTTGACCAGGTTCGGCGCCTCGGTCGCATTCTGCGGAATTTGCACGACATCGGCGCTGCCATCACCGGGCGAGAGCTGCACCACGCAGAGCCGATCGCGATGGGGGTTGAGACCCATGGTTTCGGTATCGATGGCAACTTCGCGGCCGTAATTGGAAAGATTGGGCAGATCGCCGCGATGCACTCTGATGGCCATGATGTTGTCCGCAGTTGAAATACTGGCCCTTCCTTGCACACTGCGATGGCCAAGGAAAGGCATGGCGCGGCCAGCGGGGCAGCAAGTTTTGCTGAGACGGGTTCGCGTTGCATATAAAGATTTCTTTATATGGATATTGCTTTCCGTTCGCGGACCTGCGAAAAGCAAAGCTGAAAGTGCCCGGAATCCCTTCCGGCACGCGCACTACCGCGTGCGCCCTCGCCACTTGCAAAGAGGTTTAACGTGGCCCGATCCAGTTATCTATTCACCTCGGAATCCGTCTCCGAGGGGCATCCCGACAAGGTTTGCGACCGCATCTCCGACGAAATCGTCGATCTGGTGTTCAAGGAGGCCAAGAAGGCCGGTATGGACCCTGCCCAGGTGCGCATCGCCTGCGAAACCCTGGCCACCACCAATCGCGTGGTGATCGCCGGGGAAGTGCGCGTACCCGAGACCCTACTCAAGAAGGGCAAAGACGGCCAGATCGTCAAGGACGCTTCGGGAGCGCCGGTGGTCAATCCGTCCAAATTCAAGTCCGCTGCGCGCCGGGCCATCCGCGCCATCGGTTACGAGCAGTCTGGCTTTCACTGGAAGACCGCCCGCATCGATGTGCTGCTGCACGGTCAGTCGGCCGATATCGCGGTGGGCGTCGATGAAGCGGGCAACAAGGATGTCGGTGCAGGCGACCAGGGCATCATGTTCGGCTATGCCGCGCGCGAAACCCCCGAATTGCTGCCGGCCCCGATCTACTACGCGCACAAGATTCTCTCCGACCTGACTGAGGCCCGCAAGGCCAATCATGGCCCGGCCGGCAAGCTTGGCCCCGATGCCAAGAGCCAGGTGACGGTCAAGTATGAGAACGGCAAGCCGGTCGGCGTGACCCAGATCGTGTTGTCCACGCAGCACCTGGACGAGACCCTGACCTCGTCCGATGTGCGCAAGATCGTCGAACCCATCGTGCGCGAAGCCCTGCCCGAAGGCTGGATCAGCGACGAGACCGTCTGGCACGTCAACCCGACCGGCAAGTTCGTCGTTGGCGGTCCCGATGGCGATGCGGGCCTCACCGGCCGCAAGATCATCGTCGATACCTATGGTGGCGCGGCCCCCCATGGCGGCGGCGCCTTCTCGGGCAAGGATCCGACCAAGGTGGATCGCTCGGCCGCCTATGCTGCGCGTTACCTCGCCAAGAACGTGGTCGCCGCGGGCCTCGCCGATCGCGCCACCATCCAGCTCTCTTATGCCATTGGCGTGGCCAAGCCGCTCTCGATCTATGTCGACCTGCACGGCACCGGCAAGGTCGATGAGGCGGTGCTGGAAAAGGCGCTGGCCGAGGTCATGGACCTGACCCCGCGCGGCATCCGCACCCATCTCGATCTCAACAAGCCCATTTATGCCAAGACCGCCGCCTATGGCCATTTCGGCCGCAAGGCCGGGCGCGATGGCAGCTTCTCCTGGGAGAAGACCGATCTGGTCAAGGCCCTCCGGGCTGCGGTGAGCGAGAAGGTCGCCGCCTAGGCAGCCTCCGGCATGAACACTGGTGGTCCCCGCTCTGCATTGTCGCAGGGCGGGGACACTCTTATTCTGACCCCGGTTGACCTCTCTGGGTGGGGAGCAGGATCATGGCTGACTTGGCGCGTAACGAAGTGATCGACTGGCTGATGGCCGGTGATGTCGCCATCCAGTATCAGGCCAGTCGCGATCTGCTCGATGAGGAAAGGCCCGATCTCAGGGCCCGCATCGCGACTGAAGGCTGGGGCGCCCGCTTTCTGGCGGCACAGAACCGCGATGGGAGCTGGGGGCGTGGCTATTACATGCCCAAATGGACCTCGTCGCACTACACCCTGCTTGATCTCAGGAATCTTTGTATCGACCCGCAGACGCCCGCTATCCGGGACAGCATCCTGTCCATTCTTGAGACAGAGCGGCGGAGCGATGGCGGCATGGGCCCGGGCGCCTCGATAACCAATTCCGATGTCTGTGTGGCCGGCATGGTGCTCAACTATGCCAGCTATTTTGGAATGCCGGAAGCCCAGCTGACTTCTATGGTAGATTTCCTGCTGCACGAGAGAATGGCGGATGGCGGGTTCAACTGCCGATCCAACAGGTCCAGCCCGCATCATTCCTCTCTGCACAGCACCATTTCGGTGCTGGAGGGGCTTGGGCAGTTCCTCAAGGCCGGGTACCAGTGGCGCGCACCGGAAATCCGCACGGCAATGGCCTCGTCGCGGGAGTTCATTCTCGTGCACCGGCTGTTTCGCTCAGACCGCACCGGCGCCATTATCCGACCCGAGTTTCTGCGCTTTCCCTATCCCTTCCGCTGGAAATACAACATCCTGCGGGGGCTTGATCACTTCGCGGCAAGCCGCGCGCCCTTTGACGAGCGCATGCGCGAAGCGCTGGATCAGGTGGTGGCGGCACGCCGGCGGGATGGTCGATGGACGGTGAATGCCGCCCTTGCGGGAGACCAGCATTTCATCATGGAAAAGGCGGGGAAGCCTTCGCGCTGGATTACGCTGATCGCAATGCGGGTGTTGCGCGCGTATAGCTTCTAGCGACCAGGTCGCCGCGCATTTGGGCAGCCAGCGCCATGCGGTCGGCTTGTCGCCGACAGGACATTTGTTTATGGGCAAGCCCATGAAGCCCGACCCTAAATCCCTGCCCCAGACCCGCTCCGGCGAACCCCGCGCCTTTTTCGGCCGCCGTTCCGGCAAGAAACTGCACGAAGGGCAGAAAGCGCAGGTCGCCGAAATCCTGCCGCGCTTCGAAATTCAGCTTGGCGACACGCTGGACCCGAAGTCCCTGTTTCCCGATGCGGAAAGAATCGTCATCGAGATTGGCTATGGCGGTGGCGAGCACCTGGCGCGCAAGGCTGGCGAAGAGCCAGACACCGGCTTTATTGGCTGCGAGGTCTTTACCGGCGGCATCGGCAAGATGGTGCAGGCCATTGACGCCAGGGGGCTCGAGAACGTCCGGCTCTATACCGATGACGCGCTCAAATTGCTCATGGCCTTGCCAGAGGCCTCGGTTGATGCGGTCTATCTGCTCTATCCCGATCCCTGGCCCAAGACACGGCACCACAAGCGCCGCTTCGTCTCGCCCACGACCCTAGGGGAATTGGCGCGCGTGATCCGGCCTGGCGGGGTCTTCCACTTCGCCACAGATATCGAGGACTATGCGAACTGGACCCTGGCCCATATCGTGCGGGAGCCGCAGTTCAGCTTCATGCCCGAGGCGCCAGGTAGCTGGCACCAGCCCTATCC
Source organism: uncultured Devosia sp. (assembly GCF_913055165.1). GTDB lineage: Bacteria > Pseudomonadota > Alphaproteobacteria > Rhizobiales > Devosiaceae > Devosia. Next base: position 10,889 of record NZ_CAJXJS010000076.1, read on the forward strand.
GGGCTGGCAGCCGACACGCTATGAGCAGAAGGCCCGGCGCGAGGGCCGGATGACGAGCTTCTATTTCAGCTTTGTCCGTGCGCCGGTGTAACCAACGGGCAACCCTTCCGAGCTTTGTGTGATCCAGGCTCTGGACCTTGGCGCTCAGCGCCCCATATCGGGAGCGCAAGCGTCACGGAGTTCGAGCATGTCCGGTCCCCTCAAGGCACAAACCGACACTGACCTCCTGGTCGTGCGACCCAGCAAGTGGACGCTGGTGGTGGTCGTGCAATTGCGCAACGGGACGATGCGGTTCAACGAACTGCGCCGCAACATGGGTGGGGTGCCGCAGAAATCGCTTAGCGTGACGCTGCGCGAACTGGAACGCGACGGCTTCATCACCCGCACGGCCTATGCGACCATTCCGCCGCGGGTCGAATATGACCTGACCGATATGGGGCGGGAACTGCTGCATCTGGCCGATGATTTTCACCGCTTTGCCCAGCGCAACCGCCAGGCGGTAGAGGCGGCGCGACAGCTCTTTGACGCGATGGACGAGCGGAACACGCTCGATTGAAGGTTCGGGCGCCGCCAGGACTGGCGGCGCCGGGCTTGCGGCCGGGTCAGATATTGGCCGGGGTCAGCGTCACGGGGGTGAAGAGCTGCATGGTTTCGGTGCCATCGGCGCCCACCACGAAGGCGCGGACATAGTCGCCCCATTCCTCGACGGCAGTGGCTGGAACGCCCTGCTGCTGGAGCTGGGCCAGCACGTAGTCGGAATCGAAATCGGTCGTGGCCGCCATGGCCGGCATGGTTGCGCCGGCGATCAGGGTGGTGGCGGTAACAAGGGCGATTACACTGTTCTTGATCATGGGAGGATGATCCTTTCTGTTGTGAACGAGAAAGCAAATGCGCATCCTCCGGACCCGCCGCAAGCGACAGATTCGCAGTTTTTTGCCCTTGAATAGCTGGCGCGGGGACCCAGAGTTTATCAAGTGAAATCAAGGGCTTCTTGGGAAACCCGGTGTCTTGGGGGAAACCAGGGCAGCCTGGGGAAACCTTTGGTTGCAACCGGAGTGGATGGCCGCGGATTGAAAGGACAAAGGAGCCCCAAATGGAAACCAGCGTCCGCATTCTCGATACGATTCCCGTTACCCATAATGTCCGCCACTATCGACTTGAGCGTCCCAAGGGCTATGACTTCGTGCCCGGTCAGGCGACAGAGGTCAGCATTGATCGCAAGGGGTGGCAGGACAAGAAGCGCCCTTTCACCTTCACCTGCCTGCCAGGCGCCGAGACGCTCGAATTCACCATCAAGAGCTATTTCGACCACGCCGGGGTGACCAATGAGCTTTGGTCGCTGGGCGCAGGGGACAGGCTGATCCTGCGCGATGTGTGGGGGACCATCCAGTACAAGGGGCCGGGCACCTTCATTGCCGGCGGGGCCGGGGTGACCCCCTTTATCGCCATTCTGCGGCACCTCAATGCCACCGGAAAACTCGATGGCAACCGGCTGATCGTCTCCAATCGCAGCGAGAAGGACATCATCCTGCGCGAGGAATTCGAGGCGATGGACGGGCTGGAAGTGCTCTGGAGCGTCACCGACGACCCGAAATCCTCGCTGCTGCAGGAGCGTATCGACGCCGGCTTCATCGAGCGGCACGTCAACGATCTCAAGCAGAACTTCTACCTCTGCGGCCCGGACGACATGGTCAAGGCGCTGCGCGGCCTGCTCGAAGAGGCTGGCGCCGATGTCGGCAATGTGACCTGGGAGAAGTAACGTGCCTTGCCTTTGTGCCTTTCAGGGTCTATAGAACCGCCAACATCATTGCTCTCTGGATGAGGGTGGGTGCCCTGACCGGCCCCCGCTCTTTTTGTTTATCGGCGGGCTGCACCTGCGTGCGGCCGAAGCCCGAAGGGACCGACCACCAATTGGCTTTCGACCTGACCGAAAAGCGCTACATCAAGGAAACGGGCCTGGAAGCCCGCATCGCTCGCATTGTCGAGCCGGTGGCCAATGATCTTGGCTATGCCCTGGTGCGCATCAAGATCACGCCGGAAAATGGCTGCACGCTGCAGATCATGGCCGAGGATGAGCACGGCCGCTTCACCATCACCGATTGCGAAACGCTTTCGAAGGATCTCTCGCCAGTACTGGATGTGGAAGACCCCATCGACCGCGAATATCATCTGGAAGTGTCGTCCCCGGGCATCGACCGGCCATTGGTCCGCAAGCGTGATTATGAACGCTTCATCGGTCATGAGGCCAAGGTCGAGCTGTCTGACATGATCAATGGCCGCAAGCGGTTCCGCGGGGATATCCGCGCCGTGGACGACGAGGGTGTCACCATCCGGCTGCCCGACGCCCCCGGCGGCACGGACCCCGATCACAAACTGCTGTTTTCAACCATCGCCGAAGCCAAGCTGGTGATGACCGACAAGCTCATGGACATGGCCCGCGCCGACCAGGAGCTGCACCCCATCGACGACGACGAGACCGAAACGGTCGAGTACGCCGACACTGAAGAAGTCTCTGAGGAGAAGAACTGAAATGGCCGTTAGCGCGAATCGCCTTGAGC
>NZ_CAJXJS010000077.1 GCF_913055165.1 uncultured Devosia sp.
CAGAGCCGCGAGACCGTCTATTTCCGCGAAATGCTGGCCTCGTCAGATTTCGAGAAGATGAAGGGCAAGCTGCCCATTTGCCTGGGCAAGACCATTGGCGGTGAGCCGGTCATTGCCGACCTGGCGCGCATGCCGCACCTGCTGATCGCCGGCACCACCGGCTCGGGCAAGTCGGTGGGTATCAACACATTCATCCTCTCGCTGCTCTACCAGATGACGCCCGAGCAGTGCCGCATGATCATGATCGATCCGAAAATGCTCGAGCTTTCGATCTATGACGGCATTCCGCATCTGCTGACGCCCGTTGTCACCGACCCGCAAAAGGCTGTGGTCGCGCTCAAATGGGCCGTGCGCGAAATGGAAGACCGCTACCGCAAGATGAGCAAGATCGGTGTCAGAAACATCGACGGCTTCAACCAGCGTGTGGCGGAGGCCAAAAAGGAAGGGCGCACCATCACCCGTACGGTGCAGACCGGCTTTGATCGCGAAACCGGCGAGGCGATCTTCGAGAGCGAGGAATTCGATCTCGAACCCTTGCCCTATATCGTCATCATCGTCGACGAAATGGCCGATTTGATGATGGTTGCCGGCAAGGACATCGAAGGCGCCATCCAGCGCCTGGCCCAGATGGCGCGCGCGGCCGGCATCCACATGGTTACCGCCACCCAGCGGCCCTCGGTGGACGTCATCACCGGCACCATCAAGGCCAATTTCCCGACGCGCATTTCCTTCATGGTGACGTCCAAGATCGACAGCCGCACCATTCTGGGTGAGCAGGGCGCCGAACAATTGCTGGGCAATGGCGACATGCTCTATATGGCCTCGGGCGGCCGCACCAAGCGCCTGCATGGCGCCTTCGTCTCGGACGCGGAAGTGGAGAGCGTTGTTGCCCATCTCAAGAGCCAGGGCACACCGGACTACCTCGACAACATCACCGAGGAGGATGAGGGCGCCTATGGCGAGGGCGGCGGATCCAGCGACGAGAGCTATGCCGGTTCCGGAGACGAGCTCTATGACAAGGCCGTCCATATCGTCCTGACAGACAAGAAGGCCTCCACCTCCTATATCCAGCGCCGTCTCGCCATCGGCTACAACAAGGCCGCGACCCTGATCGAGCGAATGGAAAATGAAGGCGTCATCAGCCCGGCCAATCACGCCGGCAAGCGCGAAATCCTGGTGGGCGACAACGCTGACGGCTATTGAGCCTGACGACTATCATACCCAAATTGAGAACGTCGGACCTCGGTCCGGCGTTCTTGCATTTCTGCCCTCGCGCGTTGGTGAAATATGCCTCGGGGGAACTTTCCACCTGTTGCCGCAATTGCTGCCTAGGTTAGGCTCAACCAGAAGTCTCCGCGAGGAAGTCCTGCCGATGATTCGTCGTACCGCCCTGATGCTTGGCCTTGCCGCCGTCCTTTCGCCCGTGTTGCCGGCATTGGCGCAAAGCCGGGCGCTGACGGCTGAAGAACAGCAATTGATCAACCAGATCAACGCGCATAATTCGGCTATCCGCACCATGGTAGGGCGGTTCCTGCAGATCGACACCAATGGCGGGCGCCAGGAGGGCACCTTCTTTATCGAGCGGCCCAACAAGGTGGCATTCCGTTACGCGCCCCCCAGCCGCGAGGAGATCGTCTCGATCGGCCGCGGCTTTTACGTCGTCGACCGGCGCGAAGAAACTTACTACGCCTACCCGCAGGACTCGATCCCGCTGCGGCAGTTTCTGGGCGACCAGATCAACCTGCTCAACGCCAATGTGGTCGATGTCACCACCACCGATGGCTACCTGTCGATCACCGTGATCGACCAGACTGTGGCCGGCACGGTTCAGGTCTCGCTGATTTTTGACACCGACACCAAGGACCTGGCCCAGTGGACACTGGTGGAGCCCAGTGGCTCGGAGCTGACCTTCTCGCTCTATGACGTGCAGAAGGGTGTGGAAATCCCCAACCACTTCTTCACCTTTCCTGCCACCTATCGTGGCAAGGAACCAGGCACCTGACCCAGCCAGGGCGGTCACCGCCGCCCCATTTGTTCCCTTATGCCGGCAGGGTCGGGCCGAAGGCGAAAATTGCGATCAGGCCAGCGCTGCCGACCAGAATGCGCCACCAAGCAAAGGGCGCAAAGCCGTAGCGGCTGACGAAGTTCAGCAGATAACGGACCACCAGCGCCCCCGCCACGAAGGCAGCGGCAAAGCCGATGGCGACGTTGAGCGCAATGCTGCCATCGATCAGGTCGCGGCTCTTGTAGAGATCGTAGCCAAAGGCGCCCACCATGATGGGCAGGGCAATGAAGAAGGTGAATTCAGCGGCCGCCCGCTTGCTGGCCCCAAACAGCATGCCGCCAACCACGGTTGAGCCTGAGCGCGAGACGCCGGGCACCAGGCTCACCATCTGGAACAGGCCGATGATCAGCGCCAATTGCCAGGGGAAGCGATAGATATCGTCATACTTCGGCTCAAGCTTCATCCGGTCGACAAAGAGCAGAACAATGCCACCGACCAGAAGGGTAGCGCAGATCAGCGTGGCTGATTCCCACAGATCGCCCTGAATGAAGTCCCGCAACAGCACCCCCGCGACAACGGCGGGCAGGCAAGCCAGAACGACCGCCAGTGCAAATTGCCAGGCATAGGCCTTGCCTGTCAGCGCATCGCGGATCAGCAGGCCCAGCTTGGCAAAATAGACCGTGACCACCGCCAGGATAGCGCCAAGCTGAATCAGCACGATGAAGGTCTTGGGCTGGCTCAGGCCGAAGAAGTGGTCAGCCAGCAAGAGGTGGCCGGTCGAACTGACAGGGAGAAATTCCGTCAACCCTTCGAGGATTCCGAGGACCAGGGGCACAAAAAGACCTTGATCGGCGTTCATCTGATCCCCTAACTCGTTCCCAGGCCCGATTTTGTCCCCGTCTCTTAGCCGCGTTCGCGTGACGCGCCAAGGCCGTGTAGGGTGGAGCAGGTCTGCAACCTATGTAGAGCATCTTCATGCCCAGCCTTGTGCATTATCCACTCGATCCTGCCTCCCGCCTCATCCGCCTGATGTGCGCCGAATACGGAGTGCCTCTGGATCTGGAGGAGACAAAGCCCTGGCTGCGGGAAGAAGCCCTCCTGGCCATCAACCCGGCGGCCACCCTGCCCATTCTCTTCACCGAGTCCGACCAGCCGGTGATCGGGATCATGGCCACCATCCACGCCGTCGAGGACTTCTATACGCCCGAGGCTGTCGGAGGCCTGTTCCCCACCGATCCCATGGACCGGGCCGAGATGTGGCGCCTGCTCGAATGGGCGCTCGTCAAGCTCAACGACGAGGTGACCCATTATCTGTTCGAGGAGAAGATCGCCAAGCGGGACCAGCGCGGCGCCACGCCCGAACCGTCCGTGCTGCGGGCCGCCAAGGCCAACTTCTCCGAGCACCTGCTCTATTTCAACTGGCTGCTGGCCAGCCGCAACTGGCTTGCGGGCGAGGAGATGAGCCTGGCCGACTTTGCCTTGGCCGCGCATTTTTCTACACTCGACTATATGGGCGATATCGACTGGTCCAGGGTGCCGGCCGAGACCCGTGACTGGTATTCGCGCATCAAGTCGCGCCCGGCCTTCCGCACCCTGCTCAATGATCGGGTCGTGGCCATGCCACCGGCCAAGGGCTATGCGGATCTGGACTTTTAGTCCTATCTGACGGCATGGCCCAAGCCGGCATCGAAAAACTCATTGCTGAGCTCAAGACCCGCGCCGAAGCGCTGGGCTTTGATGCATTCGGCATTGCGCGCACCGATTCTCGGCCCGATCTGCCTGAAAAGCTGCACCAGGCCCTCGCCGAGGGCTGGCACGCCGAGATGGACTGGATGGCCGAAACCGAGGAGCGTCGTGGCGATCCGCGGCGTCTCTGGTCTGAAGCGCGCTCGGTCATCCTGCTCGGGATCAATTACGGCCCTGAAATCGACTCCATGGACCTTTTGGCCGAAAAGAGTGTCGGCAATATCTCGGCCTATGCCCGCAATCGCGACTATCACGATATCATCAAGGGACGCCTCAAGGAGCTGGCCGGTTTGCTCGCCCGCCGGGCCGGCGCCGACGTCAAGGTGTTCGTCGATACCGCGCCGCTGATGGAAAAGCCGCTGGCCGAAGCTGCAGGCCTGGGATGGCAGGGCAAGCATTCGGTGCTGGTCAGCCGCCAATTTGGCTCCTGGCTGTTCCTGGGTGCCATCCTGACCGATCTCGACCTGCCCCCGGACCAGCCGCATGCCGAGAGCTGCGGCTCGTGCACTAGATGCCTCGACGTCTGCCCCACTAACGCATTTCCTGCCCCTTTCCGCCTCGATGCGCGAAAGTGCCTGGCCTATTATTCAGTGGAGCACAAAGGCCCCATTCCGCGCGAATATCGGCGCCCCATGGGCAACCGCATCTATGGCTGTGACGATTGTCTGGCGGTCTGCCCCTGGAACAAGTTTGCCAGTGTGAGTCGTGAAGCCAAGCTGCGCAGCCGGCCCGAATTCGAGCGGCCGGCGCTGGCCGATCTGGTGCAGCTTGATGACGCGGGCTTTCGCGCGCTGTTTGCCGGCTCGCCGGTCAAGCGCATCGGGTTGGCGCGGTTTCTGCGCAATGTGCTGATCGGCATCGGCAACTCGGAACAGCCCGCTTTCGTGCCCCTGCTTGAGCCTCTGCTGGATGACCCATCCCCCTTGGTGCGCGGCGCCGCAATCTGGGCAGTGCGGCGGCTCGATCCGCAGCGAGCCGAGGCGCTGCGGCTGGACAGTCTGGCCAGAGAAGGCGATAGCACTGTGCGCGCGGAATGGGATGGAGTGGTGTAATGCAGGCGTTCTTCTTTGGCTTGGGCTTCTCCTCCATCAATGCGGCGGAGGCCCTGCGCCAACATGGTTTCGACCGCATCAGCGGCACAGTGCGGTCGCCTGAAAAGGCTGCACACCTGCAGGCGCGCGATATTGAGGCTGTGGTGTTCGATGGCACGACCCCGGGCGCTGAAGTGAGCCGCACCCTGGCGCGGTCCAGCCATCTGGTGTTTTCCATTGCCCCCGGTGAGGACGGTGATCCTGTGTTGCGCCACCATCGCAACGACCTGGATGCCGCACCAGCTCTGCAATGGCTCTGCTATTATTCGACGGTCGGGGTCTACGGGGATTTTGGCGGCGACTGGATCGACGAGACGGCTCCTTTGGTGCCGCGGAATATGCGGTCGGATTGGCGCGTCCTCGCCGAACAGGCCTGGCGCGACTACGCCGCGGAACGCGGTCTTCCGCTCTGCATCCTGCGCCTGGCTGGCATTTACGGGCCGGGGCGATCAACCTTCGACAAATTGCGGGCTGGCACGGCGCGCCGGATCATCAAGCCCGGCCAGGTGTTCAACCGCATCCACGTCGCGGACATTGCGCGGGTCACGGCGCTGGCAGCGGAGCGGCGCCTTGCGGGTACTTTTAACCTTGCCGATGACGAACCTGCCCCGCCCCAGGACGTCATCGCTTATGCCGCAGGAATGATTGGCATGGACATCCCGCCAGACATGCCCTTCGAGACGGCTGAGATGACCCCGATGCAGCGCAGCTTCTATCGCGACAACAAACGCGTCTCCAACCGGTCCATCAAACGGGCGCTGGGCATCGAGATGCTCTATCCGAACTATCGCATGGGACTGACCCAAATTCTCGAAAGTGAAAAATGAACCCTCAGCCCGCCCGGTCTGCCCCCGAACGCATTGTGCTTGAAGGACGCTATGTGCGGCTCGAGCCGCTGGACAAGCGCCACGCCGCTGATCTCTTTGCCGTATCCACCATGGCGGGTGGCGCTGAGCGCTATCGCTGGCTGTTCAGCCATGCGCCCAGCGATCTGTCCGAAATGGAGGCGCGCGTCGCGTCCAACGACTGGACCAGTGATACACGCTATGTGGCCGTGGTGGACAAGACCAGCGGCAAGGCCGTTGGCCAGCAGGGCTGGATGCGCATTCGTCCCGAGCACGGCTCGATCGAGATCGGCGGCGTCTATTGGGGCCTGCCCATGGCGCGCTCGCGCATGGCCACTGAGGCGCTGTTCCTGTTCGCCCGGCACGCCTTCGATGATCTCGGCTATCGGCGCTTCGAATGGAAGTGCAACAATGCCAACGAACCTTCCAAGGCCGCCGCGACGCGCTTCGGCTTCACCTTCGAAGGCATTTTCCGTCAGGACATGATCATCAAGGGCGAAAGCCGCGACACCGCCTGGTTCTCGATCATCGACAGCGAGTGGCCGACCTTGCGGGCCGAATTTGAGCGCTGGCTCGATCCCGCCAATTTCGACGACGCGGGTGTGCAGAGAACCAGACTGGCGGCGCGGTGACGCTCTACCACCTGTCCGAGTTGCCAGACATCGCCCGGTTCGATCCGCGCCCCTCTGCCTATACCGATCAGCCAGCCGTATGGGCGATTTCGGCTGAGCGCATTGCCAATTACCTGGTGCCGCGAGACTGTCCGCGCGTCTGCTTTCGCGCCGGGCCCCAGACTACGGCGACCGATATCACGCGGCACCTGGAGGACCACCGGCCCGTGGTGGCCATCGAGGCGCGGTGGCTGGAACGGCTGAGGACGGGCAGGCTCTATCGCTATGCCATGCCGCGCGAGGGGTTCGTGATGCAGGACGAAGATGCTGGCTATTGGGTTGCCCATCAACCGGTGACGCCATTGGGCGTCGACAAGGTCGAGGACCTGGCAGCGGCGATCGCCCGGGCGGGCGCCACGCTGCGCGTCCTGCTGTCCCTCTGGGCGCTCCACGACGAGATCCGCGCCTCAAGCCTTGTCTATTCGATGATCCGGATGCGCAACGCTCAGCCCCGCTGAGGGACTTGGGTCATCGCCAGCACTGTATCCTTGAGGCGCACGAGATCTTCTGCCCGGCTCAGACGATGGTCTCCATCCGGGATCAGTGTGAAGGTTACGGGGTCGTGCAGGATGTGGCTCAACAGCTTCTGGGCATGCGCCGGCGGCACATCCGGATCCTGCCCGCCCTGCAGGATATGGACCGGGCAGCCGGTTTCTATCACCTGTCCGAGGAGACGATGATGGGCGCCGTCCTCAATGAAGCCCCGGGTGTAGAGATATGGCCCATCGCCATAGTGGCTTTCTCGCTCGAAATATCCCTGGACCTCCAGATCGCGCTTCTGGGTCTCTGTCATCCGGGCCGGCAAGAGGGTCGTGGTGGCGTCGACCGCCGGGGCAATAAGGACGAGGCCTTTGAGCGGTTTACCCTTGGCCAGTTGCCTTCGGGCCAGCAGCAGCGCGATCCAACCGCCCATGGACGACCCGCACACGATCTGCGGCCCGGACGTCGTTGCCAGCACGGCTTCAGCCTCTTCCAGCCAGCGACTGATGGTGCCATCGGCAAAGCGTCCGCCCGATTGTCCGTCGCCCGAATAATCGAACCGGGTGACTTCGAGACCCTCCTCAGCGCCCAATGCGTCTAGGCTCATCGCCTTCAGGCCTGTCATTACCGATCGAAAGCCGTTTAGCCATAGCAGGCCTGGCGCGCTACCGGCGCGCTGTTCCACTGCAATGTCACGGGCGTCGGCACCGGCGCCGATGGCAAGGCGATAGCTTTGGATGGAACTCATGGGGAGGCTGGCGCTTTTCTGATTGATCTGGGGTAGTCTCCGGCACAACGGCCCAAAATTGCTTGGTTGCGCCAGTTGACTTTACGGGCCGCTACCACGATTTTAGGGCCGAATTCACCCCCTGGCACCAATAGCACAAGGAACGCTTGCCATTCGCCGTCCCATGAGACCCGTTGCGCCCCAGAAAGATGGGCCGCTTGCCAACGAGGATATCAATAGCCCCGACGTTCAGCTCATCGATGCGGAGGGCCAGAATCGTGGCATCGTCCGCACTCGCGAGGCGCTGGCTGAAGCGCAGGAACAAGGGCTTGACCTCGTTCTGATCGCCGCCAATTCGCAGCCGCCCGTTGCCAAGATGCTTGATCTCGGGCGCTACAAATATGCCGCACAGAAGAAGGCGGCAGAAGCGCGCAAGAAGCAGAAGGTGATCGAGGTCAAGGAAGTGCAGATGCGTCCGAATATCGATACGCATGACTACGAGACCAAGATGAAGGCCGTGCAGCGCTTCCTGGGCGAGGGCGACCGCGTCAAGGTGACCATGCGCTTCCGGGGCCGCGAAATGGCCCACCAGGATTTGGGCATGCAATTGCTGCTCAAGGTGCGCGAGCAGACAGAGGACGTGGCCAAGGTCGAAAGCCAGCCCCGCTCGGAAGGCCGGCAAATGGTCATGGTTCTGGCGCCAAAGTAAGGCGACAGAAGTGCTGGAATGAAAAGGCGGGCCGCAAAGCCCGCTTTTTTTATGGCGCGGCGTTAACCCGTCGCGCCGCGGTGGCTTTTCCTTGCACGATATTTGCGCCAAGCTCGCTGGACAGACGTTTTCGGGCACTTGCGATACTGTCGCGCGGGGAGAAGTGCATGAGACTGCTCCGGGTTATCGTCCGCCTGCTTGCGGGGCCACGGCGCCCACCTCGGCAGACACAGCCGCCCCTGACACCGCAATTGCCACGGGAAATGCGGGTTGTTGTCCGTGCGCCCCAGCCGGTGCCGCCATCCGGGCCGACGGTGTTGCACGGACCTTGCTGGGTTATCGATGGCGACACCATCGTCATCGACAAGATACGTATCCGGATCGCTGGGATCGACGCTCCCGAGCTTGATCACCCCTTCGGCAAACAATCGAAATGGGCCCTTGTGAAACTGTGCAAGGGGCAGGTGGTGACTGCCCGGGTCAAGCCCGAGCTCTCTTATGACCGGATGGTGGCGGAATGTTTCCTGCCTGATGGGCGCGACCTCGCCGCAGAGATGGTGCGCGCCGGACTGGCGTTGGACTGGCCCAAGTTCTCGGGCGGCAAATACCGGCATCTGGAGACCGCTGACGCACGCAGGAAACTATGGCGCGCATCCGTCCGCCAGCGTGGCATGATGGGCGCGGCGACGGGCCTGGACTGACCGGATCAGTCAGCCGTCGTCTTGGGCAAATTGGTGTCAGCCCGGCAAAATCAGGCCGCCAGATCCGCGACCACGGCGTCAAGCACCGGAAAACCCTTGTCCGTCACGCGGATATTGCCATTGGGCAAGGTCTCGACGAAACCATAACCCTTGAGCGCGGCAATCTGGGCTTCGGAAATGCCGCGGCCGGAAATGGCCATGAAGCGGGTGGGCGAGATGCCTTCTTTGAGGCGCAGGCCCATGACGAGGAACTCGTCGCCCTGTTCTTCCCAGGTCAGCACGTCGTTGGTGGTCATGCCATGGCCGAACTCATTGACCAGCTTGAGCCATTCGAAGGGCAGCTTCTCGGTCGCGGTGGCGTGGCGCTGGTGGTTGACCATCAGCCGTCCATGGGCGCCGGGGCCGATGCCGGCATATTCGCCATAGCGCCAATAGAGCATGTTGTGCCGGCTTTCCTGGCCGGGCACGGCGTGATTGGAGATCTCATAGGCCGGCATGCCGGCTTCGGCTGTCAAATCCTGCGTCAGCTCGTAGAAGTCGGCGGCTAGGTCCTCATTGGGCATCTGCAATTTGCCGGCCTGGTGCAGGTCGAAGTAGCGCGTGCCCTGCTCGATGGTGAGCTGGTAGAGGCTGATATGGCCCCGCGCCAGCCACAGCGCTTCCTTGAGCTCGTCTTCCCAATCTTCCAGCGTCTGCTTGGGGCGGGCATAGATCAGATCAAAGCTGGAGCGCTCAAAGACTGACTGGGCAATGCGCACCGCGGCGACCGCTTCTTCCACCGTGTGGCGACGGCCCAGTTCGGCCAGGGGGCCCGGGCGCAGCGACTGCACGCCCAGCGAGACCCGGTTAATTCCAGCGGCCCGAAATCCCTTGAAGCGCTCGACCTCGACACTGGTCGGATTGGCCTCAAGCGTAATCTCGGCCTTGCTGTCGATCTGCCAGGCTCCGGCAATTGCGTCCAGGACGGCGCCAACGGCCCTGGGGCTCATCAGCGATGGCGTGCCGCCACCAAAAAAGATCGACTGCACCAGCCGTCCGGAGGACAGCGAGGCCATATGGGCGATTTCCTTGCGGTAGCCCTCGACAAAGGCGTCTTCATCGAAGGGACCGCGATGGACGTGGCTATTGAAGTCGCAATAGGGGCATTTGGCCGCGCAAAAGGGCCAATGGACATAGACGCCGAAGAGATCGTTGGCGCTAGCCGTGGTCAATCTGGTTCTCCACGAATTGCGCGAACGCGCGTGCGCGGTGGCTGAGGCCCTGTTCGCCCGGTGACCAATTGTGCTTGGCCTCGGCCGCCATCTCGCCAAAGGTGATGTCATAGCCGTCAGGCATGAACATGGGGTCATAGCCGTGGCCGAGATCGCCGCGCGGCGGCCAGACCAGCGTACCCTCACATTTGCCGACATAGAGCACATCACGCCCGTCAGGATGGGCCAGGCACAGCGTGGCGTTGAACGATCCGCGGCGCTGACCCGGTGAATTGGCGCCCGTAGCTTGAAGGGCATCTTCAACCCGCTTCATGGCGCGGTTGAAATCGCGCGGCACCCCAGCCCAGTCGGCCGTATAGACGCCGGGATCGCCGCCCAGCGCATCAACACACAGGCCCGAATCGTCGCTCAGCGCCAGCATATTGGCGCCCTTGGCAGCGGCATGGGCCTTGGTGCGGGCATTTTCCGCGAAGGTCGTGCCGGTTTCTTCCGGCTCGGGCAGGCCCAGTTCACCCGCAGACACCAATTCAAGCCCGAAAGGCTCGAACAGCTCGCGAAACTCGCGGAGCTTGCCGGCATTATGCGTGGCGATGCAGAGCCGGTCACCGGCGCGCAGGCGGGGAATGGCGCTCACTTGCTCTGCTCCGGCTTCGTACCCAGGACGCGGGCAATATCGTTCCAGATCGCGCAGTCCGGCCGCGGCGTCCTGATCGATCCCTCAGGCGTCGCACCTGCCTTGGGCATGGGGGCCTGCTCGCGTTTGGCCAGCCGGAACATCATGCGCCCAGCACCGATCTCTGCATGTTGGACAATTCGCCAATGCCTTGTTCGGCCAGCAACATCAGGCTGTCGAGTTCCTCGCGGCTAAAGGGGGTACCTTCTGCAGTGCCCTGGATTTCGACGAACTTGCCGGCGCCGGTCATGACGAAATTTGCGTCAGTCTCGGCTTCCACATCTTCGAGATAGTCGAGATCGAGCACCGGTGTGCCGCGATAGATGCCGCAGGATACGGCGGCGACGCTGTCGATCAGCGCCTTGCCCTTGGTCAGCTGGCGCTCATTCATCCAGGCAATGGCGTCGGCCAATGCGACATAGGCGCCGGTGATCGAGGCCGTGCGGGTGCCGCCATCGGCCTCCAGCACATCGCAATCGCAGGTGATCTGCACTTCGCCCAGGGCTTCGAGATCCACCACGGCGCGCAAGGAGCGGCCAATCAGGCGCTGGATTTCCTGGGTGCGGCCCGATTGCTTTCCGGCTGTAGCCTCGCGGCGCGTGCGCGAGCCGGTGGCCCGGGGCAGCATGCCATATTCCGCGGTCACCCAGCCCTGACCCTTGCCGCGCAGCCAGCCCGGAACGCTGGTTTCGACCGATGCGGTGCACAACACCTTGGTATTGCCGAAAGCGACCAGGCACGAGCCTTCCGCCTTCATGGCCACATTGCGCTCAAGGGTTACCGCCCGCATATCGCTTGGCTGTCTGCCGGAAGGCCGCATCGTGATTCCAGTTTTTGTTGCCGTTAACCGCCTCTTAACCCTCAAGCGGCCCGCTCACAAGCGTCGGGCGCTTGGCGGATGGGGAACAAGGGCCTAAATGATGGGGCAGGGTTAAAGTCGACGAGTTTAATCAAACCACCATGACCAGACCGGCCGCAGATTTCCTCTCGGTACTCAATGCCCGCAGCCAGGACATTTTCCGGCGCCTGGTGGAGCGCTATCTTGATACCGGCATGCCCGTGGGCTCGCGCGACCTCTCTCGCCTGTTGCAGGTCGAGCTTTCGCCCGCCTCGGTGCGCAATGTCATGGCCGACCTTGAGGATCTTGGGCTCATTGCGGCACCGTATACGTCGGCCGGTCGCGCGCCTACCCAGCAGGGGCTGCGGTTTTTTGTTGATGCCATGCTCGAAGTGGGCGCCGTCAACGAGACCGAGCGTAATCAGATCGCCCGCCACATCGAAGGCACGGCCGGCCATGCACAGGTCGAGGATGTGCTTACCGAGGCTTCGTCCCTGCTTTCGGGTCTGAGCCAGGGCGCGGGCGTAGTCATTGCCGCCAAGGCCGACATGGTGCTCAAGCATATCGAGTTCGTGCGTCTTGATGCCAGCCGCGCCATGGCGATCCTGGTGGGCGAGGACGGGCAGGTGGAAAACCGCATTCTCGACCTACCCCCGGGTTACACGGCCAGCGCCCTGCAGCAGGCAGGCAATTATCTGGCCAATTACATCGTCGGTCGCACACTCTCAGAAGCGCGAAAAGTGCTCAATGAGCGCCGTGCCGAACAGCGGGCGGAGTTGGACGAATTGACCCAGAGGCTGGTCGACGCGGGCATTGCCACCCTGGCCGAGCCAGGGGGCAGCAGCGCGCCCACGGTCATCGTGCGCGGCCGCGCCAATCTCATCAACGATACGATGGCCAGTGACGAACTGGCGCGCATGCGGCAACTCTTCGATGAGCTGGAAAGCAAGGATGGGCTGCTCGAATTGCTTGGCGACGCCGAGCGCGCTCAGGGCGTGCGCATCTTCATCGGCTCGGAAAACAAGCTGTTCTCGCTCTCGGGGTCCTCAGTGATCCTGTCGCCATACAAGGACGCCAATGACCGGATTGTCGGCGTGCTAGGCGTTATCGGGCCGACCCGGCTCAATTATGCCCGCATCGTGCCGGTCGTCGACTATACGGCCAATGTGATCTCATCGCTGATGGCGCGCCAGCGTGGCAAATGAGCGCCTGGCCGCAATGGGGCCTCAAGCACTAGGTGATGTGGCCTCCTCGCCGCCAGTTGGGGTGTCTTGGCCTTCGAATTTGCATTCCGCACGGCTCAAAGCTTGAATTCAGGCCGCCATTGGCCGATATGGCGGGCAAGAGTTTTTCATTGAATACGGAAGAAGACCGAATGAGCGACGAAAACGCCGCCCAG
>NZ_CAJXJS010000078.1 GCF_913055165.1 uncultured Devosia sp.
GACGGCTTTGCCCGTAACTTCCTGCTGCCCCAGGGCAAGGCCCTGCGCGCCACGGAAGCCAACCGCAAGAAGTTCGAAAACGAACGCGCCCATATCGAACAGCGCAATGAAGAGCGCCGAAACGCCGCCGCTGGCATTGCCGAAGGTCTCAACGGCCATGCCGTGATCATGATCCGTCAGGCCGGCGAAACCGGCCAGCTCTACGGTTCGGTCGCCGCGCGCGACATCGTGGAAGCCCTGGCCAAGGACGGTTTCACCGTTCAGCGCAACCAGGTCGACCTTGCCGACCCGATCAAGACCGTGGGCGTGCACAGCGTTTCGCTGTCGCTGCACCCGGAAGTGGCCGTCGAGATCACCGTCAATGTTGCCCGTTCGGAAGACGAAGCCGAGCGTCAGGCCGCTGGTGAAGACGTTACCGTCCACACCTTCGAGGCCGATGAAGACGGCGATTTCGCCGCCGGACAGCAGGACGCGGCTTCGGACGATCGCTTCGAAGAGTAGTCTTCGATTACGGACGAGAATTGAAGGCCGGGCCCTGCGCCCGGCCTTTGCTTTTGGGGGCAAATAGGCGAGACTCGGCAAGCCCGGCGCTGAGTCCCAACATGGCAAGGTGGTGTGGAGATTTTCCCCGTTCTCCACAATGTTCACATGCTGCTTGTTCGGCATTAACCAGTGCTGCCTTAGCGCGGGACATGAGCCGCCATTGCATGGTTAAGAAAGGTTAACCCCCACAGGACGTCCCATGGCCGAGATCGCACGCCTTCACCCCGCCGAAGACAAAGCCTTTCGCGTCGCCCCGCACAATGTGGAGGTGGAGCAGGCGCTGCTGGGCGCGATCCTGATCAATAATGACGCCTTTTATCGCGTCGCCGACTTCCTGCTGCCCGAGCATTTCTACGAGCCCATCCATCGCGAAATCTATGAACTGGCCGGCAAGATCATCCGCGCCGGCAAGGCGGCGGAACCGGCAACGCTCAAGACCCACCTGCCCGACCAGCTGCTGCCTGACGTCACCATGATGCAGTATCTCTCGCGCCTGGCGGCGGAGGCGACGACGGTGCTCAATGCAGCCGATTATGGTCAGGCCATTTACGATCTGGCCATCCGTCGCAACCTCATCATGGTGGGCGAGGAAATGGTCTCGGTCGCCTATGACAGCGATGTGGAGATGACCCCGGTCAAGCAGATCGAGAAGGTTGAGGGCGAGCTGTTCCAGCTGGCCGAAAAGGGCCGCTATGATGGCGGCTTCCAGGCCTTTGGTGCGGCGCTGAATGCCTCCATCCAGATGGCAGGCGAAGCCTTCCAGCGCGATGGCGGCCTCTCCGGCATCGCCACCGACCTGCACGATCTCGACAGGCAGATGGGCGGGTTGCAGCGGAGCGACCTGATCATCCTGGCCGGCCGTCCCGCCATGGGCAAGACCTCGCTGGTTACCAATATCGCCTATAACGTGGCCAAGGCCTGGCGCGGAGACGTGACGCCAGACGGCCACTCCAAGACGGTCAATGGCGGCATTGTCGGCTTCTTCAGCCTGGAAATGAGCTCCGAACAGCTCGCCACGCGTATTCTCGCCGAGCAGGCCGAGATCTCGTCATCCGATATCCGCCGTGGCCGCATTCACGACAACCAGTTCGCCAAGCTGGTCGACGTCTCCAATGTCATGAGCAAGGTGCCACTCTATATCGACGACACCGGCGGCATCTCGGTGGCGCAGCTTGCTGCCCGCGCCCGGCGCCTCAAGCGGCAAAAGGGGCTCGACCTTCTGATCGTCGACTATTTGCAGCTGCTTTCGGGTTCTTCCAAGGCCTCAAGCCAGAACCGCGTGCAGGAGTTGACCGAGATCACCACCACGCTCAAGGCGCTCGCCAAGGAACTGGAAGTGCCGATCATTGCCCTCTCCCAGCTCTCCCGACAGGTGGAAGCGCGCGACGACAAGCATCCGCAACTGGCGGACCTGCGCGAATCGGGTTCTATCGAACAGGACGCGGACGTGGTTCTGTTCGTGTATCGTGAAGAATACTATCTCAAGAACAAGGAACCCAAAGAGGGCACGCCGGAGCATCTGACGTGGCAGGGCGAGATGGAGAAGGTCCATGGCAAGGCGGAAGTGATTATCGCCAAGCAGCGTCACGGCCCCACCGGCACGGTGCAGTTGAGCTTCGAGGCCCAATTCACCCGCTTTGGTAACCTTGCTCGGGCAGATTATCTGCCTGAACGCATGGAATAGGCATGGCGCTGACTTCGGGCCTTGGCGGCCAACTGAGCATCGATCTTGGGGCTTTGGCCCGAAACTGGCGGGCCCTGGACAAGGTGAGCGCCGGCGCACTGACTTCTGCCGTAGTCAAGGCCGATGCCTATGGCATTGGCATCGAGCAGGCCAGCAAGGCGCTGCATGCAGCGGGCGCCCGGTTCTTCTTTGTTGCCACCCCGGATGAAGGCATGGCGGTTCGGGCGGCAGTGCCGGACGCACACATCTTCATCCTTTATGGTCTCTATCCCGGCGCTGCGAACCTCTACATCCGGCAGAATTTGATGCCGGTGCTCGGTTCCATGTCGATGCTGGAAGAGTGGCTGGCCAAATGCGTCGAGCGCAACGAAGCCTATCCTGCCGCCTTTCATTTCGACACCGGTATCAATCGCTTGGGCTTCCGCCTGAATGAGGCGGCTCAGGTGCGCGAGCGCATCGAAAAGCTCGGCTATGCGCCCCAGATGATCATGAGCCATCTGGCTTGTGCCGATACGCCCAACCATGAAAAGATCCGCACGCAATTGGCGCTGTTCGGTTCGGTCATGGCTCAGTTTCCGGGCATTCCCGCGTCGCTCGCCAATTCGGCAGGGCTGATGACCGGCCGCGATTATCATTTCCAGATGGTGCGCCCGGGTATCGCGCTCTATGGCGGCCGCGCCGTCAGTGGGCGCAAGAACCCGATGCAGCCGGTGGTGACGCTGCACATGCCGATCCTGCAGGTAACCGAAGCACGGACCGGCGAGACCGTTGGTTACGGCGCCACCTATACGCTCAACCGCAATTCCAAGCTGGCCATCCTGGGTCTCGGCTACGCCGATGGCTTCTTCCGATCGCTGTCGGCTACCAATCCCCGCCCCGGCGGCAAGGTGTTCATTCGCGGCAAGCTCTGCCCCGTGATCGGCAGGATCTCGATGGATCTGACCGTGGTGGACGTCACCGAACTTGGGTCCGACCTGCCCATGCCGGGTGAAGGCGCCGAGGTCCTCGGGCCCCATATCAGTGTCGACGACCAGGCGGACGCTGCGGGAACCATCGGTTATGAGGTTCTGACAAGTCTCAAGGGCCGGTACACCCGTAACTATGTCGGAGACGGGCATTTGCCGGAGTGATGCGCTGCCACTTGCTATAGTGTTGTTCTTATTTTGTTCTTGCCGGGAGCGCTGGATCGCTGTTAGTCTTGCTCGCGATCATAACCTCCGGATTTGCATTGGCCAGTTCCCCACCTCTCTATGCCATCCTGCTGCGCGCCATTGGTCCGGTTACGCATAGGCTCATGAGCATGGCACAGTGGCGGGAGGCCTCGGAGGCAGCCGGGTTCATTCGGCCTGAGACGCTGGTCAATACGGGCAACATGGTCGCAGGATTTGGCGGGACACCAGCGGCGGCGCGCAAGGCGATGGAGCCTGTCCTGCGTGGCTTCGGGCTGGGTGAGAATGTTGTCCCCGTCGTGCGATCGTCGGCGCAGATGAAAAATCTGCTCAAGGCGGACCCGATCGCAGAGGCGGCCCTGAAGCGGCCGAACGAGACCGGAGTATATTTCTTTGCCGCGGCCAAGCCGGATTTTGGCTGGATCGGGGATCATGACGGACCGGAGGCGATCCACATTGTCGCCAACCACCTGATCGTGGATTTTTCGCAGGATGTCGCCAAGTCTGGCAGGCTGATCCGGAAGATTGACAAGCTTTGCGGGCTCAACACGGCGCGCAACTGGAATACGACGCGAAAGCTGGCGGAACGCCTGATCGCGCGGGAGAAGGAATAGGCGTGGCCAAGAACCGATCGCAGTTCATCTGCCAGTCCTGTGGGGCCGTTTCCAGCCGGTGGCAGGGGCGGTGCGACGCCTGTGGCGAGTGGAATACCATCGTCGAGGAACTGGTCGATTCAGGTGTCGGCGCCGGACCCAAGTCCGCCAAGGCCAATGGGCGGCCGGCTAATCTGGTGCCGCTTTCGGGCGAAACGGAAAGCGCCGCGCGCGTCGTGACCGGCTTTGCCGAGCTGGACCGGGTGACTGGCGGCGGGTTCGTCAAGGGCTCGGCCCTGCTGGTCGGCGGCGATCCGGGAATCGGCAAATCGACCCTGCTGCTGCAATCGGCAGCGGCTTTAGCCAAACAGGGCAAGCGCGTCATCTATGTTTCGGGTGAAGAGGCGGTGGCACAGGTGCGCCTTCGCGCGCAACGGCTCGGACTGGGCGAAGCCGGTGTGCTGCTGGCCGCCGAAACCAATGTCGAGATCATTCTCGCCACGCTGGAAAACGGGCCGCCACCGGACCTGGTCATCATCGACTCCATCCAGACCCTGTGGACGGATCGCGTCGACAGTGCGCCCGGCACGGTCACCCAGGTCCGCACCTCTGCCCAGGCACTGACCCGCCTGGCAAAGAAAAGCGGGGCAGCTGTTGTCCTGGTCGGCCATGTCACCAAGGACGGGCAGATTGCCGGGCCCCGCGTGGTCGAGCACATGGTCGATGCCGTGCTCTATTTCGAGGGCGACAGCAGCCACACCTTCCGCATCCTGCGCGGGGTGAAGAACCGCTATGGCGCAACGGACGAGATCGGCGTCTTCGCCATGACCGAACGAGGGCTTGAGCAGGTTGCCAATCCCTCGGCCCTGTTCCTTGATCAGCGCGACAAGGATGCGGCCGGTTCGGCGGTCTTTGCCGGCATGGAGGGCACCCGTCCCATCCTGATCGAAATTCAGGCGCTGGTGGCCCCCTCCCCGCTCGGCACGCCGCGCCGGGCCGTAGTGGGCTGGGACAGTTCGCGCCTTTCCATGGTGTTGGCGGTGCTCGAAACGCGCTGCGGGGTCCGCATCGGGGCCAATGACATCTACCTCAATGTTGCGGGCGGGTTGAAGATCAACGAGCCGGCCGCCGACCTTGCCGTGGCCGCAGCCCTGATCTCGTCGCTGACAGGCGCGGCACTGCCGGCCGATGCAGTCTATTTCGGCGAAATCTCCCTGGCCGGCGGCGTGCGGCCGGTCGTGCATGGCGCGTTGCGCCTGCGTGAAGCCGAAAAGCTCGGCTTTGGCTCGGTCGTCACCGGCAAGCTGGGCAAGGCGGATCGCGGTGGCAATCTGGAAGTAACCGAGTATGCGCAGTTGAGCGACATGGTCAGCCGCATTGCCGCGCGGGGCAAGCGCCCCATGCCGGAACCGGAGCCGGAGGCTTGGTAGGCGACCGGTTTTCGGGGAGATCGGCGCAGCGATGCCTGCCCACCCTTGGCAGGGCGCGCCAAAGCCGCTAAAGACCAGCCAAAGCCGGGGCGGCAAGAAAACAGGGCAAATACATATGCTGACTGCGTTCGACGTTGGTGTTGGTGTGCTGGTGCTGATCTCGGCGATTCTGGCAACCGCGCGCGGATTGACCCGAGAGGTCCTTTCCCTGGCGACCTGGGCCGGTTCGGCCGCCATTGCCGTCTATATGTGGCAGTACCATCCCGATATCGCCCGGCAATACATCGCCGAGCCAGTGGTCGCCGATATCGCCACCGTGGTGGTAACGTTCATCGTCGCGCTAATCGTGCTGCACCTTCTGACCATGCGCATCGCCGATTTCGTCGTCGATAGCCGCATCGGCCCGATCGACCGGACTCTTGGCTTCGTGTTCGGTGTTCTTCGCGGCATCTTGATTGCCATCGTCGTGACGATTTTCGGCATCTGGCTGCTGGGCACCAATCTGCCCGATTGGGCGGCCAATGCGCAGTCCCTGCCCTATCTTCGTGACATGGGTAACACCTTGATCTCAATGCTGCCCGAAGGCCTGGAGCAGCAGGTGACCGATATTCTGCAGGGCGGCGGCGCCAATCTGACCGAAGACCCACAGGCACCGGCCGCCCCGCTCGAGGGCGCCCCTGATCCGAGCATCGATGGCACCGTGGACCCGACCGATCCGGTCGTCGACCCGGCGCCCGAGGCCTGACATTTGAACAATGCGGCGGGAAGCAGCGCCCCCGCCGCAATCCTGCCGACCATAAGTGTCATTGGTAGCGGCAAGGAAAATGCGCTATTTGCGAGCGAGCCCCAATTCGCATGGAGAGCCCAGTGACCCATTGGAACGATGACGATTTCGATCTCAATGGAGACACGCTGCACGAAGAGTGTGGCGTGTTCGGCATTTTAGGGCATGACGATGCCTCGACGCTGACCGCGCTGGGGCTGCACGCCCTGCAGCATCGCGGACAGGAGGCAGCCGGCATCGTCAGCTTTGATGGTCGCCAATTCTACCAGGAAAAGCGCATGGGTCTGGTGGGTGACCACTATACCGACCCCGCCGTGCTGGCGAAGCTGCCTGGCAGCATCGCCATCGGCCACACCCGCTACTCCACCACCGGCGAAGTGGCACTGCGCAATGTGCAGCCGCTGTTTGCCGAACTGGAAGTGGGCGGCATCGCCATTGCCCACAACGGCAATTTCACCAATGGCCTGACCCTCCGGCGCCAGATCATCGCCACGGGCGCCATCTGCCAGTCGACATCCGACAGCGAGGTTGTGCTGCACCTGATCGCCAGGTCGCGCCATTCGTCGAGCACGGACCGGTTCATCGACGCCATCCGGCAGATGGAAGGCGGCTATGCCATGCTGGCGATGACCCGCACCAAGCTGATCGCCGCGCGCGACCCGGTCGGCATCCGGCCACTGGTGATGGGCGAACTCGATGGCAAGCCGATCTTCTGCTCGGAGACCTGCGCGCTCGACATTGTCGGGGCAAAATATGTGCGTGACGTCGAGAATGGCGAAGTCATCATTTGCGAGATCCAGCCCGACGGCTCGATCACCATCGATGCGCGCAAGCCGGCCCGCAAGACACCAGAACGCCCCTGCCTGTTCGAATATGTCTACTTTGCCCGCCCCGATTCGATGGTCTCGGGCCGCAGCGTCTATACGGCGCGCAAGAACATGGGCATCAACCTCGCCAAAGAGAGCCCGGTTGCGGCCGACGTAGTCGTGCCGGTGCCGGATGGCGGCACCCCCGCCGCTATTGGCTTTGCCCAGCAAAGCGGGATCCCCTTTGAGCTGGGTATCATCCGCAACCATTATGTGGGCCGCACCTTCATCGAGCCGACACAGCAGATCCGCGCTTTCGGTGTCCGTCTGAAGCATTCGGCCAATCGGGCCGAGATCGCCGGAAAGCGCGTGGTGCTAATCGATGACTCCATTGTGCGCGGTACGACCTCGATCAAGATCGTGCAGATGATCCGGGAAGCAGGCGCTACCGAGGTGCATATCCGGGTCGCCAGCCCTATGATTTTCCATTCGGATTATTACGGGATCGACACCCCTGATCCGGACAAGCTGCTGGCAAACCAGTATGGCGACCTGGACGCCATGTGCCGCTATATCGGCGCCGATTCACTGGCGTTCCTTTCCATCGACGGCCTGTATGAGGCGGTCGGGGGCGAGAAGCGCAACGCTGAAGCGCCGCAGTTCACCGACCACTATTTCACCGGCGACTATCCGACGCAGTTGACCGATCTGCATGGGCGGACGATGAGCGACCCCAAGCAGATTTCGCTGCTCAAGGAAGCGGGTTGATGACTGACAATACCGAGCTGACCGGAAAGGTCGTGCTGATCACCGGGGCCTCGCGGGGTATCGGCTATGCCGCGGGGATCGAAGCGGCGCGCCGCGGCGCGCATGTGATCGCGGTTGCGCGGACCGTTGGTGGACTCGAGGAACTTGACGACGCCATTCAGGCAATTGGCGGCTCAACGACGCTGGTACCTCTCGATCTGCGCGATGGCGACGCCGTCGACCGGCTGGGCGCGGCGATCTTCGAGCGCTGGGGACATCTGGACGGCCTGGTCGCCAATGCCGGGCAGCTGGGCGTGCTGAGCCCCGTCGCCCACATAAAGCCAGATGATTTCGACAAGGTGCTGGCGGTCAACGTCACCGCCAATTATCGCCTGATCCGCTCGCTTGACGTTCTCCTGCGCCAGTCCGAAGCCGGCCGCGCCGTGTTCGTCTCGTCCGGCGCAGCGCGCTCCGCCCGCCCCTTCTGGGGCCTCTACGCGGCCAGCAAGGCGGCCCTGGATGCATTGGTAAAATCCTATGCCGGCGAGATCGCCTCGACCAATGTGCGGGCCAATGTGTTCTATCCGGGCATTGTGCGCACCGCGATGCGCGCCAAGGCCATGCCGGGTGAGGACCCGAATACGCTGCCGCCCCCCGCCGATGTCGCACCCAAGCTCATCGATATGCTGAGCCCGTCGCTGACGGAAAATGGCCGCCTGTTCGATGTTGGCACCGGCGCTTTCGAAGACATCTGAACCATGCTGCAGTTGCGCCCGTACCGAGCCAGCGACCTCGACGCTCTTTATGCGATCTGCGTGAAGACCGGTGACGCCGGTCAGGACGCCAGTGCGCAACACACCGATCTGCAATTGGTGGGGCACATCTATGCAGCACCCTATGGCGTATTGGAGCCGGACAATGTGTTCGTGGCCGAAGACGCCGAGGGGGTAGCCGGCTATGTAGTGGGCACCCACGATACGGACCGGTTCAATGCGCGGCTTGATCAGGATTGGTGGCCGGGGCTGCGCGCCCGCTATGCCGACCCTTCCGGTATGACGGAGGCGGACCGCAAGCGCATCGCCACCATCATGAGGCCAAGCGCCACCCCCGCGGACCTGGTGGCCCGCTATCCCGCCCATATCCACATGAACCTGTTGCCGCGCCTGCGCGGACAGCGGGTCGGCACCCGTTTGTTGCAAATGTGGATCGATCGCGCCCGCAATGCTGGCGTCAGCGGCATTCACCTGGGCGCCAGCGCTACAAATACTGGCGGCATCGCCTTCTGGAGCCGCAGTGGCTTTACGCCGGTGCGCGAGGAACCGGGCGTAGTCTGGTTTGGAATGGACCTGTAGCGCCGATCTTCCGCGGCGGTCTGCGGGCTATCAGCCCGCTGGCTCGATGGGGGCAACCAGAACCTTGTCGATGCGATGGCCATCCAGGTCGAGCACTTCGAAGCGCCAGCCGTCCTGCTCGAAACTTTCACCGACACTTGGCATGTGGTTGACCTGCGCCAACACGTAGCCGGCCAGAGTTTCGTAGCGTGCGTCCTTGGGCACCGGCACGTTGAACCGCTCGGCAAAATCATGCACTGGCATCCAGCCCGCCACCAGCCAAGATCCATCCTTGCGCTGGGTCAGGGCCGGCTCGTCGCCCGGCTCCTCGTTATAGATGCCAGTGATCACCTCGAGCACATCGCCATAGGTGATGATGCCCTCGAAGTGTCCGTATTCGTCCACCACCAGCGCCATCTGGGCCCGGGCCTTGCGCATGGACTCGACCACGTCCAGGGCGTCGGCATGCTCCATGACCACTGGCACGGGCTTGACCAGGGCCCGCAAATCCGGTTGCGAGCCGGCCACCAGTGCCGGCAGCAGGTCGGACTGCGCCAGCACACCGACGATGGAGTCCGCGTCACCGTCCTGAACCAGAACCTTGGTATGGGATGTCTCAAGAATGACCTTGAGATTGTCCTCGTAGCTATCCTCAAGATCGATCAGAACCACGTCGAGCCGGGGGGTCATGATGCCACGCGCCGAACGATCGGCCAGGCGCATGACACCGGAGATCATCGAGTGTTCTTCATGCTCCAGAATGCCGGCTGAGGTGGCATCGGCGATGATCGAGCGCACCTCTTCCTCGGTCACCGAGTTCTCGCCGCGTTCGGATTGGCCGAGAATGCGCAGAACCAGCTTTCCCGAAATATCGAGCAACCAGACGATGGGCGTCCCGACCCGCGCCAACAGCGCCATTGGCTGGGCGACACGCGCGGCGACTCCCTCGGGATTGCGCAGGGCAATCTGCTTGGGCACCAGCTCTCCGAGAATCAACGAGCAATAGGTGATGAGGACAACCACGACCCCGACGCCCGCGACATCGGCGATGCTGTCGGGAACACCGATCTGTTCGAGCCAGGCCGTCAGACGCAGGCCCAGCGTGGCGCCGGAGAAGGCGCCGGAGAGGATGCCGACCAGGGTGATGCCGATTTGCACGGAGGACAGGAACTTGCCGGGCTCCTCAGCCAGGCGCATGGCCGTTGCCGCGCCCGTGTTTCCCTGCTCCGCCAAAACCTTGAGACGCGCGGTGCGGGCGGACACGACGGCCAGTTCGGACATGGCCAGGGCGCCATTCACCAGAATAAGCGCGATGACGATGAGAATTTCTGTGATCAAGACGGTGCAGCATTGGCACGCCGCGACCAATGGCGGGGTGCTACGACGCGCGCACTATAGGGCAAGGCCGGTGGTGGTAAACAGAGCCATTGGTCCGATATGACCAGCCGATCGGTTCACAACTGCTATTTCTTGTCCGCATAGGGATTTTTGCCGCCGCGCAGCCACAAGCGGATCGGCGTTCCCTTCATGTCGAAGGCCTCGCGCAACCCGTTGACCAGATATCGCTGATAGGAGGCCGGAACGGCGTCGGGGCGCGAGCAGAAGACGATGAAGCTCGGCGGACGCGTCTTGGCCTGGGTCATGTAGCGCAGCTTGAGCCGGCGGCCAGAGACAGCCGGGGGCGGATGGCCCTCGATCATGCCCGCCAGCCAGCGGTTGAGCCGTGATGTCGAAACATGGGCATTCCAGCTGCGCTCGATCTCGAAGATGGCATCCATCAGCTTGTCGATATTGCGCCCGGTAAGGCCGGAAAGCGTCACCAGCGGAACGCCGCGCAGCTGCGGCAAGAGCCGTTCACAGGCCTCGCGCAGTTCGGCGAGCGTCTTGTTCTTGTCCTCGATCAGGTCCCATTTGTTGAGGGCAATGACCATGGCCCTTCCTTCACGTTCGACCAGATCGGCCAGGGCCAAATCCTGCTTTTCGAACGGGATGGTCGCATCGAGCATGAGCACGACGACTTCGGCATATTGGATGGAGCGCAGGCTGTCGCCCACCGCCAGCTTCTCAAGCTTTTCGGTCACCCGGGAGCGGCGGCGGATACCGGCCGTGTCCACCAGGTTGATGGTCCGCCCTTCCCACTCCCAGGGGACCAGAATGCTGTCGCGGGTGATCCCTGCCTCGGGGCCGACCAGCACGCGGTCCTCGCCGACCATGCGGTTGACCAGAGTGGACTTGCCGGCATTGGGGCGGCCCACGATGGCCACATTGAGGTGACGGCGCGGGTTCCAGCGCAGCGTGGCGTCGTCGCCCTCGCCCTCCAGCATGTCCGGCGTGATGTCGACATCGACCTCGGGCATGATGTCGAGGTCAGCGTGATCCTCAGCGTCTTCGGCGGCCTCGGCTGCCTTTTTCTCTTCCGCCTTGTCGATGGCGGCGGAGACGATCGAATAGAGTTCGGACAGGCCCAGGCCATGCTCGGCGGAAAGCGGGATGGGTTCGCCGAATCCCAGCTTGAACGCCTCGACCAGACCGGCTTCCGCCGCACTGCTTTCGGCCTTGTTGCCAACCAAATGCACCTGCTTGCCCGCCTTGCGCAAAACCTGGGCAAAGCGCTGGTCCAGCGGCACGACCCCGGCGCGGGCGTCGATCATGAACAGGATAACGTCGGCCTCGCGGATCGCCAGTTCGGTCTGCTGCCGCATGCGGTCTTCGAGCGAGCCGTCCTTGACGTCTTCATATCCGGCGGTGTCGAGCACCTTGAAGCTCAGGTCGGCAATACGGCCATCGGCCTCGCGGCGATCGCGGGTCACGCCCGGCGTGTCATCGACAAGAGCGATCTTGCGGCCGACCAGGCGGTTGAAAAGTGTCGATTTGCCGACATTGGGGCGGCCGACAATGGCAACGGTGACCGTCATGGCGGTATCCCCTAAAGGTGCGGCAGGCTATTGACCGACAGGTTCAGCGGCAGGCGCCGCTTCGGCGTCGCCTTGCACGATGGCGTCGATGGCCTCGGCAGCGGCTTCCGCCTCAGCGGGTTCCTCGATCACCGCGACGCCCTCAGAGAGCATCTGGGCGAGGTAATAGGCCATGCGATTGCGCATCGCAGCCTGCGCCAATGGATCATTGATCACGGCCTCGAAACTGGCCTGGGCGGCGGCATAATCCCCTGCCTTGTACTGGGCGAGCCCCAGCAATTCCCGCGCCACGCGGCGCATCTGGTTATCCTCGGACGCGATCGTGCCGATGCGTGCCTCGACATCGGCCAAGGTGCCGCTATCGACCAGAATATTGGCGGCCAGCAGCAGAGACAGTTCCCGCAGGCGGGTGTTGGACTGGGTGTTGGCAAGTCCATCATAGGCGGCCACAGCGCCGGCGGTGTCGCCCTGCTCCGCCAGAAGCGCGGCCTGGCGGAATTCGGCCAGTGCGGGATATCCACCCGAGCCATCAGCCGCCAGGGCTTCGAGCTGGGTCTGCGCCTGCTCAAGATCACCAGCCTCGGCGGCGTCAAAGGCCGAATACAGCGCCTCGGAGGCGGTGGCGGACTGACTATTGGTATACCAGGACCACCCCTCGTTGACGGCAACCAGCGCGACGATGGCCACAGCACCCCCGATCACGAAGGGCGCGAAACGGCGCCACAGCGCCCGCATGCGATCGGTGCGCAGTTCCTCGTCGATCTCGCGAAAAATGTTCTCGTTGGACATGGCTGGCCTAGGGTCGGAAGAATTAGAGGGGGAGCATTATCACGCGCCCCCGGGAATGCAAACCGGCTCGCCTTGGCGAGCCGGGTAGAACTGCATCGTGCCCGTTGAGGATCTGGGCCCTGCGAGCCGCCACTCGACCATAGGTCTCGCGGCCTGCTTGCCTAAATTTGCTCCACTGGCAACTGTATTCAGCTTGGAGCTGGGTTGGCGTAGTCGGTCTGGGTTCTGATCATTGCGTTTAGTGTG
>NZ_CAJXJS010000079.1 GCF_913055165.1 uncultured Devosia sp.
CCGCCGATCTCATCGAGCGGGTTCTTGACCACATCCTTCTTGCGACGGGCGCGGTGGGTGCCGATGGCGAAGCGGTGGGCCTCGTCGCGCAGGCGCTGGACGTAATAAAGCACGGGATCACGATGCGGCAGCATGAAGGCGTCGCGGCCCTCCATGAAAAACTTCTCCCGGCCGGCATCGCGCTCCTCGCCCTTGGCAATGCCGATAAAGGTCACTTCGCGTGGCAGGTTGAGCTCGGCAATGACCTCGCGCACGGCGTTGAGCTGGCCGGCGCCGCCATCGATGAAGACGATGTCGGGCCAGTCGGGCATGCCGGTCTGTTCGTCCTCGGCATCGGTGTCGCTCTCCGTGGCGAGGCGGGAGAAGCGGCGCGTCAGCACTTCGCGCATCATGCCGAAGTCGTCACCGGCGGAAATGTCTGATTTGATGTTGAAGGTGCGATAGTGCTTCTTGGAAAATCCTTCCTCGCCCGCGACCACCATGGCGCCCACCATATTGGTGCCCGAAATATGCGAGTTGTCGTAGACCTCGATGCGGCGCGGGGTTTCTTCTAGGCCAAAGGTTTCGGCTACCCCCTCGAGCAGTGTGCGGTTGGAAGCACCCTCGGCCAATTGCCGCCCCAGGGCCTCGCGGGCGTTGTTGAGGGCGTGGTTGACGAGGTCACGTTTTTCGCCGCGTTGGGGTATCTCGATACGCACCTTGCGACCGGCGCGGCTGGTCAGGGCCTCCTCGATCAGGGCGGGCTCGGCCATGTCGTGGCTGAGCAGAACCAGTCTGGGCGGCGTGCGGTCCTCATAGAACTGCACGATGAAGGCTTCGAGCACCTCGGCATCGGTGAGGCTGTCATCGGCCTTGGGCCGGAAGGCGTGGTTGCCCCAGTTCTGGAAGGCGCGGAAGAAGAAGACCTGGACGCAGAACTGGCCGCCTTCGTGATGGATGGCAAAAACGTCTGCCTCTTCCACCGAACGGGCCGTGGCGTCGCCCTGGGACTGGATGAGGGCGAGGGCGGACAGGCGGTCGCGGATGAGTGCTGCACGCTCGAAGTCGAGGTCCTCGGCAGCCTTGTTCATGTCGTTCTGGAGGTGGCTGCGCACGGCATCGGACTTGCCCGAAAGGAACTGTCGCGCATCCTCGACCAATTCAGCATAGCCTTCCAGGCTGATCTCGCGGGTGCAGGGGCCGGCGCAGCGCTTGATCTGATATTGCAGGCATGGACGGGTTCGGGCGGCATAGAAGCTGTCCGAACAATTGCGGAGCAGGAAGGCTTTTTGCAGGCTGGCTATGGTGCGACCAACAGCTGTGGCCGAAGCGAAGGGACCGAAATAATGCCCCTTGCGGCGGCGGGTGCCCCGGTGCTTGGTGAGCTCGGGTGCCTCATGATCGGTGGCGATCAGGATATAGGGGAAGCTCTTGTCATCGCGCAGCAGCACGTTGAAGCGTGGCCGTAGGCGCTTGATGAGGTTGGCTTCGAGCAGAAGGGCTTCGGATTCGGTCTCGGTCCGCACAAATTCCATGCTGACCGTGGCGGCGATCATGCGCTGAATCCGGACCGGCAGACCTTCAGGCCGGGTGTAGTTGGTGACCCGTGACTTGAGGCTGCGGGCCTTGCCCACATAGATCACCGCGCCTTCGGCATCGAGCATGCGATAGACGCCCGGCGCCGCCGGCAAGGTGCGGACGAAGGCGCGGATGACCTCGGGACCCGAGGGCAGGGCGGGCGGCTGTTCTGGCGTCTCAGTCATGATCGGGGTGTCGGCCCTCGCCGGGCCGGAAACTCAAGGTGCCTCCCGCCATCAAGGGCCAGCATCTGGCCGGTAAAGGAGGGCATGGCGAGGATGGTCAATACGCCCTGGGCGATTTGACCGGGATCGGCGTGACGCTTGAGCGGTGAGGCCTCGACCGATTGCTCGAAATCAGCCTGGCTCTGTCCCTGGTGCGGGAGCACGGGACCGGGGCCGATCGCATTGACGCGAATCGCAGGCGCCAGGGATTGCGCCAGGGTCTGTGTTGCAGTCCAGAGGACCGACTTTGACAGGAAGTAGCTGAAGTAGGCGGGTGAGGGATGCAGGACGCGCTCGTCCACGATGTTGATGATATTGCCATGCTGGCCTTCCGGAAGCTGGTTGGCAAAGTCGCGAGCCAGGAACACAGGGGCCTCTGCATGTACGGCAAAATGCAAGTCCCACAATTGCTCGTCCAGATCTTGAGCGCTGTCGGCAACAAATGCGGAGGCGTTGTTGATCAAGACCCCGAGTGGGCCAAAGATGCCGGCTGCGTCGGCAATCAGTCGACTGCGCTCCTCCCGCTTTGCCAGATCGGCTTGGGCGATCTCTGCGCGTCCACCTGACTGGCGGATTTGGTCCCTTACGGTTCTGGCCCCTTCTTCATCGGAGCGGAAATGAATGATCACGTCGTGGCCTGCCTGGGCCAGGGCTGCGGCGATTGCTGCGCCGATGCGATCTCCGGCACCGGTGACGAGCGCGGGCGATAGGGCGTGATTCTGGGTGGGAATGGGCGAACTGGACATTGGGCGGACCATAGGCCGGAAAGGATGGGTCATCAATCGGCCTCACAGGGCCGAACTGGGGGTAAATGGGCGTAAGGACAATAGGTGGCAGCAGGGTTTAGCGCTATGCCGGAGCTTGAAACAGGCGTAGCCTGACTGTGTCGCAGAACGGGAGGTTCTGTGCAATCAGAGAGGGGGACTAGCATGGACGTCATCGTACCGATCCTGGTGCAATTGATTGCCGGCGGGGCCGGCGGCAATGTCATCGGGCAGTTGGCAAAGCAGCTCAATCTCGGCACTGCCGGCAACTCCATCGTCGGCGCCATTGGCGGGCTGGCGGGAACATGGCTCGCGGGGGTGATCCCGGGCCTGGACGCGCTGGTGGGTACAGCGGCCGGCACGGCGGGCGGGCTGGATATCGGCGCCCTGGCGGGCCAGGGTGCAACCGGCCTGGTTGGCGGTGGGGTACTGACAGCTATCGCCGGCATCATCAAATCTGCCATGGCCAAGGCCTGATCTTCGCTGACGATGAAAATCGCCTCGCGGCCTGACGCTGCGGGGCGTTTCGTGAGGCCACACTTGCACTGTGCGGATCGAGAGGGCATGTCTTCTGTCAAGGAGACATGTAATGATCTGGCTTATCGAAATCGCGCTGGTGCTGTTATTGCTCGGCGGCGGCTGGACCATGCTGACGCGCGGCCGGCAGAGCGACAAGCGCGACGCACTGACAATGCGGCGCGTGGACGCCTATATCGAGACTATTCGGCGCGAACGCCGGTCGCCTGAGCTGGCGGCCATGACGGACATGGAATTGCGCGATCTGCTGCACTCCGGCGCCCGCAACCTCAAGATTGCCAGTCAACGGAAGACCTGGATTGTTTCTGCTGCGGGTATCGTCACGGTGCTGGCGGCTTCCGTTGCGGGGAGCCAGGAGGGCTGGGTCGGTTTTGGCCTAGTTGCAGCGATCGGGGCGATCGTCACCTATGGGGTCAATGAGTACCTGGCCCGGCGCATGCGGGCCCCGCTGGAGAAACGCGGCATAGATATAGACCGGCTGATGGTGGAATAGGCGCTGCCAATAGAAGACGCCGCCCCGGAGGGCGGCGTTCGATATGTCTCGAAACGGTCAGGTGCCGATGCAGAAATAGCCGTTCGGACCATTGAAGCACATGCTGGCATGGGGATGGTCCGGATAGATCGGCCGAGGCAACGGTCGCGGATTCCAGTGCGGCGGGCGCGGCGGGTACGGATCCCACTGCGGTGGCCGGGGCGGGCGCGGGCGGTCCCAATGGTCATCCCAGTCATTGTTCCAGCCGGGGCGGGCGTTGCGCAGGTAATTTGCCGAAACCCAGCCGTCCGGGCCACGCTTTTCCACATAGCACCAGCTGCCACGGCAGTACTGGACATCAACGTGCTCGCCACGACGGAGCGTATCGACCACCGGATAGCCGGTGCTGGGGCCGGTGCGAACATTGACGTTGCCTGTGGCGACTGCCGGTGCAGCGGAAGCCGCGACGGTGGTGGCGAGCGCGGCCATGGTAGCCATTCCGGCTGCGATGAGCTTGGTTCTGAAGGTCATGCGATTGCTCCTTCCTCAAGGGGTGGCGATGAAGCCTTGCCTCCACATAAGCGCATCACGCATGAACCCAAGCTGAACGGATTTTTAGCCAGGCACGGGGTCGTCAGAGCCGGAGCAGATCGACAAAGCGCCCCAACGCTTCGGACAGTCTCTTGCGCTGCTTGGACTTGAGTTCACCCATCAAGGCCTCTTCGAGCTGGGCCCAATGGTCCGACAGGGCGTTGCGAATGCGCACGCCCCGCTCGGTCAGCGCTAGACCGGGTTCGAGCAGCGGGCCAACGGCCTGACGGGTGACGAAATCCCGGCTGGCCAGACGATCCAGGCGGGACGCCAGCTGCTCGATGGTGAGCCCGAGTTCGGCGGCCAAATCGGCCTCCGTGGTGCCCGCGCGACCCAGGATAAACAGAATAGCGTCATCGCCCGGTTCGAGCCCTTTCTCGACCAGCGGCACCAGCAAGGCCTTGTGGGCGAGTTGTCCGGCTTCGATGAGCCGGTAGAGCGCTGAACGGGAAGAGGGTCTGGACATGGGCGGGAAAATAGTCCGATCTCCTTGTCGCCGTCGATTGGGCTCGTATCCTATCGTTAATCGCCCAACGACCAAGAGGCGTTATTGTTCACCCCATGCAGATGAGTTATGCGTCCGTGGGTCAGCTCAGAACAAACGGACACGTCATGTCGCAGGATCTTGCTCGCATCCGTGCCTTTGTGCAGGTGTTTGACGCCGGCGGATTTTCGGCAGCGGCGCGGCAGCATGGGCGCTCCAAGGCCCTGCTGAGCAAATATGTCACCGACCTCGAAGACTATCTCGGTGTGCGGTTGATGAATCGCACGACCCGCAAGCTGAGCCTGACCGAAGCGGGCGAGGCCTATTATCGCGAGGCCTCGGGCCTGCTGCAGCAGCTCGACGACCTCGATGCCAATATCGCCGATCAGACAGCAGAGCCGCGCGGGCTGTTACGCGTTTCGGCGCCTCGCAACTTTGGCGAGAGTACATTGGCGCCTGCGATCTTCAGCTACCTTGGCAAGTTCCCCAAGGTGACTCTCGATCTTCGGCTCGAGGATCGCTATGTCGACCTGGTGGATGAAGGCATAGATGTGGCCCTGCGCATTTCCACCTTGGCCGACTCCTCGCTGATCGCCCGCAAGATCGCCGACATGCATGTGGTGATGGGCGGGGCACCTGCGCTGGTCAAGCAGGTGGGCATGCCCAAGCACCCGGACGAGTTGCGCCACCTTCCCTGCATCGTCGATGTCAATCTTCAGGGACAGTCGAACTGGCGCTTCACCGAGGACGGCAAGACCATATCGGTGCCGGTCAACGGACCGCTGCGGGTCAATTCGCCCCTGGCAGCGCGGACCGCTGCAGTGATGGGTCTCGGTTTTGTCGTATTGCCGTCCTATCTGGCCGAACCGGCCCTTCAAAAGGGCGAACTGGTACCCGTGCTCACCGATTTTCTGCCGACCGGCCAGACGCTGCAGGCGGTCTACCCCCATCGGCGACACCTGGCCGGCAAGGTACGGGCACTGATCGATCATCTGGTGGAGTGGTTCGCCACCCATCCCATCCATTAGGGGCAAGCATTGACCCGGTCTCGTTGGGCGGTCGCAATGGCCGCACTGGCAGCAGTGTTTCTCGCGCAGCCGGTACTGGCGCACCCACACATCCTTATCGATGCCAAGGCGACTATCCGCTTTGACGAACAGGGCAGGGTCGCGGGGCTGCACCATAGCTGGACATTCGATACCGCCTTCTCGGTGTGGATGGTGCAGGGGCTCGATACGGATGGCGACGGCACGGTGTCGCCTGCGGAAATGCAGGAGCTGGCCAACGAGAACATGCTCGGCCTGGCCGAGTACGGGTTCTATACCTATGCTGGCGACGACATGGCTTTCGAGGCTGTCGGCGACCAGCGCATGTCCTATGAGAACAACCGCGTCACACTCGACTACTCCATTGTGGCAACTGCGCCGGAGCCTGTGGGCGAGCGATTTGAGCTGGGCGTCTACGACCCGGAATATTACGTCGCCATCACGGTCAACGACGTTGCTGATGTGACGCTGGAGAATGCGCCGGACGATTGCGCCGTGCGCCTGGAGCCACCTGTGCCCATGAGCAGGGAGGTCGAGGAGCGCCTCTACGCTTTGGGACCAGAAGTGCTGGAATTGCCACCGGACCTGGCTGCGGCCATGCGGGGGACACAGGGTCTGGTGGTGATCAATTGTGGCGCAGCGGCTATTCCGGCGACCGCCGTCGAGGCCGTGGCCGATGTTGCGCGGGCCCGGCCTGCAGCGCCATTTGGCGGGCCGCCGCCCGAGGTGGGGCTGAACCTGCCGCGCAGCGGTTTTTTCGGCTGGCTGCAACAGCAACAGCGCGATTTCTATGCCGCACTGACCGGCGCTCTGGACGCCTTGCGAACCGATTGGACGGCGTTCTGGGTGTTGGGCGGGTTGAGCTTCTTTTACGGCATTTTCCACGCGGCCGGGCCGGGGCACGGCAAGGTGGTGATCTCGTCCTATGTGCTGGCCAATGAAAGTCAGTTGCGGCGCGGAGTCGTGTTGAGCGGCCTTAGTGCATTGATGCAATCGCTGGTGGCGATCGGCTTTGTGCTGGTGCTGGCAGGCTTGCTGAACCTGACCAGCACGGCGCTGGGGGAAGCAGCCCATTGGGTGGGCGTGGCCTCCTATGGGATGGTGGCCCTGCTGGGGCTTTGGCTGGTGCTGCGCAAGCTGTTCGGCTGGGGACACAGCCATCACGACCATGATGACCACCACCACCATCATCATGACCACGATCATGCACACCACCACCACGATCATGACCATGGGCACAGCATGCACCATGCGATTGCCCCCGGGGATATTCGTGGCGATTGGCGGGAGCAGCTGGGGGTCGTATTGGCGGTGGGGCTGAGGCCTTGTTCAGGAGCGCTGGTGGTGCTGGTCTTTGCGCTGTCGCAGGGCGTCCTGGCGGCAGGCATCGCTGCGGTTCTGTTGATGGGACTGGGCACGGCGATCACGGTAGCGGCGCTGGCGACGCTTGCGGTGACCGCCAAGGGCCTGGCGGGGCGTATTGGCGGGGCCGATAGTGCTGTGGCCCGCACACTGGTCTGGTGGGCGGAGCTGGCCGGAGCGCTCTGCGTGCTCGGATTTGGCGTTTTGCTGCTGGTGGCCAGTTTCTGAGCTGGATCACCTGGAACAGCGCGACCCATAGCCGCTTTGCGCCCAGGTGCGAAATGCGTATGGTGCGGCCAATTCTGGAACATTTCCAAACTGGTCCCCGATGTCCGCAGTGCTCCCTCCCGACCATCCGCCCGTGCCCAAGCAGAAGATCGGCGTGCTGCTACTCAATCTGGGGACGCCGGACGCGACCGACTATTGGAGCGTGCGGCGGTATCTCAAGGAATTCCTCTCCGATCCACGGGTGATCGAGACACCCAAATGGCTCTGGTGGCCGATCCTCAACCTGGTCATTCTCTCGTTCCGGCCGCAGAAGAGCGGGCATGCCTATGCCCAGATCTGGGACAAGGAGAAGAATGAGAGCCCATTGCGGGTGATCACCAGGGAGCAGACGGAGAGCTTGGCCGAACGCCTCAAGGGCGAGGATATCGTGGTGGAATTCGCCATGCGCTATGGCAATCCCTCGACCCGGTCGGTGCTGGAGAAGATGCAGCAGGCCGGGTGCCAGCGCATCCTCTTGGTGCCGCTTTATCCGCAATATTCGGCGACGACGACGGCGACGGCGAATGACAAGGCCTTCGAGGCGCTGCGGACAATGCGGTGGCAGCCGGCGGTGCGGACGGCGCCGGCCTATTTTGATGACCCGGCCTATATCAAGGCGCTGGGTGACTCGATCCGGGAGGGGGTTGGCAAGCTCGATTTCGAGCCGGATGTGGTGATCACCTCCTACCACGGCATGCCGGTGGAGTATCTCAAGCGCGGCGACCCCTACCATTGCCAGTGCTACAAGACCACGCGGCTGGTGCGCGAGTATCTCGGCTGGGACAAGGACCGGTTGATGGTCACCTTCCAGAGCCGGTTCGGGCCCACCGAATGGCTGCAGCCCTATACTGACAAGACGCTGGAAGAATTGCCGGGCAAGGGGATCAAGAAGGTCGCCATTCTCGCCCCCGCCTTCCATGCCGACTGTATCGAGACGCTGGAAGAGATCGCCATGGGCGGCAAGGATAGCTTCATGGAAGCGGGCGGGGAGAAGTTCGCCTATATCCCCTGCCTCAATGCCTCGCCCGGCAGCATGGACCATATCGAGGCCATGGTGCGGCGGGAACTGGGCGGGTGGCTCTGACCTCTCCCTTCAAAGGTCTACCCCCACCCTAGCTCTGCTAGGGCCTTCGGCCTAGCGACGCTACCCTCCCCACAAGGGGGAGGGAGACGATGAACACTGACGCCGCAGTCCTGCGCCTCCCTCCCCTCGATGGGGAGGGAATGAGGGTGGGGTGATCTTCACCACCCCGGCCCGACGAAATCCGGCGGCGTGACATTCACCAGGCCGCGGCCGGTGATGTAGCTGCGCTCGACCCAGCCATAGTCGGGGATGCGGCACCAGCGGGTGGCGCCACTGGGCCAGAGGGTGTGGCCGGCATCGCCGATCCAGCTGCCGCGGTCGCTGTCGCCATCGGTCTGGGTGCAATAGTCGATGGGGATTTCCTGGCCCTCGCGCAGATAGCCGATGACGGCGAAGCGGCTGTCGGGGCCCTCATGCACGGCAATATTGCCGCCCGAGACGCGGGCGGTGACGGTGAGGGCGGATGCGGGCGCCGCGAGGGCGGCACTGGCGAGCGCCGCAAGGGCAAGCGAAATGAGGGCGCGCATGGGGCCTCCCGAGACTGTTTGCGCCTTGATGGACCCGGCTCGTGGCAGGTTCGTGGCAGGCGTGCAGAATTGACGCCCGGCCTTGCGGCGTCGCGGTGACACGGTGGAAAGCGGCTTTCGCCCCGAAAGTTTTTAGAAGAGGCGAAAGCCGCTTCCCACGCCCGGGATTTCGGACGCATGCATCGAGCGGCCCCCTTGCGGGTTGTTGCCCCGGATCACGGAATGGACACTTCCGGCGCTGGTCTGCCGGTGGGGCCTCGCGATGGCGCTTGGTCCCGATCTCATGCCGTGCCGCCGACAACTGGCCGGTGGTCAGCATACACGCCTCCGCCCCGGCGACCCGGTGCGGCCCAGTCTTCCTCGCCCGACATCTCGTAAATGCCGCGTGTTCTTGGCGGGAACGGGGGCAGTATGCAGGCGGTTTTGGGCCCGGGGATAAGTTGGAGCATTTCATCGTTTCGTTGAAACGCCAAAATGCTCCAAGCGCTTGTTTTGTCGCGCTTCCGAACCGCAAAACCGTTGCCACTTTTGCTGGCAGCGCTCTAGTCTATCAGCCACTGATCGTCCCGTTCGGACCATTGGGCGGAATGGGCTTCGCGGAAGCGGGCGAGGGCCAGGCGTGCCTCATCGAGATTCTGGGCCAAAAGGACGCGGTCGGCAG
This sequence comes from uncultured Devosia sp., assembly GCF_913055165.1. Classification (GTDB taxonomy): domain Bacteria; phylum Pseudomonadota; class Alphaproteobacteria; order Rhizobiales; family Devosiaceae; genus Devosia. Next base: position 9,577 of record NZ_CAJXJS010000079.1, read on the forward strand.
CGTCGGGCACAGGGCGCTTGAGGGCGCGGGCGCCGACTTCGCGCGAGACGAGACGGTAGAGATCGGCGCGCAACAGGCGGACCATCTCGATCAGCAGCGGTGCAGGCGGCGTGGCCTGCGGCAATTGCCGCAAGCGGGCCTCAAGCTGGTCGATTTCGATATTGAGGTGGCGCCAGGTGTTGAGCTGGCTGAAGGATATGCGGCTGTGCTTGAGCCGCCAGTCTTTGCGCATGATGGGTCTCCCAAGGGGTTTGGGAGAGTGTCGCGCACGGGGGTGGGGCGGGGATATCTTTGTTGGACGCTGGCGCCATTCCTCTCCCGTTCACGGGAGAGGGGGACCGCGCAAGGCGCGGTGGAGAGGGGAGCGGCTACAAGGGATCGGCGGCAATAGGCGCTGGCGCTCGTGGCCTCCCCCTCCACCGCCTACGGGCGGTCCCCGCCTTTCGAGCCTTGTTCGCTCAAATCTCTCCGCCGGAGAGATTTGCCCCTGCGGGGCGCTCCAAGCTCTCAAGGTATTCTTGTCTTGGAAAGCTCCACCGGAGCTTTCCATCCGGCTATGTCGGACCGCCTGCGAAGCCCCAGCGAGGCACATAGCTGTCATCATCATCAAGCGGCGGGCCGCCGTTGGAGAGAAGCGCGGTGGTGATGCGGCGAGTGTGGCGCCGGACGGGCGGGGCGTCCAATGAAGGGTTTTATTGGGAGGATAGGATGGGGTTATCTCGTCGCATTTACTCGTGAGAAAAGGAGTGACATACGAGGGCAATTTTGCGTATGTTCCACTTTTGTTCCAAATCGTATGCGTGAAGCGTTAACAGTTCATGATACAGTAAGATTCGGAGGCACGGATGATCACTTACCTTGAAACAAGCGTCTTCGACTCGCCTGCCCAGACTCTTGTGAACACGGTCAACACCGTCGGCGTCATGGGCAAAGGCATCGCTAAAGAGTTCAAAGAGCGCTACCCCACAATGTTCCGGGAGTACAAGAAGCTCTGTGATGAAAACCAACTGCGCGTCGGCAATCTGCATTTGTGGCGTACTGACAATCGTTGGGTGCTTAATTTCCCAACAAAAACTACATGGCGGCAGCCGTCTCGACTGGAATATATAACGTCCGGCCTCGAGAAATTCGTGGCGTCCTACGCACGTTTGGGAATTACTTCAATTTCATTCCCGCCACTAGGGTGTGGCAATGGAAATCTGAACTGGGCGGATGTGCGGCCGGTGATGGAACGCTACCTGTCAAAGGTCAACATCACCGTTTATATTCATGATTTTCAAGTTCCGAAGAATTTTGTTCCAGAGCACCTTAGCGATGTGAGGGCTCCGGAGAGCTTTACTGAATTTTGGAGTGACATATCCTCTGCAATCAGGAGAAATAAGGGCACATTTTACACGACATTAGATGGTTCATATGCTGTAGAGAATATCGACGAAACAGGAATACTGATCAACAAGAGCGGGCATCGCCGGAGGATTGATCGTGACCTAGTCGAAGATTCTTGGCTCGCCCTACGCGACAGGTGTTTGACCAATCGCAGTTTCACAGACGACAATACCCGTAAGCTCAAGAGCTACTTGTTTCCAATTCTCGCTGACTTACCATACGTACATAGAGCCGCTACAAGGACGGTGGGTGAGAATTCGGTGAAATCAGAAGGACTCTTTATCAACCGAGAGAGCTACGTTGGTTTCTCTGGCCCATCTAGGCAGGCTCAGGGATGCCTATCACTCTAGCTAGGGCCGAACAGCACGTATCTGACTGGTCGACTAGGCTACAAGGTTTCCCGCGGCTGATGTGGGCGAGTCACTTGTTCCACGCCTGCCAACTTGAGGTAGCGGTTGCCATCTTGCGTGGAGGTGCCTTGCGCTGCCGGAACGGTGCCGGGGAGTTGTTGTGTGACGTGGCCAACCAAGGCGCCCTCTGGAACAATCCGGTGGCTCATAATTATGCTCGGCTATATTTCAGGCCCAGGAACTCATTTCACCTGAAAACTGAAGGTATAAAAAGGATTGGGGATCCATATCGAGTGGATCCGCACATGTCTATTCCGATTATGTTGGCCTTTGACTTCAAGAAGATTTTGACACTTCCGTCGAGTGGATTTTTGTACGGTAATTTTGCGCACCTAGGTGCTCAAGTTCAAAGCGGCGATCCTGCTTTCGACCAGTTGGATTTTTTCAAGATATACCATGATGCACCACCGGCCACCGATGGAGATGCTATCCGCGAGGCTCGCATGTCCGAAGTGGTTGTCGAGCATGAAGTGTCGACAAATTTGCTAAATGCAGTTGTGTGTCGGACCGTGCAAGATCTGGCTACGCTGAAACACTCTCTGGGAGACTTTGTTCCAAGCGTCCCTCTAATTGTAGAAAGACAGTCAAATATATTCCAGAGGCGTTCGATATACATTCGCGAGTTGTATTATGATGCTGGTTGCTTGCACTTTCTTCTAACTTACCCACATAGCGGCGGTTTGCAGGGGTTGAAGCTGCGAGTCGCCTCTGACCTTTTTGATCGAACCTACACGGTCGATACTAATCGCTTCCAAATTGAGTGCCCCGGGGCCGATCCATCTACTGTTTGGGCCATATACATCGAGGACTGCATGGCGTATTACGCGCCAGTGCCGTGGGAAAGCGGACTCGTGTAGTTCGGATTGCCTATTGGAGCATTGCACACTTACTTCGTACGAAGTCAGGGCCTTTTCACCGGAAGTGCAGAGCCCTCGAGTCAAGCCCGAGGGTGACGCGTGGTGGGAAGGCGGGACTAACTGACCTCCCCGGCCATTCGCGCATAGCGCTCATGGCCTCGTGCATTCAAATCTCTCCACAGGAGAGATTTGCCCGACGCTAGGCGTCGGTCATGCCCGAGCCCTCCAGCGTATCCAGCTCCATCTCCCTCAACCGCTTGACTTCATCCCGCAGTCTCGCAGCTTTCTCGAATTCAAGGTTCGTCGCCGCTTCCCGCATCTCCCGTTCCAGGTCCTTGATGACCGTGGCCAGATTGTCGCCGGTGACGGTCTTTTCCTTGCCGTCCTTGCCTTTGCCGATGCTGACCGTGACGTGGTCTTTTTCGTAGACGCTGTCGACGATGTC
>NZ_CAJXJS010000080.1 GCF_913055165.1 uncultured Devosia sp.
GCCCGAAAGGGAGAGGCGGGAGGACCGTCGACCGGCCAACGGGCAAATCAAAAAAAACTCGCCCGCCTATAAAAAGGGTATTGGGGCTTCCATTCAAGATGCAATTTGCGCAAAAAATGCAACGATATACCCCGCAGGCGACGATGGCATGACCCCTTGCCCGGTCCAGGGCTGGCGCATGCACGGCCGTTCGGTGCATGTGCAGCGCAAAGGACAAAGCTCATGACACCCCTGGTTTCCATCCTTCTGGTTTGCGTGGTCTTCCTGACCTCGACGCTTTCGGGGATATTCGGAATGGCCGGCGGCATGGTTTTGCTGGCCGGCCTGCTGGTTATCCTGCCTGTGGCAACAGCCATTGCCATTCATGGGGCCATACAGATCGTTGCCAATGGATCGCGCGCCTGGTTTTCGCGACAGTTCATTGACTGGCGGATCATTGCCACCATGGTCGCCGGCATTTTGACCGCAGCCACACTGCTGTTCCTGGTGCGCTACCAGCCGGACCTGGCGACCGTCTGCATCGTTGTCGGCCTGATGCCGATCCTGGTCTGGTTGCCCAAGAGCTGGCTGCGTCTCGATGCCAGCCGACCGGCGCAGGGCTTTTTGTGCGGGTTTGTCAGTGGCGGGCTGAACCTAGCGGTCGGGGTCGCCGGACCCAGCATCGACATATTCTTCATCCGCACGCAGATGGACCGGCGCAAGATCATCGCCACAAAGGCGTTCATGCAAGTGATCTCACATGGCGCCAAGGTGGTGTTCTATGGCACCACTACCGCCGCCATGGCCATGGGAGACTGGGTACTGGTGGCGATCGCGGCGCCTTTCGCCATTGCCGGGACCAATCTGGGTTACCAGGTGCTGCAGCGCATGAGCGATGATGGCTTCCGCCGCTGGACCCGCTGGATCGTGACCGTGCTGGGCGCATTCTACCTGACCCGTGGTATTTTGCTGCTGGCGGGCGCCTGACGCAAATCTGTTGACGCATCGCTGGAAGCCGAAAGCCGGTTCCCACTTTTTGGCGCGATGCAAATCTGTTGACGCATCGCTCGAAGCCGAAAACCGGTTCCCACTTTTCGGCGCGATGCTCTATGTTGCCTGCGGGAGACGACATGGCACCATTCGACAGCGTAACCGCACGCCTAATCCTGTTGCTGGCCGAAACCGGGTCGATCGGCCGGGCTGCAGAACGGGAGGGCATTGCTTCGTCGGCAGTCAGCCGGCGGGTATCAGACCTGGAAGCACGTCTTGGCGTGGTTCTGTTCGACCGCTCGGCCCATGGCGTGCGGCTGACCAAGGCGGGGGAAGCCTATGCCGAAGGTTGCCGTACGGTTTTGCGCTCGATCGCCGATCTCGACGCCATCATGGACGATTTCAGTTCCGGGCAGCGCGGGAGCCTGAGGCTGGCCTGCACCAGTTCAGCGCTTACCGGGCGCCTGCCGGAATTGCTGGCAAAGTTTGCCGCCAAATATCCCGGCATTGAAATCGCCATCGCCGAGATGGGCGCGGCCAAGGCGTTGCTGTCGCTCGACGAGGGCCAGGCTGACATCGCCATCGTCTCGGACAATTACGATTTCTCGCGCTTTGAAATCCATCCTTTCGAAGATGAAAGGGTCTGGGTGCTGGTGCCGCCCGAACATGCACTGGCCGCACAGATCGAGCCGCGCAAATCGGTGACATTCGATGCCGTGCTGCCTCACGCCATCGTGGGCATCCACCATGCCGGCTCACTCGATCGGCTATTGACCGAGGCGGCCGGCAAGCTGGGCAAGCCGCTGACGGAGGCGCTGCGCGTCGAGAGTTTCCCCGCTCTGGTGCGCATGGTGGAAGCCGGATTCGGCATCGGCTTTCTGCGTTCAACGAGCCTGCACCTGCTGGCTGGCACCGACCTGGTCTGCGCGCCGCTGGCCGAGCCCTGGGCCATGCGCAAGCTGTTGGTGGCGCGGCGCAAGTCGAGCCCGCTGTCGGCTGCCATGAAAAGTTTCATTTCCCTGGCCGGCGAGACCTATCTTCCCTCGGCCTGAGAAATTTATCTGATAATCAAACTCATGTTTGTTTGACAGACCTGGAACACGCCGATATTGAAGTGGACATGCGCAGTCATATTTGCGTCAGTCGTCTTCATTTATCCGGAAGTCCAGAGATGTCCTTCAACCCTATTGCTGCCGCGCTTCTTGCCGGTTTCGTTGCCCTCAGCACCCCTGTCCTGGCGCAGGACATCACCGTCACCCACGCCCAGGGTGAAACCACCCTGCCCGGTGTGCCACAGAAAGTTGTCAGCTTCGACTTTGCCGCCATCGAAACCCTGGAAGCAATTGGCGTTGATGTTGCTGGCCTGCCCGGCTCTAACCTGCCGGCGCATTTGGAAAAATATGCCAGCGATGACTACGCCAAGGTCGGTTCGCTGTTCGAGCCCGATTATGAGGCCCTGGCCGCGCTCGAACCTGATTTGATCATTGTGGCGGGACGGTCCTCGGGCGCCTATGCGGAACTGGCCAAGATAGCCCCCACGGTCGACCTCTCCAATGACTGGGCGGACTTCTACAATTCGATCAAGGCCAATGCCGAAATCGTCGGGCAGATCTTCGACAAGGAAGCCGAGATCAATGCCCTGATCGCCGAAACCGACGCCAAGGTGGAGGCCGCCAAGGCAGCGGCTGGCGATGCCGGCAAGGGGTTGATCGTCTTGACCAGCGGCGCCGAGGTCTCCGCCTATGGCCCAGGTTCGCGCTTCGGTTTCATCCACGACACGCTGGGCGTGACCCCAGTGATCGAAGACGTCGAAGCGGCGACCCATGGCGATGCGATTTCGTTCGAGTTCATCCTCGAAACCGATCCTGACCTGCTGCTTGTCATCGACCGCGATGCGGCCACCGGAGAGGGCGCCGCTGCCGCCATTCTCGACAACGAATTGGTGTCCGAAACCACGGCCTGGAAGAATGACGATGTGATCTATATCGACCCGGTGCGGGCCTATATCGTCAATGGTGGCCTCATCTCCTTCGGTATCATGGCCGATCAGGTCACTGACGCGCTGAGCCAATAAGCGACAATGCTCAATTTGCCCTCGCCCGGTCCGGGCGGGGGCTTTTTGCTGTTCAGGCATTTCGGCCCCCATGCCCAAGCTCATTTTCGGCGCTCTCGCCATTCTGGTTCTGGCACTCATCAGCCTCTTCATCGGGGTGAGCGATGTGACGCCGATGAGCCTGTTTTCCTCTTCGCCAGACGATCGGCCCATGCAGGTGCTGCTGATCAGCCGCGTGCCGCGCACGCTGGCGCTGATCCTGTCCGGGTCTGCGCTGGCCGTCGCGGGCCTGTTGATGCAGATGCTGGCGCGCAATCGTTTTGTCGAACCGGGCACGGCCGGCACGGTTGAGAGCGCGGTGTTCGGCATTCTTGTCATCACCATAGTCTGGCCCGGCAGCCCGCTGATCGCCAAGATGCTGGCGGCGACCGTGGCCGCGCTGATGGGTACGGCGCTGTTCATGCAGATCCTGAGGCGTATTCCCTTGCGCTCGACGCTGATGGTGCCGCTGGTCGGCATCATGCTGGGTGGGGTGATCTCGTCGATCACGGCGTTCTTCGCCTATCGCTATGATCTCCTGCAAACCCTGGGCACCTGGACGCTGGGGGATTTTTCTGGCGTGCTCAGGGGGCGCTATGAACTGCTCTGGTTGAGTGCGGGGCTGGTCGGCCTTGCCTGGCTTGCCGCCGACCGCTTTACCGTCGCGGGGCTGGGGCAGGATTTCACCACCAATCTGGGGCTCAACTATCGCCGTGTGCTGACGCTGGGCCTCACCATCGTCGCCATGGTGACCGCCGTGGTCGTGGTCTCGGTCGGCTCGATCCCGTTCCTCGGGCTGATCGTGCCCAATCTCGTTTCCATGGCGGTGGGCGACAATGCGCGGCGGGCCATTCCATGGATCGTGCTGATGGGCGCCGGCTTCGTGCTGGTCTGCGACATCATCGGGCGGGTGATCCGCTTCCCCTATGAAATCCCGATCGGCACGATGTTCGGGGTGATCGGCTCGGTCCTGTTCCTGTACCTGCTGCTCAGAAGGCGCCCTGCCAATGGCTGATATCCGCGCCCCTGCCACACCCGCGTTCTCGCCGCGGCAGGTCCTCATGATATTGGCGGCCCTGGCCATGGTTTCCATCGCCGCCTTCATGGTGATCGGCGCCAAGGGAAGCTGGGGCTTCATCCTGCCGTTCCGGGGCACCAAGGTCTGGTCGATGGCGATGATCGGTACGGCCATTGCCATAGCCACGGTGCTGTTCCAGACCATTACCGCCAACCGTATCCTCACCCCCTCGATCATGGGGTTCGACGCGCTGTTCGCGCTGGTGCGGACCGTACAGGTGTTTTTTCTCGGGGGGCTGAGCTATGCCATGCTGCCCGACCAGATCCAGTTCACATACGAAGCTGCGGTAATGGTGGGGCTATCGACCTTGCTGTTCCGCTGGCTGTTCAACCGCGCCGCGCGCGATCTCTATCTGCTGGTGCTGGTGGGCATTGTGTTTGGCGTCTTGTTCCGCTCGCTGGGCGGGCTGATGCAGCGGCTGATCAATCCCAATGATTTTGCCGTGCTGCAGGACAGCCTGTTTGCCAGTTTCAACACCACCGACCAGACATTGCTCGGGATCAGCACCCTGGCCATTGCCGGGGTGTGCCTCTGGGTGTGGCGGCTATTGCCGGCACTGGACGTGCTCAATCTGGGACGCGACACGGCCATCAATCTGGGCGTCAACTACAACCGCACGGTGTCGCAGGTGCTGGTGATCGTGGCCATTCTGGTTTCGGTCTCGACTGCGCTGGTGGGTCCGGTGACCTTCTTTGGACTTCTGGTTGCAAACCTCAGCTATCTGGTGATCCGCAGCCACAAGCACATCCTGATCCTGCCCGCTTCCATCCTGATATCCATCATCACGCTGGTGGGTGGGCAAGTCGTGCTGGAGCGGGTGTTCGGCTATGACACGGCTCTCGCGATCATCATCGAATTTGTCGGCGGCGTGGTGTTCATCGCCATGCTCTTGAGAGGAAGCCGCACATGATCCGCACGCAATCAGTATCGCGCAGCTATGGCGACAATCTGGTGGTCGACAATGTGACGTTGGACATTCCGGCACGCGGCGTCACCTCGATCATCGGGCCCAATGGGGCGGGCAAATCCACCCTGCTCTCCATGGTCAGCCGGTTGCTCGACATGAGTGCGGGCACGGTGACAGTGGACGGCATGGACGTGACCAGGACGCCCAGCGACGTGCTAGCGCGGCGGCTGTCGATCCTGAGGCAGGACAACCATATCTCGGCCCGCATCACGGTGCGCGATCTGGTCGGCTTCGGCCGCTACCCGCATTCCAAGGGGCGGCTGACCGTCGAGGACCGGGCGATGATCGAAAAGGCCATCGCCTATCTCGATCTGGACGCGCTGAGCGATCGCTTTCTGGATGAGCTATCGGGCGGGCAGCGGCAGCGGACCTTTGTTGCCATGGTGCTGGCGCAAGACACCGACTATGTGCTCTTGGACGAACCGCTCAACAATCTCGACATGAAGCATGCCATGGGCATGATGAAGCTGATGCGGCAGGCCGCTTCCGATCTGGGCAAGACGGTCGTATTGGTGCTGCACGACATCAATTTCGCGTCCTGGTATTCGGACTATATCGTGGCCATGAAGGCCGGCAGGGTCGCGGCCCAGGGGCCGGCTGGCGACATGATCCGGCCCGAGGTCCTTTCAGACATCTACGAGATGGACATCAAGGTGCACGAGATCGGCGGGCAACGGATTTCGGTCTATTACGGCTAGTCGTCGGCCATTTCGGGGAAGGCTACGACACAGGCACGTCCCCGCGCCTTGGCGGCATAGCAGGCGGCGTCGGCCTCGCCCATGAACCCCAGAGGCGAGGCTGGTTGTGCGCCGATAAGTGTGACCCCGGCGCTGGCCCCGATGCGATAATGGCGACCGGCCCAGGTGAAGGCGAGTGCGCCGATGGCGCGGACGATCTTTTCGGCCACTTCGCGCCCATTGGCGATGGGACAATCTTCCAGGATGATCGCGAACTCGTCCCCACCGATCCGGGCGGCCATGTCGTGGCTGCGGCAGACACCCTTGATGGTCTGGGCGACCTGCTTGAGCAGGGCGTCGCCAGCAGCGTGGCCGGCCGTGTCGTTGACCGGCTTGAAACGGTCCAGGTCGAGATAGACAAGGCTGTGCTGGCGCTGACCATGCCGCGCAGAGGCGATCGACGCCATCAAGGCCCGTTCGAAGGCCGCGCGATTGGGCAGGCCGGTGAGATCGTCATGGGCGGCGGAATGGGCCAACTGGCGCTGCAGGGCCCGGCTTTGCGAGACATCCTGAAACACCAGCACAGCGCCGGTCAGCGCACCGGCATCACCAAAGACCGGAGAGGCGGTGGCACGGATGTCGCGTTGGGGGCCGTCCAACGCGCAAAGCACACTGTCCTCGGCGCTGCGGACCTGCGTGGCGGCTCTGAGGCAGGCGCAAACCGGACAGGGCAATTGCTCGTCGCCGCTTTCGCTGCGCATGCGGAAAATCTCGGCAACGGGACGCCCCACAGCGTCGGCGGCACGACAGCCGGTAAGCTTCTCGGCGGCAGGGTTCATGAAAACGATGCGCCCTTCAAGGTCGGTCGAGATCATGCCATCGGCCATCGCCTCCAGAGTGACACGCAGGCGTTCCTTCTCGGCGGCCAGCTCCTGCTCCATCACCTTGAGGCGGGTGATATCGGTATCGGTGCCGATGGTGCGGATGGGGTTGCCATTGTCATCCCACTCTACCGGCTTGCCGCGGCTCAGAATCCAGATGTAATTGCCGTCCCGCGTGCGCTCCCGATATTCGAGAGAATCGAAATCGCTGTCGCCCCGATCCTGCTTGTCCACATTGGCCAGCACCTGTGCGCGATCATCTGGATGAATGCGCTCAAGCCATTTCTTTTGGTCACCATCCACCTCTTCATCGGGTGGAATGCCGCGCATGACCCGCCACATGCGCGAATAGAACATGGTGTCCTTGCGAATATCGTGATCCCACACGCCCTGGCGGGCACTCTCCAAGGCGAAGTTCCAGCGGCTTTCTGAATAGGCCAGGGCCTGTTCGGCGCGCTTTTGCAGCTCGATATTGGTCAGCTGCACCAGGACCTGGCGCGGGTCGCGGGCATTGGCTTCCAGCACGGAGGCGACGACCATGACCCAGAGCGGGCTGCCATCGGCCTGGCGGAATTGATGCTCGCCGCGATAGCTGGCCGCCTCGCCCCGCGCCAGGCGCAGGAACTGCTGGCGCGCCGCGGCGCTGTCGTTGTCGTGCACCAGCTCCCGCAGCATATCGGGACTGCCACCAGTGACGAACCCCAACAGGGTGTCGAAGGCCTGATTGGTGTAAATGACGCGACCATCGGCAGTGGCCACAACCATGCCCACCGGCGCAGCATCGAGCAGGCGCGTCAACGCCGCACCGGCCCGCGGCAAGCGGGGAATACGACTTGGCCTGGAACTGACGCGCGACGTTACCATCCTGTCACATTTCAACGGGAGGCCTTAATAACTTGCTTCGCGGCCGATCACATTTTCACTAGGTCAGGCGACTGAGAATGAAGTCGCGCTCTTGTGCCAGCCCCGCCCATTCCGAGGGATGGTCAGCATCGAAAATGAGCGTATAGGGCCCAGAGTAGCCGGCTTCCTCGGCGACCTGCACACAGAGCCCGTAGTCGGCCTCGTCCATCAGACCATCGCTGAACCCGGCCTTGGCGTGGCAAAGTTCGGCGCGTGGGAAGATGGATTTGAGCCCCTCATATTTGTCCGCGCCGGTCCAGTTGCCGAAATCGGCCAGAAGCCCGACCTGGCCTTCCAGGCGATCGAGCAGTTCATGCACCGCGGCCGGCGTCGAGAGCAGGTCGAACCAGTTCTCGGTAAAAAGACGCAGGGGCGAGCCCGTATTGGCGGCGATCAGTTCCTTGAAGCCGGCAACCGAGCGGGCCATGGTCTCCGGCGAGAACTTCTGCTTGCCCGCAATGATGCGGGCGTTCTCGGCACCCAGCATATTGGCGACATCGACCCAGCCGGCAATCCAGCGGGTGTCGCGGGAGCCATGGACGGGATCGGACATGTCACCGGCATCGACCAGCAGGGTCTGCAGGGTCACACCGGAAACCCTGAGCTGGTCGCGCAATTCGCCGAGATAGACCGGGTCGCGGCTGCGCAGGTGGAAGGAGACGATCTCCAGCCGATGATAGCCGTGATTGGCCAGCACCGATGGCAGGCCGAGCAGAGATTCCTCGCCCTCGCCATAGGTCTCTTCCATCTCGCCAATGGCGTCGGTGCTCAAATCATGCGGGAAAGTGGTGCCCAGCAGACGATGCAGCGACCAGGTGGAAACGGCAATGCGATGATTGGGGTCAGCCAAGGGGATTCTCCTGTTTTTCGGCAAGAGTTTCATGAGCCGCTGCGCCTTGCAAGGCGGGCTCAGTCCACCCTGCCCCGCGCTCCGACATCTACGGTTTCAACCAGGTTCCCATTGCGGATCAGGTGCACCCGATCGAAGAGATTGGTCACCGGGCAGCAGTGATTGGGAATGATGCGGATCACATCGCCGATCTTCGGCTTTGTCGCACAGGCCGATACGTCGAGCGTTCCATGCTCTTCGCTCAGGCCGGTGACTTTCGCCTCGGGGTGCTCGACAACGTAACCGTGGCCGACCAGCCCCAGCAGGTCGCTGGTCAGGGCCTTCGATCCAGCGTCGATGATGGCGCGATCTTCGGCCGGGCGGGACACGACCGTCGCCAGAACAGTGAGCGCGCAGTCCTCGAAGCTGGCGGCGCCGGCCGCCACCTGTGAGCGATCCATGTAGATATAGGTGCCGGGGCGGTATTCGGTGGCGATGCGGGCCGCCTCATCCATGTGCCAGATGTCGGGGGTGCCGCCGGTGGTGATGGCGGGCAGGTCGATGCCGGCGGCGACGAAGGCGGCCTTGGCATCGGCCAGCCATTGCGCCGCCGCCTGATATTTACCGGCGGCGGGATAGGTCATCAAACCGGCAAAGGCGAGACCGGGCGCGGCGATGATCTTTTGCGCGAGCGCCACGGCAGTCTCAGCAGACTGCACGCCGCATCGCCCCATGCCGGTGTCGCATTCGACAAAGACGCCAAGGGGTTTTGCCGGGTCGGTGAAAGTGGCAGCAAGGCCACCCACGCACTCTTGGCTGTCAGCCACGACGCGGATGGTCACCCGATCATGGAGGGCCTTGAGACGCTTGAGCTTGGCCGCACCGATGATGTTAAACGTCAGCAGCAGATCGGCGAGCCCGGCGTCGGCCATGACCTCGGCTTCGCCCAACTTCTGGACGGTGATGCCGACGGCACCCAGTTCCATCTGCTTTTTGGCAAAGAGCGGCAGCTTGTGGGTCTTGATATGGGGGCGGAGCGCAATACCGGCCTTGTTAACGGCACTCTGCGCGCGCTTCAGGTTCGCTTCGGCGCGATCGAGGTCGATGAGGACAGCGGGGGTGTCGAGTTCGGAATAGTGAGTCATTTGGCCCTCAGAACCTCGTTGACGAAGCGCAGATTGCCGGCTGTGAGGCCGGCATCGACGGGAATGGTCACGCCGGTAATGCCCGAGGCGGCCTCGGAGGCCAGAAAGAGCGCGGCATTGGCAACCTCTTGCGGGCTGACCATGCGGCCCAGCGGGTAGTGCGGCAGTACCTTGTCGAGCAAATGCGGGTCGGCCTGCAGCCGATGGTCCCAGGCGGGTGTCCGGACGGAACCGGGGGCAACCACATTGGCGCGGATTCCATCGCCGCCCCGTTCAACGGCGATCGCCTTGGCATAGGCGATGAGGCCCGCCTTTGCGGCCGAATAGGCCGGATTGCCGAAATGCTGGAGCGCGTTGACCGAGGAAATGAAGACCACGTTGCCTGCGCCGCGCTCGGCCATGGCCTGGGTGATGGGATCGACAAGCGCATAAGCGCCGTTGAGGTTGATGGCCATTTCGCTGGCCCAGACATCGTCATCGAGATGACCCAGATGTTCGGCGCGGGTGAAGCCGGCATTGGCGATGACCGCATCGACAACGCCATGGGCGGCGATGTCGGCTTCAACCGCGGCGCGCGTGGCTGTCGCATCGGCCTGATCGAAGAGGACGGTGCGTGTCAGGGGCAGGCCTTCAAGCAGGGCGGCATCGCGGTCAGCGCCGACGATGCGCGCGCCTGCGCCATGGAAGATCTCGACCATGGTGCGGCCAATGCCACCACCGGCGCCGGAAATGAGGACGGTCTTGCCGTCGAGGCGGCAGGGGGATGCGTTCATTGATCTTTTCCTTCGCGCGCATTCCGACAGGTGGACACCCCCTCCCAACCTCCCCCGTCAAGGGGGAGGTGCCGGGCCGGTTCCTGCCCGCAGAGACAGCCACGGACGCAGTCGAGCACCCTCCCCCTCGCGGGAAGGATTGGAGAGGGGGGCCGAGCGAACTGGGTGGACATTATGGCCCCTTATAGGCCACGCAGTCGATTTCGACCTTGCAGTCGACCATCATGGAGCTCTGCACGCAGGCGCGGGCCGGGGGATGCTCGCCGAAATAGGACTTGTAGACGGCATTGAAGCTCCAGAAATCGCGTGGATCGTCGAGCCAGACGCCGCAGCGGACCACATGCTCCAAGCCGTAACCGGCTTCCTCGAGAATGGCGATGACGTTCCTTATGGTCAGGTGTGTCTGCTCAATGATGCCGGTGCCAACAATCTCGCCATCCTTCATGGCCACCTGGCCCGAAACATAGAGCCAGCCGCCGGCCTCGACGGCGCGGGCGAAGGGCAGGTTCTGGCCACCGGCCCCGGACTTTTCTGCGCCATAGCGTTTGATGGGCATCGGAGGGTCCTTTCGATCTATTTTTGAAACTCAGTTTCTTTTTTCTCGCAATCTATAGCCGAAGTCTGCGTTCGAATGCGAGAGGAGGCGTAAAAAATGTAAATTTCTTACGTGAACCGTCGCGAGTCATAGTGTAGCGTGATGGTAGCGACTTCGCTTACCTGACGCATCCTGACCGGACGAGCTTCCCTTGCGCCTGTTCACCGCCGCCCTCGCCACCGAGACCAACACCTTCTCCCCGATCGCCATCGACAAGCGCGCCTTCGAGGCATCGCTGCACGCCAAGCCGGGGCAACACCCGGTGACCCCAACCTTGTGCACCGCACCGATAACCGTCGGCCGTGCGATCTGCGCCCGCGAAGGCTGGACCCTGATTGAAGGGACCGCCAGCTGGGCCGACCCGGCGGGCCTGGTCGCCCAGGCAACCTATGAGGAATTGCGCGACGAAATCATCGGGCAATTGCACGCGGCCATGCCGGTGGACGGGGTGGTGCTGGGGCTGCATGGGGCCATGGTCGCGCAGGGTTATGATGATCCCGAGGGGGACCTGCTGGCCCGGGTGCGGGCGATTGTGGGACCCGATGTGCTGGTTTGCGCCGAGCTTGACCCGCATAGTCACTTGACCGCGAAACGGGCGGAGGCGGCCGATTTCTTCGTTTATTTCAAGGAGTTCCCACATACCGATTTTGTCGATCGGGCGCGCGATTTGTGGGAGATCACGGTGCGGACACTCAAGCAAGAGATCAAGCCGGTGATGAGCGTCTTCGATTGCCGGATGATCGACGTCTTCCCCACAAGCAAGCAGCCGATGCGGGGATTTGTTGACAGGCTGTTGGCACTTGAAGCCTCCAAAGAGGGTTTGTTGTCTCTCTCGGTGGTGCATGGGTTCATGGCCGGCGATGTGCCCGAAATGGGGACCAAGATTGTCGCTGTTACGGACGACAACGCGGAGATGGGCGCGGCCCTCGCCGAGGAACTGGGGCGCGAACTGTTTGCGATGCGCGGCACCTTCATGGTGAGCCAGGTGGATGAGAAGGCCGCGGTCGATGCCGCGCTGGCCGCGCCGAAGGGTCCGGTGGTGATCGCCGATGTCTGGGACAATCCGGGTGGCGGCACGGCGGGCGATGCCACGGTGATCCTTGCCGAGATGATTGCGCGTGGTGTCACAGATGTGGCCGTGGGCACGATATGGGACCCGATTGCGGTGCAGATCTGTTTTGCGGCCGGCGAGGGGGCGGAGATTCAATTGCGATTCGGCGCCAAGTCAGCGCCGCATACGGGCCTGCCGGTGGATGCACGGGTGACGGTGAAACGCCTCAAGCGCAATGCCGAGATGAAGTTCGGTGACAGCTTTGCGCCCTTCGGCGACGCGGCCTGGATCCATTTCGACGGGATCGACGTGATCCTCAATTCGACACGCGCGCAAAGCTTTGACCCCAGCCTGTTCTCGGCGCTGGGGATCGATCCGAAGTCGAAGAAGATCCTGCTGATCAAATCGACCAACCACTTCTACGACTCGTTCTCCAGGATCGCGTCGGAAATCGTCTATTGCTCGGCGGGCAAGCCCTATCCGAACCGGCCGGCGGAGACGGATTATCGCAAGGCGCGGCGGGATATCTGGCCGATGGTGGAAAATCCGTTCGGCTGAACTTCCTCTCCCGTTTACGGGAGAGGGGGACCACGCCAAGCGTGGTGGAGAGGGATGCCAAGTACGCGATCCATGGATTGCCCGGCGCCCATCAGTGCAGCGGGCGTGGCCCCCCCCTCCACCGCCTATA
>NZ_CAJXJS010000081.1 GCF_913055165.1 uncultured Devosia sp.
GCTATGCTGGGCGCCCAGAAGCTGTGGATGACATCGGCGGTGGTTAATTCGAGGGTGACGGGCTGGCCGACCGGGAGATGAATTTCATTGGCCGCCTCCACCTCTCGTCCATCGGCCGTCCGATAGGTCACCCGCCACCACCACTGCTCGCCGCTCACCGCAATGCGCAGGGATGTGTTGCCCGCATTCACCGGCGCGCCGGCCTGGAGCAGAACGAAGCCATAGACCAGCAGGGCCGTCAGCACGACGACCGGGAAAGCAATGCCGAGCCAATTGATCAGGCTCTCGCCAGCCAGGCGCTGCCGCAAGCGCTCCGGGCCAAATATGGCGATGGCGGCAAGGACAAGGACCAGCGCAAAGATCGCCGCTCCGCCCACTGTCATGATCCAGAACAGGATATTGATCTGTTCGGCGTCGTGTCCGGTCGGATGGAACGCGGATTGCTGCGAGGAACAGCCGGCAAGCAGCGGCAGGAAGACGAGGCCTGCGAAGGGGATGCGAGCACTCATTGGGGCGCCTCCGCATTCTGGGCCGCGTAATAGGCACTCACGGCCTTGCCCTGCGCTTCGGTCAGCCTCTGCCCTATCACCGACATCAATCGGCCCTCAGCCGAGGCATCGCGATAGCCTGCGTGCTGCCAAAGCTTGAGCTGGGTGGCCATGTAGCGCTCGGACTGGGCTTCCAGCCGGGGTGCCTGCGGGTTGACACCATGGCAGCTTTGGCAGGCCGGCACGTCCTGTTCGGGCAGGCCGGCTTCAGCGATTTGTTGCCCCAGGGCGAGGTCTGCACTGCCGTTCTCCCGGCCCGCGGGCGGTGGCAGGGAGGCGTAGCTGGCCGCATTGCTGGCGATCTCTTCGTCGCTCATGTCGAAGGCAATCGGCGCCATGATGCCGCTGCCGCGCTGCCCGCCGCGATATTCTTCAAGGGCACGGCGGAGATAGCCTTCGGACAGGCCATCCAGGCGCGGCACCAGATCGCTGACGGGCGGTTGCCCGGCAGCCCCGTGACAGCGCAGGCAGGTATTGAGATTTTGCGCGCGTTCGACGGTGCTGTCCTCGATCGCGGCATTTTCCGGACCGATGTCATTGAGCCGGCGGAGATAGGACACCACCGACCAGACCTCGTCAGGCCGGTGCGCCGCCGGCCAGGCCGGCATGCCGGTGTATTTGAGGCCGTGATTGACGACCCAGAACACCTCGCGCGCATCATAACGTTCGAACGCACCCGTCAGGTCCGGTGGCTGCGGCAGCATATGCGAGTAGAGCGGGTTGAGCGGCTCGCCCGGCGTGCCATGGCAGACAGTGCAGGTGCCCAGAAAATGCTGTTCGCCCAACCGGTACAGGTCGGCATCATCCAGTTCGGGGACCTCTATGCCCCCCGATGCGACAGCCACCGAGCGGTCCCGGAGAATGGTGATAATGAAATTGGTGAGGGACCAGTGCTCGCGGCTGGCCCCGATATTGTAGATGCCCGACAGGATGAATACGCCGCCTGCGAGAATGAAGGCGCCTGCCACGAACATGCTCGCAACACCGATGCGTTGCCAGCGCGTCAATTGCCGGACCTTGACGATCTTCTCCTTAGCCATTGAGGCTCCCCGGCCTATCCAGCGAGAGGAACCAGCGGCCCGCCAGGACGATGCCTGCAGTCACATAGCTGAGCGGGCAAGCGACCAGCATGATCATGCCGGCCATTTGTTGGTCCGCCAGCGAATGGCCGGTCGACTGGAGGCCAGCATGCGCGCCGGAGAACAGCAGATTGGGCGCGAAGACCAACAAGGCGCCAAGCAGGCAGAACAGCTTTCCGGTAATGAGAAGCGCCAGTGGGGCCCGCCAGCTTTCCCGCCGCGGCATGCTGACAATGCTTATCCAGAACATCGCGGCTGCTGTCGCCAGGCTGACATGCATCAGGAGCATCAGGCCCATGTGCTGCAAAGCAGCACTGAGCACCGCGGGGCTATGCCAACCCCAGAGCAGCACCAATTGCGCTGCCGTCGCCCAGGGCCATAGCCGCCACATGCGGGGCAATTGATGGTGTCGCGACAGTCCATAGACGACCAGCGGCACGACCGCGTTCATCACCAGAAGGTGTGTCAGCATATGCGTTGAAAGATGGCCCATTGCGCCCGCTGTCTTGCTGTCCCCAAGTCCA
Organism: uncultured Devosia sp.; assembly: GCF_913055165.1. Lineage (GTDB taxonomy): Bacteria > Pseudomonadota > Alphaproteobacteria > Rhizobiales > Devosiaceae > Devosia. The sequence goes on from NZ_CAJXJS010000081.1 coordinate 2,152, forward strand.
AAGCCCAAACGGCGCAAAAAGTTGCGAACAACATTGGGCAGGCAGGACGGTGGCGCGCACGACTAGATATCCTTGGCCAGGCCCCTGGAGTGCTTCCGGCGCTCGGCCCGGCTGGTGAGCTGACGCGTTTCGACACTTTCCGATGTCAGCCTTGTTTCTCCCTCGTCATGGACAAGCTCGAACTGGCGGGTTGCCCCGACGAGCAAATCTTCGGAGCCATAGATGGCCAGCACAGTGATGCAGCATCGCTGTGCGGCCTCCATGTCGGCCTCCGGTCGTGACTGCCGGATGACATAGCCCAGGATGGATTCGAACGTGCCCAGATCCACCATGGCGCCGGAGGCCAGCGGTCCCTGCCGGGTCAGTTTCTGCCAGCCATGCGGATTGCCCGCGGCCCTGACGTCTTCGGCGTCGGTAATGTAGCTGGTGCAAGTCTGGTCGGCCAAATCGATCGCAACCTTGACCCCCTGAATATGGATGGGCTGCTGGCTCATATTTGTCAGCAGACAGTGACCGTCCAGTCCATCGCCCTCTCCCCGGTTGATGACCAGTTTGGGCTTGAGCTGCCGGCGGTAGCCGCGCCAGAAGATAGTCAGATAGACAGACCAGATGAGCAGCGTGCCGACGCTCGCGGCAGCGCTGACAGCCTGGGCATTATCGAGCAACCAGCTCATCGTCAGGCTCTTGCGTCGCCCCTGGTAGCCGTCAATTTCTTCTCTTCTTGAGGCATTGGCTCCTCCTCTCTTCGACGCGTTGAACAAGCAAATGTCTCGCCCCTTGGCTGGTTCCCGTCGTTGCGGGGCCTTGCCATCGCGCCACCGGCGGGACCTTCCGCTCGAACAGTTGAGATGCCCCAGATTCACCTGCGTTAAGGCGGGAACGGGGGGTGAGGCGCGGGATTGCTTCCAGAAGCCCTTAGGGGGCTCTCTCAAACATTGAACCCTCCGCGAGTTCGCCGACCCCTCAGGACGGCAGCGACATTGCCGGCGGGTTCAGGGGTGTCACCGCTGGCAAGGGCATCGCATAGGAGTAGTCCATGAGCCCCAACCGTAATGGCGAGCAGTTGCGTGCAGACATTGATTCCGGGCGTACCGGCGACAAGGTCGATCATACCGATCCGGCGACTGCGCCGCTTGGCACCGATGCCGAGGCCGGGGGTGCGGCCACAGCGTTTCCGGACGAGCGCCGGTCAAGTCGACACAAACGACCGGGCCACGCGGGGCTTTGGATCTACCTTGTTCTGGTGGTCAGTATTGGCGCAGCCGCCGTCGCTCTCATCCTGTTTGCCACGACCGGCCGCTAGCCCAATCGAAGCGAGGCAGGGCCGTCCGCAACTCTTTACGTGCTGCGCCGTTCGTCCCTCAGGAGGGAGGCAATGCGATGAAACAAGAACCTGAACTGCTCGCCAAGATCATTGTCGACCAGCACTATGCGGCTGGGCCTGAACAACTCAAAGCGGCCATCGCCGAGGCACTCGCCGCCCGGGACGGGGAGGCGCGTCCCCTTGAGGTTTCAAGGGAACAACTGCTCGACGAAGTCGCAGAACAGGAACAAGCCTCGACCAAGGGGTCGGAATGACATCCCCGCGGCGAAAGTTGATCCATTGCACCGAAAGGCCCGGCCGATGAGCATGGTGCGCTTTCGAAATCTATCCCTTCAGGCGCACACTAATCGTCCCGTCGCTTTCCAGAATCAGGAATTCCACATCGGAAAGCTCATCACCTCCATTGGCGCGCACGGCGGACATGGCTTCATCCCGCGTAATGCGTTCACGCTGCAAGTTACCGTCACAAAAGCGCCCATCCCTGGCCAACAGGGAAGGCTCGCTGCGCACCAGAGAGGCAAAGCTTTTCGACCTGACCGAGGCGAAGGCGACCAGATACTGGGCACCGATCAACAGGGCCAAGGCAACCAGACCTTCGGCCAGAGCGATGGATTCCTGCAGCAGGATCGCGGAAAGGGTCGAACCCAGCGCAACAGTCACAACAAGATCGAACGCGTTGAGCTTGGCAAGGGTGCGCTTGCCGGAGATGCGCAGGAACAGCACCAGGGCGATGTAGGCCAGTGCACCCACGATCAGGGTTCGGACGATACCCTGTGGGTTCTGAAAGAACATTTCGCTCAAGTCCATCCTGCCTCGCCTTGACGTTGCCAAACACATTGTCCGCAGCTCAACGCATGTCAGCATTGATGGGTTCGAAGAGCTTTGCGCGGCAAAGCTCGATGCGATAGGAGAGCGATTTGCCCAAGTACTACTTTCACGTCCGCCGCGTACTCGCAGCAACGACAAACGAGACCATTTCAGCCGAATGCGAAGATGACGATGCGGCGCGCACAATGGCAGGATCAATTATCGCCGCCGCCGCCGATGAATTGGCGCAACTCGTCGGTATGCTCGAAATAGAGGTCACTGTCCGAACCTTGGACGGGCATGAACTCGCCCGGCGATGGGCAAGGTTTGTCGCCGACAACTATCGCTAGTCGCGTTTGAATGCCCGAAAAGATTTCAACGATATCAATGCGTTGGAATGGTGCTGCCGGACAGGATTGAACTGTCGGCCTCTCCCTTACCAAGGGAGTGCTCTACCACTGAGCTACGGCAGCATCTGGAGTGTTCTCGGAGAAAGTGGCATCCACTTTTTCGTTTCCAGGGCGAGATCACTCTATTGTGTCGCGGGAACCGGAGGCCCCGGCGCATCGACGGGGGCTCCTTTGCCATAGTGCATGTCTCGACGCAAGACCAAAAACGGCCTATCAACCGCTCCCATTGAATCAGGATAGCAAGAGGCCATGGGCAAATCGGAGCAAGCCGCGCTGCGTGAGCAAAGATTGGCCGCAAAGCTGCGGGAGAACCTCAAGCGCCGGAAAGAGCAGGCCAAGGCGCGCGCAACCCAAGATGCGCCCGATCCCGCTCCCAAGGCCCCCGAAACGGACGCGGACAAGAAACCGTAAACCATTTTCGGGCGATTCTATTCGTCACCCTTTTCCGAGAACGGCTGGTCTGGCCTACGTGGCAACGAAGACCTCGCCTACCTCCCACCAGGTAGCAGGCCCAAAGGGCCTATTATGAGGACTTCTAATGGATCGTATTCGTTTGGTCGGCGGCAATGAGCTGGTTGGCGAAATCCCGATTTCGGGCGCCAAGAATGCCGCCTTGCCGCTGATGATTGCATCTTTGCTCACCGACGAGCCGCTGGTGCTGACCAATGTGCCGCGTCTGGCCGACGTCAAGCAGCTCGAGCGCATCCTCGAGAATCATGGCGTCGATATTGCCGTGCATGGCCGCCGCCGCGGCGAGGAAGAGGGCGTGGGCCAGCGCATGACCTTCCATGCTGCCGACATTGTCGACACCACGGCCCCCTATGACCTTGTCTCCAAGATGCGCGCCAGTTTCTGGGTCATCGGGCCGCTGCTGGCCCGCTGCCACGAGGCTCGCGTGTCCCTGCCCGGTGGCTGCGCCATCGGCACCCGCCCGGTCGACCTATTCCTTTATGGCCTCAAGCAATTGGGCGCCGAGATCGATATCGACGAGGGTTATGTCGTGGCCAAGGCGCCCAAAGGCGGGCTCGTCGGCGCCACCGTCAGCTTCCCCAAGGTTTCGGTAGGGGCGACCCACACTATCCTGATGGCGGCCGCCCTGGCCCGCGGCGCCACGGTGATCGAGAACGCCGCTCAGGAACCCGAGATCACCAATGTCGCCGAGTGCCTGGTGGCCATGGGTGCCAAAATCTCCGGCATCGGCACCCGCACCCTGACGGTCGAGGGCGTCGAAAAGCTGCACGGGGCCACGGTGGAGGTCATCCCCGACCGCATCGAAACCGGTACCTTCGCCATGGCCGCGGCCATGACCGGCGGTGATGTCCTGCTCAAGGGCGCCAGGGCCGAGCATTTGCAGGCGGCTCTCGACATCCTGGCCCAGACCGGAACCGAACTGGCCACCGAAGCCAATGGCATTCGCGTGCGCCGCAATGGCAATGGCATCCAGCCCGTCGATGTGGACACCGATCCATTCCCCGGCTTCCCCACCGATCTGCAGGCCCAGTTCATGGCGCTGATGACCATGAGTTCCGGTGTCAGCCACATTCGGGAGACCATTTTCGAGAACCGCTATATGCACGTGGCCGAGCTGGCGCGCTTCGGCGCCGACATCGCCGTGAACGGCCAATTGGCCACCGTGACCGGCAAACCGCAATTGAAGGGCGCGCAGGTCATGGCCACCGATCTCAGGGCCTCGGTGTCGCTGGTTATTGCCGGCCTTGCCGCCAAGGGCGAGACCGTGGTCAATCGCATCTACCATCTCGACCGCGGCTTCGAGCGGCTGGAAGACAAGCTCTCCCGCTGCGGCGCCGAAATCGAGCGGGTTGCGGGCTGAGAGCCGTCCCGAAGGGCAAATCGCGCCAGTGGCGCGATTTGAGGCGAGCAGGCCACGAGGCCTATGGCCGAGTGGCGGGGTGCGGCCTTTGGCAAAATCGCTCCGGTGGAGCCCGATCCGAAAATGAAAGCCCGGCTATGGCCGGGCTTTTCCTTTGCCCTCAGTCCAGCGTCTGTCGGTAGCGGAGCATGGCCGCCAAGCTGATCACCAGCACGATCACTCCGAGAGCGGCCAGTTCGGGCGATACATCGATGGTGCCGGCGCCCTTGAGCATCACCTTGCGGATCAGCCGGATGAAATGGGTGGCCGGCACGGCGGTGCCGATGGTCTGGGCCCAGCCCGGCATGCCGGCAAAGGGGAACATGAAGCCCGAAAGCAGGATGGAGGGGAGGATAGTGAAGAAGCTCAACTGCATGGCCTGCATCTGGTTGTGTGCCACGGTCGAGATCAGGAAGCCCAGCGCCAGATTGCCGAGCACGAACAGGTTGAAGCCATAGAAGAAGGCCATGAAGCCACCGGTGAAAGGCACATCGAACACGGCGAAGGCGGCCAGCATGAACACCGCCGTCTGCACATAGCCCACCAGCACATAGGGTAATATCTTGCCCAGCATCACCTCGGCGGGCCGCACCGGGGTCGAAATCAGCATCTCCATGGTGCCGCGCTCGCGCTCCTTGACGATGGCCACGGCGGTGATCATCACCATGGTCATCGAGAGGATGATGGCCAGAAGGCCCGGCACGATATTGGTCGAAGTGCGCCCCTCCGGATTGTAGGCACGGTGCACGGCAACATCGAATGGCGGGGGACTGCCCGCCGCCTGTGCCAGGGGACCGGTGAGCGTCTGTGCCACCGCATTGCTGACAATGCCACTCATCGCCGCCGCTGCGCCGGCGACGGCCGAAGGGTCCGAGGCATCGGCGGCGACCAGAACACTGGGGCTGAGGCCGCGCACCACGTCGCGGGCGAAATCATCGGGAATGACGATGACGAAATTGGCCTCGCCCCGCCGCAGCGCCTCCGCGCCGGCTTCCGGACCGCGCACCTGTCCGACAAAGTCGAAATAGCCCGACGTTTCCATGCCTGCCAGCAGCGTCCGGGTCAGCGGTCCTTCATCATTGACTTCCACCAGTGTCGGCAAATGGCGCGGATCGGCATTGATGGCAAAGCCGAACAGCATGAGCTGGACGATGGGCAGCCCGATCATCATGGCAAAAGTCACCCGGTCGCGCCGCATCTGGATGAATTCCTTGAGCAGCACCGCCAGGAACCGGCTGATGGAAAAGCCCATGCTCATGCCGCATCGCGCGAGAAATTGTCCCGCGCCCCCGCCATCAGGTAGATGAAGGCTTCTTCCAGCCCCGCCGGCACCTTGCTCCAGCGCTGGCCGCCTTCGGCTTCGAACCGGCGCACCGTGGTTTCCAGGAGGTCCGCATCGGTGCCCGATACATGCAGCGCCGAACCGAAGCGCGCCACCTGAGCAACGCCGGGCTGGTTGTGCAGCGCCGCCTCCAGGGCCACCAGATTGGCGCCCTCGGCCCGCCAGGTGCTGAGGCCCACCATGGTGGGGATTTCAGTCGCCCGGCCGTCAATCAGCTTCTTGCCATAGGCGATATAGGTGATGAAATCGCACTGGATGGCTTCGTCCATGTAATGGGTCGAGACCAGCACGGTCACGCCGGCTTTGGAGAGGCGCCGGATCTCGTCCCAGAAATCGCGCCGCGCCTTGGGATCGACGCCCGCCGTCGGTTCGTCCAGCAGTAGCAGTTTGGGATCGTGGATGAGGCACGCGGCCAGGGCCAGCCGCTGCTTCCAGCCGCCCGAGAGGGTGCCGGCCAATTGCCCGGACCGGTCCGCCAAACCCAGCTCCTCCAGCGCCCTGCTGACCCGGCTGCGCCTGTCCGTCACGCCATACATGCGGGCGACGAAATCGAGATTTTCGCGGATGGTCAGGTCTTCGTAGAGGCTGAACTTCTGCGTCATGTAGCCGACCTGGGTCTTGATGCGCGGCGCCTCGTGCCGCACGTCGAACTCCAGGCACTGCCCCTCGCCCCCGTCTGGCGTCAACAGCCCGCATAGCATGCGGATGGTCGTGGTCTTGCCCGACCCATTGGGACCAAGAAAGCCATAGATGGCGCCGCGCGGCACCGCGATGTCGAAATGATCGACCACGGTCTTGTCGCCAAAGCGCTTGGTCAGCCCCCGGACATCGATGACTAGCGGCGGGTTCACGGCAGCACCGTTACCGGTTGCCCGGGCGTAAGGCCGTTGGCAGCTTCGAGACGCGCCTTGACCAGATAGACCAGCCGGCTGCGTTCCTCGCGCGAATAGATGACTGGCGGCGTCGTCTGCGGCGCACTGGCAATATGGGTAATGCGGGCGGGCAGTGCATCATAGCAGCTATCGCAAGTCACCTGGACGGTCGTCCCGGTGGTCAGCGTCGCGCGGGCGACTTCGGGCACGAAGAACCAGACTTCCAGCGGCCCCTCAGGCAGTATGGCGACCACCGGCACGCCCACCCCAGCCACTTCACCGAGGCGGAAAAAGACCTGGTCGATGGTTCCCGCAACCGGTGCCTCGACGGTGCGGTCGTCCATGTCCTGCCGGGCGCGTTCGGCATCGGCCTCGGCAGCATGGAGATTTGCTTCTGCCGCCACCTGCTGGGCATTGCGCGCCGGCAGTTCGGCCACGGCCAGTTGGGCGCGCAACTGATCCACCTGGGCCTGGGCGGCGGCCAGGGCTGTGCGATCCTGCTCGACCCGTACGCTGGGTACGGTGCCGGCCTCTGCCAGCCGTTCGCTGCGGCTGAGATTGGATTGGGCTTGCGCCAGATCGGCCTCGGCCCTGGCCAGCGACGCCCGGATCACGTCCAGTTCTTCGCTGCGGCTGCCGGTTTCCAGATTTTCCAGCGTTGCATGCGCCGCCGAGACCCGCGCCATGGCCGCATCGAGCAGGTTTTTCTGTTGCGTCGCATCGAGCGTGAACAGTGTTTCGCCTGCAGCGACCACCTGTCCCTCCCCGGCATCCAGGGCCACAATGCGCCCCGCGCTCACCGGGGCGACATAGACATAGTCGGCCTCAAGATAGCCGCTATAGCCGGCCGGGTCGGCGCCGGATGGAAACAGCGACATCACGGCCGCCATCAGTCCTGCAAGGAACTCGTTCATGGCGCACCTTCCAGTGGCTTGGCAGATAGGCCGCCGAACAGGATGTCGATATGATTTTCGATGAGCCGATCCAGCGCTAATCCGTCCTCAGGCCGGATGCCGAAAATCTCGCTCAGGGCCACATGGGCGATCAGCGGCCCGACGATCGAGCGCACGGTGAGGTCGGGGTCGACCGCCCGCAAATGGCCAGATGCCACGCCGCGCTCCACCAGGCCCGTTAGCACCGGCATGGCCTTGTCGAGCACATCGCGGCGATAGATGTCGGCAATGCCGGGAATATTCATGCCTTCCCGCAGAAAGAGGCGAGGGATCGCCAGCTTGGCCGGGTCGCTCAGGAGCCCGGCAATGGTCTTGAGCAGCATGGTGATGGGCAGGCGCGGATCGCCCTCGAAGGCGGCGAGCTGGGGCAGGGCGCCGCTGGCGATCGGCGCCACCGCGCGCTGGATGATCCCCTCGATCAGCGCCTCCTTGGAGGCGAAATAGAGATAGACCGTGCCCTTGGATACGCCGGCCCGCCGGGCAATGTCGTCCATCTTGGCGCCGGCAAAGCCCTTTTCCGCGAACACCGCCATGGCGGCGTCGAGCAATTCGTCCGGCCGCGCATCGGCCCGTCTGCTGAACTTCTTTTCGCTTTTCATGAGAAGCACTATAACTAACTGACTGGTCAGTTAGCAAGAGGAGTATTTGTCACAGGCTAAACGCGCATTGCCCCTTTGCGCGCAAACTTGTAGATCGGTGGCGTCGTGACCAGATAGGGTCATCGCCACCCAACAGGGCCTCGCTCATGACCGATCTCAAGCTGATTGCGCTTGATACCGAAGACCTCGAAGTCATCTCCGCCCATCTGCAGGATGCCGTCATCCGCGTCGCTGATATGGGGTTTGCCCGTCGCGACCGGCGTTTCGCCCTGCTGATGAACCGCTTCGACTGGACGGCAGACAAACCCCGGTCGAGGGGTCTGCGCAAGCGGGCGGCGCTGCATTTCGATGCCGTCACCCATGCCGCCTATGCCGGTTTCGATCCGACGGCGCCGGAAGGTGTGGTTGAACTGCTCGCCATCACCTTCGAAGCCACCCAGGCGCCCGCCGGCATCGTCGAACTGCGCTTCGCTGGCGGCGGCACGGTGCGGCTGACGGTGGACTATCTCGAAGCGCGTCTTGCCGATCTCGGCGCGGCCTGGGCGGCCTCGGCCCGGCCAACACACGCGCTGGACTAGGGGTGCGCGATGGCAGGGACAGTGATTGTCGCCGACCCCACCCTCAGTCTTTCCCCATCAAGGGGAGAGATGCACAAGGCCACGACGCCACTGTTCATTGTCTCCCACGCCGATGCGGGGAGGGATCAAGGATGGTTTCGGCAGACGCGTTGCCCCCGGTTTGCTCTGCCGCTGACTACTCGATAGAAAGTTCTCCATGCCCCTTCGTCTCGACAGCGCACAGTCCGATTTCGAACAGCGCTTTTCCGACCTGCTCGGCGCCAAGCGCGAATCCAGCAAGGACGTCAACGATACCGTTGCTGCCATTATCGCCGATGTGCGGGACCGCGGCGATGCGGCCGTGGTTGAGTTGACCAACAAGTTTGATCGCGCCGGCGTCACCCGCGACTCCCTGGCCTTCACTGCCGAGGAAATCGCTGCGGCGGCCGTCAGCGTGCCCGAGCATGTGCGCGCAGCGCTGCAGACTGCACATGACCGCATAAAGGCCCATCACGAGAAGCAGAAACCTCAGGACCACATCTATACCGATGCCCTTGGGGTGACGCTCGGCTCTCGCTGGACTGCCGTGGACGCCGTCGGCATCTATGTGCCCGGTGGTCTCGCCTCCTATCCCTCATCGGTGCTGATGAATGCCGTGCCGGCGCGCGTTGCCGGAGTCAACCGCATCGCCATGGTCGTGCCCACCCCCAATGGCGAGATCAATCCGGCCATCCTCGCGGCGGCACAGATTGCCGGCGTTACCGAAATTTACCGTATCGGTGGTGCCCAGGCCGTTGCGGCCCTGGCCTATGGTACCCAGTCCATCGCGCGCGTCGACAAGGTTACCGGTCCCGGCAATGCCTTCGTGGCAACTGCCAAGCGCCAGGTCTTCGGCCAGGTCGGCATCGACATGATCGCCGGCCCCTCGGAAGTGCTGGTCATCGCCGACGGGTCAGCGAACCCTGCCTGGGTCGCCGCTGATCTCATTGCCCAGGCCGAGCACGGGGCAGGGGCCCAATCCATTCTGGTCACCACTGACGAAAAGCTGGCCGATGCCGTCGAGGCCGAAGTCGATCGGCAATTGTCTCTGCTCCCCAAGCAGGCGCTGGCCCGCGAAGGATGGGACGAATTCGGTGCGATTATCACCGTCGCCTCGCTCGAAAAGGCTGCGGAACTGGCCAATCGCATCGCCTCCGAACATGTCGAACTGGCGATCGATGATCCGCAATCTCTGCTGCCCGCCATCCGCCATGCCGGAGCGATCTTCTTGGGGCACCATACCCCCGAGGCCATCGGTGACTATGTGGGCGGCTCCAACCACGTCCTGCCCACCGCCCGCTCGGCGCGCTTTGCCTCGGGCCTGGGGGTGCTCGACTTCATGAAGCGCACCTCGCTGCTGGGCTGCACGCCATCTTCCCTGGCAGCCCTGGCCGAACCGGCCGTCACCATTGCCGGGGTCGAAGACCTCGACGGGCATGGGCGGTCCATCTCCATCCGGTTGAACCGTTGAGCATTTC
>NZ_CAJXJS010000082.1 GCF_913055165.1 uncultured Devosia sp.
ATTTCGATGCGCTCGATGGTGTCGACGTCCGAATGCATGTAGCGCACGCGGATGCCCTGTTCGTGCATGTATTCGGTGAGGTCCTCGGCCATTTTCTTGGTGAGGACGGTGCAGAGCGTGCGGTAGCCGGCCTTGATGGTCTGGCGGATTTCGTCGATGACATCGTCGACCTGATGGGTGGCCGGGCGCACTTCGACCGGGGGATCGATCAGCCCGGTGGGGCGAATGACCTGTTCGGCGAAGACGCCGCCGGTCTGGTCCATTTCCCAGGAGCCGGGGGTGGCCGAGACATAGACCGATTGCGGGCGCATGGCGTTCCACTCCTCAAAGCGCAGGGGGCGATTGTCCATGCAGGAGGGGAGGCGGAAGCCATATTCGGCCAGGGTCGCCTTGCGGCGGAGGTCGCCGCGATACATGGCGCCGAGCTGGCCGATGGTGACATGGCTTTCGTCGACGAAGACCAGCGCATTGTCGGGGAGATATTCGAACAGGGTCGGGGGCGGCTCGCCGGGCTTGCGGCCGGAAAAGTAGCGCGAATAATTCTCGATGCCGGCGCAGGAGCCGGTGGCTTCCATCATTTCGAGATCGAACAGGGTGCGTTGTTCGAGGCGCTGGGCCTCGAGGAAGCGGCCGGCGCCGTTGAGTTCCTGGAGGCGCGCGGCCAGTTCGGAGCGGATCAGCTTGATCGCCTGGTTCATGGTGGTGCGCGGCGTCACGTGGTGTGAGTTCGCATAAATGCGGATGAAGGTGAGGTCGGCGGACTTTTTGCCGGTGAGGGGATCGAATTCGGTGATCGACTCGATCTCGTTGCCGAAGAGGGAGACGCGCCAGGCGGCGGCTTCATAGTGGGCCGGGAAGATTTCCACCGTATCGCCGCGGACGCGGAAGGTGCCGCGGACGAAGCCGGTATCGCCGCGCTTGTATTGCAGGGCGACGAGCTTGGCGAGCAGCTGGCGCTGGTCGATCTGCTGGCCCTTCTGCACGTCGATGGTCATGGCGGTGTAGTCTTCCACCGAGCCGATGCCGTAAATGCAGGAGACCGAGGCGACGATGATGACGTCGTTGCGCTCGAGGATCGCGCGCGTGGCCGAGTGGCGCATGCGGTCGATCTGCTCGTTGATGGTGGATTCCTTCTCGATATAGGTATCGGTGCGCGGGACGTAGGCCTCGGGCTGGTAGTAGTCGTAGTAGGAAACGAAATATTCGACCGCATTGTCGGGGAAGAAGCCCTTGAACTCGGAATAGAGCTGGGCGGCGAGGGTCTTGTTGGGGGCCAGGATCAGCGCGGGGCGCTGGGTGCGGGCGATGACCTGGGCGGCGGTGAAGGTTTTGCCCGAGCCGGTGACGCCGAGCAGGACCTGGTCGGTCTCTCCGTTCTCGATGCCTTCCACCAGCTCGGCAATGGCGGTGGGCTGGTCGCCGCGGGGTTCGTATTCGGTGGCGAGGCGGAAGGGGCGGGACTCGCCGGACTTGGCGGGGCGCTCGGGACGGTGCGGCACCCAGGGGGCGGAGCCTTCCACCTCCTTGCGGCCATGCAGGATGATCTGTTCGAGCGCCTTGACCGTGGCGGTGACACCGACAGTGGTGGCGTTTGAGACATCCTCGTTCTTGCGGGCCTTGTTCTTCTTCACCGAGGCGTCGAGGGCTTCGCGCAGCTTGGCCTGGGTCTCGGGATCAGCGGCGGCGGTGCGGGAGATGTCGCGGGCGGACAAGGGCTTGCTCGGCATGTGGCCGAAACCGGCCTGCGGGGCCTCGCCCATGCCATCGAAATCGACGCGGTCGACCGAGTTGATCTTGGTCTTGCCGGTGCGTTTGGACATGCCGGTGGCAGTGTCGTGGCTGGCCTTGGTGGTGCGGCGTTTTTCCAGCGGGGTCTTGGGTTCTTTGGCGGCCTTCTCGGCCGCCTCGGCGCGGTCGAGGGCGCGCTTGTTCTTCATGCGCTCGGCATAAAGCGGCTTGGAGGCCTGCAAATCCTCGGCCTTTTCGATCTCGCCGATGAAGTCGTCGATGGAGAATTCGGCCTTGCCGGGGCGGGTCGATTTGGGGGCCATGGCGCGCTCGTGGATCAGCAAGAGGGGCGGAGACAGATGAACCCATAGATGGGTGCTCTGTCACGCAATGTCAGCAGGGAAACGGATCACGGTTGTTAGCACGATGCGAACGGAATGGGAACGGGGTCCGATCACGAACACATTGCGCGACCTGCGGAACCATGACCGGTTCGCAACATTGCCTCCACAAGGGCGGAAGGCCGCCCGACAAAATCAGGAGGTGACAATGAGTTCCGATAACAGGGATATGTCCGGTACGCCAACCGGCGCTGTCGAAGACCGCGCGAAGCAGGATGCCAGTGGCGCAGCCGAGCGGGTGCAGAGTGACCTGAGCAAGGCCACCGACCGCGCTGCAGAAGATGCGCAGGCGCTCAAGCACGAGGCGCAGGCCAAGGTTGGCGAAGCCAGCGAGCAGGCGAAATCCTTCGCCGCCGACCAGAAGGATTATGCCGCGACGCAGATCACCGGCATCGCCTCGGCGATCTCCAAGGTTGCCGATGAACTGGATGGCGAACAGGCCACCACTGCCCGCTATGCCCGTGATCTGGCGCATAGCCTGGATCGTTTCGGCAAGCAGGTCGAAGGCAAGAGTGTCGATGACCTCATGGGTGAGGCGCAACGTTTCGGTCGGACACAGCCGCTGGCTTTCCTGGGCGCGGCGGCCCTAGCCGGCTTCATGGCCAGCCGGTTTGCCGGCGCTTCGGCGCATCGGCGCGAACAACTGGCACAGCAGCCGGGTGCGACGCAGGCGCCATCGGATTCCGCTTATGGCAAAGCCGGCGCGGGTGGTGCTGCCACTGCAACGCCATCGGCCTATGGCCAGTCCCGCGACTATCGGGGAGGTGGCAATGTCTCAGGTTAATCACGAGCGTTCGCTGGGTGACCTGCTGTCTGGTCTGGTGAACGACATCTCCGGGCTGTTCCGCAAGGAGATACAGCTGGCCAAGGCAGAAACCTCGGAAAAGGTCGGCGAGATGATGGGCGGGGCCGTGTCCCTGCTGGTTGGGGGCGTGCTCGCCCTGGGCGCGCTTGGGGTGCTGCTCAGCGCCCTGGTGACGCTGCTCGCAGCCTATTTCATCACGGCCCTGGAAATGAGTGTTACCGTCTCCAACGCGGTGGCGGCAGGCATTGTAACCGTCGTAGTCGGCATCATTGCCTGGGTCTTCATTTCCCGAGGCCTGAGCACCCTCAGGGCGTCCAATCTCAATCTCAACCGCACCACGAGCTCGCTCGGACGGGATGCGAACATGGTCAAGGAGAGGCTCTAATGGCTTACGAAAACGGTAGGAAAAGTTCCGAAGAGCTGCAGCGAGAAGTCGAGATGCAGCGCGCCAAGCTGGATGACCGGATCGACAGCATCCAGGAACGGCTGTCGCCCGGCCAGCTGGTGGACGAATTGCTCGCCTATACCAAGAGCGGCGGCGGCCAGTTCGTGTCCAGCCTGCAGCGCAATGTGACCGCCAACCCGTTGCCAGTGGCGCTGCTCGGCGTCAGCCTGGCCTGGCTGATGGCCAAGCCTGCACCAACCCAGTCCGAGACCGATCGGCAGTGGGACGAGAGCATCAACGGGCGGCGCGGCTATGCCAGCCACGACGATTATGAAGACTACCCGGTTGCGACCATTACCGGCTCGAGCATGCAGCGGGTGTCGCACCAGCGCGACGATAACGGCCAGCACATCAGCGAGTTCATTGATGATGCCGGCAAGAAGTATCGCGCCGCCTCTGACGAGGCCGGCCGGCGCGCGGGTCACTTCATGGATGAGACCGGGCGCCGCTTTCGCGGTTTTGCCGATCAGACCGGTGAGCAGGTGCAGCATTTTCGCGACGAGACCGGCAATCTGCTGGACGAAGCCGGCGGCTGGGCGTCGCATAACTGGCGCCGGGCGCAAGGCATGGCGGACGACGCGCGCAGTGCGGTTGGCCATGGTGCCCAGGTCGCCCGGGATCGGGCGGCGGAAGCGAGCCGGGTGATGAGCGAACAGCTCAATTCTCTCAACCACACCATCATGCAGCAGTTCCGCGACCAGCCGCTGGTAGCCGGAGCCCTGGCTTTTGCAGCCGGCGCCGCTTTCGGTTCGGCACTGCCGCATACCGAGCAGGAAGACGCCCTGATGGGCGAAACGGCCGACAAGGTGAAGGACAAGGCTGGCGAGCAGGCTGAGGCGCTCTATGACCAAGGCCGTGAGAGGGCGGCCGAGATCTATGAGGGTGCGTCCGAGCAGGCCAGCGAGCTCTATGACAAGGCCAAAGGCGAGGCCGCGGAGGCCGCCCGGCCAGACGGTTCGCCAAGCCGTCACTAAAGTCTTGTCGAGGGTGCGGCGGGCGGGCCCGCTGCACCCTCGCACCTGCCGGGAGAAACCGATGTCCGATAATGCAAACTCCGCCGCGGCCGGTGGCCGTGGCCGGGCGGCCGATAACCCTGTCCAGATTCCGGCGCCAGGCCTGAAAGACGTGGTCTGGCGCATCTATGGTGACATCACCGAGAACCGCATTCTGCTTACGGCCGCCGGGGTGACCTTCTATCTGCTGCTGTCGCTGGTTCCGACCTTGACCGCTTTCGTGTCGATCTATGGGCTATTCTACGACAGCTCGAACGTGCTCGACCATGTCGACCTGTTGCGCGGCATCGTGCCACCCGGGGCGCTGGAGATCGTCAACGACCAGCTGACGCGGCTCACTTCCGAAAGCAGCAACACGCTGGGCTGGACCCTGCTGGTATCGCTCGGCATCGCCTTGTGGAGCGCCAGCGCCGGCGTCAAGGCAATGTTCGAGGCGATGAACGTGGCCTATCACGAGCAGGAGAAGCGGAATTTTCTGCAGGTCGCGCTGGTGGCGATGGTGTTTACCCTGTGCGGCGCCATTGCGGCGGTGCTGGTGATCGCCGTCGTGGTGATCATGCCCATGCTGGTCGAACTGCTACCCGGGGGCGGGGGGCTGGAATGGGCTGTGCGCATCGGCAGCTATGGCGCCATGCTGGTGGTGCTGTCGCTGATGATTGCGGCGCTTTACCGCTGGGGCGCCAGCCGCGAGGAGGCGCGCTGGCGCTGGATCAGCCCTGGCGTGGTGCTGGCAGTGGTGGCGCTGGGGGCAGGCTCGGTGGGCCTTTCCTGGTATGTGACCAATTTCTCGGACAACAATGCCACCTATGGCCCGCTGGGAGCGGTGATCGGCCTGATGACCTGGCTGTGGATCTCGGCCACGGTGGTGATCATCGGCGCGGTGCTCAATTCCGAGCTGGAACACCAGACCGCGCGGGATTCAACCACTGGTGAGCGGCAGCCGATGGGGGAGCGGGGCGCCTATGTTGCCGATACGCTCGGGGAGCCCTGGCCGGGCAAGGATGACGACAAGGACGCGGCCCCGCGCCGCGAGCGTCGCAAGATGTCCTGGGGTGCCCTGGCGCTGGCGGTGCCTGCGGCAATGGTGATGCTGGCCTATGAGCGGCGTTCGAAAAAGACCTCCGGCCAATCAACGTCGCCGTGATCCTGGTGTCGTCGTCACAAGGCGACGAGCGTGAGTCAGGGGGCTGCGTCGACCGCTGAGCGGGCATTGGTGATAAAGTGGTGTTTTTGTGTCATATTTAAACTTGACACACGTAGTCCTGTTTAACTAGGACTGCTCCTGCCGAGCGTCTCAAGCGGCTTAAGGAGAAGACCAATGAATCGCGCCCATGTGCGCCGGATTGCCGGCGCTGCATCGATCCTGCTCGCCCTCATGCCAATTGGGGCCCATGCGCAATCCATCAGCCTTACCGACCAGGAGGGGCGCGAAATTGCGTTGGAGAAGCCCGCCGAGCGGATCGTGACCATTCCCATGCCAATGGCTTCGGGCGTGATTGCCATTGATGGCAGTGCGGACAAGCTGGTGGGCATGAACCCGCTATCGCTGACGGCGCTGGAAGAAGGCATTCTGGGACGGATATTCCCCAACGCCCTTTCGATCACCGATGCCGTGACCGGCACTGACTTCGTGCCCAATGTCGAGGCGCTGGCCGCCGCCGATCCGGACCTGGTGATCCAGTGGGGTGGACGGGGGCCGGAAATTGTCGACCCGATCCTTAATGCCGGGCTCAACGCCATGCTGATCGTCTATGGCAATGAAGACAATGCCCGCACCTATATGCGCAATGTGGCGACGGCCATCGGCAAGCCCGAGCGCTACGAGGCGCACGAAGCCTGGCGCGAAGAGGTGCGGCAGGAGATTGCCGAAGTCACCGAGTCGCTGGGCGAGGAAGAGCGTCCCAATGTGCTTTACATGGGACGGTCGCTGTCGGACATCACTGCCAATGGCGCGGCCAACAGCTACCAGAACTGGTCGATCGCGCTGGCCGGCGGCAGGAACGCGGCCGCGGAGCTGGAGGGCAACCAGTCGATCAATCGCGAGCAGATTGCGCAGTGGAATCCCGATGTCATCCTGCTCAACAGCTTCGAGCCGGAACTGGATGTGAGCTGGGTCTATGACGATCCGATCCTGTCGCTGACCAAGGCGGCGCAGGACAAGCGCGTCTACAAGATGCCGCTGGGCGGCTATCGCTGGGACCCGCCGAGCCAGGAATCGCCGCTGACCTGGATGTGGCTGGCCGAACTGTTGCATCCGGACCTGTTCGATTTCGACCTGCGGGCCGAGATGCGCGACGCCTACCGGACCCTCTACAATTATGAGCTGACCGACGCGGACATCGACGGCATCATCTGGACCAGCTTCCAGGGTGATGGCTTTGGCTACGACCAGTTCGCGGCCAAGTGAGAATGAGCGCTGCAAGCGAAGGGCAGGCCGCGGGCCAGCCCACCTGGCGCTGGACCCGGTCCACCCTGACCTTTGTGATCCTGGTCGCGCTGCTGCTGGTGAGCCTCGCGGTCAGCGTCTGCGTGGGGCGCTATGCCGTGCCGGTGGATCGGGCCATCGCCATCATCTGGCAGAGCCTCCACGACCCTACCGCCATGCCCGAGGCCATCGACGAACGCATTGTCTGGCTGGTGCGGGTGCCGCGGGTGATCCTGGCGGTGGTCTGCGGGGCGGGGCTCGCCATTTCCGGGGCGGCACTGCAGGGCGTGTTCCGCAATCCGCTGGTCTCGCCGCAGGTGCTGGGCATTTCGCAGGGCGCGGCCTTTGGCGGGGCACTGGCGATTTCGGCGGGTATCTGGGGCTTTCCGCTGCTGGCGCTGGTTTTCGTCTTCGGTCTCTCGGCGCTGGCGCTGGTAGGGGCCATCGCGCGGATCGACGGGCGGACGCAGATCGTCACGGTGATCCTGTCGGGCATGGTGGTGGGGGCGCTGTTCTCGGCCTTCGTGTCGCTGCTGCAATATTTCGCCGACCCCAATTCCTCGCTGCCGGCCATTGTCTATTGGCTGTTGGGAAGCTTTGCGACCGCAACCTGGGAGCGGGTGCTGATCGCGACGCCGGGGATCGTCGTCGGACTGATCGTGCTCTGGTCGCTGCGCTTCCGGCTCAATGTGTTGTCGCTGGACGAGGCCGAGGCCAAGAGCCTCGGGGCCAGGCCGGACCTCGAGCGCTGGCTGATCTTTGCCATGGTGGCGCTGGTGGTCGGCGCGCAGGTGGCGGTGTCGGGGATCGTGGGCTGGATTGGCCTTGTCATTCCGCATGCCTGCCGGCTGATTGTCGGGCATGACCATCGCAAGCTGTTGCCGGCTTCGGCGCTGCTCGGAGCCGCCTATCTGGTCACCATCGACACGCTGGCGCGGACGCTGACGGCGGCAGAAATTCCGCTCGGCGTGCTCACCGCCATTGTCGGCGCGCCGGTCTTTGCACTGCTGATCCGCCAGCACTATCGCGAAAAGGGAGCAGGCTGATGATCGGCCTCAACCAGGCAAGGGTGCGCTTCGGCACCCGGACGATCTTTGAGAACCTGAGTTTTTCGGTGCCGCGCGGCGAGTGCATGGCCATTCTCGGGCCGAATGGACGGGGCAAGACCACAGCGCTGCGCTCGATGCTGGGTTTCCAGCGCCTCGACGGGGGGGAGCGTCAGGCACCCGCCATTGTCGGCTATGTGCCGCAGACGGCCTCGTCGCAGGCGAGCTACACGGTCATCGATGTGGTGGTCATGGGGCGGGCGGCGAGCCTCGGGCTCTTTGGTCAGCCCGGGCCGGAGGATTTTGGCGATGCGCGGGCCGCGCTTGAGCGCGTGGGCGCGAGCCGGTTTGCTGCGGAGCGGTTCGATCATCTGTCGGGCGGCGAGCGGCAATTGGTGCTGCTGGCGCGGGCGCTGGCCACGGGGTCGGATGTGCTGGTGCTCGACGAGCCCGGCGCGGCGCTGGATCTCGCCAACCAGCAGCGGCTGCTCGGCCTGCTCGACGGGCTCAGGCAGGCGCGCGACAAGGCGATCGTCTTCACCACCCATGACCCCAATCATGCGCTGGCGATCGCCGATACGGCGCTGTTGATGTTGCCGGATGCGCACGCGTTGAAGGGGCCGGTGCATGAGGTGGTGACGCCCGAGCATCTGGAGCGTCTCTATGGCGTGCCGATGCGCTTTGTTGCCCTCAGTGGGAGCGACGGGGTGGCGCAGCGGGCGGTGCTGCCGGCTTTTGCCGGAGCGCGTGCGGCATGAGCGTGTTGTTTGTTCATTCTCACTTTGGTCCGCCGCCAGCGGGCTATGCCGGGGACGAGCGGCTCACGGTGATCCGCGAGGCCGAGTTGACCGAGGGGCATATCGATGTCGCGCGCGGTATCATCACCACCACCCATCTCGACCAGATTGGCTGGCTGGAACACATGCCGGCGGTATCGCGCTTGCTCGAAAGGGGCGGCAACTGGTTCTTCAACGGGCATGTGCTGCGCCGCTTCCTGCCGGGGCTGGACCTTTATCGTCCGTTGGAAAGGCCGAAGCGGGCGGATTTTGCGATGGTGCGGCTGAGCGAGCATCCGATCTTTGCCGGGATCGCGCAGAAGAGCCTCGAAGAGAACAAGGGTGTCGCGGGGTTTTATGGCCGGGGGCACAATCCGCTGCCCGCGGGGGGCGTGGCGGTCAACGGGATCGGGCCGGCGCTGTTGCCGATCGACTGGGAATGGCGGCTGCCCGGGGGTGGGCGCGTGTTTTCCCATGCGGGTAATGATTTGGGCGGCATGGGCGGGGAGGCCGGGCATGGCGCGCTGCTCACCAGCCGCATCATCGCCTGGGCCAATGGAGAAATCTGATGGCCATTCTCGCGATCCATCCCGGCGCCTACTATCACATCGAAAGTTTTGAGGCGCCGCGCTATGCCGGCTATTTCGATGCGCTGGTGCGGCCGGAGGACCTGCCGGATACCGACCTTTCGGCCTTCAACGTCGTGATCATTCCCTGCCGTACGCCGGTCGACCGGATGGCGCAGCACAAGGCCCAATTGCAGGCGTATCTCGATGGTGGCGGGACGATTGTGGCCACCGGAGAAAGCGAGAGCCAGCTCTTTTTGCCTGGGATCACCTTCATGCCCCAGCCGACCAATTTCTGGTGGTGGCTGACGCCCGGGGCGGACCTTGGCGTGCGCATTGCGGCGCCGGGGCATGACCTGTTCAGCCGGCTGACGCAGCGCGACGTGACCTGGCACCTGCATGGCTGGTTCGACCCGCCCGATGGCGTGGAGGTGCTGGCCGTCAATGGCGAAGGCAAGGTCATTCTCTATGTGGACGAGGTGACCACGCGGGGCCGCATGGTCATTACCAGCCTCGACCCGTTTTACCACCACGGCAGCCATTTCATGCCGGCGACGACGCGCTTCCTTGATGGCTTCCTGCCCTGGATCCGCGCCGCATATGACAGGAACCCACAACAATGATCGATTTTCTCGTCGTCCACGAAGACGGCCGTCCACTCACCTATACGGTGGAAGACCTCAACCGCTATCACGGCTTCGGGTTTCCGGGTGGGGTGGCCCATGCCTTCAAGGTGATGCAGCGGGCGCTACCGCTGTTGAGCCCGGATGCGCCGGCGGAGCGCCGCGAGATCACGGTCCGCACGCCCTTCAAGGGGCAAGGGGGACGTGACGCCTTTGAGATGGTGACCCGCGCGACAACGGAAGGCCGCTACACGATCGACGATGGCTTGTTGGCGCTGGAGCGGGGCGAGATACTCAAGGGCTATGTCTTCGTGCTCGGCTATCGGGGGCGACAGGTCAAACTGATCATTCGCGAGGGGATTGTGCGGGAAGAATTCATCCTGCTCGGCCGGAAGCCCGACCGGACGCCGGAGGAGGACCAGCACCTGGCCTGGCTCAAGCAGGATATGGCCGAGAGGCTGCTGCGGCTGCCGGCAGACGAGGTCTACGACCCGGCATAGGCCGGCCTACTTTGTGGCGAACCAGAGCGTGTGGCGGTCGCCCTTGCCGTTGGCGCGGGCGCGGACGGTGACTTCCTCTACCTGCATGCCGGTCTGTTTCAGGCGCTTGGTGAAGCGGGCGTCGGGGTGCGACGACCAGATCGCCAGATGGCCGCCCGGGGTCAGCGCGGCGCGAGCCGCGGCGATGCCGGCGGTATTGTAGAGCCGATCATTGGCGGGACGGAAGAGTCCGTCCGGACCATTGTCCACGTCGAGCAGAATGGCGTCGAAGGGCTTGCCGCCACTGATGGCGGTGGCGACATCGCCCAGGTGGATGCGGACTCGGGGATCGTCGAGGCTGTCGCCATGCAGCGGCAGGAGGGGCCCACGCGCCCATTCGACGATCTCGGGCACCAGTTCGGCCACCACAATCTCGCTGTCGGCGGCAAAGCATTTGAGCGCCGCGCGCAGGGTGAAGCCCAGGCCCAGCCCGCCGATCAGGATGCGGGCCCCGGCGCGTGAGCCGAGGCGGGCAGCGGACATGTTGGCGAGTTGCTCTTCGGAATTGCTCATGCGGCTGTTCATCAGCGTGATGGTGCCTGACATGACCGAGAATTCGGTGCCGCGCTGCATCAGCGTCATCGGGCCGCCGCCGGGCATGGTCGTCTCGCCAAGTTTTTGCCAGGGGATCATGGGCGGGCTTTCAGAGCGGAGGAGGGTGAGGGGTAACAGCAAGGACCGCGGATGAGCAAGAGCAGGGGCGACGGTTCCCCCACCTAGCCTTCGAAGAATGGGGCGAGGAGGAGAGCCGACTTTCTGTTGCCGACCATGTCGAAGTTCCGCTTTGATGTTCGTCGCTTGGGCAGAGGCAGCATGGGCTGCCAACGGGGACGAAGAATGAAAATTGCAGGTTGGGTCTTGAGCGTGCTGATCGCGCTGTTTCTGGCAATTGCCTCGGCGACGCCGAAGTTCATGGGGATGGAGGCGGCGCTCGAGCCGATGGAAGTGGTCGGGTGGCCCGCCAAGTACCTCGTGCTGATCGCCTGCATCGAGGTGGGCTGCATGGTCCTTTTCCTCATTCCGCGGACGGCATTGCTGGGTGCGGTGCTGACCACGGGCCTGCTGGGTGCGTCGCTGGCCGCCAATCTTCGGGTCGACAATCCGCTGTTCAGCCACACGCTGTTTTCGATCTATCTGGGGCTTGCGGTGTGGGCGGCGCTGTGGCTGCGGGAGGAAAAGGTGCGGGCGGTGTTTCCGCTGCTGCGCTGAGGCCGAACGCCGCAGGCCCGGCAAGCCCTGCAAATGGACTGTTGCGCTTAAGGGAGTGTCAGCAGTTTTCGACCAGAATACGTATTCATCATGGCGCTCAAATTCGCAGAAGACTCGGTCAATCTCTCGGAAATCGGCTTTCTCATTGCCGATCCGAGCGATCTTTATCGCGAGTTGTTCCGCAGGCTGCTTTATGGGTTCGGGGCCAAGACCGTTCATGAAGCCAGTGAGGCCCAAACGGCGGCCCGCCTTTTGGCGGATCGCGATGTGGACTTCCTGATCTGTGCGGCAGACTTACCAAAGCCTGGTGCAGCCAAATCCATGAGCAGTGGGATCGACTTCGTTCGTGCCGTGCGGCTGGACACCAAGCACAAATGCCGCTCCATCCCGATGATCGTCACCATGGGCACCGCCCGGCGCATCAGTGTGGGACAGGCGCGGGATTGCGGGGCCAATTTCGTGCTGTCCAAGCCGGTGGCGCCGGTGGTGCTCTATGACCGGATCAATTGGATCGCCCGCCGCCCGCGCCCGTTCTGGGAAAGCGAAACCTATTACGGACCGGACCGGCGCTTCCGCGAGGAGGACCATGCCGGTGTGCCCAAGCGGCGGCAAACGGATGAGCAAGCGATCAACCTGGAGGATGCCGATGGGTGAGGAAACCGGCGGACGGTTGGTCACCGTCAAAACCAAGTTTCATCGCGAGGCCGTCCGGCCCGGCGGGGTCAGCCGCAGCGGCGCCAATATGTCGTCGGCCCGGGCGGTTGCGGCGCTCAAGGCCGGTGTGGAACAGC
>NZ_CAJXJS010000083.1 GCF_913055165.1 uncultured Devosia sp.
GGCGGGCGATGGGGGTCGAGCCGACAAAGCTGATGGCCTCGATCTTTTCGTGGGCCAGAAGGCCATCCACCACGGGCTTTCCGCCCTGCACAACATTGAGGATGCCCTTGGGCAATCCGGCCTCGATAGCCAGTTGGGCCAGACGCACCGGAACGGACGGATCGCGCTCGGAGGGCTTGAGGATGAAGGCATTGCCCGCGGCAATGGCCGGAGACAACATCCAGAGCGGGATCATGGCGGGAAAGTTGAACGGCGTGATGCCGGCACCAATGCCTACCGGCTGGCGCATGGAATACATGTCGATCCCCGGACCCGCCCCGTCGGTGAACTCACCCTTGAGCAGATGCGGCGCGCCAGCGACGAATTCCGACACTTCCAGCCCACGTTGGATGTCGCCCTTGGAATCCTCGACGGTCTTGCCGTGCTCGGCGCTCAGCAGTTCCGCCAGTTCCTGCATGTTCTGATTGATCAGCGCCACGAAGTTGAAAAAGACGCGCGCTCGGCGCTGCGGATTGGTCGCGGCCCATCTGGGCTGCGCGGCAGCGGCGGACGCAACGGCCGCCTCAAGATCTGCCGACGATGCCAGGGCCACGCGCGCCTGGACTTCGCCGGTCGCCGGGTTGAAGACATCCTGGAATTCGGTCGAACTGCCGGTGGTTTCGACGCCGTCGATGAAGTGTCCAATAGTGCGCATGCAATTCCTCCTTGGTCGGCGAGGAAAGTGTCACTATACTTTTCGCACATCAACGCGAGCAATCGCGCATCCGTTGTGCAGAAAGTGGAGCACAGTGAACTGGGACGATGTTCGTATCTTTCTCGCCGTGGCCCGCAACGGCCAGATTCTGGGCGCCGCGCGCGCCCTCGGCCTCAACCACGCGACGGTGGCGAGACGGCTGACGGCGCTGGAAGAGGCGCTGGGGAGCACGCTGTTCCAGCGGCGCACCAACGGCACCCAGCTGACGGCGCAGGGAGAGGCGTTCCTAAGCCATGCTGAAGCCATGGAAAGCGCCAGCCTGGCAGCGGCAGCATCAACCGATGCGAACAGCCGCATTGAGGGCACGGTCCGCATCGGGGCACCGGACGGCTTTGGCGTGGCGTTTCTGGCGCCGCGCCTGCATGAACTGGTCGAACGCCATCCTGCGATGCGCATTGAACTGGTGCCTGTACCGCGGGCTTTTTCGCTGTCGCGGCGCGAAGCCGATATTGCCGTGACGCTTGAGCGCCCCCGCGAAGGGCGATTGGTGGCACGCAAGCTGACCGACTATTCGCTGGGGCTCTATGCTTCGCGCGGCTACCTGGAGAGAAACGGCACGCCAAAAAGCCTCGACGACCTGCGGCACCACCGCCTCGTCGGCTATGTCGAAGACCTGCTCTATACCGCTTCGCTGGACTACACCGGCGTATTCAGCAGCGAATGGCGGTCGCGGATCGCGGTATCGTCGGCCATGGGGCAGACTGAGGCTGTTCGGGCGGGCGCGGGCATCGGCATCCTGCACGCCTTCATGGCGCGCCGGGATCGCGATCTCGTCCCCCTCCTGCCGCAACACGTGCTGACCCGTTCCTATTGGACCGTGCTGCATGAAGACCTTCGGTCCATTCGCCGCGTGGGGCTGGTTTCCGAATTCCTCGCGGAGATCGTCAACCACGATCGAGCGCTATTTATCGAGGCGCCGGACGGTCAATGAGACGTCCGACGCGCCCGCTCTAAGGTCGCTCACCCAGCTCGATATTCAGGCCGCTGGCCTGGGCCAGATCCGCGATGCTGTCGTGCAGCAGCTGCAGGGCATAATGCGGATTGTGGGCGTAGGCGCCATGGTCTTTGGCGATAAACTGGTAGTTGTAGGCTGCCCTCAGCAGGGCTGGCGTCCAGCTGGCGTAGCGATTGGCCGGCGTCAGCTCGGCATTCCCGACAAAGTAGTAGGGGAAGCGATCGGCGTAAGTGATCGGCGTGCCGGCCACATTGGCGGCGTAGTGGGAGATGGCGTCATGGAGCTTTGCGTGCAGCGCCGCGATCTCAGCATGAATGCCGCTCGTGACATTGCCGTCGCCGTCGAAGTCGGCAGCTGACGTGCGAATGGCCGTCAAATCGGCGACCTGGTGGCAGCCGGTGCAGGTCCCGACCTGAACCTGCGTGCTGTGCGGGTCATGACAATCTATGCAGGTGGAGAATGTCGGCACATGGGCAAAGCGGCCCGAATAAGTGCGCCCGGGATATTCGTAGCCGCCCTTGACCTCACTGCCGTACAGGGTCGCTGCAGCCACGGCATAGTGCGGATTGATGAAGCCCAACTCAGGATTGACCTCATGGTCCGGCACCTCCTGGATTGCCGACGCCACGTTGATGCCGGACTGGCGGCCCTGATGACAGGTCATGCAGGTTGCCGAGCCGGCGGGCGGGTCGATTTCCAGGCCGGACGGAAAGCGAACACTTGCGATCT
Organism: uncultured Devosia sp.; assembly: GCF_913055165.1. Taxonomy (GTDB): domain Bacteria; phylum Pseudomonadota; class Alphaproteobacteria; order Rhizobiales; family Devosiaceae; genus Devosia. The sequence continues at coordinate 2,439 of NZ_CAJXJS010000083.1, forward strand.
CGGACACACCGGGCTCGTGGCACGTCGCGCAGTCGATGACGCCGCCGGGAACGATCGGATGCGAGACCTCGCCTTTTGCTGAGCCGTCTATGCCGTAAGAACTGCGAAAGCCCTCGCCGGAGTGGCAGGTGGCGCAATTGGCCGGCACCTCGGCCTCTCCCTCCCAATGGGTGAAAGAGGCAGATGCGGCATCGGCATGGCCCGACAGCCGCCAGAGTTCAATGATCTCCAGCGTGGCCGGCGATTGCTGGGCAGAGGCCGGTCCGCATATGGCCAGCAACAGACTGATCCCAGCAGCGATCCTGTTCAACACGAGCATGGCAACCTCCCTCCTGCCTAAGCTGGGCCCAGCTTATCCGGAACGGTCCAAGGATTAATGATCTCGGACAATGCCACGGTCAAACTCTTCCCCTAGCCTCCCGATCAAACGTGAATGGGGCGAGGATGAGGATCGACATTCGTCACGGACTTCCTCTGCCAGTTGCAGGGGCATTGCCGGAAGGAGGGTTTATCCCGACGCGCGTTCCCAAAATTGGGATTTCGGGCGCCGACTATGCCGGCATGCGCACCGAACTGCTGGTAACAGAAGGGCAGACCGTCGCCTGCGGTTCACCGTTGTTTCGGGATCGGAAGCGGCCCGAGATCACGATCACGGCCCCCTCATCCGGACACATCGAAAGGATCGAAATCGGCCCCCAGCGGCGACTGTCCCTATTGACCATCATACCCGAGGGGGAGGATGCAGAGCGCTTTGATCTTGCGGCCGCGGACACCCCCGCGGGCCTGCGGGCGCTGATGCAGCAGGCGGGACTTTGGCCAGCCTTGCGCACAAGGCCGTTCGATCGCATACCGGCACCCGATGCTAAGCCGGTTGCCGTGTTTGTCACTGCGATAGATACCCGCCCGCATGCACCCGATCCGGTGATGGCCCTGGGCGGGGTGGAAGACGATTTTGCCCGCGGCGTGGATGCACTCAGCCTGCTGACACAAGGTCAGGTCTATGTTTGCCAGGATGACGGGCCCGATCTGGTGGAGACGCAGGACCGTATCTCGGTGGTGCGGTTCACCGGCTTCCACCCCGCGGGCCTTCCCGGCACCCATATCGCACGGCTGCACCCCGCGACGCTCAATGCGCCTGTGTGGCATATCAATTATCAGGATGCGGCAGCGCTTGGACATTTGCTGGCGCATGGCACGGCCGATTTTTCGCGCAACATCAGCCTTGCCGGACCCGGCATGCAACAGCCGCGGCTGTTGCGGGTTCCCATGGGAGCTGACCTGCACGCCCTTTCTCGCCCCCACCTGACGCCGGGCCCCAAGCGCATCCTGTCCGGCTCCGCACTCGACGGGCGCGAGGCGCAATATCTCTCGCGCTATCACCTGCAGGCGAGCGCGATCGATCGAGTAGAGCCGCGTGACCGCAACTGGTTCATCGCGGCGCTCAGTCGCGCCTCGGCGCCAGCGGCCTTTATACCGACTGCGGCAGTCGACAGGACCCTGGGACCGGACATGCCGGCAGTCCCGCTGCTGCGCGCATTGAGTATTGGCGATGCCGAGCGGGCGGCGCAGCTCGGTTGCCTGCAATTGGGGGAAGACGATCTGGCGCTCGCCACCTATGCAACGGGCGGAGAAACCGATTTCGGGGCCTGGCTGCGGGCGGTACTCGACACGCTCGAGGCGGCTTGATGCGTGGGATCTGGCACAGGGATACGGTTTCCTGGATCATTGTCGCGGCAATGCTTCCGGCAGCGGTGGCCGCAAGCCTTGATCTTGGACTTGCCACCATGCAGCGTTTCGGCGTCGCGCTTGCAGTGATCGGCTTCTGGCAGGGCGTGTTCCTGTTCACACGGGCCCAGCCGCTGTCGCCCATCGCGCTGGTCACTGCCATTGCTGTTGCCATCCTGGCATCAGGCGCCACCGAGATGTGGCAGATCGTTCTGGCAGCAAGTTTCGGCACCGTGATCGGCGAACAGATTTTCGGCGGCTGGGGGCGCAATGTCGTCAATGCCGGCGTCGTGACCCTGGCCTTTCTCTACTTCGCCTTCCCCGAGGTACTGCACAGCGGCACCAGTCCGCTGGTTGCGGTTGCCGCAGGCTTGGCCGCCCTTCTGTTGCTGGTGACCGGCGTGCTTTCATGGCGGATTGCTGTGGCTGCGCCCGTAGGTTTGGTGCTCGCAACACTCGCACTCGGCCAAGACCCGGCAGCGCCGTTTCTCGAGGGCAGCCTTGTGCTCGGTCTGGTCTTCCTGATCGGCGACCCGGTCACCTCGGCGTCCACCAGAATGGGGCGCTTGGCCTATGGCGCACTGGCCGGGGCACTGGTTGCGATCTTCGGCTGGGCGGATGCAGGCATAGGGGCGCCGCAGGCCGTGGTGTTCGCCGCCCTGCTGGCCTCGCTCTTTGCGCCACTGCTCGACGCAGCCGCAATTGCGGTGGCAACGCGAAAATGGAGGGGCGGCCATGGCTGATCTCAATCCCCTGAATTGGTGGGCAAAGCTTTTGGCCCTGCCCAATGAGAGCCGGACAAAGACTATCGCCATGGCGTTCATTGTGTCAGGCATTTGCGCGCTGCTGGTTTCGAGCGCTGCGGTGCTGCTGGCGCCGCTTCGCGACGCCAATCTCACGGCCGAGCGAGAAGCCCGGCTGACCGCGATGCTCGAGAGCATGCCGGGCCTCGCCGACATTGTTGCCCAATATGGCGCGGACAGCCTGGAAACTATCGTCGTCGACCTTGAGACCGGTGAGGCGACCGATATCGACCCGGCCACCTTTGATATCGCAGCGGCGGCAGAAGACCCGGAAACATCCTCGGTGATCCCCAGCGAGGCGGACATTGCCGGCCTCGGGCGCCGGGCCAACCTGGCCCCCATCCACATCCTGCGCCAGGACGGTGAATTGCGTCTGGTGATCCTGCCGATCTCGGCGGTTGGCTACCAATCGACCATTCGGGCGCATCTGGCGCTCGAAGGTGATCTAAACACCGTCGCCGGGCTCTCGATCATCGAACAGGGAGAGACCCCGGGCCTGGGCGCACGCATCGAGGAGCCTGCATGGCAGGCTTTGTGGCCGGGCAAGGAACTCGCCGGGGAAGATGGCGAAATCAAGCTTTCGGTTGTCAGGGGCCGGGCAACCAGCGCCTTCGAGGTCGATGGCATCACCGGGGCGACCCGCACTGGCAACGCCATCACCGCCGCCATCCATTTCTGGCTCGGCGAGTACGGCTTCGATGATGTGCTGACCAATCTGCGGCAAGGGACGGGATTGCAATGAAGCGGCTGCAGCATCTTTACGCCCCCCTGGTCGACAACAATCCGGTCACCCTGCAGATCCTGGGCATCTGCTCGGCGCTGGCGGTTACGACCTCAATGACGACTGCGCTGGTGATGTCGCTGGCACTCATCGCGGTGCTTGTTGCCTCGAGCATGATCATCAGCGCGATCCGGCACCACATACCCTCCTCGATCCGCCTCATCCTGCAGATCACCATCATTGCTTCGCTGGTGATCGTCGCCGACCTGATGATCCAGGCCTTTGCCTTCGACATCAGCCAGCGCCTGTCGATCTTTGTCGGGCTGATTGTCACCAATTGCCTGGTGCTCGGACGCGCCGAGGCCTTTGCCATGCGCAATCCAGTGGGACTTTCCGCCCTCGATGCGCTCGGCAACGGGCTTGGCTACGGGCTTGTGCTGCTGATCATCGGTTTTGTACGTGAACTGTTCGGTGCCGGGACACTGTTCGGGCAAACGGTGTTTCCCAGCGTCCATGACGGCGGCTGGTTCACCCCGCTCAATCTCATGCTGCTGGCGCCCAGCGCCTTCTTCCTGCTTGGGCTGCTGATCTGGGCGATCCGGTCGGTGCGCCCCGCCCAGGTCGAGCCGGCCGACTATGAGATTTCCATCGAACCGAACAGGAGATCGCCGTGATCGATCTCTTCGTTCGCTCCATCTTCGCCGACAATCTGATCCTGAGTTTCTTCCTGGGGGTCTGCACCTTCCTGGCGGTGTCCAAGCGGCTCGATACTGCGGTAGGGCTCGGCATTGCAGTCATCGTGGTGCAGACGATCACGGTACCGCTCAACTATCTGATCCTTTCGCGTCTGCTCGCACCCAATGCCTGGGACTGGCTCGGACTTGCCGGTGTCGATCTCACCTTTCTCAGTCTCATCGCCTTTATCGGGGTGATCGCGGCGGTGGTGCAGATCCTGGAGATGGTGCTCGATCGCTTCGTGCCCGCGCTCTACCGCGCGCTTGGTATCTTTCTGCCGCTGATCACCGTCAACTGCGCCATTCTCGGGGGGAGCCTGTTCATGGCGCAGCGCGACTATGACCTCACCGAAAGCGTCGTCTTCGGGCTTGGCGGGGGCATCGGCTGGGCGCTTGCCATCATGGGACTGGCGGCGATCCGCGAGCGGCTGAACTATGCCGATATTCCTGCCGGCCTGCGGGGGCTCGGCATGGCGTTTATCGTCACCGGACTGATGTCGATGGGCTTCACCGCCTTTGCGGGGGTGCAGCTATGATCGAAATCGCGCTCGGCACGGTTCTGATCGTTGTGCTGATCCTGGTCCTGTCGGGCGTGGTGATCGGGGTAAGATCGATCATTGCGCCATCGGGACCGGTAGCGATCACCATAAATGGCAATACCGAGATCATTGGACGGACTGGAGAAAAACTCCTCAGCGTCCTCAATAACGCCGGAATTCCTGTACCGTCGGCCTGCGCCGGGGCGGGGACTTGCGGGCTATGCAGGGTCAGGGTGATCGACGGCGCCGGTGCGCCGCTGCCCACCGAACTCGCCCGTCTGTCGCGCGACGACCTCAAGCAGGGCCAGAGGCTGGCCTGCCAGGTGATGGTGCGCGGTCCCATGTCCGTGGGGGTTGCGGACGACATTCTCGCCGCCGAGAGCTGGATGTCGCAGTTGCGCTCTGCCCGCATGCTGGCGCCGCTGATCCGGGAAATGGTTTTCGACATACCCGAGACCGTGGCGTTCGCGTTTCGGGCGGGATCCTATGTCCAGATCGAGGCGCCGCCCTATGCGCTCGATTTCGGTTCAATTCCGATCGAGCCCGGTTTTGCAGCGCATTGGGAGCGGCTCGGATGGCGGCGGCTGAAATCGGTCAGCCGGGAACCGGTGCATCGCGCCTATTCAATTGCCAGCCGCCCCGAGGACAAGGGGCAGATCGTTCTCAATATCCGTCTTGCGGTGCCTCCCGCCGGTGCGGATGAAAGCGTGCCGCCGGGCATCGTTTCTTCCTACCTGTTTGGCTTGCAGCCGGGCGACAGCGTTGCCGTGTCCGGCCCGTTCGGCGACTTCCACGTACAGGATACAGACCGCGAGATGGTGTTCATCGGCGGCGGCGTCGGCATGGCTCCATTGCGGGCAATGATCCATGAGCAGCTCGCCGCTGGCACTAACCGGAAGATCACGTTCTGGTATGGCGCGCGCAGCGGCATTGATGTGTTCTACGCGGATGAATTCGACGCGCTGGCACAAGCGCACGACAATTTCCAATGGACCCTGGCGCTATCCGAGCCACAGCCCGAGGATGACTGGCGCGGTGCGACTGGCTTCATCCACGAGGTTGTGCTGCGTGACTATCTTAAGGACCATCGGGCACCCGAGGCCTGCGAATTCTACCTCTGTGGCCCCCCGCTGATGATCCAGGCCGTGCTGGGGATGCTCGACAGCTGCGGGGTAGAGCCGCACGCCATCTTCAACGACGATTTTGGGATATGATCATGTTGACAAGACGCAGTTTCATGGCCCTTTCCGCAGCATCCCTGGTGGCTGGCGCGGTGCCGGCGCTGGCGCATCCGCTTGCTACCTTTGGCGGCGGGGCTTTTGGCTCATATTGGCGGCTGAGTGTACCTGGCACGGTCGATCAGGACGCGATCGCCAAGAGCTTCTCCCGCATCATCGCCGAGGTCGACCAGCTATTTTCTCCCTACCGGGCAGACAGCGTGTTGTCGCAATTCAATCGCCATGACGGCACGGACTGGCAGGTGGTGCCGGACGCGTTCAGCGCGCTTGTCGCGCAAAGCCTGGCGCTGGCACAGGCTTGTGGCGGCGTCTTCGACCCGACGGTGGGACCGGCCGTGGCGCGGCAGGGCTTCGGTCCGATCAGAGGGGTGGCGGGGTCCTTCGAGGAGCTGGCCGCCCAGCCGGGCGCGACGCGAAAGCATCGTGGGGGGCTGACACTGGACCTGTGCGGAATCGCAAAAGGCGAGGCTCTGGGTCGCATGGCGGCAACGCTGGCGCAGTTGGGCGTCACTGACTATCTGCTCGATCTTGGTGGCGAAATCATCGCCCATGGCCACCACCCCGAAGGGCGCGGCTGGCAGGTGGGCGTGGAAATGCCGGGCGGCATTGGAGTTGCCCATGTCCTTCGACTGGATAGCCGGACTGTTGCCACCTCCGGCAACAGCCTGCAAGGCTATGCGCTTGGCGGGAAAGCCTATGGCCACATCGTCAATCCCGCCACCGGGCGAGCGGCAGATGCGACACTGGCATCGGTGTCTGTGCTCGGGCCCGATCCGGCCCTGGCCGATGGCTGGGCGACGGCGCTTGCAGCAGCTGGCCTGGAAGCGGGCGTGGCACTGGCCGAGCAGCTGAGTCTTGATGCTTTGTTTCTGGTGCGCGGCAGCGACGGGCTGAAATCGGTCTTTATCGGCAACTTCGCCGACGTGGTTGAAATCTAGGAGGCGCCGATGGCTGTGTTTCTGTCTGCGTTTGTGATCTTCGGGCTCGCTGTATCCGCCATGGCGCTAGGGGTCATGGCAGGCCGGGCGCCGATCAAGGGGTCCTGTGGGGGCCTCTCCTGCATCGGCAAGCTTGACTGCGAGGCCTGTCCGCACCGGCATAGCGGGGAGAACGCCCATGAGTGAGCGACGCACCATTGCCGATTTCATTGTCACCGACCTGCTGACCGTGCCGCCCGGCATGGAAATCCTTCACGCTGTCACACTGTTGCTCGATCGTGGCGTATCGGGTGCACCAGTGGTTGAGGAGACCGACGAGCTTGTCGGCATGCTCACCAAGAAGGACTGCTTCAAGGCAGCCCTGAACGCGGCCTACTACAAGGAATGGGGCGGCACCGTGGACCAATATATGACCCGATCGCCCGAAACCCTGGATGCCGGGCTCGACATTGTCTCGGCCGCGGAGCGCTTTCTGGCCACGCCCTATCGGCGCTTCCCGGTGGTCGAAGACGGCCGCCTGGTGGGGCTGCTCAGCCGTTCGGACCTGCTGCGAGCCTTTGTCGAGATGTCTTGAGCGCGGGCGAAACCCCAATACTTGCCGCTCAATGCGTTCCCGGTCGTGAGCCCGTCCCCTTGCCCCAGCGCCCGGACAGTATAGCATTGGCAATCCCTGAAAGATTTGCGACCAAACGGACGGAGCAATTCGACACACGTGACCTATGACCAGATCTTTCTCTTCGTTCTCATGGGCCTGGTGTTCGTGTTCCTGGTCTGGGGCCGGGTACGCTATGATCTCGTCGCCTTCGCGGCCCTGCTTATTGCTGTGGTCGCGGGCGTCGTGCCGCCGGCCCAGGCATTCGCCGGCTTTGGGCAGGAGGCTGTCGTCATCATCGCACTGGTGCTGATCGTATCGCGGGCGCTCGCCAATGCCGGTGCCGTCGAGCTGATCGCGCGGCTGGTCATTTCATCCGATCGGGCGCTGTCCAGCCATATTGGCATCATGTCGATCGTCGGGGCGGCCTTGTCCGCGATCATCAACAATGTGGCGGCTCTGGTCATGCTCATGTCGCTCGACATCGAAGCCGCCAACAAGGCCAAGCGCTCCGTTTCTCGCTCTCTGATGCCCCTGTCCTTCGCCACAATTCTTGGCGGGATGATTACCCTGATCGGGACGCCGCCCAATATTGTCGTCTCGCAGTTCCGTGAGCGCACACTGGGCACGCCCTATTCAATGTTCGACTACACACCCGTCGGCCTGACCTGCGCCCTGGTGGGCATCGCCTTTGTCACCCTGGTCGGCTGGCGCCTGCTGCCAGAAGGCAGGGCCGCAGTTGCAGGCCATGAGCAGGACAAGGGATTGTTTGTGGCCGAAGCGGTGGTGGGAGAGGAGTCCAAGAGCCTCGGCAAGACGCCGGACGACCTCCTGCCCCTGGCCGAGGAGCACGACATCACGCTATTGGGGATCGTGCGGAACGGCCGCCGTCTTCCAGGCTTTTCGGCCAGCACCGAGCTGCGCGCTGCCGACATGCTGATCCTTGAGGGTGATCCAAAGTCCATCGAAGCCTTCATCGGGGCGGCAAACCTGGAGACGCTGGGCACCGAAGAGCATGTCGGGCTGAGGGGCAAGTCTCTTACCTTGATTGAAGCGATTGTTCCCGACAATGCACGGATGGTCGGCCGCACCGCTCTTGGCCTGGGCCTGAGAAACCGTCGTGGCGTGGCGCTGCTGGGCGTTGCCCGTCAGGGGCGCCGGTTCCGCCAGCGCGTTCGGAAACTGCCCATTCAGCCCGGAGACGTCGTGTTGCTGCTGGGGCCGGAAAATCGCGTGAACGACGCGATCGATTGGCTGGGGGTGCTGCCGATCGCGGAGCGGAGCCATTCTGTCATCCAACGCAGCAAAGCGCTGTTCGCCATTGCTGTATTTGCGGCCGCTGTCGCCGGGTCGGTGATGGGCCTGTTCTCACTAGCCGTTGCCCTGGCCATCGTCGTCAGCATCTATGCGCTGTTCAACATCATTGGCCCACGCGAGGTCTATGAATCGGTGGAGTGGCCGATCATTGTCCTGCTGGCATCGCTGATCCCGCTCGGGCTGGCACTCGAAACTTCAGGCGGCACGGAGCTGATTGCCAACGGAATAGTCTCGCTCACGGGCACCTTGCCGGTCTGGGCCATCCTGACATTGCTGATGATGGTCACCATGACCCTCTCCGACTTTCTCAACAATGTCGCTACGGCCCTGATTGCCGCTCCTGTCGGCCTGTCCATCGCCCAGGCCCTGGAGGTCTCACCCGACCCCTTCCTGATGGCGGTGGCCGTGGCGGCCTCATGTGCGTTCCTGACCCCGATCGGGCACAAGAACAACACCATCATCATGGGGCCGGGCGGGTACCGCTTCGGGGACTATTGGCGGATGGGCCTGCCGCTTGAGGCAATCATCATTGCCGTTGGTGTCCCCTCAATTCTGTTCTTCTGGCCGTTGTAGCCGCGCGATCACTCGCAGCTTCATGCCGCCGCTGCCAGCGAGATGACGTTGCAGGGAATCCAACATAGTGCCCCCGCGCTGCAGTCCAGCACGGGGGCGTCAATGTCACTCGGCTGCGGCTACACGTTCCATGCCGGCGCCGGACGGCAGGTCATACATGCCCTGGCTGAGGCCGTTGAGGTGTTCGATCACCTCGCCGGACGGCATCACATTGGCGTATTTGGCGTGCATGTCGCACAAATTGATTGCGTGGTTGGCCTGGGCGCGGTCAAAGCACCCATCCTCGACCACCGTCACGCGGTAGTTCAGCGAGAAGGCATCCAGCACGGTGGCCCGGACGCAGCCGGAGGTGGTGGTGCCGGTGACGATCACGCTGTCGCAGCCCAGAAGCTGCAGGTAGGAGACCAAGGGCGTTCCAGCGAAGCCGGAGGGCTTCTGCTTGCGGATGACGATGTCGCGCGGGCCGGGTGCGATATC
>NZ_CAJXJS010000084.1 GCF_913055165.1 uncultured Devosia sp.
AGTCTTCTTAACTTCCACCAGGATCGCTCCAGGCTTCCGTTCGCAAGAACATCGCCGTCCACGTTTCTCTTTCTTCTATTCTTCACAATGTCAGAGAACTGACCCAATGTCCGCGAGGACGAAAGCGTCGGCGAGAGTTGCACTCTCTGAGAATTCCACCAGGGAACACGATTTCCTGTCCGGCGAACCGGCAGCAACCCTGCCCTTGTCAGAAGTGTCGATCAGTGGGAGCGCCGAAGCCCTCGCGTCGTCAACGAGGGGCGTTATATGGGAGGGTCATTTCCGCGTCAACACCCCTCATGAAAGAAAGATGACATTTCTTTCCACGCCCATAGCGTCCATGTGCATAACTGGGCGCAGACGCACGGTTTTTCAAGGGTCTTGCGCGTTTGCGAGCGTGTCTCCAATGATCGCATGGAGCTGCTGTTGACCCTGCCTATAGGGTTCCCTCGGCACATGATCGACTGACGGCCAGCGTTCGGCCTGCCATACGACAAGGACAAGCCGAGTGCGGTCACGAGAGAAAATTGGCGCCGATCACGGCTTGTGCGAAAAAGCCCAGTCGATGCTCTCAAATCCTTTGAGGCCTTCTGTCTGGAAGACTGCTCCTAGCGGGCAACGGGAAACATTATGAACGTGCGCCTAGACAATGTCCGCAAGGTATTTGACCGGTTTTCGGCCCTCCATGACGTATCACTGGACATCTCTGCGGGCGAACTTATCGCCCTGCTGGGGCCGTCCGGCTCTGGCAAAACCACCCTTCTGCGTCTGATCGCCGGGTTGGAGCGGCCCACAAGCGGACGCATTCTGTTCGGTGAGGAGGATGCGTCAGCCAGAAGCGTGCAGGAGCGCAATATTGGCTTCGTGTTCCAGCACTATGCGCTGTTCAGGCATATGACCATTCTGGAAAACGTATCGTTTGGCCTCAAGGTGCGTCCTCGCGCCATTCGACCCGCTGCAGGTGAAATCCGTCGTCGGGCAATGGAACTGCTCGATTTGGTGCAGCTTACGGGCCTGGAGTCGCGCTTCCCCAAGCAGTTGTCAGGCGGACAAAGGCAGCGGGTGGCACTCGCACGGGCCCTGGCCATCGAACCCCGCGTGCTGTTGCTCGATGAACCCTTTGGCGCGCTCGATGCGCAGGTGCGCCGGGAATTGCGCAAATGGTTGCGTGAGGTTCATGAGCGGACCGGACATACAACGATCTTTGTAACACATGACCAGGAGGAAGCGCTTGAGCTGGCTGACCGTCTCTGCGTCATGCGCCAAGGCAGAATCGAGCAGGTGGGGACACCGGACGAGGTCTATGAGCGTCCGGCATCTCCATTTGTGTTCGGGTTCATCGGTGAGTCGAACCAGCTGTCCGTAACGGTTTGCAACGGGTCAGTGCTGCTGGGCGACCAGACACTGGGGATAGAGGCCCCTGAACTTTCGGGCCCGGGACTACTCTATTTCCGGCCGCACGATATTGATGTGGTGGAAGAAGAAGCGACCGCGCTTGGCGGGGCTGTCGTGATCAGCCGGAGAATGGGCGGCACACGACGCCTCGGTTTGGAGCTGATCCAGACCAGGCAACGCGTGGAGGTCGATCTTCCCCTCGGTCATCCGGCAACGGAGCGGTCGGTGATCGGCTTTCGCCCGAGACGCTGGACACTGTTTCCGGGGGGATGAACCGGCGCCACAGTCGCGGCCGGTGCGCGCTCCGGCCGGACAGATGGCGAGGACGGTCGGGGACTAATGTGGTGGGGACTCTTGAACCAGTGGAATGGTCGCAAGGTGAACTCGCGCAGGGCTAGCAAGGTTGCAGCCGAGATCAGGGCCCAATAGAGCGGCACGGCGACCTGCCGCCAGATCAGGTCGCGCTGACCGGTCCGGGCCAATCCCACCAGATTGATCAGAATGGCAATTGTGCTGCCCATTACAAGGACTGCAAAGCAGGCGACAGGCCAAGGCTGGAGCTCGGGTGCAGTCAATTGCCCGGTCAGAAACAGAATGGGCAGCGTGATCAGAAAACCTGCATGCAGCAGCGGCGGCATCAGCATGCCCAGGAGCACAAGCTGCAGACCAATGAACTCCCGCCAACCCAAATCGGCCAGCAATTCATTGGCGTGGCGGTTATGCACGGCATAGGTCTGGAACCACCCCTTCATCCAACGCGTGCGCTGCCCCATCCAGGGCAGCAGGCGGGTCGGCGCGGCCTCATACGTGCGCGAGGGACTGGTCGCACAACGCATTTGACGACGCGCCAATCGTACACCCAAATCCGCATCTTCGGTAACGTTGAACGCATCCCACCCCCCCAGCTCGCGCAAAGACCGGGTACGAAAATGGTTGGAGGTGCCGCCCAGCGGCATAACGATGCCCCATCGGGACAGAGCGGGCAGCAGCACCGAAAACAGCCCGGCATACTCGCCCGCGAACAGCGCCGGCAACCAGCCGCTCCGGCCATTGTCGATCACCAGTCTTGCCTGGATGCAATGCAAGTCGGGCCGCTGCCGAAACTGGTCGGCGATCCGCCGTAGCTGGTCTGGTTCGGGGCGGTCTTCGGCATCATAGACAACGATAAATTCTCCCCGGCAGAAGGGCAATGCAAAGTCGAGCGCCTTTGGCTTGGTGCGCGGCAGCGCGTCGGGGACGATTCGGAGCGAAAAATGCGGCGCCCGGCAATAAGGGCGTAGCGCCTCTATCGTCGATGGCGAGGTGCTCTCCACCACAAAGGTGATGTCGAGCTTGTGGCGCGGATAATCGAGCTGGTCCAGCGCCCGGCATAGTTGCGGCACCATATTGGCCTCATCACGCAAGGGCACAAGGATCGAATAGACGGGCAAGTCGATGTCGTCGCCGCCGTCTGACGCCACCGGTTCGGGCGGCAACGGCGTCAACAGGGCAGTCAGGCGCAGGACCGATGGCAGCATGATCAGGGCGAACCAGAAGGGTGCCAGCGTGTCGTATCCAGTCAGGGGAGCGGACAGGAGAATGAGTGTAACAACGCCGATCAGCGCAGCGAAAACGATGCGCACAGGACCGATCAGTTCGAGTTGCGCCGCTGCTCGGGGCCAAAGCCGCGTCATGTTCTGGCGCGCATTGTCGATCAGTGCGGCAGAGGCCTGCGCGGCCAGAAAGTCGCGCAGCGCGGTTTCCGGAACAATGCATATGCTGCGGGCCAGATCCGGCCGCGCGGCGCAGAGTCTGGCCAGCCTCAGCAAGCCGAAAAAGTTTGGTGCTACGAACGCCACATCCCGATCCTCCAGGCGCAGCCGGTACAGCCGGATTTCGCCCAGCGCCTCGAGCCGGCCCGGGTCGAGAGCCGGGGCATCGCAGTTTGGCACTGCTTCCAGAAAGGCTATCCCCACCCACGCAGCGGCGCGGGCCATGATTTCCGCCTCGGGGAGGTTCAGATGCACGGCGCACCAGTGCAGCGGATCCACCTCGGCCTCGAGGGCCTGATCAAGCAGCGCTCCGGCCGACGTGCTGGTCAGCTGGTGACCGATCACGGCCTGCATGAGTGCCAGGGCCTGGGCCATGTCTTGCGCCTAGCTAGGCCAGAAGAGGCCCGTCGGACCACAGAGGATCGGCTGAAGAAAAAACCGGGACGAGCGGTCTGCTCATCCCGGTGGTCCGCCGCACATTGTGCAGAGCCTGTTCGGAAACCTCGATCCAGGCAGCGATGATGGGCTTGCCATCGCTCATGGCCGGCGCCCCGAGCGGGGTGATGCGCCACCCCACCGCGGTGCCGTGCTCCAGCATGGATAGGGACGAAACAAAGGTGAGGAAGCCGTAGCCCTGCAAAAGAGCGTATTCCATCACCGCGCAGAAAAGGGCTGCAGACTCGGGAGCGCGCCGCCGGCCTTCACGTCGATCGGGATGCACATAAAAGCGCGTCCAATCGGCCCCAAGTGAAGGGTGGGCGGGGAGTTCTCCTTGCACTAACCCGTTAAAGACAGTCTGCAGCAAGTTCGGCCGATCCAGCGGTGTCAGGCGGGAACCGCCCACCACGATGCCGGAATCGGAAATCAGAAGATGTGTAGCGTCGCCATTGTCGAACGCGTCGACATCACGACCATCGGGCCGGCGCAGCGCCTCCCATCCGGCCATTTCAACAAAAACACGATGCCGGAGTCGAAAGTTCTGCTCCAGCAGGTCGTGACTATCCCGGTCCGCTGGACTGCGGACGATGTGCAATTTCATCGGTCTGCCCCCCGAAGCTACCGGCCTCGATTTAGGGAATTAGTCACGAGCAGCCCGCGAAATGAAATTGGTAGAAATCACAATGTGATGCAAAAAATTACGACGCACTCCGCCTGGACCGGCCCATGGAGGCGTCGACCATGATCGGCCGCTTGATCGAGCTCGACGCAGCGAGCTGGCAAGGAGAAGCTCGTCCCGCTGGATTATGCGATTGCTATCGCCGGGAACGCACTAGAGCGTAATCAGCTTGTGTCGGATGGCTTCGACCACGGTGTGCAGCCGATTGCTGGTGCCCATACGCTTCTGCGCATTTTCGCAGTGCTGATTTATGGTGCGGGGCGTCAGCCCGGTGATCTCGGCGATCTCGGCAGCGGTCTTGCCGGAGGCTGCCCATTTGAGGATTTCGGCTTCACGCGGGGTGATCACACGACGGCCCATTGGGCGTCCAGCCGGTCCATTGAGGTAGCGCAGCCGGCCATGGGCATAGAGGGAGAGCATGTGAAGTTCGAGGCGGCGCTTCTCATCCAGGTGCTCAGTTCTACCGACGAGAGAGACCACGCCCTGCATCCCGCCTTCCATATGCACCGGCACGCAAAACCCTTCGTCCATGTCGAACTCACGCGCCTCATCCATGACCCGCCGCGCGGCGACGTCGTTCTCCCGGTCATAAGGGGCGTCAGACCATTCGAATGGCAAGGTGGTGGAGAAGCAGTGCCGCGCAACCGGGTCGATATGGACGTAGCCGAGGCCGGTATAACGCTCATACCATTCGTCGTCCCAACCCGAGAGCAGGACGAAGGGACGCACATCCACGCCCGGATCGGGCAATCCGGACACGATGAACCGATCGAACCCATAGCTTCGTATGGAGCGATACATGATGTCCATGATGCCGTTCGTCGTGGTCTGGTGCTGGATATCCTCGATCGTCGACATCAGATCGGCATTCATCCGGCATTTCCCCCTTCGCCGCTCGAATGCAAGAATTTTGACTGTGTTCTTCTAATAAGGCAAGGAGAATGAAGCTGACGTTGCAGAAAACGTCAGCTTCAGACTGTGTTAACTTTCATCCTGAAAGTGGTGCGGATTGAAACGATAAGCAGTCGAACAGAATTCGCAGACAACTTCGATCTCGCCGTCAACCGCCATGTCCTGCCGCTCTTCGGGCGAGAAACTATTGGCCAGCATGTCTTCTATGCGGTCTGCCGAGCAGGTGCAGCGTTCCTCCAGGTCCTGCGGCGGGAACACGCGGACGCCGGTTTCGTGATACAAGCGGAACAGAAGGCGCTCGGGCGAAATGTCGGGATCGGACAATTCGAGATCGCCCACCGTACCCAACAGCGCCTTGGCTTCGGCCCAGCCATCGGCTTCGACAAAATCGGGATCGACCATGTCCGGGTTGTCGAAGTCACCATCGCCCGGCAGGTCCGCCATGGCTGATTGACCATTGGGCGGCAGATGCTGGATCAACATCCCACCCGCACGCCAGCGGGCACGGTGATCACCCTTGGTCGACATCTGGGCCACGGCCAAACGGACCTGGGTCGGGATCTGTTCGGACTGCATGAAATAGGTGTGCGCTACCTGTTCAAGCGAATTGCCGTCCAGCGCCACAATGCCCTGATAGCGCTCGGTATGGGGCCCCTGATCGATCGTCATGGCCAGATGACCCCGGCCGAGCAGGTCGGCGGCAGAGGTCTTGCCGGCTTCGGCTGCCTTGACCAGTGCCTCCTGATCAAACCGGGCATAGCCGCGCATGCCGTCGGGGGCGTCGAAATCGACCACGATCAGATTGACCGGCCCGTCGGTCTGGGTCTGCAGGATGAAACGGCCTTCGAACTTGAGCGAGGACCCAATCAGGGCGGACAGCACAACGGCCTCGCCCAACAGACGAGCCACGGGGAGCGGATAGTCATGGCGGCTGAGGATGGTGTCCAGTGCGGAGCCCAAGCGCACAACGCGGCCGCGAGTGTCCAGCTTGTCGAGGGTGAATGGCACCACGGCATCGTCGCCGGTCTCGGGACGATCAAGGCCCATGCTGGAGAGCAGGCTTTCGGTCATGGTCACTTCCGTAGTCATGATGAGTTCGTCTTTCTCAAGGCTACGCCTTGCGGGCGGAACGCGCTACCCGGCCACCATCACAAGAGGGACCGCATAAGCGGCCCGTCTCGCATAACGCAGACCCCCGCTTGCGCGGGGGTATCGATTTGGTGGTTGAGCAACGACAGGCGAGAAACGCCTAGTTGGTTTCGACCCCGAAGGCCCAGCACAATACTGCTTTCTGGGCATGCAGGCGATTTTCGGCCTCGTCGAACACCACTGATTGAGGCCCGTCGATCACCTCGTCGGTCACCTCGTCGCCGCGATGGGCGGGCAGGCAGTGCATGAACAAGGCATCCTTATTCGCCAAGGCCATTAGATTGGTGTTGACCTGATAGGGTTTCAAGACCCGGCGGCGCTCGGCGGCATCCGTGTCACCCATGGACACCCAGGTGTCGGTGATGACCAGGTCAGCGCTCTCGACGGCCTCGCGCGGATCCTCAATGAGCCTGACATTCCTGCCCGCCCGCTTGATGTCCTGCATCAGGTCCTTTTCGGGGCTGTATTCGTCCGGCACTGCGATGGTCAATTCACAGTCGAACAATTCCGCCGCATTAACCCAGGAGTGCAGCACATTGTTGCTGTCGCCGACCCAGGCCACCTTGGCGCCGCGGATATCGCCGCGATGCTCCTCGAAGGTCATGAGGTCAGCCATGATCTGGCAGGGATGGGCGCGGCGGGTCAGGCCATTGATGACCGGCACCGTCGCCGCCTCGGCCAGTTCGAGCAGGTCGGCATGGCTGAGGATGCGGATCATGATGGCGTCGACATACCGGCTCATGACCTGTGCCGTGTCGGCCAGAGTCTCCTCGCGGCTCAACTGCATTTCCTGGCCGGACAACATCAGGGTCTGGCCGCCCAACTGGCGCATGCCCACGTCGAAACTGACGCGGGTGCGCGTGGACTGGCGCTCGAAGATCATGGCCAGCACCTTGTCCTTGAGGAGCTGGGGCCGGTCGCCATCCTTCAACCGGGCCTTGAGCGCGACAGCCTGGTTCAGCATGCCGCGCAGTTCGGCATAGGTGAAATCGTCGATAGAAAGAAAATGCCTGGGAGTGCCGGTCGAGTTCATGGGCCGGGGTCCTTTGATGACGCTTGGATTGGAATGAGGCGAAAGGCGGTCCTCGGCGGGCCAGCAGCCCGCCGGGAGAGTGGCTAGCAGCCGCCTCGGCGCCGTCCGAAATGATAGAAGACCAACAGGCTCATGAACCGGCCGCCGCCGTTGCCGCTGTTTCGGCCTCGATCGCGTCAAACGCCGCGCCAATCCGGCTCATGGCATCCTCGATATCGGCCTCGGAGACAATGAGCGGCGGTAGCAGCCGAAGCACATTGTCTCCCGCGCCGATGGCCAGGAGCTGGTGGTCGTCGCGCAGGCGTGCCACGAAGTCCCGGACCGGCGGCGCGATCTTGATGCCGGCGAGCAGGCCCTTGCCACGCAGCTCGAGAACGTAGTCCGGATATTTCTGCGCCAATTGCTGAAGGTGCCAGGCGAGCCGTTGGCCCATCTGCGCGACGTGATCGAGGAAGCCGGGCGCCTGGATGCGATCCAGCACCGCATTGCCCATGGCGCAGCCCAGCGGATTGCCGCCATAGGTGGAGCCATGGGTACCCGGCACCATCGAGGCGGCCGCGGCCTCGGTGGCGAGACAGGCGCCGAGCGGAAATCCGCCGCCGATAGCCTTGGCCACGGCGACGATGTCGGGCGCGATTCCTGCCCATTCAAAGGCAAAGAAGCGCCCCGTGCGGCCGAAACCACACTGCACCTCATCAAAGATGAGCAGCATGTCGTTCTCGTCGCAGATCTGGCGCAGGCCCTGGAGGAACTCGGCGCTCATGGCCGTGACGCCGCCCTCACCCTGAACGGGTTCGATCAGGATGGCGCAGCTTTGCGGGCCTACAAGGGCTCTGACCGCGTCGAGATCGCCGGGCGCCGTGTGCTTGAAGCCCGGCATGGGCGGGCCAAAGCCCTCAAGGTAGCTCGGGTTGCCGCCAGCGGCGATCGTGCCCAGGGTCCGGCCATGGAAGGAGCCGGTAAAGGCGATCACTTCGTAGCGGTCCGGCTGGCCCTTGGCGAAGAAGTAGTGCCGGGCGGTCTTGATGGCGCATTCGAGGGCCTCGGCCCCGGAATTGGTGAAGAAGACCTTGTCGGCAAAGGTGCTCTCGACCAAGCGCTGCCCCAACCGTTCCTGCTCTGGAATGGTGAAGACATTGGATGTGTGCCAGACCTTGTCCGCCGCAGCCTTGAGCGCGGCAACCAGATGCGGGTCGCCATGGCCCAGGGCGTTGACGGCGATGCCGGAATGGAAATCGAGAAATTCTCGGCCATGCTGGTCGTACAGGCGCATGCCCTCGCCCCGCTCGAAAGCGAGATCGGACCGGGCATAGGTGCCGTAGAGCGCAGACATGGCGAACATTCCTCTTGTGTTGAAAGCCAGGGTCGGGAGAAGCGTGGCAAAGCTGCCACACAAACCAAAAACGCGCCCTCTCGGCCGCGCGTCTGGGCCCGAGAATTAGGCGTAATCACCCCACAAAGTCAATCTGGTACCCGCCAAGTGCCTGATTTGACTCAAGGATCGTTAGGGCAATTTTAACCAATGAATAAACGGGGAAAATCGGCCCCGACTCTTGATCCCGATTCCGCCGATGTCGTAGTCTCGGAGGCGTTGGGGACACGATATCTCGTGCGGCGGACCCGCTCAACATACGAGCTGTAGAGTCGATAAGGCTGCCAGTGCCTTTCTGGCAGCGCAATGAAGGATTCTGTTTTGTCGATGGTTTCAGGAGCGCAACCGATGGGCTGGACTGACGAGCGCGTCGAACTTTTGAAGAAGCTTTGGATGGAAGGGCTTAGCGCCAGCCAGATTGCCGCCGAGCTGGGTGAAGGGGTGACCCGCAATGCCGTGATCGGCAAGGTGCACCGCCTGAAGCTTTCCGCCCGCGCCAAGCCGACGAACACCGCACCGCGTTCGCGCCCCGCCTCGCGCCCGGCCGCGCCGCGCCGCGTTTCCAGCCCCTCGTCCAGCACCGCCTCGATGAGCGCCAAGCCGCGGGTCAGCATGTCCCGCCCACAGGTGATGGGCGCCACTGCACTGGCTGCCAGCCCTGAGATGGACGCCGAGCTTTACGTCGCGCCGGCCGCAGCGGAACTGTTCATTCCCGAGGACAAGCGCCTGAGCCTGCTGCAGCTCAACGAGCATACCTGCAAGTGGCCGATCGGCGACCCGCTGACCAAGGACTTCTATTTCTGCGGCCAGCACAGCCTGGAGACCGGCCCTTATTGCGAGTTCCATTCGCGCCGGGCCTATCACCAGCTCGACAAGAAAAAGCGCTGAACGTTCAGCTGCCGGATCAATCAAGGGCGCCCCATGGCGTCCTTTTTTGTTTTCTGGTTCTGTCATTGTGCCCGCGTCCCTTGCCCCGCACCAGACAGAACCATGGCATGGGCTCGGCGGACGGGGACAAGTTTGCCATCCGTCATTGAGCATGCGGACAGGGCCGCAGTCATTTCAACTGAAGTGCCTCAGGGCAGCAGCACGTCCACCCGCAGGCCTTCGCCCGGCTTGGACTTGATGCTCATCTGGCCGCGATGGCGCTGGATGATGTGCTTGACGATGGCCAGACCCAGGCCCGTGCCCTTCTTCTTGCGGCTCGCTTCGGCATCGATACGGTAGAAGCGCTCGGTCATGCGCGGCACGTGCTCGGGCTCCACGCCCGGACCATGATCGATGACACTGACCATGTGTTTGAGGCCGGCACGGTCGATACGGGCGAGTTCAACTTCGACCTTCTTGCCGTCAGCGCCATATTTGATGGCATTGTCGACAAGGTTCTCGAAGACTTCATAGAGCTGACCACGGTCGCCGGTGACCATGACCGGCGCATCGGGCGTGGTCAGAACAACCTCGACGTCCGCGGCCCGGGCCTGGGTCTGCAGGCCCTCCCGGACTTCGCGCAGCAGGGCGGTCAGGTCCACCGAGCCGGTGGGGCGCACATGCTGGTGCATTTCAATGCGGGACAGGCTGAGCAGATCGTCGATCAGCCGGCTCATGCGCTCGGCCTGGGTGCGCATGATCCCCAGGAACTTCTCGCGCGCCGCGGCGTCGCGGGCTGCGGGTCCGAGCAGGGTATCGATGAAGCCGATCAGCGAGGCGAGCGGAGTGCGCATCTCGTGGCTGGCATTGGCGATGAAGTCGGTGCGCAGAGCATCGACGCGCTTGAGTTCGGTCAGGCTCTGGAAGGTGACCAGAAGCTGGCGGTCCGCATCGGCGAACCAGTCGCGATCAGGTCGGCGCAGTGGCGCGACTGTGACGCGATCCCAGGTTTCGGAGGGCACCGTCTCGTGCAGCTCGAAGCTGCGCGGCTCGCCGGTTCGCTGCGAACCTTCGATGGCGGCCACCAGATCGGGGTTGCGCATCACCAGCGTCATGACGCGACCCTGTTGCAGGCTGGGATATTGCCGGGCGGCGGCCCCGTTGCGATGCAGCACCGCGCCGCTTCTGTCGAGCACGAGTCCCGGATCACCCAGCGCCTCGACAAAGGCGGGCAACATATCCTGGTCGATCGTTGCTGCGGCTGGTGTCGGGGCGGGTATTTCCACGGTCCGCGTCACGGTCACGACCGGCTGGGGCAGCATGGCCATGAAACCAACCAGCACCAGATAGCCGATGACACCGAGATCGGGGCGCAGACCACCGAAGAGGACAAAGCAGCCTATCAGGCCTGCCAGGCCGAGCAGCAGCGGCACCTGTCCGGTCAGGCGCGCAAGGGCGCTGGCTGGTGTGCGCCTCAGGTGAGTTGTCCTCAGATCATCCATATCTGGTGGTCGAATCAATGCGTTAACCCGCCTCTTGCGCGGGAGCGAGGTTCATAGCACGGTCTATGTGACAGCGGAGAGACAGCGTGACCGATCCCATCGACGGCTTTGACATCAACAATCCCGAACTGCCCAAGGCGATCAGGAAGGCTGCCTTCGGGTCGGGCGCATACCCTTATGACGAGAAACTCGACGGCGACGAGTATGACACGCAGTTTTATAAGCTGCAAAAACAGTTGGTGCTGCATCAGGCGCATATGGCCAAGGCCGGCACCCGCACGATCATCGTCTTCGAAGGGCGCGATGCTGCGGGCAAGGGCGGCACCATCAAGCGGTTCCTGGAAAATCTCAATCCGCGCTACAATATCATCGCCGCCCTGCCCAAGCCCAATGATCGGGAACGCACGCAATGGTACTTCCAGCGCTATGTCGACTGGCTGCCGGCGGCCGGGGAAATGGTGCTGTTCGACCGCTCCTGGTACAACCGGGCGGT
>NZ_CAJXJS010000085.1 GCF_913055165.1 uncultured Devosia sp.
CGCGGCCGCGACGGCGGACGAGCTTGTTCGCGCGGTGGCGAGTCATCAACGCCTTCAGCGAGTTGCGGATCTTCATCGTTCTAATCCTCGGTCAAACAAAAGGGGCGCCAAGGCGCCCGAAAACTGGGTTCTACATAAGGAAAGTGGCCCCGCCTGTCAACGCGCAATCACACCGGTTTTCCCCAATCTGTCGGCGTTAACGCGCAGGTGAACCTGAAACGCTATCGTGTCGGAAAACGCACCAGATACCGACACAATGGCCAGCGAACAGATCACCAAGACGGGCGTGCTCATCATCGACCCACAGACCAATATGGCGGCCCTGGTCGCCGGAATGCTGCGTAGCCTTGGCCGCCGCGATATCCGTGAAGCCTATGAGGGCACGCAGGCGCAATTCGAGCTCAAGCGCCGCCCATTCGACCTGATCATCATCGACGATCAATTGCGCGGCCCGGACGCCGTCGAACTTGTCAGGCGCCTGAGGGCTAGCACCGATTGCATCAATCGCCTTACGCCCGTGATCATGATGTCGGCCGCACCCGACGCGGCGAGCATTGCGGCCGCGCGGGACGCGGGTGTCACCGAATTCCTGCGCAAGCCTTTCGCAGCTGTCCACCTCAAGACGCGCATGGACACCATTGCCGCCAATCCGCGCCCTTTCATCGAGGCCGAGAGCTATGCCGGGCCCGACCGGCGGCGCCGGACAGAGGATGTCGGAAGCGCCGACCGGCGCTCCCGATAGGCGACCGACTGGTCAGGCCGCTGCGGCCGCGGCTTCCCGGCGCAAGCGGCGGCGTTCTTCGCGGCGCTTCATTTCTTCCTTGGGGTCGGGCACCGGAACAGAAGCAATGAGTTTCTTGGTGTAGTCATGGCGGGGCGCCATGACCACCTGCTCACTATCGCCGATTTCCACCACCTCGCCGAAATAGAGCACCATGATGCGCTGGGCGATATGGCGCACCACCGCAATGTCGTGCGCGATGAACAGCAGCGAGACGCCGAACTCCTTCTGCAGATCCATCAGCAGGTTGATCACCTGGGCCTGCACGGACACGTCCAGCGCCGAGACCGCCTCGTCGCAGACGATCAGCTTGGGCTTGGTGATCAGTGCCCGGGCGATGCCGATGCGCTGGCACTGGCCGCCGGAGAACTCGTGCGGGTACTTGTTGATCATGCTCGGCGACAGGCCCACCTTCTGCATCATTTCCGCCACGCGTGCGGTGCGCTCCGCCTTGTTGACGTTGGGATAGTGAATCAGCAGCGGTTCGGCGATGATGGCGCCGGCCGTCATGCGCGGGTTGAGCGAAGCCAGCGGATCCTGGAAGATCATCTGGATATCCTTGCGCAGGCCGACCAGCTCCTTGGGCGACATCTTGAGAATGTCCTTGCCCATCCACTTCGATTCCCCGCCCGAGGCCTGGATCAGCCGGATAATGGCCCGCGACAGGGTCGACTTGCCGCAGCCGCTTTCCCCCACAATACCCAGCGTCTCGCCGGCATGCAGGTCAAACGACACATCCTTGACTGCCTTGAGCACCTTGTGACCGCCAAACAGCCCGCCGGCGGGAATGTCGAAATGCACCGAGAGATTGCGTACCTCGAGAATGACGTCCTTCTCGCTCATGCTTCGCCCCTCTGGCTCATGAATTCATAGGAGACGGTGGAGAGGCGCTCCACCTTCTTGTCGAGCCGCGGCACGGCCGAGAGCAGTCCTTGGGTATAAGGGTGCTCAGGATTGGCGAAGAGGTCTTCAGTCTTGCGATATTCCATCACCTTGCCGTCGAACATCACCAGCGTGTCCTCGCAGGTGCCGGCCACGATTCCCAGATCGTGGGTGATGAGGATGATCGAGGCGCCGAAATCTTCCTGAAGGTCCACCAGGAGGTCGATAATCTCAGCCTGCACCGTCACGTCGAGCGCCGTGGTCGGTTCATCGGCGATCAGCAACTCCGGCCCGCACAAGAGGGACATGGCGATCATCACGCGCTGCCGCATGCCGCCCGAGAACTCGTGCGGATACATATGCACGCGGTTCTTCGCGTCCGGAATGCGCACCGCATCGAGGAACCGGACGCTTTCTGCCAGGGCCGCGCTATGGCTCATGCCCTTGTGGCGCTCGAGCACTTCGGTCATCTGCCGCGAGATGCGCAGATAGGGATTGAGCGATGTCATCGGGTCCTGGAAAATGATCCCGATCCGCGCGGCGCGATACTCGTTGATCTGCCGGAGCGGCAGGTTGAGGATTTCCTTGCCGTCGAACATGACCGAGCCGGTGGCGCGGCCATTCTTGGGCAAGAGCCCCATCAGGGCGAAGGCCCCCTGGGTCTTGCCCGAGCCGCTTTCGCCCACAATGGCCAGCGTCTTGCCCTTTTCCAGCGTGTAGGAAAGATCGCGCACCGCGTGCACGACCCCGTCCTGAGTGTCGAAATCGACCTTGAGGTTCTTTACTTCTAGCAAAGCCATGAAATTCGCTTCCTATCGATCCTTGGGATCCAGCGCGTCACGCAGGCCATCGCCGACATAGGTCAGGCAGAACAGCATGGTCACGAGCACGGCGGCTGGTGCCAGGAGCAGCCAGGGCATCACCTCGGCCACCGGCGCACCGGCGGAAATTAGCGTACCCAGCGACGTCTGTGGCTCCTGCACACCCAGGCCCAGATAGGAGAGGAAGCTCTCCGCGATGATGATTTCGGGAATGGTCAACGTGGCATAGATCACTACCGGACCGGTGAGGTTGGGCACGATGTGCCGCATGATAATGGTGAAGGGCTTGGCGCCACTGGCGCGCGCCGCCTCGACAAACTCCCGCTCCTTGAGCGTCAGCGTCTGCCCGCGCACGATACGCGCCATTGTCAGCCATTCAATGGCGCCGATACCCACGAACAGCAGCACCGGATTGCGCCCGAACATCACCACCAGGATGATGACAAACAGGATATAGGGCAGCGCATACATGACATCGACGATGCGCATCATGATGGCATCCACACGCCCGCCGAAATACCCTGCCACCGCGCCGTAGATGACCCCGATAAACACCGACACCAGTGTGGCGACGGCGGCCACGATCAGGCTCATCTGGGTACCCTGGAGAACGCGCGCCAGCATGTCGCGGCCGTTCTGGTCCGTGCCCAGATAATGCAGTGCCTCGAAATTTGGCGGCTTGCGGATATTGCTCCAATCCACCTGGCTATAGCCCCAGGGCACGAAATAGGGGCCGATAAAGGCCACCAGCACGATCAGCACCAAAACGCCGATGGAAACGACGGCCGCCTTGTTGCGCGTCAATCTGCGCAGCGCGTCCTGAGTGAGCGAACGGCCCTTGGGGGCGTCCAGCGCCGAAAGCTTGTCGGCATAGGTGGACAACACCTGGTCTTTACCCGTGATACCCGGCATCAGCGATACCTCACCTTGGGATCGAGCCAGGCATAGACAAGGTCAACGATCAGATTGAGTGCAAGAATGATGAACATGTAGAGAATGGTCGTGCCCAGGACGATGCCGTAGTCACGGTTGAGCGCGGCGGTGACAAAGTACTTGCCGATGCCGGGCAGGCCGAACACCTGTTCGACCGCCAGCGACCCGGTGAGCAGATAGGAGAGGCCCGGCCCAAGATAGGAAACCACCGGGATCAATGCCGGCTTGATGGCATGGCGCGCCATCACCAGGCGCTCGCCCAGGCCCTTGGCCCGCGCCGTGCGCACATAGTTGGAACCCAGCACTTCAATCATCGAGCCGCGCATCAGCCGGCTAATCCGGCCGGCATGCGGCCAGGCCAGCACTGTCACCGGCAGCACCAGATGCATCCAGCTGCCCGTGACCCAGCCCCCGGCGGGGAACCAGCCCAGATAGACGCCAAACCAGAGCTGCAGCAGCGCAGCCATCAGGAAGTTCGGGATGATGACGCCGACCATGACCAGCAAGACCAGCACATAGTCTGGCCACTTGTTCTGGTTCACGGCAGCGAACATGCCGGCCAGCACGCCGATCGCAGTCGCGATCACGAAGGCGGTCAGGGCCAGGGTCAGGGTAAAGGGGAAGCCAATGGCGATCAGGCGGCTGACCGAGAACCCCTCAACCACCATGGACGGGCCCAGATCGCCATGCAGCAGACGCCACACATAGATGAAGTACTGATTGATCAGTGGCTGATCCAGATTGTAGTGCGCACGCAGATTGGCCAGCACATTGGGCGGCAGCGCGCGCTCGCCGTCAAACGGACCGCCGGGCGCCAGGCGCAGAATGAAAAAACAGACTGTAACGGCGATCAGTGCAATCGGAATGGCCGAGAGCACGCGCCGAAAAGCGTATGAGAGCATTGGGTATGGCCTTCGCTGTCCGGGGCGCTGCGTCCACTGCGCGCCACACCGGAGAAAAGCTCGTGGGGCCGGAGGGCCCCACGATTTGGTTCCGGATTATTCCGACTTGGTCAGCCAGCGGGTGCGGTGCACGTCCTTGGCATTGTCTTCGAAGCCAGTGATGTAGGGCTTCACGACGTTCTTGGAGACATACCAGTAGATCGGGATCGCACCGAACTCGTCCATGGCGATCTTTTCGGCATCGGCCAGCATCTGGCCGCGGGCAGCCAGATCCTGCTCGCTGGAGGCCTGGTCGAGCAGCGCATCGAACTCGGCGTTCGAATAGCGGCCGTAATTGTTGCCCCAGTTCATGGTGCCGTCCTGCTCGATACCGGTCTTGAGCAGGTCAAGCGTGTTGGACGGATCGTTATAGTCGAGCAGCCAGCCGGCACGGCCGACCTGGAAGTCGCCAGCGCGCAGGGCGTCGTAGTGGACGGCCACTTCGGAGTTGAACAGCTCGACATTCACACCGATCGGCTCCCACATGGCGGCGATCGCGACGGCGATACGCTGGTGGTTGTCATTGGTGTTGTAGCGCAGCTGCAGATCGAGCGGATTGTCCGGGCCATAGCCGGCTTCGGTCATCAGCTCGGTGGCGCGGGCAACGCGATCCTCATAGGACATGGAGGCCCATTCCGGCGCATAGGCATTGTCGACATAATTGCCGGTGCCCGGCGGCACCCAACCATAGGCCGGCAGTTCGCCAGTACCCAGAATATCGGGACCGATCACATCGCGCAGGATCGAGATCGACAGCGCTTCGCGAACGCGAACGTCGTCAAACGGCGCAACTTCCTGGTTGATCACATAGTAGTAGATGCCCAGGAACGGCTCGACATGGGTCTCGCCCGGGATGTTTTCCTGCATCCAGGAATACTGGTCGGACGGGAAGTCGGTCAGAATGTCGAACTCGCCGGCACGGTAGCGGTTGAGCGCGGCAGCCTGGTCTTCCAGGACGTGGTAATAGACCTCATCGATCTGGACGTTCTCGGCGTCGTAATAGTCCTCGTTCTTTTCCGAACGGACATAGGAGCCGGGCAGCCATTCCACGATCTTGTAGGGACCGTTGGCGACGATGTTTTCCATTTCGATCCAGGCATCGCCATACTCTTCGACCAGGTGCTTGGGCACCGGATAGGCGGTGTAGTGGGTCAGCGCATCCAGGAAGAACGGGGTGGCAGCTTCAAGCGTGATCTCGAGCGTCTTGTCGTCGATCGCCTTGACACCGAGCTGGTCGAAATCGGTGATCTCGCCCGAGTTGATCGCAGCCGCATTCTTGATCGGGTACTGCAGATAGGCATAGTCCGAAGCGGTGGCCGGGTCGAACAGGCGCTGGAAGGCAAACACGAAGTCGCCCGCAGTCACCGGGGTGCCATCGGTCCACATCGCTTCATCGCGCAGATGGAAGGTGTAGACAGTACCGTCTTCCGAGATTTCCCAGCTCTCGGCCTGGCCCGGAATCGGGTTGGCGCCGGCATCTTCAGTCACCAGACCTTCGATATAGTCGCCGACAACGCGGTTTTCCCAGTCGCCGGACACCTTGTGCGGATCGAGCGAACCGGGGTCACCGCCATTGTGCATCTGCAGCGTCACGGCCGAAGCCGCCGAGCTCATCATCAGCGCCAGGGCGCCGGCGGTCGTCACCGCCTTCATGGCTGTGGTGATCTTCATTCTCGTCCCATCTCCTTGTGGAATTCTTGCGTTTCTCTGACTGGCTGTCGCTGACGTCGGACAGCTCATTCTTCTTCGCCGCCGGATTTTACCCGCCGGTCAAGATTGGTGGACGGTAATACCCAAATCCGTCCACTGACAAGCGAAAGATTGACCTAAACGTCATCCAGTGGTCGATTGTGAATACCCCCAATACGGGTCAGTTCGGGGCACGAAATTCTGTGCAATGCCATTCAGGCAGAACCAGATACCAACCGGCGCGCACGAGCGTGCGAGGCGCGCAAGCCCGTCCTAAAACGTTGCACTGGATCGGTTAGCCGCCCAAGCCCGCCCTTTGCACAAAAAAGATGACAAGGGCGACCGCGAGCAGAACCGCGAATGGCACCCAGGCCGGCATCGGCCCTCGCGGTTTCTTGACTGGCGGCTCAGGCTTCTTCTCAGGCCGCCGAAATTTCAGGACATTGTCACTCATGCCGCACTTTCTACCAGAGCGGCGACGCCCATGCCACCGGCCGTGCACACCGATATCAGCGCCTTCTTGTTGGCCTGGTTCGCAAGCAGCTTGGCCGTCAGACCCAGAATACGAGCCCCGGTTGCCGCAAAGGGATGCCCATAGGCCAGGCTCGAGCCCTTGACGTTGATCCTGGCCGGATCGATCTCGCCCAGCACGGTGTCGCGGCCGAGCACGTCCTTACAATAGGCTGGGTCCTTCCAGGCCTTGAGCGTGCACAGCACCTGCGCGGCGAAGGCCTCGTGCAATTCGAAATAGTCGATATCGTCAAAGCCGAGCCCGGCCCTGGAGAGCATTTCACTGACCGCAATGGTCGGGGCCATCAGCAGCCCCTCACCATGGGCGAAGTCATTGCCGGCGACGCGCCCGGTGGTGATATAAGCCTGGATCGGCAGGCCACGCGCCTTGGCCCATTCCTCGCTGGCCAGCAGCACGCCCGCCGCGCCATCGGTCAGCGGCGTCGAATTGCCCGCGGTCAGTGTCCCGTGACCGCTCTGCTTGTCGAAGGCCGGCTTGAGCGTGCTCATCTTGTCCAGGTTCGCATCGGGGCGGACATTGTTGTCCCTGACCAGCCCGGCACATGGAACGATCAGATCGTCATGAAAGCCTTCATCATAGGCAGCAGCCGCATTACGGTGGCTGGCCACTGCCAGCGCGTCCTGATCGCGGCGCGCGATCCCCCATTCCTTGGCCATCAGTTCGCAATGCTGGCCCATGGAGAGCCCGGTGCGCGGCTCGTTGACGGAAGGCGCTACCGGGGTCAGCTCACCGAAGGAAAAACCCTTGGTGAAGGCCTTGACCTTGTCACCGGTGGTTTTGGCCGCATTGGCGTCTAGCAGCCGATGCTGGAATTTTGGCCCGAAGACGATGGGGCTGTCCGAGACGGTATCGGAACCGGCAGCAATGCCACTCTCGATTTGACCGGAGGCAATCTTGCCGGCCAGCACCAGCGCCGCCTGCAGGCTCGTGCCGCAGGCGATCTGCATGGTCGTGCCCGGTGTGCGTGGCGAGAAGCCCGCGTCGAGCAGCGCTTCGCGGGCAATGTTGAAATCGCGCGAATGATTGATGACCGCCCCGGCGATCACCTCATCCACTTTTTCACCCTTGAGGCCGAACTTGTCCGCCAGCCCGCCCAGCACCGTGCCGAGCATGGAGAGATTGGTTTCATCCGCATAGGCGGTGCCGCCGCGGGCGAACGGAATGCGGGCAGAGCCGACAATGGCAACGCGCTTGAGTTCGGTCATGTCTGTTCTCCTCTTACGCGCGGCCATCGGCGCGAGCCTTCATTGGGCCGCCCAGGAAGGGCGCAAAGCCGGTGCCCATGATGACGCCGATATCGGCCAGTTCGGGCGAAGCAACGACTCCTTCGGCGACCACCACTTCCGTCATGTCGACCAGAGGCTTGACCAGTTCCTTGCCCAGCCCGGCAAGGTCGGGGTGGCTGGGCGTTTCACCCTTTTGCGCCTTGCCCTTCTCCCATTTGTAGAAGCCCTCGCCGGTCTTGCGGCCGAGTTTGCCTTCGGCAATCAGCCTGGCGAATTTGCTGTCGGCCGGAACGTCATGGCCCAGTTCGGTCGCCACTGACTTGCCAACATCCAAGCCCACCGTATCCATCAGCTCGATTGGGCCCATCGGCATGCCGAAGGCAACGGCGGCCGCATCAAGCAATTCCTTGCTCTCGCCCTTTTCCACCCGCTCCACGGCGCCCAGCATGTAGGGCATGAGCACGCGGTTGACGAGGAAGCCGGGCGCGGACTTGACCACCACCGGGGACTTGCCGATAGCCAGAGCGAAGCTGGCACCCTTGCCGATCTCCTCATCGGTATTGAACTTGGAGCGGATCACCTCGACCAGCGGCAATTGGGCCACTGGATTGAAGAAGTGCAGGCCGATCAGGCGGGCAGGATCCTTGAGTGCTTCGGCAATGCGTTCCAGCTCGATCGAGGACGTATTGGTCGCCATGATGGCGCCCGGCTTCATCTTGTCTTCAATGCCGCCGAAGATCTTCTGCTTGATCTCGAGCTTCTCCACCACCGCCTCGATGATCACATCGGCGCGGCCAACGCCCGTCCCGGTCGGATCGGCTGTCAGCCGCAACATGGCCGCATCGACCTCGCGCTTTTTCTTATAGCGCTTCTTGAACAGCGACTTGGCTCGATCCAGCGCCGGCTGGATGCGCTCCATATCGAGGTCCTGCAGGGTCACGCTCATGCCGCGATAGGCGCACCAGGCGGCGATATCGCCCCCCATCACACCGGCGCCGATCACATGCACGCGCGCGAACCTGGCGCCCTTCATGCCCTGCTTCTTGAGCCCCTCGGAGAGGAAGAACACGCGCCTCAGATTGCTCGCAGTTGGCGACCCCATGAGCGGCACAAAGGCGTCCACTTCGCCGCGGATCATCGCCCGCCAGTCATTGCCATGCTTTTCGAACAGGTCGATCAGGGCATAGGGGGCTGGATAGTGCTCCTTGCGGGCTTTCTTGCCAGCCTGCTTGCGCATCTGGTTCGCAATGGCCTCGCGCACCAGCGGCAGCGCCATCAGCTTTTTGGTCCAGCCCGCCTCGGTCGACTTGCGCCGGGTCAGCACCGCCTTGCGGCCTTCCCAGCGCAGCTGGTCGCGATGGCGAACGAGCTTATCCACCAGGTTGAGCCCCCGCGCCGCTCCGGCACGCAGCATCTTTCCGGTGAGCATGATCCCCATGGCATCGACCGGCCCGGCCTGGCGGATCGAGCGGCCCGTGCCGCCAAAACCGGGGAAGATGCCCAGATTGACTTCGGGAAAACCAATGCGGGTCTTGTCGTCATTGACGGCAATCCGGTAGTGGCAGGCCAGCGCCAGTTCCAGCCCACCGCCAAGGCAGAAGCCATGGATGCCGGCCACCACAGGCACCTTCAATGCCTCGATACGAGCGAACAGCGCATGGGTTCGCCGCAATGCCTCAGGCAGCACCGAAAAATCACTCATCGCATCGAATTCGGAAACATCGGCCCCGGCTATGAACCCGCTATCCTTGCCCGAAAGCAACACCACCCCAACCAGTTCGCCGGAATTGGCCAGGTCCTCAAAGCGCGACACCAGCGTTTCGAGCTCCATGATCGCCTCGCGGCTCAGCGTATTGACCGACGCGCCGGGCGTGTTGATCGTCAGCCAACCGATCTTTTCGAGATCGGTATGGAAGCTCCAATGCTTGGTCTCGGTTGCCTGTGGGGCGATCATGGTATTCCGTCCTCCGTGGCCGCGCCCTTCTGGTTCGAGGGTCGCTTCGCTCCCACCTCACCATGAGGGCTGTGGGAGCACCGGTTTATCGAGAACCCTCATGCTGATGTGCTTTGCACGGCAAAGCCTCCATGCATGAGGGCGTTTCCATATTATTCCGCCGCGGCGCGCGGGGCTGTTTCCTTGAGCACATCCATTTCGAAGTCATCGACATGGACCGCTTTGTTTGTCGCCTCGTCCGCGGCGCGCATGATGCCCGCCTCATTGTCGTTCAGCACACCAGCCGCCACCGCATCATCGATGGCATCGCGGTCCAGCCGCCGTTCGATCACGCCCCGGCGCGAGGCCTTGACGAACTTGGCCTCAATCTCCTCGGCCTCGGTCACCTTTAGGAACGCGTCTTCCAGAACGCCCGTCACATCATCGGGGTCCATCGAAACATAGACCCCCGTGGTCAGCCGGTCGCGGAAGGCACCGGGCCGCAGCACCGCACGCACGAAGCGGTAGTTGATGCGGTCCGAGGCCGGTTGAGCGTGGCGTCCCAGCGGGAAGCAGAGAATGCGCATGGCCCAGGCAAAGACCGGATTGGGGAAATTGGCGAACACTTCGGCAAAGGTCGCTTCGATGGAGGCCGCACGATCGGCCATAATGGCTTCGACCAGTTCCTTGTCCTCGGCAATCGAGCCTTCTTCCTCGAAGCGCTTGAGCGTTGCCGACATCAGGTAGAGGTCACCCAGAATATCGGCCATCCGGCCAGACAACTTCTGCTTGCGCTTGAGCGCGCCGCCGAGCACCACCGTGGTCCAGTCTGCGACCAGCGCAAAGTCCTGGCTATAGCGATGCAGGCGCCGGTACCACTTGGCCATCCCGCCTTCATTTGGCGAGGAGGCAAAGGCGCCATTGCTGAGGCCGTGCAGGAAGCTGGCCACGATGTTGCGCAGCATGAAGCCGGTATGCCCGCCAAAGGCCGCGTCGAACGCCTCGAGCCCGGCGCGTCTGTCCTTGTTCTGGGCCGCCTGGATTTCCTTGAGCAGATAGGGATGGGCGCGCAGTACACCCTGGGCAAAGGTCATCAGCGTGCGGGTGAGGATGTTTGCACCCTCCACCGTGATGGCCACCGGCATGGACTGGTAAGCGCCGAACAGGTAATTGCCCGGCCCGTCCTGGATGGCGCGGCCACCCTGGATGTCGAAGGCGTCGTCCATGCTGTCGCGCATGGCTTCGGTGGTGGTGTATTTGAGGAGGCCCGCAATGACGGCCGGGCGCTGGCCTTCATCCACCATCGAAGCGGTGAGGCGGCGTGTCGATTCATACATATAGGCCCGCTTGACCATCTCGCCGAGCGGCTCGGCCACGCCTTCCATGATGCCCACCGGAATGCCGAACTGGC
>NZ_CAJXJS010000086.1 GCF_913055165.1 uncultured Devosia sp.
ACTCTCAAGTTTGAAATCTGACTATTGTCGCTAGATGCACATTTGCGTTCTTGACGAGGACACACATCAATCGCGCTAACCAAAGTCAGCGCATATTAAAGAGTGTACCTCAGAAAACGTGCACCCATCGAAGTCTTCTTAACTTCCACCAGGATCGCTCCAGGCTTCCGTTCGCAAGAACATCGCCGTCCACGTTTCTCTTTCTTCTTTTCTTCACAATGTCAGAGAACTGACCCATCGCCGTCACCGGCTGATACGTCATGCGGAAGCTCGGCTTCCTGAAGGTCTTTCAGAGAACGCGATCTTGTTTCCGGTTGCCCGGCAGATCGTCTGCCCTGTCAGATTGCGCTGATCAGTGGGAGCAACAAGTGCTCGCGTCGTCAACGCTGGCGGGTTGTATTCGAGACGTTTTCGTCTGTCAACACCCTGTTTTCGTATTTTCGACGGAGGCCGAAACTCGAAAACCTGAAATCAGAATTTGCATTTGATTTCAGAGGCTTGCTTCCAAGTTCGCCGCCGTTTGGCGCCGCGCTCTTCAGCGATGGGCGGGTTATAGGGATGACCTTTGCCCTTGGGAAGCCCCCAAATGACAAAAACGACATTTTTCATCTCCGGCCCGTGCCGGGCATGTGGAAAACTCGACTGGATCACCAGTGATTTCCGCTTCTTGCGGCCGCTAAGGCAAAATGGGAGGCGGCCATAGCTATTTCAAGAGGTCGGGAGAAGCCGCGACCGAATAGGGAACTCCCAGTTTTGCCGCATTCTTCGGTAATAGGGCATAACCATTGCTATAGCGCGTGCGCATACGTAGGTTATGCGCGGCGCCTTGGCGTCCAAGCCGGATGAACCGGCAGGGGAAACCTGATCCGCCACCCAGTGTAAGGATGGAGCGTTGAACGCGACGCAGAGACGACGCCACGCAGCCATGCTGCAGGCGACCGGCTATGAGGACGGTCCGGCGCTGACCGTGCAATCCACCGATGGAGAAATCCCGCAGGGCCGCGAACTCAGCTTCGCCTGGTTGACCGGGACGGTTCTGACCGGACTGACCAGCGTATTGTTGATGGGTGCGGCCCTCTATGTGTCCTTTCAGGGACAGGATACCTTTTCGACGGCCTATGCCGCGCTCAATCTGGCCGCTCCGCGTATCGATCAGCCGCTGGCCACTGATCTGACCTCCAAGACATCGCGTCTCAGACCTGTGGCCGCCACCCGATCGGACCGCGAGATCATCGAGGCCTCGACCCGCCAGACGGTCGACGGTCGGGAGATCATCCGCAACCAGCCTTTCGTGCGCATCAGCGCCACGCTGGCGACCACGGCGACGTCCCTGTCTGCGGATGTGCCTGCCTATGATCCGGTCGCCATTCTCAACAAGACCCAGCCGCTGACAAGCGCCGCATTGGATATCGCCACGGACGTTTACGGTACGGACGTCGACGGCGAGGTGGCCGTCAACCAATCAGCGCTACCCCCAGATTTCGTTCCGAGCCGCAGTGTGTCGGACCAAAGCGCGGCCGACTTCGTGCGCGCCATGGTCGGGGCACCCTATAGCATTGATGGCGCGGGTCCGGCCCTTGCCTACGCCGCCCTGGCGCCATCTCTGCGGGAACTGGCCGTCGATCAGGCCAATACCATCGTCGGGGTGGCCGAAAACGTGACCGTGGTTCCCAAGACGACACTCGCCTCCGGAGAATCGCTGGGCCGCACCGAACGATTCCTGACGGTACGCGAAATCGGCCCCCTGGCCGATACCCTGGAACGCAATGGCTTTACGCCCGCCCAGGTCAAGATGGTCGAAAGCACCCTGGCCAATTTGATGCCGGCGACAGGACTGCCCGCCGGTATTCGGTTGCGCATCCTGTATGGACCGCTGAGCAAGGACGCCACGAGCCTGGTACCCTACAGGATGTCCATCTACCGCCCGGACGGCGCACCGGGCGACCGGCACATCGCAACCGTAGCCTTGAGCGACAACGGTCAATATGTGGTGGGCCTGCAGCCCGATTGGGTGGACTTCCCCGCCGAAGATGTCGAGCAGATCAATGTCGGCAACTTGCCGACCATCTACCGCTCCATCTGGGAAACCGGGCGCAAACACGATCTGAGCGACCAGACCATTGAGCGCATCATCGCCATGTTCGCTTATGACGTCGACATGACCAAGCGCATTGCCGCGGGCGATACGATCGAGATACTCGAGGCGGCCGACACCGGCGAAGGTGCCGAAGACGAATTGCTCTATGTCAGCCTCACCCTGTCCGGCACGACGCGGCAGCTTTATCGCTTCACCACCGACGACGGCGTTGTCGATTTCTACGACCCCGACGGTGAAACCGGCAAGCGCTTCCTCAATCGCCGCCCGCTGGAAGGTGGCGGCACGCTGCGCTCGCGCTTCGGCTACCGCATTCACCCCATCTTCAAGACTCGCCGCCTGCATACCGGCGTCGATTTGGCCGCGCGCACCGGCACCCCGATCTATGCGGCCGGCGATGGCGTGATCAGCTATTACAAATGGCAATCCGGTTACGGCAACAAGGTCGAGATCCAGCACGTCAATGGCTACGAAACTGCCTATGGGCACATGTCGCGCTATGCCGATGGCCTGGGCGTCGGCTCAAGGGTCCGCCAGGGTCAGGTTATCGGCTATGTGGGCTCGACCGGCCAGTCCACCGGGCCGCATCTGCACTTCGAGATCAAGATCAACGGCAATCTGGTCGATCCGCTGAGCGTCAAACTGCCCAAGGACAATGTTCTGGCCGCGCAGTATCGCGATGAATTCGACCAGACCATTGCCCAGATCAACGATCTTATGGCCCGTGAACCTGCGCCCGTCTCGGTGGCGCAGACCAATTAGAGCGTTTCGGGCCGGTCCACATAGACGGCCAGTTCGTTGCCACCCGGTTCCCGGAAGTGGAAACGCCTCCCGCCTGGGAAATCATATTGGGCCCGCGTGATGACCCCACCGGCGGCGACCACCCGGCGCTCGGCATCGTCCAGGTCATCGGTCTGGATCACGGCCATGGTGGCGGTGACCCGTTCCGGCGCCTGATCCACGCCGCCGCCAACTCCTGCGCCTTCAATACCGTCGTAGTCGGGCCCGTAGCTGGTGATCCCCCATCCGAAGGCAGCCTTGAAGAAGGCGCTGGTCCTGGCGCGGTCCGATGATGGAAATTCGATATAGTTCAGCCGGTCAGCCATGCGTGATCCTCTCCATCGTCGTTTGTTCCTGTTATGTTCTAAACGACCTTTGCTCAACCGACAAGGGGAATGTGTCCTCTTCCGATTTTCTATCGGAACCAGACACAGCGAAGGGCCGGTCAATCGACCGGCCCTTCGCGAGCGCTATGACGACCTACGCGGCAGCGTCCGCCTCGCCTTTGCCGCCAGGTCGCAGGATAATGCCCGTGTCATCGGCGTCGACCAGCACATGACCGCCATCGCTGACCGCCCCCGAGAGGATTTCCTCGGCCAGCTCATCCTGCACTTCACGCTGGATGACGCGCTTGAGCGGGCGGGCACCATAGGCCGGGTCATAGCCCTCATTGGCCAGCCAGTCGCGGGCCTTGGGGGTCAGTTCCAGCGTGATGTCCCGGTCCTTGAGCAGGGCTTCGAGCCGGCCGAACTGGATGTCGACGATATTGCCCATATGCTCTCGCCCGAGGCGATGGAACAGCAGGATCTCGTCGATCCGGTTGAGGAACTCGGGCCGGAACGCCGCCTTGACGGTATCCAGCACACGGCCTCGCACCAGCTCCACCGGATCGCCATCCTTCAGCTCAACCAGATATTCCGCCCCCAGATTGGAGGTGAGGATGATCACGGTATTGCGGAAGTCTACCGTCCGGCCCTGACCGTCTGTCAGGCGCCCATCATCGAGCACCTGCAGCAGCACATTGAACACGTCCGGGTGTGCTTTTTCGATCTCGTCGAACAGCACCACCTGATAAGGCCGGCGACGCACAGCTTCGGTCAGGACGCCGCCCTCGTCATAGCCGACATAGCCCGGAGGGGCACCAATCAGCCGGGCGACCGAATGCTTTTCCATGAATTCCGACATATCCAGCCGCACCATGGCGGTCTCGTCGTCGAACAGGAACTGCGCCAGCGCCTTGGTTAGCTCGGTCTTGCCTACGCCGGTTGGCCCGAGGAACATGAACGAACCGATCGGGCGGTTGGGATCCTGCAGGCCAGCCCGCGAGCGGCGCACTGCCTTGGCCACGGCGGCCACCGCCTCGGTCTGCCCGATGACCCGCGCGCCGAGAGAGCTTTCCATATGCAGGAGCTTTTCGCGCTCGCCCTCCATCATCCGATCGACAGGAATACCGGTCCAGCGCGACACCACCTGGGCAATATCGGTGGATTCCACGGTTTCCTTGGCCATCACCGGGTCCGGCTTGCCATCGCCATCCGCGTCATCGGCAGCGGCAAGCCGCTTTTCGAGATCCGGGATGACGCCATAGGCCAGCTCGCCAGCCTTGGCCAGATCACCCTGGCGCTGCGCAATTTCGAGCTGTGAACGGGCAGCGTCGAGCTCTTCCTTGATCTTGGTCGAGCCCTGCAGGCGTTCCTTTTCCGCCAGCCATTTGGCCGAAAGTGTCTGCGCCTGCTCTTCGAGCCCCGCCAAATCATGCTCAAGTCGCTCAAGCCGGGTCTTGGAACCCTCGTCGGTTTCCTTCTTCAGCGCCTCGCGCTCGATCTTGAGCTGCATGATGCGGCGATCCAGCTCGTCAAGCGCCTCGGGCTTGGAATCGACGGCCATGCGCAGCCGCGCGGCGGCCTCATCCATCAGGTCGATGGCCTTGTCCGGCAGGAAGCGGTCCGTGATGTAGCGGTTCGACAGCGTCGCCGCGCTCACCAGAGCCGAATCGGCAATGCGGATGCCGTGATGCAGCTCGTATTTTTCCTTGAGGCCACGCAGGATCGAGATGGTGTCTTCCACCGTGGGCTCGGACACGAAGACCGGCTGGAAACGCCGGGCCAGGGCCGGGTCCTTTTCGACATGCTTGCGGTATTCATCCAGCGTGGTCGCACCGACGCAGTGCAGTTCGCCACGCGCCAGAGCCGGCTTCAGGAGGTTGGACGCATCCATGGCGCCTTCACTCTTGCCCGCGCCCACCAGCGTATGCATCTCGTCGATGAATAGGATGATCTGCCCTTCGGCCGACTGAACCTCGGAGAGCACCGATTTCAGGCGCTCCTCGAACTCGCCGCGATATTTCGCGCCGGCGATCAAGGCCCCCATGTCGAGTGCCAGCAGGCTCTTGTTCTTGAGCGATTCGGGCACATCGCCATTGACGATGCGAATGGCCAGACCTTCGGCGATGGCCGTCTTGCCCACGCCGGGTTCACCGATCAGCACCGGATTGTTCTTGGTGCGGCGCGAGAGGACTTGAATGGTGCGGCGGATTTCCTCGTCCCGCCCGATGACCGGGTCAAGCTTGCCCTCGCGCACATCCTTGGTCAGGTCGCGGGCATATTTCTTGAGCGCATCATAGGCGCTCTCGGCAGAGGCACTGTCGGCGGTACGGCCCTTGCGGATTTCCTCAATGGCGGTGTTCAGCCCCTGCGCCGTCACGCCGGCAGAGCTCAGGATCTTGCCGGCATCGGTGTCCTTTTCGATCACCAGCGCCAGCAGCAGCCGCTCAACCGTGACAAAGCTGTCACCCGCCTTCTGCGCAGCCTGTTCGGCGGTATCGAAGACGCGTGCCAGTTCGCGGCTGAGATAGAGCTGGCCGGCATCCCCGGAGACCTTCGGAATCTTGTTCAGCGCGGCTTCAACACCAGCGCGCGCGGCCTTGGCATCACCGCCTGCACGCTCGATCAGCCCGTTGGCCATGCCCTGGTCATCGTCCAGCAGGACCTTGAGCAGGTGGATGGGCGAAAACTGCTGATGCCCCTTGCCCAGCGCGGCAGTCTGCGCACTCTGGATGAAGCCGCGCGCCCGCTCGGTATATTTCTCGATATTCAATGCAACTCTCCTTGTCTCGCCCGCCATCCGGCCCGTTTCGGCACCGCAATGACGTCGGAAGCGTCGTTTGAACCATGCCCATATTGGCGCATCGTTTGACCTAGATGTAGGTCATCCCCGCGCGCACAAAAGGGGCGCCAGGGCAGATTCTCCCGGGAGACATCTCCAGTCCTTGATCGGAAACAAAAATGCCGGGCGCGGGCCCGGCATTTTTCAGTCGATTTGCAGCGTTCTACTCGGCCGCATTTCCAGTCAGGAAGGCCGGCAGTTCCGGTGCCTCCGACTGCGGCGCATTGCCAGCATCCGCATTGCCTTCACCCCCCGCATTGCGGCGGCGGCGCGGACGACGCTCACGCGGCTTGCGGGCCGGCTGTTCGCCATCGCCCTCAGTCGGCGCCGAAGCAGCGGCTTCCTCTGTCGGTTGGGCAGCGGGGGCTTCGGCCGCACCCGCGTCGCTCTCACTGTCTCCACCGCCCTGTTGCACGGGCTGGGGCGGCTGGGGTGAAGAGAAGCGCGAATTGACGTCGTTGCCGTCATCTTCGAATTCGTTCTCGTCCTGGCTCTGACCATCGCGCGGGCCACTCATTGCCTGCTGGGCAGAAGATACGATGCGGAAATAGTGCTCGGCGTGCTGCAAGTAATTCTCGGCCATCACCGAATCGCCGGAGGACTGGGCATCGCGGGCGAGTTGCAGGTATTTCTCGGCGATATGGGCGGCGTTGCCGCGCACCTTCACGTCGGGGCCATTGCTCTCATAATTGCGCGACAGCGGATTGACATGTTTGCGTCCGCCGTTCCGGCCACGCTGCCGGTTCTTGTTCTGATTAGGTCTCATAGGGTCGCTTTGTCTTACTCTTAAAAGCTAAGCGTCACATCACTGGGCGGATCGGCAAAGGCCCGATCTGGCCCCTGACCCCGTCGGCGGTAAGTGCGCACCGGGCGGAATCTTAACTGGCTTCATGAAGACCGAATGCGGTCGGCAGCGACCCTGGACAAGTCCGTCCCGTCCCTCGCGTCGTCCCGGACTTCCGGAACCGCGCTGCACCAGCAGCTGATAGCATTTTGGATCGGGTGTGATCGCCGCGGCGCCCATGATGCGCCATTGACAGCAGTTACAAACTAACTGCTTTGCCCGGGTTTGACTAGCACAAACTGCATTTGCCCATCCGGCCCGGTCTATACGCTCCTCAAGTGGTGCGCCGATATCACACGATCAAGACCGTTGAGGTCCTTGTGAACGGTGACTTCGGCAAAGCCATGCCGGGAAAAGAGCGCGCTGACGCTCTCCCCCTGGTCATATCCGATCTCGACCAGTACCTGTCCCACGGGACGCAGGAAATGCGCCGCCGCTGCCGCGATAACTCGATAGGGCGCCAGCCCGTCCGGCCCGCCATCCAGTGCCAGGCGCGGATCGAAATGTCTTACCTCCGCTGCCAGCGTCTCGATTGTGGCACTGGCAATATAGGGCGGGTTGGAGGTGATGACGTCAAACCTCTCATCTCCCGCTGTCGAGGGTATGGCGGTGAGCGCTTCGAACCAGTCTCCTTGCGCCAGGGCGAGGCGCTCGCTCACCCCGTTGCTACGGGCATTCGTCTCAGCCATGCCGAGCGCTTCGGAACTGATATCTGTGGCCAGCCCACTGGCGTCGGGGCAGTGGGCCAAGACAGCAATAGGAACGCAACCGGTTCCGGTGCCCAGGTCAAGCAGCCGCCCCCCTTGAGGTAGGGCTTTTATCGCCAGATCGACCAGCAGTTCCGTATCCGGTCGTGGTTCAAGCGTCGCGGCGTTGAGCCGGAAGGCCAGTCCGTAGAACTCTTTTTCGCCAATGATGCGGGCCACCGATTCACCGCTCATGCGCCGCTGCACGAGCGCGGCAACGCTCGCTGCGCCATCGACGGAAACCGGCTCCAGCTCACGGGTTGCCAGCGCCAGGGCGTCGAGCCCCAGGCCATGGCCCGTCAGCAATTTGGCATCAAGGGCGGCCGTTTCGAATCCCAAGCGGGACAGCACGTCGCGCCAGCCGCGCCAAAGCGTGCCGATGCTGACCGGCTCGCTCAGTTGCCCTGCTCCATGGCGGCCAGTTGCGCCGCCTGGTTCTCGGTAATCAATGCCTCGATCAATTCGTCCAGCGCCTCACCGGCAATCACCTTGTCCAGCTTGTAGAGCGTCAGATTGATCCGGTGATCGGTCACACG
Organism: uncultured Devosia sp.; assembly: GCF_913055165.1. Taxonomy (GTDB): domain Bacteria; phylum Pseudomonadota; class Alphaproteobacteria; order Rhizobiales; family Devosiaceae; genus Devosia. The sequence goes on from NZ_CAJXJS010000086.1 coordinate 8,167, forward strand.
CCCCTGCGGGAAATTATAGGTGCGGATACGCTCGGACCGGTCGCCCGACCCCACCTGGCCCTTGCGTTCGGCGGACCGGGCACTGTCACGTTGCTCGCGCTGCATTTCATACAGTCGCGACCGCAGCACCACCAATGCCTGCGCCCGGTTCTGGTGCTGGCTCTTCATGGCCGAGGTGACCACGATGCCGGTGGGGATATGAGTCACACGCACCGCCGAATCGGTGGTGTTGACGTGCTGCCCGCCGGCGCCTGACGCGCGCATGGTGTCGATGCGGATGTCTTCGGGCTTGATCTCGATATCGATGTCTTCGACTTCCGGCAGCACAGCGACCGTCGCCGCGGACGTATGAATGCGCCCCGACGCCTCGGTCGCCGGCACACGTTGCACGCGATGCACACCGCTTTCATATTTCATGCGCGCATAGACACCCTTGCCCGACACATTGGCGATAATTTCCTTGAAGCCCCCCATTTCGCCAGGGCTTTCCTCCATCACCGTCACTTTCCAGCCGTGCGCGGCCGCGTAGCGCTCATACATGCGGAACAGATCTCCGGCGAAGAGGGCAGCTTCGTCGCCGCCCGTACCGCCGCGGATTTCCAGAATGATGGATTTTTCGTCTGCCTCGTCCTTGGGCAGCAGCAGGATGCGAATTGTCTGTTCGAGTTTTTCGATGGCTTCGTCGAGGTCCTCGATCTCGGCCTCGGCCATCTCGGCCATTTCCTTGTCGCCACTCTTGAGCAACGCTTCGGCCTCTGCCCGATCCCTGAGAGCCTTCTTGTAGGCCGTGATCTCGCTCACGATCTCGCTGAGATCGGAATGCTCCTTGGATAGGCGGGCGAGCTCATCCGGGCTGGCGCCACCGCTCAGCGCGGCTTCGATATATTGAAAGCGCGTTTCGAGTGCGTCGAGCTTATCCTGGGGTAGGCTGGGCATTCTTGGTCTTTCAGCGTGGCAACCGCGACTTCTTCTGTCTTCCCGGCATCGTCCGGTGCCCATCTTGAGATGGTTGCCCTGCACGGGTCTCAGGATGGGGTCCGGCCAGAAGCCGGAGACAGCCGGGGTGTAATGACCCCGGCGCCCAACATCAAGCGGCCAATGCCGCCCCTACCCCATGGGCAGCTTCTGCTTGTCCACCCACTCGGTCAGCAATTCGCGCACCGAATGCCCGTTTGCACCCACGCTCAGCGCTTGGGAAACAGCCGCCTGGATCGGTTTCAGCTCGAGATTGAGAATCATTTCCTTGATCGGACCGATCGAAGCAGGCCCCATGGAGAGCCGCGTCATGCCAATGGCCATCAAGGCAAGCGCCTCCATCGGCTTTCCGGCCAGCTCGCCGCACATGGTAACCGGCTTGTTGTGTCGCGCCGCAGCGTCGACCACGAGGCGGATGGCCCGCAGCCGCGGCAGGGCGATGGGGTCATAGGCCTTGGAAACGCGTGGATTGGCGCGGTCGGCCGCGGTCAGGAACTGTACCAGGTCATTGGAACCGATGGAGACGAAGTCGCTTTCGGGCATGATCTGGTCGAGTTCGAACAGCAGCGAGGGCACTTCCACCATCGCCCCGATCTCGACTTTTTCGGGAACAGGCTGGCCGGCGCGCTTCAGCCGCTCGATTTCCTTTTTCAGCACCAGCTTGGTCTGGCGGAACTCGAAGGTCTCGGTGACCATGGGCACGAGGATCTTGAGCGGTCGTTCACGCGCTGCCAGCAACAGTGCCCGGATCTGGGTGCGCAACAGGCCGGGGCGGTCCAGCCCCAGCCGGATCGAGCGATAGCCCATGGCCGGATTTTCCTCGGCCGCCGAGCGCAGATAGGGCACCACCTTGTCGCCGCCGATGTCGAGCAGACGGAACACCACCGGCCGGTCGCCGGCGATCTCCATGGCCTCCGCATAAAGATCGACCTGTTCCTGCAGGCGCGGCAGGCGGCTGGCGATCATGAATTGCAGTTCGGTCCGGAAAAGCCCGACACCGGCCGCACCGGTGTCGTCCAGCATCGGCAGGTCAGCCACGAGACCCGAATTGTGCAGCAGCGTGATCTCGACGCCGTCCCTGGTGACGCTCGGCCTGTCCTTCAGGGCCGCATAATGCGCCCGCCTCTTGGCCGAAATCTTGACCTTGTCGACGTAAGTCTGTTCGACATCGGGGGTGGGCCGCAAATGCACCTGGCCCAGGGGCCCGTCGATTATGATGTCATCGCCCGTCTCGCACATGGAGACGATTGATTGCGCCTGGCCCACCGCCACGATGCCCAGCGAGCGCGCCACGATGGCGACATGAGCGGTGGCGCCGCCCTCTTCGAGCACCACGCCGCGCAATTTCTTGCGGTCATATTCGAGCAGTTCTGCCGGGCCCATGTTGCGGGCGACGAGAATGGCATTGTCGGGCAGGTCTTTGCGACCCAGCGCCTCTCCGTCACCAGTCAGCACCCGCAATAGCCGGTTGGCCAGGTCATCCAGATCATGCAGCCGGTCGCGAATATAGGGATCGGTCTGCCGCTGCATGCGCGCCCTTGTGTCGTTCTGCACCCGCTCGACTGCCGCCTCGGCCGAAAGGCCGTTGTCGATCGCCTCGGTCAGCCGGTTCACCCAGCCCCGGTCATTGGCGAACATGCGATAGGTCTCGAGAATCTCCCTATGGTCGGAGGTCGGCTGCATGTCGCCATGATCGAGCATGGCATCGATCGAGACCCGCATGGAGGCCAGCGCCTTTTCGAGACGCTGCTTTTCCGCCTCGGTATCCTCGGCAATGAAATTGGTCACCACCACGCGCGGGTCGTGCAGCACCACGGTACCGAGCGCGATGCCATCGGTGAAGCTGACGCCATTGAACATGCGAGGCCGCCTGAGATCGATATCCGATCCCGGCTTGATCAGATTGTCGAAATCGCTGGTAGCGATCATCTCGGCCAGGATTGTGGCCGTGGTCAGCATCGCCTCGGT
>NZ_CAJXJS010000087.1 GCF_913055165.1 uncultured Devosia sp.
TTTTCGGCGGCATGGGTGAAACTGCCCGACTCGGCGGCGGTGTGGAAAATCCGTAGCTTGTCCCAGTCGAGCATGTTCGTGACGCTTTCTTTTGTGTGTTCTCAGCCAGGCCGGTCCGCGATCCTCACCGGGGGCGAGGGAGGCGGAAAGATTGTGACACTGTTGTGACTGAAGACCTGCATCTGCACGATTATTCCGCGGCTTCCGCCAATTCGTGCTCGGCCAGGAACCGTTCGGCATCGAGCGCGGCCATGCAGCCCATGCCGGCCGCGGTAACAGCCTGCCGGTAGATGTCGTCGGTCACGTCGCCGGCGGCAAAGACGCCCGGCACATTGGTTTCGGTCGATCCCGGCTTCACCTGCAGGTAGCCACCCGGCTTCATGTCGAGCTTGCCGGCGAAGATCGAGGTGGCAGGTGCATGGCCAATGGCGACAAAGACGCCGTCGATGGGCTGTTCATAGGTTTCACCGGTCAGCGTGTTGCGCAGGGTGACCGAATTGACAGAGGGTGGCATGGGCGTGCCGCCAACTTCGGCGACCTCTGTGTTCCAGCGAACCTCAATCTTGGGATTCTTGAACAGGCGCTCCTGCAGGATGCGCTCGGCGCGGAACTCGTCGCGGCGGTGCACGACGATGACCTTCTCGGCGAAATTGGTCAGGAACAGCGCTTCCTCGACGGCGGTGTTGCCGCCGCCGACCACAAGGACCTGCTTGCCGCGATAGAAAAAGCCGTCGCAGGTGGCGCAGGCGGACACGCCAAAGCCCTGGAACTTCTGTTCGGACGGCAGGCCAAGCCATTTGGCCTGGGCGCCGGTGGCAATGATCAGGCTGTCGGCGGTGTAGGTGTCGCCGCTGTCACCGGTCAGCACGAAGGGGCGCTTGTCCAGGTTCACATCGACTATGATGTCATTGACTATGCGGGTGCCGACATGTTCGGCCTGGGCCTTCATCTGGTCCATGAGCCAGGGGCCCTGAATGACGTCGGCAAAGCCGGGGTAATTCTCGACATCGGTGGTGATGGTGAGCTGACCGCCGGGCTGCAGGCCCTGAATCATGACCGGTTCGAGCATGGCGCGGGCCGCATAGATGGCAGCCGTGTAGCCGGCCGGGCCGGAGCCAATGATGATGACTTTCGCGTGCATCGCGACGCTTCTCCAACAGGACAGGAACGCTCCCTCGCCTTTACTTAAGAGGCGAAGGATCAAGGTTTCAAGGCAAAGTCACTCCCGCAGGGCGAATGCCCGCGGGAGTGGACAGGAAAGACACAGAATTCTTGGCTGGTGCCCAAATTTTGGGCGATCGGCGCGCCGGACGCGGCTCAGATATAGCGGATCTTGATGATCTCGTAGCTTTTGGAACCACCGGGCGCGGCCACTTCGAACGAATCGCCTTCTTCCTTGCCGATCATGGCGCGGGAAATGGGCGAGGAAATCGAGATGCGGCCGGCCGAGGCGTCGGCTTCCGGATCACCCACGACCTGGTAGGTCTTTTCTTCCTCGGTGTCCTCGTCGATGAAGGTGACAGTGGCGCCGAACTTGACGGTGTCACCACTCAGCTTGCTGACGTCGATGACATCGGCCAGCGCAAGGAGCGTCTCGAGCTCCTTGATCCGGCCTTCATTGAGGCTCTGCTGCTCCTTGGCGGCGGAATATTCGGCGTTCTCAGACAGATCGCCGTGGGCGCGAGCTTCAGCAATGGCGTCGATGATGCGACGGCGTTCATTGCTGGTGCGGTGTTCGAACTCAGCCGTAAGGGCCTTGTGGCCCTGAACCGTCATCGGAACCTTGTCCATAATTGTGCTGCCTCCAGTCGGCTCGGCATAACAAATACCGCCGCGGAGCCGACTCATCCGGACCGCGACAGGCATAGCATTGATGTTGGCCATGGAGCGCAAATCGCGCCCGACACGGCATCTCCCTGCCAAACTCCGTTCGGCCAAACCGTCACGACAAGTCTTAGAGGAGATGGGCTCAGCTTGCCCAACCGCCGCCTTCCGGTCAAGTCAGGTGCGGATGGAGCCAGAGGGGCGGGCCCTGCGTCAGACAAACGAAAGCGCGCCCGTTGCCAGGCGCGCCCTCAACAGATCATCCGAGATAACTCAGGAGGCCGTCAGGTTGTCTGCGGCGGATTTGCCGGTCCGCTTGTCCTTGACGATTTCGTAAGTGACCTTCTGGCCTTCGTCCAGGCCGTTCAGGCCCGAACGCTGAACAGCGGAAATGTGGACGAAAACGTCCGCCCCGCCTTCGTCAGGCTGAATGAAGCCATAGCCTTTTTGGCCGTTGAACCACTTAACGGTACCAGTTGCCATGTTGCGCGTTCCCTCGTGCAGTCGCTGCTGGAGCGGTTCCGGCCATGCACCCGGCCGAAACCTAGTTGATATCGAAATATCGGAAGATGACGTCAGCAGTTGCGAATGGAATTCGCGTCTTCAGATCAGTCGGCCGCAATATTCGATGGCGCGAAGCCTAGCCCGAAAACGAAAGCGCTTCAATATGTCGTGTTGGCAAGTAAAAACGCCCGGCAGAACGGCAAGTTCTGTCAGGAAAACAACGACTTGGTCTCACAGATCGCCAGTGCCCAGGGAGGGGCCCGACAGGCTGGTGCTTTGGCCACAGCCACCAATGGGCAGGGGAGCCAGGCTCGGGAGCCATTGGATAGCTGACATTTTAGTCGAATATGAGCGATTGGAAAGTGACCATTTGGTCGCGGGACCACGCCCCCACAGCTATTGAATGCAATTTCGCTTGCCTTTGCCCAAGCTTTGCGGCAAATCCCGCGCGCCGCGCCGAAGGGGCCGGTTCTCTCGAAAGCTTCTCGTCTTGACCAAGGCGTTCTTTTCTTCCGGCGATGTGATCGCCGATCGGCGCGCGGATTATGCCCGCATGCTGGCCGAACAGGGTGACCATGCGGCCGCGGCCGAATTGATGGAGCAGGCGCTGGAAATGGTGCCGGACTGGGCCGCGGGCTGGGACCTGGCCGGTAGCTTTCACGACAAGGCCGGCAATATCTCGTCGGCCATCGCCGCCTGGCGCCGCCTGGAAGCGCTGGATGACGATGGCGTGTTCGGGGCGCGGCTGAAGCTGGCAGCGCACGATGCCGGGCCGGCGGGCGAGGGGACGGCGGTGGGCTATGTCGAGGCGCTGTTCGACCAATATGCGGCGCAGTTCGAGGACTCCCTGGTGGGCAAGCTGGGCTATCGCGTGCCGGATCTCCTGGACCAATTGGTCAGCGAGGAAATGGCGCGGCTTGGTGTGGCCGGGTTTGATCGCGCTTTGGATCTGGGGTGCGGCACCGGGCTGATGGGCGAACGGTTGCGCACCAAGGTTGGGCACCTGGAAGGCGTCGACATTTCCGCGGCGATGATTGCCGAGACGGCGCGCAAGGGCATTTATGACAGCCTGGCAAAGGCGGAACTGGTGGCGACGCTCAATGCCCGCCGCGCCGATGTCGACCTGGTCACGGCGGCGGATGTGTTGATCTATTGCGGCGCGTTGCAGCCGGTGCTGGCGGCACTGATGCCGGCCATGCGACCGGGCGGGCTGGTGGCGTTCTCGCTGGAAGCGCATGACGGGGAGGAGGCGTTATTCCTGCGGCCCAGCCTTCGCTACGCGCATGGCGTTGCGGCGACGCGCGATGCGCTGGTGGTGGCCGGGCTCGAAGTGCTGCGCTTCGAGACGGCGGTGTTGCGCTTCGACCGGGGTGCGCCGATCACCGGCATATTGGTGGTGGCGCGCAAGCCGCCGGTGGAACTGTCGGCGGCCAATGATGAAGCCGAAGGCGGCAACGTCGCGGCCTAGAGCAGTTCGCGTCTTTGTGGCGGGGCGGTCCCAGATAGGGCCGGACACTTCGATCAAGGAATCCGGCCCCAGTTCTTCGTCATGCGGTCGCTAGAATTCGTCCCAGTCGGTGCTTATGGCCGCATTGCCCTGCGACAAATAGGAGAGGGCGGCACCAGGCTTCGGACTTGGCGCAGCAGGCGGTCGCCGCTGTGGCTGTTCGGCGTGACCCTCGGGTAAGTCCGTCAACGAAAACAGGTTGACGATGCTGTCCAAATCATGGGCCTGGGCCTCTGTCTTTTCGATGGAGGCATTGGTCTGCTCGACAAGGGCGGCATTGTGTTGCGTCATGTCGTCAAGCTGACGGACGGCGGAGTTGACGTCGTCAATGGCGGATGCCTGCTCCTGGCTGGCCCTGGCGATATCGTCCATAAGCTGGGTGTTTTCTTCGATGGCGCCGACTATGAGGCGCAATTTTTCGACCGCACTGGTGACCAGTTGTGAGCCATTGGCCACTTCCTGACCGGATTGGTCGATCAATGCCTTGACCTCACTGGAGGCCTGCGCGGCTGATTGAGCCAGCCGGCGCACTTCCACTGCAACCACCGCAAAGCCCTTGCCGGCCTCACCTGCCCGCGCGGCTTCAACGGATGCATTGAGCGCAAGAAGGTTGGTCTGGAAGGCGATGTCGTCGATCAGGCCGATAATATTGGCGATCTTGGACGATGAGGTTGTGATGCGTTCCATGGCGTGGCTGGCCTGGCTCATCACCTCTTCACCCTGGCGGGCGGCATCGCGGACGGTGGCGCCGTTCCTGCTGGCCTGCTGCGTCTGGGCGGCGTTGCGCCCTACCGACGAGGCGACCTGTTCCATTGCCGCCGAGGTTTCTTCGATCGTTGCGGCTTGCTTGGTGGTTCTTTCGCTGAGGTCATTGGCGCCAGCGAGAATTTCTCCGGTCGCCAGCTTGAGACCGCCCGAGGTCTGCTTGAGTTGGCCGACGATGTCCGCGAGCCGGTCACGCACCGCGTTGGTGTCGTCCTGGAGGCTTTTGAATGCCCCCTCGAAATCACCTTCCATCCGCTTGGTTAGATCAGCCTTGGCCAGAGCCTCCAAAGCCTCGGTTGTAGCCGCTATGCCGGACTGAATCGTGCCCATCAGGCCGTTCACGTTAGCGGCCAGCCCGGAAATGGCAGGATTAGACGATACGATTTCGACGCGTTCGGTGAAGTCGCCGGCCTTGGCAGCATCGACGACGGCGCAGATTTTTGTGTTCAGCGCGGTGGTTTCAGCGGTTAGCCGATGAAAATAGGTCGAGACGCCAATATCGATATCCAGCATGACCGCCTTGACCAGTTCGGAGACGGTTTGAACGAAGCCTGCCATGTCAGCGGCGCTGAACGCGCGACGGAGCCCCAGACGTGATCTTCCCTGGGTGGCCTCAGCGAAATAATCGGCCGAGACGCGCTTGAGCAACTCTTCCACGATCAGCGCATATCCGCCGATGTACCATTTCGGCTCCAATCCAATGCGGGCGTGCACCTCGCCAATGGCGGAACTGGTCGCAAAGTACTTATCATCAAGCTGACCGGCAGCGATGTTTCCCCAATGGGCGGCCTGCCGGCTCTTGGCGTGCTCTATTACACCCGGGGCCTCGAACATATGGGCCATTTGCTCGACATTGGCCACCTTGGCATAGAACGAATCCAGGGCGCCGCCCATGTGCCTGTCGATGAGTGGCTTGAGTGCCGCTATGCGGTCTCTTGCCTCTGCGTCGAGGCCAATAAAGTCGAGGCGGCCGGCCAAGTCTGCAGCCGATCCGTTCTGCTGAAGTGACATCTCGTAAACCCGTCCAAGCTAAGAGATTCGAATTAAATCTTGTTACCGAACTTAATCCTAAAAAAGAATAAATCGATACAATTAGAAAATGAAACGATACAATTGACTTTTGGTGCGAGTTGAATTCGCGAATCAGGGCTTCTGGAGGAAGCGTCGATCCCCCATGTAGTCGTGCGCGCAAGCCTATTTTGGAACTGACTGCTGCTAATGATGAGACCAAAGGCGGGGACGTCGCGGCCTAGCAAATTGCGCGCGGGCTTGGCAGAAGAAGCAGATTCTTTGAGGAGCCTGCCATGAATGCCATCCGCCACGATTTCCGGTCCGACACGGTCACCAAGCCAAGCGCCGGGATGCGCGCGGCGATGGCCGCGGCCGAGGTGGGGGACGATGTGTTCGGCGACGACCCGACCGTCAATTTGCTGGAGCAGCGTATGGCTGGCATGCTGGGCAAAGATGCGGCCCTGTTCGTGCCCTCGGGGACGATGTCGAACCTCTTGGCGCTGATGAGCCATTGCGGGCGCGGTGACGAGTTCATCGCCGGGCAGAATGCACATTGCTACAAATATGAGGCCGGGGGCGCAGCTGTGCTTGGCTCGATCCAGCCGCAGCCGATCGCCCACCAGGCCGATGGCACCATGGCGTTGTACGATATCGAGGGCGCGATCAAGAAAGGCGACAGCCATTTTGCGACGACGCGGGTGGTTGCGCTGGAGAACACGTTTGGCGGACGGGTGCTGCCGGTGTCCTATATGCTGGCAGTTGCCGATATTGCCCGACGTCACGCGCTTGGGCTGCATTTGGATGGGGCCCGGGCGTTCAATGCCTGTGTCGCGCTTGGCCTCGACATCAAGGAATTTGCCGCGCCGTTCGATACGGTCTCGATCTGCCTGTCCAAAGGGCTGGGCGCGCCCGTGGGGTCCGTGCTTGTGGGTCGTGCCGACCTTATTGAGATCGCGCGGCGCAATCGCAAGATGCTGGGCGGCGGACTGCGTCAATCCGGGGTGCTGGCGGCGGCGGGCCTCTACGCGCTCGACAACAATGTCGCCCGGCTAGCCCAGGACCATCAGCGGGCCAAAATGCTTGCCGAGGGGCTGGCCCGACATGAGGCGCTGCGGGTGACCATGCCCGACACCAATATCCTCTGGCTGGATATGGACGCCGAACTGGGTCAGCGCTTTACCGATTTCCTGACCGAGAGCGGCGTGGGCGTCACCGGCCGCTACGGCCAGCAACGCTGGGTGACGCATCTCGATGTCGGCGACGACGATGTCGCAGGGGCGCTGGCGCTGGTGGACCAGTTCTTCGCCTAGCGCGCCTGCAGTGCCGGACGATCAGGGGCGCCCGGGATAGGGTTCGCTCGACCGCATGAGATAGACGCTCCCCGCCACTTCGGCGCGGCGGAAGGTGATGGCGAAGAGTTCGTCGTCATTGAGCTTTGTCTCGCGCCATATGGCATCGATGCTCGCTTCTTGTCCCAGATGCCGGTCGATACCGATGAAGCGATAGGGTTCAAATCCCTGGGCGCCCTCGGGGTGTTCGCCGCCCGTCCATTGATATTGGCCACTTTCCGCGTTGGCCCAGAAGCCGAAGACGGCCAATTCGGCGATGGCATGGGCCGGGGTTGCGACCTCATCGGACTGGTCTGAGTAGAGGCGCGGCCAAGACGGAACCTGCCCGGCCACGTCCTCCCATTCGCTCGCATCGAAGCCGGAATAGAGGTCAAGGCAGGGACGGCCCGTGCAGTCGGACTTGGCGGCTTCCTTGTGCGGGATGACGCGGCTGCTGGCGTCGATGAGGACGGCGCTGTTATTCATCAGCGGTTGGAAGAGGAAGCGCCAGGCCATGTGCTCGCCAGTGCCGAATTCCTCTACGGGTGCGGTGTTCTCCTCGCCATAGTCGGCGGCAACCTGGTCGCGGATTGCCGGGCCAAGGTTGAAGTGGCGCACTTCGATGAAGCTGATGGGCAGTGGTGCGCCGTTGTCGTCGTGGATCATCTCGCCGTAGGCGATGGCGGTGCGGGTGCGCACCGAGGGGGTGGCGCGGTCGGCAATCCACATCGCTTTCTCAACCGGGCCCACGGCGCCGCCGGGGGTGATCTTGTCGATATCGAGCCAGAGGCCGAAGAGCTCGTCCTCAAGTGTCTGGAAATCGAGGCGTTCGAAGCCGGGTGCGAGGATGAAAGCGTCGGCATCCTGTTGGGTGACGGCCTGGGCGGTGGCGAGGCATGTTCCAGTCAGGAGCAGGGCGAGGCTGGCAAAGCTGCGGATCATCAAATCGTTCCTCATGAAATCGATAGGCCTTGGTAACGGCTCCAGTGTGAACCGGAAATGAGCGGGCAGGGAAGCGGGTTGACAGGGTGACGAGAAAGTGAGTTAGTTGACTAACTAAATACTTTTTGGAGTGGGAAGCATGCAGTCTGAAAAATGGATGACCAAGCTGGATCGCAAGCGGTTCGGGCCATGGGCGGTTGTTACCGGTGCGAGTTCGGGGATCGGGCGCGAGTTTGCGCGGCAGATTGCGGCCTCGGGGATCAATCTGGTGCTGGTGGCACGGGGTGCGGATGCCCTGGAGGTGGTGGGCCAGGATTTGAAGCGCGATTTCGGCATTGCTTATCGCGTGGTGACGACTGATTTGGGCGAGCCAGGAGCTGAGAAGGGCCTTATCGAGCAGACGCAGGATCTGGATATCGGGCTATTCATTTCGGGCGCGGGAACCGGGCAGCCCGGGGCTTTCCTGGCCTTCGAGCCCGAGCAATTGCTGCGCCAGACCCAGTTGATGGGGGTGTCGCATATGCTGCTTACGCACCATTTCAGCCGGCGCTTTGCGGCCCAGAAGCGCGGCGCGACCTTGCTGGTCTCTGCCCTGGGGGCGGATAGCGGTATTCCCTTCCATGCCAATCCGGCGGCTGCCAAGGGGCTGGTCAATGCGCTGGGACGGAGCCTCCACGCAGAACTCAAGGAGCGTGGCGTGGGGATAACGGTGTTGATCGTGACGCCGACCGAGACCCCCTTGATCAAGAAAATGGGGCTGGATGCCTCGCCCATGCCCATGAAACCCATGCCCGTGGCGCAATGCGTGGCCGAGGCGTTGGAGGGCGTGAAACGGCGGAAAATGGTGGTTATCCCCGGGCGGCTCTATCGCATCATGAACTGGCTGATGCCGCATAGCTTGGTGCGGGCGATGACCGCGAATATGATGCGGCAGAGCACACGTTTTGTAGGTTAGGAGCAGCCTTGGCTGAAACGCGCAAACCCGCCGCCCGCGGCAAACGCGAGCGGCTGACCCAGGCGGCGGTGGACCTGGCCCATCGCCAGGGCTATCGCAGCGTTACCTTGGCGGATCTCGCCGAGGCGTCCGACGTGCCGCTGGGCAATATCTATTATTACTTCAAGAGCAAGGACGATATCGGACAGGCGGTGCTGGAGCGCCGGCTGGGCGAAGTCGCCATGATGCAGCAGGCGTTGTCGGCGCTGCCGACGCCGCTGGAGCGATTGCTGGGATTTGTCGAACATACCATTGGCAATGCGGCGCTGGTGGCAGAGCAGGGATGTCCGCTGGGCTCGCTCAGTGCGGAAATGAGCAAGCATGACCGCGATTGGGCGGCAAGCGCCCGCGGCTTGCTCGGCGGGCCGATGGAGTGGATGGAAGAGCAGTTTGCCGAGATGGGGTTCAGCGCGGAAGCCGGGGACATGGCGCTGCAATTGCAGTCGTCGCTGCAAGGGGCGTCTATTCTCGCGCAAAGCATGGGCGATCCGGAGCTGCTGGTGCGGGAATGCCGGCGGCTGCAGGGATGGTTGCGGGGGCTGGGGGGCGGCACCCCCACCTAGCTCTGCTACGGCCTTGCCAGGCCGAGCGGCGCTACCTCCCCCTGAAGAAGGGGGAGGAGACTGGTCGAGGATCGGCCCTAAGCCGCGAAGTATTCCTGCAAGGCCTTGACCTGCAGGCTGCCCTGCTTGAGGGCGACGATGCCTTCCACGGCGGCGAGGGCGCCGTCGATGGTGGTGTAATAGGGGATCTTGGACAGGAGCGCGGTGCGGCGGATATCGCGGCTGTCGGAGATCGACTTGAGGCCATCAGTGGTGTTGATGACCAGCTGCACGCCGCCATTCTTCATGGAATCGACGATGTGGGGGCGGCCTTCGAGCACCTTGTTGATCTTGGTGGCTGGCACGTTGTTGTCGACCAGGTAGCGCTGCGTGCCGCCGGTGGCGAGGATTTCGAAACCGGCTTCGACCAGGTGGCGGGCCATGTCGACAATGTCGGGCTTGTCGCTGTCGCGCACCGAGATGAAGGCCTTGCCCGAAGTGGGGACCTTCTGGCCGGCACCCATCTGCGATTTGGCGAAGGCGATGGCGAAATCGGTGTCCAGCCCGATGACTTCGCCAGTCGACTTCATCTCCGGACCGAGCACGGTGTCGACGCCGGGGAAGCGGTTGAAGGGGAAGACGGCTTCCTTGACCGCGATGTGCTTGAGGGTTTTTTCAACGAGGTTGAAGCTAGCCAGGCTCTCGCCGGCCATGATGCGGCTGGCGATCTTGGCGATGGGCTCGCCAATGACCTTGGCGACGAAGGGCACGGTGCGGGAGGCGCGCGGATTGACCTCGATGAGATAGATCGTGTCGTCCTTATAGGCGAACTGCACGTTCATCAGGCCACCGACCTTGAGGGCGAAGGCGAGGTCGCGGGTCTGGCGCTTGAGTTCCTCGATGATCTCGGGCGGCAGGCTGCGCGGGGGGAGGGAACAGGCCGAGTCACCGGAGTGGATGCCGGCTTCCTCGATATGCTCCATGATGCCGGCGACGAAGACATCCTTGCCATCGCAGAGACAGTCGACGTCGATCTCGGTGGCGCCGGAGAGATAGGCGTCGAACAGCAGCGGATTATCGGAGAGGACCGAATTGATCTGGCCGGTCTTGTCGTTGGGATAGCGCTGGAGAATATCGGGCGGGACGAGGCCGGTGAGGGTGTCCTGCACATAGCGCTCGAACTCATTGGCCGAGTGGACAATGGCCATGGCGCGGCCGCCCAGCACGTAGGAGGGGCGGATGACCAGCGGGTAGCCGAGGCGCTCGGCGACGAGGCGGGC
>NZ_CAJXJS010000088.1 GCF_913055165.1 uncultured Devosia sp.
CTGGTGGCCGCGGTGGTGCGGGTGGCAATGGTTTCCTCGATGCGGTCGGCACCTGCCTCGAGATCGGCCATGGACTGGGTGATCGAGGTGCTGATCGAGGCGTTGAGCGCGGCAAGCCGCTCGGCGGTGATGTCGGCGCGGGCGGTGATGGCCTCGGGCAGGGTGCCCAGGCGCTGATCGACCATGTCGGCAATGGCCTTGCGGGCCGAGTTGACGCCAGTCTCGATAAGCTCGGCGGCCTGACGGGCGCTGTCGCCCACCGTGGCGCTGGCGCTTTCGATACGGGCGGCAACGCCGGCCTCGGCATCGGAGATGCGGGCGATGGCGCTGTCCAGCCCGGCGCCGAGGGATTCGTTGACTTCGCCAACCTTGCCGGCGACCCGGTTCGACATGTCGTCGAGACGGACTTCCATCGTGTCGGTGACCTGGCGCAGCGAGCTCTCGATGCTCTCGCGGGCCTTGGCGCCGTGCTGGTCGAGGGTCTCGGCCAGTTCGCTGGTATGCAGGCCAATGGTCTCGCCGATCGAGGCGGTGTGGGTCGAGAGCGTGTCTGACAGGGCCTGGGTGCGCGCGTTGAGCGCGTCGGAGAGTTGCTGGGTGCGGGTATTGACCGCGCCTGCCATATCCTGCGTCCGTTCGTCCAAACGGGAGATGAGGCCCTCGGCGCGCTCATCGAGCTGGGCAGTGAAGGCGTCCGTGCGCTGATCGAGTTCGGAGGTGAGCGTGCTGGTGCGCTCGTCGAGACGCGACACCAGAGTGCCCGTGCGCTCGTCGATCTGGCTGGCAAAGTCACCAGTGCGCGTTTCCAGCTCCAGCGAGAGGGCGTTGGAGCGTTCGGAAATCGTGTCGCTGAGCAGTTGAGTGGTCTGGGTCAGCGTTTGCTCGAGGCGCTCGGTCTGGCCGGACAGGGTATCGGCCATGCGCTGGGTGCGGCCAGCGATGGCCTGATCGAAGGTCTGGGTGCTGGTCGAGAGGGTCTCGCCCAGTTCCTGGGTCCGCTGACGGATGGATTGCGACAGTTCGGCACTGCGCGATGACAGGGCCTCGGCCAGTTCGCCGGTGCGGGCCGTAATGGCATCGCTGACTTCAATGGCGCGGGTCGACAGCACATCGTCGAGCTTGGTGGTCCGGCTATCGAGCGCCTCGGTCAGAATTTCGGCATGGCCATCCAGGCTGTCGGAGATTTCCTGGGTGCGATTGGTCAGGGTCTCGGTGATGGCCTTGGTCTTGGCGCCAATGACATCGCTCATCTCGCGGGTGCGCTCGGCGACGATGTCGTTGAAGCGGCCGGATTCCTCGTTGAGCGCCATTTCCAGCACATTGGCGCGGGCGGCAAAGCTGACACCCTGCTGATCGAGGCGCTGCACCAGGCTTTCGCCCTTGTCGCCGATGACATTGTCCAGGGCATGCAGCTTTTCGTCCAGGAGCCCGGTGATCTCGGTCAGGCGGGTATCGAACAGGCTCAGCGAGTCCTGACCGGCTGTCGACAGGGTCAGGCGGGCACGCTCGGAGGTGTCGTCCAGGGCGCCATTGATCTCGATGATGGCAGATTGCAGCCGGCTGTCGAGCGCGTTGAGCTGGATGGACACGGATTCATCGAGCTGGCGGGTGAGGGTGGCGAGCAGCAGCTCGGCCTCGGTCGAGCGGCTTGAAATATCCCCGGAGACGCGGGCGCCAATAGATGCCAGTGCCTCGCTGACTTCCTCGCCACGGGTGCGCAGCTGTTCCAGCAGCGAGGTGCCGCCATCCGTCAGCAGGTTGGAAAGCGCCTGGGTGCGCTCATCAAGGGCAGAGGACAGGGCGCCCGTGCGCGATTCGATCAGGCCGGCAATGGCACGGGAGCGATCTTCGAACGAGCCGGTCAGCGCCTCAGTCCGCTCGGAGAGCTGCTGGGTGCGGGTGTCCATGGCCAGCGCGATGCTGTCGGCGTGGTGATCCAGCGCGTCGCTGAGCTTGCTGATGCGGCTTTCGATGCCCGCATTGATCTCGGCGGCGCGCTCATCCAGGGAGCGGCCGAGGGAGGCGGCATTGTCTTCAAAGCTCAGCGACAGGCGGCCGGTGCTCTCGTCCAGGGCGCCCAGGAAATCGGCGGTCCGGTTGTCGACCAGTGAGACGAAGCCTTCTGCCCGTTCGGAGAATCCGGTTGTCAGGGTGTTGCCGGCGGTTTCGAGGGCGCGGGTGAGGTTGCCACCGCTTTCGACAATGGTGCCGGCAATGCGCTGGCTGATCATGTCGAGGTCGAAAACGAGGCCGGTATGGCTCTCGGTGATGGCCTCACGGACGCGCTCGGTGTTGGTCAGCACGCTTTCGCGCTGGCTGGCGAGTTCGGCAATCAGCGCGCGCATGCGCGATTCGTTGTCAGAATAGGTGCGCTCGAGTGCGGTGACCTCATTGTGGATCATCACCTCGAGCTCGCCGGCGCGCGAGAGCGCGCGTTCGAGACCGTCGCCCAGGGCATTGACCTCGCGGCGCACGGCCTGGCCCACCGAGGCGACCTTATCGGCGGCGGTGACTTCGGGTTCGGCCAGACGGATGGCGGCCTGGGTGATCGAGGAGGCGGCATTGCGCAGGTCGGCGGCGCGGCGGAACAGGGTTGCGACCGCAAAGAAGCCCAGTACCGGGACCACCATGATGGCCAGGGTGGCCACGAACTCGATGGAGCCGGCGAAGGTGCCGAAATCCAGCATCTGCGGGCCAAAGCGCATCCAGGCCACGGTCGCGACAGCGGCGATCCAGATCACGGACAGCAGCAGGGCCAGCCAGGTTGGCGCGGCCGAGGAGCGGCTTTGCAGGCCGTAGAGAAGTTTGGAGGCTGAGACCCGATCGTCATTGGCAACCGCGCCGGCCTGCTGGGCAATCCGGTCGGCCGCACGCAGGCGTTCGGAGCGCGCGGGATCAGGCTTCTTGTCCTGCTTCTTTTCCTGGGCGGGCTGCGCCGGTGGGTCCAGATTGAAAACGGAGTCCTTGAGAGCGTCCTCGACAGCCGAGAAGGCCAGGGCGGCCGGATCGTTCTGGGGGGTCGGATTCTTCGCCATACTCTTTACAACTCTCGCGTCGGCACTGCAGCTACACGGCGGTCTTTACGAGCAGTCATGGCAGAAGGGCCCTTTCCGGGCCGGTCGCCAAACCGGAACAATTCGATGCAAATGCCCCGCATCGTCCCCCCAACCCTCGCCGCCGCGCGCTGGTTCAAAGCTCATTCATACATTCAATTTTATGCAAACCGAACGGTTTCTTACCCAAAGGTTAATTTTTGGGTGGGAAACGTTAAGGAATGGACGGCCAAACAAAGGCGAAGATGTGGCTTAATCCCTCGTTCACGCCCTCGGCCTTAGGCTTGTGCACAAGGCAGGGCAGAAATGCCCGGCCTGCAGTCAGGAGTAGCCAGAATGGCGCAGCGAGCTTTTATCGAAAACGCGCATCCGCAACCGCACCACCGGCCCATGCGGCCCGTGGATCTGGTGCATCTGGCCAAGCAATGCCTGGGCGACGAGAATCTGGAGCTCGAAGTGCTCCGCCTGTTCGATACCACGCTCGCCACCTATTTCGGGCGCCTCAAGCTCGCCACCGCGTTCGACGATCTGGCCATCAACCTGCACTCGATCAAAGGTGCGTCCGCTGGCGTTGGTGCCTGGAATGTTGCGGAGCTGGCCGCGAGCCTGGAGAAGGATCTGCAGGCGGGCCGGCCGCTCAAGTCAGAAAAGATCGACGATCTCGGCATGGCCATTGAAGAGGTCCGGGATTTCGTGGCGCGGATGCTGGCGAACAGCGAAGAGGCCTGAGCCGACAGCAGCCCAGAGGCGCCGTTCTATTCTTCTGCTTCGCCTACGACTCCCACAATTTGTAGTGGTAATTGCATCGAGCTATTTGGGGGGCGCTCCTTTTCGGATATTCGACAGCGCAGGGCGAACTACTTGCACAAAACAGAAGAACACGGGGGACGGCATGCCGACATTAGAGCAAATGCGCGAGCGCGACTATCGGGCAGCCAACGCCAAAGGGCCTACCGGGCTCGGGGGGTGGCTCATCCTGCCCTTGATTGGCATGATTTCATCGCCAGTCTTCAACGCAATTGTCGTGCTGGACTCCCTCGAGGTTCTCGGGCCGGGATATGTCCTGACCACTCAGCAGGCATTCGCAGTGCGATTTGAATTGGTACAGGCTGTAGTGATCGGGCTTGCGCCAATCGGCTTGTTGGTGCTGTTTTTCAAACGGAAGAAAATGTTCCCCGGCGCGTTCATTGCCTGGCAGGCTGTGAACTTGATCTGGATGCTGATGGCGTTTGCACTAACTCAAAACGCGTTCCGCGACTACTACGAAGCATCTGGGGTCAGCTTTTGGGGAGATGGCAACGGACGAACATTGGTGGGCGCTTTGCTGGGCATCGCCATCTGGACCGGATACATGCTCAACTCGGTCAGGGTCAAGAATACGTTTGTGCGCTGAAAAGCAGCCCAGCGGTGCCACGACCGGCGTTTCGCTGGTGCGCGGTTTGACCGCATGCTTGTGTTTCGCCTATAGAGCGCCCAAATGAAATAGGGCCGCGTGGTGTGTTGCGCTGGCCGAACCATCCAGCAGTTTCCATGTCCCTGTCCAATGTTGCCGAGGTCTCGCCCCGGCCCACCGCCGAACCCTATCGCCTGCGCCGGACCTTCGCGATCATTTCGCACCCGGACGCGGGCAAGACGACGCTGACCGAGCGGCTGCTGGCCGCTGCCGGTGCCATCCAGCAGGCAGGCGCGGTGCGCGGCAAATCCGGCGCGCGTTCGACTCGTTCGGACTGGATGGAAATGGAGCAGCAGCGCGGCATTTCCATTACCTCGTCGGTGATGACCTTCGACTATGACGGGCTGACGCTGAACCTGCTCGACACGCCGGGCCACTCGGACTTCTCCGAGGATACCTACCGGACGCTGACCGCGGTGGATGCTGCCATCATGGTGATCGACGCGGCCAAGGGCATCGAGAGCCAGACGCTCAAGCTTTTTGAAGTGTGCCGCCTGCGCGACATTCCGATCATCACCTTTATCAACAAGGTGGACCGCGAGGGCCTGAGCCCGCTCGACCTGATCGATGAAATCCAGGGCAAGCTGGCGCTCGACCTGACACCGGTGCTGTGGCCGATCGGGCAGGGCGTCGATTTTGGCGGTTATATCGACCTGGTCGAGAAGCGCGTGCTCAATCCGCAGGGCAAGCCGATTGCCGAATTCGAGGCTCTGGAAGATTTGCTTGAGGTCGACGAATTGGTCGACAATCCGGTGTTCATGAATGCGCTGGAAACGCTGGAAATGGCCCAGGCCATGCTGCCGGGTTTCGATCTCAAGACCTTCCATGAAGGCCATCTGAGCCCCGTGCTGTTCGGCTCGGCGCTCAAGGGTGTGTCGGTGGCCGAATTGCTGCGTACGCTGGGCGATTGGGGTCCCGAGCCCAGGCCTCAACCGGCCCTGCCGGCACCGATTCCGCCGGCGGACAAGAAGGTTACCGGCTTCGTGTTCAAGGTGCAGGCGAATATGGACGCTAATCACCGCGACCGCATTGCCTTTGTGCGCCTGTGCTCAGGCAAGTTCGAGCGCGGCATGCGTTTGAAGAATGTGCGCTCGGGCAAGGACATGGCTGTCTCCAATCCGATGTTCTTCTTTGGCAATAATCGCGAGCTCGCCGAGGAGGCCGTGGCGGGCGATATTGTCGGCATTCCCAATCACGGTACGCTGTCGGTCGGCGATACGCTGACCGAGGGCGCCAATATCAATGTGACGGGTATTCCGAACTTTGCGCCGGAAATCATCCGCCGGGTGCGGTTGACCGATGCGATGAAGACCAAGCAGATGGCCAAGGCGCTATCCGATCTGGCCGAAGAGGGCGTGACCCAAGTGTTCCGCCGCATGGTGGGCGCCGACTGGATCGTTGGCGTGGTCGGTCAGTTGCAGCTCGAAGTGCTGTCGGCCCGCGTGGCCAAGGAATATGGCGTGCCGATCACCTTTGAAAGCATGGGCTTTGAAGTGGCGCGCTGGGTCGAGAGCGATGATCCAGACGAATTGAAGCGCTTCATTGCCGCCCAGAAGGTCAACATGGCCGAGGACCGCAACGAAGCGCCCGTGTTCCTGGCGCAGAATGCCTGGTGGGCGGACCGGGCCAAGCAGGACTGGCCGAAAATCCAGTTCCTGACCACCAAGGAACGGCATTGAGCGCGCCTGATCGAATAGCGGAATTCGTCGCGGCGGTGCGCGAGGCCTTTGCAGACGGCACAATCGTGCGGCTCAAACTGGGCGGCTACCACGGGCCGGAGGCCGATCTGAAATCGGTCGAGGGGCGCAAGGTCTCGATCAAGGCCGGTGAACGGCTGAGCTTCGTCTTTCGCCATAAGACACGGGACATCACCAAGAATTTGTCGCTGGACGAGGTCGCCGGCTTTCTCTCGGACGGATTGGCTCGGCATTATCGCAGTGCGCGGCTGGAGACGACCGGGTTTGACCTGCAATTCGAACGCCAGGGCGACAAGCTGCGGCTGAAGCGTAGTGAGGTCGCCGGCCGCGCGGTCGCGGAGGCCAGCCATGACCGTACAAAGAACCGGGCGCTGACCGATACGTCCTCGGTGTGGCTGCACGCGCTGGGGATCACCGGCAAGGACGGGCAGGTTCGCAATGACGCGCAGGACAAGTTCCGCCAGATCAACAAGATGGTGGAGATCTTTGCGCCGCTGATTCAGCAGCTTAAGGCAACGAATCCGCGTATCCTCGATATGGGCGCGGGCAAGGGCTATCTCGATTTCGCGCTCTATGACTATCTCGCCAACCGCGCGGGGCAAGCGGCTGAAATCATTGGTGTCGAGCTGCGTCCGGCGCTGGTTCAATCCGGGAATGCGCTGGCCAAGGACAGCGGCTTTGAGGGGCTGCGTTTCGAGGCCGGATCGATCCTCGATTATGACGCCGCCGGCGCCGATGCGGTGATTGCACTCCATGCCTGCGACACGGCGACGGACGATGCGATCTACCAGGGCATAAAGTCGGGCGCTGCGCTCATTGCCGTCGCCCCCTGCTGTCACAAGCAGATCCGCAGGCAGATTGAGGCTGGAAAATCCGACGATCGGCTCGACTTCCTGCTGCGCCACGGCACCTTTATGGAAAAGCAGGCCGAGATGGTCACCGATGGCCTGCGGGCCCTGCTGCTGGAAGCCTCGGGTTACCGCACCAAGGTGTTTGAATTCGTCTCGGACGCGCATACACCCAAGAACAATTTGATTGTTGCGCAAAAGGGCAATGCCGGGTCACGCCAGGCGGCGCTTGACCGCGTTGCGGCGGTCAAGACGATGTTCGGCATCGAGACGCACTATCTCGAAGGTCTGCTTGGCCTTTAGCCGCGGTCAGCGGGTGACCTGTCCGGCAAAGCAGCCGAGTGTGTAGGGATAATCCTCGGTGAAATGGTAGTGGTACATCTCGACCAGTTGGCCATCCCATTCGACCATCCCGACATGGCCGTGGCATTCGTCGAGGTCCCCGCTATGCAGGATTTCTCCACTGCTCTCATACATGCCGAATAGGCCGAACCCGTCGAGCGCATAGCCGAGCAGGTCGCTGTGGCCGCCGGGGCCCGAGCGGGTGTCCACGAAGCAATCCGAGTAGTTGTGGTAGTGGTATTCGCCCTGACGCTCGGGATGGCCATTGCAGCTGTCCTGGATTTCGTGAGCGGGGGCGTCGTCCCCCTTGACATCGAGCGCATTGTAGATGGCGGCGCCCGACAGCGCGAGGCCGATCATGCCCATGGGCACGCAGGTCGGGGATCGGGCAAGCTCCGGCGTCTGGTCCAACGACAACACGACCCGTTGTGCCGCGATTGCATTGGGATTTCGATCATATTGGTATGCGTCGTCGGACCGGCTGACGGGGAAGGTGCCGGTGGTATGCTCCGGCAGGCCGTTGGCTCGGATCACGCGCTGATCACCTTCTA
Source organism: uncultured Devosia sp. (assembly GCF_913055165.1). Taxonomy (GTDB): domain Bacteria; phylum Pseudomonadota; class Alphaproteobacteria; order Rhizobiales; family Devosiaceae; genus Devosia. The sequence continues at coordinate 7,945 of NZ_CAJXJS010000088.1, forward strand.
GGGTGATCGTTATCTGGCTGGGCCAATTGACCGACCCATCCACGATCGGCTTGATGTCCGGCTCCCATGTGCCGGCCGCCTCGTCGAGCCAGGCGCCGCTGGCCTGGGCGCCGACGCCGTAGGCGGGAAACCGCGTCTGGCAGGAATAGACATAGCCCTGCTTTGGGGCAGACGAAATCCTGCCATCGCCCAAGGGCAGATCATGTGCGCTGCTATTGGCCATGCCAAGAGCCATAGCCAGCACGACAGTGGCTGGCCGAAGGGGCCGGTTTGATGGTCTGATCATTGTGTGTCTCCTCACCGTATTGCCAGCTACAGTGCAGACCGATCGTGCCGTCGGCGACTTAATTTGCGGATATCTGCGTGACAAATTGGAATGGCTGGCATCCCTTGCGACGCTACCCGCCTGCCTTTATATCCGGGGTGCAGCAAGGACGACCATGACCAAGATCACCTATATCACCAACGACGGCGAACGCATTGAAACCGAAGCGGAAAACGGTTCGACCGTGATGGAAACCGCCATCATGAACGCCGTGCCCGGCATCGTGGCCGAGTGTGGCGGTGCCTGCACCTGCGCCACCTGCCATGTCTATGTGGACGAGGCCTGGCGTGCGGTCGTAGGCGGCCCGTCCACAATGGAAGAGGACATGCTGGATTTTGCCTTCGACGTGCGCGAGAACAGCCGCCTTTCCTGCCAGATCAAGGTGCGGGACGAGCTTGATGGGCTGGTCGTGCAGGTGCCCAGCCGCCAGGGTTAGGCGCGCCTTCTGAGCAAAATTTTCGCGCAGCCGCGCCGCAAAGGATTCTTTTGGCGGCGCAGGGCGTGTGGAGCGCTTGGCTTTCCACGCCAGTCGGGCGCAAGGAAATATAAAAGCTATTGATTTTCAACGTCTTGTTGGGCGAGGGCGGATTGGACTATTTTGCCCCAACTCTCGAACAGGACGACTATGGGACTTCTCAACACATTTCCGTTGAGCTTCAAGGTCAAGGGCAAGCGCATCATCATCGTCGGCGGCACCGACGAGGCCCTCAACAAGGTCCGGTTGGTTTCTAAGACGACTGCATCTGTAGAGATTTACGCCCGGCAGATCGAAGCTGACTTTTCTGCCTTTCCGGTTGCAGTGTTCGAACGTGCTTTGCGAGCGGAAGATGTTGTCGGGGCGGCGCTGGTGTTCGTGGCGGAAGAGGGGCCGGATGCAGAACTGGCCAAGGCCGAGGCTCGGCGGCTAGGTATTCCGCTCAATGTGGTGGACGTGCCCGCCGAGTGCGATTTCTACACACCCTCCATTGTTGATCGCGCGCCGCTGACCGTGGCGATCTCCACCGAGGGCGATGCGCCGGTGCTGGCGCGGCTGGTTCGCGCGCAGATCGAAGCGCTGCTGGCGCCGGGGATCGGCAAAATCGCGAGTCTGGCCGGTGGGTTGCGGCACAAGGTTGAAAATCTGATTCAGGATGGCGCTGCGCGGCGGCGCTATTATGAGGACCTGGTGTCCCGGCCGGATATGGATGCTGGCGCGGCCGAAGCCTTGCTGGCCCAGCACGCCGCCGATGGTTCGGGGCAGGGTGTGGTCTGGCTGATCGGCGCCGGTCCGGGCTCGGAAGACCTGCTGACCCTGCGGGCCCAGCGCCTGCTGCAGCAGGCCGATGTGATCGTGCATGACCAGTTGGTGCCGGCAGCGGTGGTCGAGATGGGCCGTCGCGATGCCGAGCAGATTTGTGTGGGCAAGGCGCGGGGGCATCATTCCTTTTCGCAGGCGCAGATCAATACGCTGATCGTGCGGCTGGCAGCGGAGGGCAAGAAGGTTGCGCGGCTCAAGTCGGGCGACCCGATGGTGTTTGGACGCGCGGGCGAGGAAATCGCGGCCCTGCGCAAGGCGGGCATTGCCTATCAGATCGTGCCGGGTGTCAGCGCTGCGCTGGCGGCCGCGGCAGATAGCGCGACGCCGGTGACCCTGCGTAAGGTATCGAGCGGCTTCGTGATGGCGACCGCGCACGGCGCAGAGGACAGCGATCTCATGCATTGGGCAGCATTGTCGCAGTCCGGCCTGACGCTGGCGCTCTATATGGGCAAGGCGATCGCGGCCGACGTCGCAGGGCGGCTGGTCGCGCATGGTGCCGCACCGGACCTGCCTGTCGGCATCGTGGTCAATGCGGGGCGGACCAATCGTGCCCTTTACGCCGCAACACTGTGGCAGCTAGCCGGTGGCGCGGTGGTATTTGCCGATGGTCCGGCGGTCATTCTGGTCGGCAAGGCTGTTGCCGCCGGCGACTGGGCCGGCGCGGCCGATGCGGCTGCAGAACAATTCAAGGTGGCGTGAGCATGGAAATCCTGACGGGCAATGAACTGACCTCTGGCGCGACGGTCTATCTGGATGCCGCCGGCAACTGGGTCGAAGACCTGCAGGTGGCGCGGCTGTTCTCCAAGGAGGACAAGGCCGAACTCGACAGCGCGATCGTGGCCACCAAGGCGACCGGTCGCGTAATCAGCCTTGAGGCTGAAGAGGTTGAGCAGGTGGACGGGCAGATCGTGCCCAAGCGCCTGCGTGAACGCATTAGGGCGGCGGGCCCCACCGCTCCCCTGACTCTCAATGGGCAGGCGT
>NZ_CAJXJS010000089.1 GCF_913055165.1 uncultured Devosia sp.
ATGGCATAGACTACTCGTCTCAAACGGGTCTGTGCCATGTCAGTAGTTTCCAAAATGCTCTGGGTCCTCGAAAGCCGGTCGCGTGAGCCGCTGGGCCTTGACGAACTGGCTGCTGTCACCGACAGGTCCAGAAGCTATCTCTCACGCATCTTCCCTCTGATCACCGGCTATTCGGTTACGGCCTATCTCAGGGCGAGGCGGTTGAGCGATGCGGCCCGCCAGTTGGCCGATGGTGCCCCCGATATCCTGTCGGTCGCACTGGAGGCTGGGTATGGCTCGCATGAGGCATTCACCCGCGCGTTCCGCGACCAGTTCGGCATCACGCCGCAACTGGTTCGTCGCCAGCGCAATCTCAATGGGATCACCCTAGTGGAGCCTCTCAGAATGGATATCGCAACCCCCGTCGCCATCGAGCCACCCCGGTTCGAAAATCGCCCCGAAATGATTTTCGCCGGCATTGCCGAGCGACACCAGATGAACAACCCCGCCGGCTTGCCCGGCCAGTGGCAGCGCTTTCAGCCCTATATCGGCAATATCGACGGCGCCATTGCCGGTGCAGCCTACGGAATGGTGGACGAAATCGCGGACGACAAATTCGAATATGTTGCCGCAGTGGAAATGCGGCCGGGAGCATACGTGCCATCCGAACTCCAGAGGGTCGTCGTGCCGGCCCTGAAATGGGCCCGATTTACCCATGCCGGGGACCTGTCAACGATCCGCCAGTCCATCGGTGTGCCTTGAACCAAAAAATTCAATACGGCTTGCGGAAATCCCGACCCCGGAGCCTGTTCCTGAACCATATGTTCCCACAGATTGAACCATAAAGTCCGATCTGGGCACCCAGGTTGAACCATATCTTGGAATGACCCGTTTCGCCACAGGCCGCCGGACTTATGCCCCGGGATCGAACCCATCTAAGAGCGCTCGCTCAAGAATTGCGAGTTCGGTGGGGCGGAGCATTTTGCCAACCTGATCAGCCAGATGGAAGTGCTCCATAATGGAGTTCCCGCCAATCGCGACCACCCAAGGCGTGCTGAGGGGACTATCGCACATTGCGCACCGCCCGGCGCCGGGGCCGTTGAAGCGAAATATCTGCAGGCCTGCCAGCTTCACAATCCGCGCCGGGTCGGTAAGGCCCTCCACTCTTCTTGAGCCAGTCTTTCGGCCTCACGTTCGACCTCAAGAAAGTCAAAGGCCAGCCGACATTCGCCAACGAGCCACTTACCAAAAACATAGAGAGAGGTTGTTGGAGGCACATACCAGGTCCGCGTGTTGGCATCCCAACGAGCGCCACGGGACTTTGCCTCATCCTTCTCAGAGAAGGGGACAGCGAGATAATGCTTATCTCCGCCTCGCAGAAGGAGTTGAGCAGTTATTTTGTCCAATGAATCCCCCAGACTCGAGTGACCTTAGCCCCTGCGCACACCACTCCCTCCTGGCGTGTGATCGTCTCGTTCCTCGTAGTCGAAGTCGTCATCGTATTTCAGCGACGGCGTGTTGACCGAGCTGGTGACACGCTGGATCCAAATGACTTCATCGATGATGTCGTAATCGAAGTACCAGCCATCGACGATGATACGGTTTGAGCCCTGTATCGGTATCTCGGAATCCGTGAACCCGGCGCTTGGGCTAGACCCAACAAGGGCGCGACCGCGAGCGACGATGTTGCGAAACGTCACGAGGCCTTGGTTCGTTCGGCCTTTGAGATACTGGGCTTGCTTGGCAATGTCGGCTTTTGCATCGGAGGAGAAACGAACTTTCATCAAGCCGCTTTGCCGCCGCGGATGATTTCGTCGAGCTCGGCCAGAACGTCGTCAGCATCATGCCCACCGCCGGCAGCAGCTTCTTCCCGACCGCGGAGAACCGAAAGACAAATCCCGCCTTCCGCCTCGTGGGCGAGATAATATTTGAGCGCTCGGACGATCACCCATGTCCGGGTTCGCTCTGAGCCCTCAGCAATCTTTTCGATATCGGCCAGCATTTCAACCGGCAACCTCATGGTGATGGGGTCAGACATATCTGCCATAGCGCTCTCCATTTTGTATTACATGTATTACAAACGAGGCAAAAGTCAATTCTCTCTTGATAGCTGGGGCCAAATCCCCAGATAGGTCACTTTGGCGTGTCGCGGCATTGCGCGGGGAGCCGCAAGAGGCAATTGAGAGGCTGTGGGACAGCTACCTCGAGGCCGAGACGGCGATCACATGGAGCTGGCCGGGGATCGAGTGGGAATTCCTGATTTCTCAGGACCGGTCTGAAAAACTGCGCTCTGGTATCGGGATCTAGTTTGAACATTTCATGTTTCAAACTCCGTACATGTCGCGTATTTATGAGCATGAAATGATCGAACAACTGCCCGATAAGCTGCTGCGCCTGCTCTCCATCGGGCGCCTGACGTTTTCGAAGGATGAGGTGCCCTCCCTACTTGGAATGAGCCACTCCGCCTTCGAGGATGCGTCGCAGCGCGCCATCAACAGGGGGCGCCTGCTTCGGCCCCGGAGAGGATTTTACGTCATCGTTCCCCCTCAGGAAATGGCCTACGGCGCGCCGCCGGCAGCTCAGGTGATCGACGATCTCATGAGGTATGAAGGCGCCCCATATTATGTGGGGCTTCTGAAGGCGGCAGAGCTGCACGGCGCCGCCCATCAGGCGGTGATGGCATTCCAGGTCGTCTCGACGAAGCGAATGCCGTCCATTCCCTATGGTCGCGGGGTTATCGACTTCTTTTACAATGGCACCATGCCGCCGGACGAACTGATCGAGCGCAGGCAAACGGCGGCCGGCTTCTTCAGCCTGTCCTCCGCGGCGCTGACGGCGGCAGATTTGCTGCGCTACCCACGGGCGTCGGGGTCGATCGACGCCGCGGCCTCGGTGATCGGAGATTTGGCGGAGCAGATCGAAAGCGCTGCGATCGCCAGCCTGAGAGGCGTTGTCCCCACGCCAACGCTTCAGAGGCTGGGATATATCCTCGAACAGGTGGGCGCCGCCGAGTTGGCGAATGACGTCGACAAGGCCATCGCCGGTGATGGCCGCCGCATTGAGCTGGATACTTTCGTCGCTACCCCTCAGGGTGGCCCTGAGGCGCTGGACGATCGATGGAAGGTCGTTGTTCGCCGACCTTTGGAGCTAGACGGTGATTCCCAGGAATTTTCTCCTCGAATGGGCTGAACGCACACCTTGGCCGGAACAGGACCAAGTCGAGCAGGACTTGGTGCTGAGTAGAGCTATCACGGCTATCTTCGCCGATGACTTCTTGGCCGAGCGCCTGGCGTTCCGCGGCGGGACCGCCCCTAACAAGCTCCTGCTCCCAATAGCCTATCGCTACTCGGAAGACATCGATCTGGTGCAGGTCGCGCCAGAGCCGATCGGTCTCGTCCTGGACCGCCTCCGACTGGTTCTCGATAGCTGGCTTGGCAGGGCCAATTCGGAGATCAAAGAGAACGCCGCCAAGCTGAGGTATAAGTTCGTCTCCGAGACTGGTGTAGCACGGAAGCTAAAGATCGAAATCAACACCCGGGAGCATGGCGCACATCTGGGCTACGACACCCGCGATTTCTCTGTCGACACTCGCTGGTTCAAAGGTCAGGCGAGCGTGAGAACCTTCCAGCTGGAGGAAATTTTGGCCACCAAGCTCCGCGCGTTGCTCCAGCGCGACAAGGGGCGTGATCTTTTCGATCTAAAACAGGCGGCGGAGCTTTTGCCACACCTGGACCACGACCAGGTGATCGAGACTTTTCAGAAGTATCTCGTCGTATCTCGCGCAAACGCCGAGCACAGTGTTCTGGTAAAGTTGGAGCGGGGCACGGCCTTAGACGATCTCCGCCCCTTGGTGCCGCTGACCATGGCTACCTCTGTCACGACCGAAGGGGCAATGGCCGCGGTAGCGTATGTATTGACCTGCCTAGCAGCGAAACTCCCGGGGGCAACCGGCGAATTGACCGAGCAACGCATCGAGCGCCTGGGTCTGGAGCCCTACATGGAAGATGCCGTAAGGTTTTGCGCTAGATCCTCGTCCACCTTACGTCGATAGCCCGCCGTCAGCCTGCAGCGCTATCAAGGCCTTGGCGAAATGAATGCCGAGCAGCTCTGGGAAACCACGCTCGACCCCAACGCCCGCACCCTGCTGCGCGTCGAGATCGACCAGACCGACGAGGCCGACGAAATCTTCACCGCCCCCATGGGCGACCTAGGCCATGAAAGGCGACCCCGACGGGAGCAGGGCGCTCACATCGGGGTTTATGGTTCAACTTGTTGAACTTTATGGTTCAATTCGAACTTTATGGTTCAGGGAACATCGGTGCAGCCGAAGGTTGGCTGAGCGAGAACGATCACGAACCGAGCGAGGCCAGCTACAGCTTCCTTGAGTATATGGTCCAGGCTTTGATGCGCGCAGCGGCAGCGGTGATATCGAAATCTGGTTTGGCCTCAAGGCCTGAGGCCTTTCAATCGATCATGATGCGCGCTAGAGCCTGCTGCAATCCATCAGCGGGAGTGCGCATCATGCTTATTCTGTCCGATCCAAGCGGGCTCGATCATGCCGCCCTGGAAGAAGGATCCGTCTTCGCGCCGCGCTTCGACGCCCACGGTCTGCTGACAGTTGTGACCGTCGAGGCAGACAGCCAGGACATTCTGATGGTCGCCCACATGAACGCCGAAACGCTTTCCCTGACGCTCGAGACCGGGATTGCGCACTACTGGTCTCGCTCGCGCAAGGCGATTTGGAAGAAGGGCGAAACCTCTGGTGAATTGCAGGAAGTGGTGGAGTTGCGCACCGATTGCGACCAGGACTGCCTGGTCATGATCGTGCGCCAGACCGGACGGGGCGCGGCCTGCCACACGGGCCGCAAGAGCTGCTTTTATCGTCGGGTGACCATCAAGGATGGCCAGGCTGCGCTGGAGGACACCGGCATGCCTCGCCTGTTCGACCCCAAGGACGTCTATGGCGGTTAAGTCTTTCGCTCAAACAGCGGGACAAGCAGGAAGCCAGCAATAAAGCCGCCCAGATGGGCCTGCCAGGCGATTGAGAGCGAATTGCCGGTCAGGAGCGGTACGAGCGGTACAGCGGCATTCAGTGCCAGCCAGACCAGTGTGAAGAACCGCGACCGAGGTCTGACGAAGACCTCCCCGATACCAGCGAGCCGGCGGCCAAGCACCACCGGCTCGCCGGTTTCGGGATGCCGCGCCATCAGCACCGGCTGGAATAGGAACCGGATGGCCGCGCCGGTCAGTCCCGCCACGCCCCCCGATGCCCCGATCAAATAGACCTGGCTATGAAGCGTGGTGGCCGCGAACAAGGCCGCCCCACCCGCCGCCGAAACCAGGAACAGCACCAGCATCGGCGCTGCGCCATAGCGCCGCGCCACCGGCGTGCCGAAGATGGCCAGCCATGCGGCGTTGATCAGCAGGTGATCCCACCCTGCATGCAGGAAGGCGTGGGAGAAGAGGGTCCAGACCAGGGGAACGGCAAGGCCTGGATCAGCACTTGCCGCCACGATACGATAGGGCTGGAACGCGAACCAGACCAGCAACTCCAACTGGCCGTTCGGGTTAAGAACCAAGGTTGACGCCAGGTGAACAGCGACAAGAATGCCTATGAGGCCGGTTATCGAGCTCGGTAGCAAGAAGACCGGCTCACGCTGCCGAACCTGCCCGGAATTGGGCGACTGATCCTGATCATTCATTGGCAACATCCTGAAGCCGCGGCAGTGCGCCCACTTGCTTCAGCTTTTCCACATTCGGCCACGGACGTTAACCTTAACTATTCTTTAAGCGCGCGTTCGGCCCTGCATTTTGCGATGGTTCGGGAAGCGCGGCGGGCCTCCTTGCGAGGACGCCTTAGCGTCTCAAATTGCGGGTCCGAACGATGCAGATGCCGAGCACCAAAACACTCTATACATACTGGAATGCGATTCGGGGTTCCCGCAGCGCGCCGGACCGGCGCGATATCGACCCCACACGCATTCGTGAGGCCCTGGCAAATACCTTCATCCTGGAATTGGACGAGGCCGACAAGTTCTCGTTCCGCCTGGCAGGATCGCATCTGTGCACCAGCTACTGCCGTGAGCTCAAGGGTCGCTCCTTCTCCGCGCTTTGGCATGACCGCGACAGCGACGCCATGGACACTCTGATCCGCGCGGTCACAGAAGACCACGCGGTCGCCCTCGTTACGTTCCAGGGGTCGACGGCTCTGCATACCAAGGTGAGCTTCGAGACCATTCTCATGCCCCTGCGCCACAACGGCTCCACGCACACCCGTATCCTGGGCGCCATGTCCGCCCTGGAAGAACCCTATTGGCTCGGGGTGCAGCCGATCCTTGAACAGCGGATCACCGGTCTGCGCCTGATCTGGCCCGATGAAGTACCCGCCGAAGAGACCCAGCGCGAGGTGCTGGCCAATGTGGTCAATGACACAGAGTTCGCGCAGGCCACGCCACCTTCGGCCATGCCCACCACGGTCTATGGCCGCACCGCGCGCCGTTACGCACATCTCGCGGTGATCGATGGCGGTCGCAACTGATTGGCTCGCCTTTGATCCGTCTCTCGCCGTCAACTCTCACTAAGCGTTAACCAAGACCCGATAACGTTGCTGTGGTTTTCCCCAGTGCGTGGAACAGGTTGACGTATGCTCAGTGACGACATTTCTGCTCCGCAAACCCTTGCCAGCCTGCATACCGATGCGGGCGAAAGGCGTTTTCAGCGCGTGAAGGTGTCGATCCTGGGCCGCTATATGCTGGCCGATCGCCGCGAATTTCCCTGCCAGGTGCTGTCCATGTCTCCTGGCGATGCGGTGGTCATCGCACCTGTCCCCGGAATTGTCGGCGAGCGCATCGTTGCCTATCTCGACCACCTCGGCCGTATCGAGGGCACCATTCTCTCGCAGGTCGACGGTGGGTTCGTCATGGACCTGGCCGCTTCCCCCCGCAAGCGGGACAAGATGGCGGCGCAGCTGACATGGCTGGCCAACAAGGACCTGCTTAACCTGCCGGAGGATCGCCGCCACGAGCGCGTGGTCCCGGACATCCGTCATTCCACTGTCGTGCTCGACGATGGCCGGCGGTACAATTGCAAGATCATCGACATATCCCTCTCCGGTGCCGCCGTAGAACTCGATGTCCGCCCGGCCATGGGCACACCGATCACTTTGGGGCGCATGCGTGCCCGCGTCGTCCGGCACTTCCAGAACGGCGTTGCCGTGGAGTTTGTGGCGGCTCAGGAAATGCTGACCGTGGTTCAGCAGAACCTGCGAATGAACTGACGCTCACACAGCCATTCACTTTTCATTGCCTCGTCTGCAGCCGCTGGACAGCGCCCGCCGCTGCCGCGGGGCTATGGTCAATAAATCCCTGCAAACACAGATAAAACACGCATAAAAACTGCGCGGCACTTTTCGGATCGGGGCAATTGGGCGCCCCTAGTGTGGTCTCCATCAGGGAGACGACACAATGTTTTTCAACAAGAAGGGAATGCTGGCAGGGCTGATCGCCCTCCTCGCAATTTCTCAGGCAGCCCCAACCGCAGCGCTGGACTTCAGCAATGTGGCCTTTGTCCAGACCGTGTCGGGTACGACCTCAATTCCGGTCGGACACCTCGAGTTCTGCCGATCCAATCCCGCCGAATGCCGCGCCTATGACCGCGTAGTACCAGCTGCGGTTCTCGACGACCGATCCTGGCAGCAATTGGTTTCTGTGAACGCGCACTACAATCAGTCAGTGGTGCCGGTTACTGACCAGGATCTCTACAAGGTTGCAGAGTTCTGGACCTATCCGAACGGCTATGGCGACTGCGAGGACTTTGCCCTCGCCAAGCGGCGCGACCTCATCAATTCCGGCTGGCATCCGAGCACCTTGATGATTGCCGTCGTCAAGGAAGCCAATGGCAATGGCCATGCCGTGCTTTTGGCACGCACCGATCGCGGGGATCTCGTGCTGGACAACCAGGACGGCGTCATTCGGCTCTGGAGCGACACGCCCTATAAGTTCATCAAGCGCCAGTCCCAGGCCAATGCTGGCCAGTGGGTCGACATGATCGACGACCGTGTGCTGGTGGTTGCCGCCGCACATTGACCGGTTTCCGGACCCCGCCCCAAACCTATCCCTGATAGGGGTCTGAAGAGCAAGGCCGGCTGCGCGCGAGCACAGCCGGCCTTGCTGTATGCGTTTGGGGCAAAGCGCTACTGATACCGGAGAGCCACGTAGACGCTGACAAACAGCAGTCCCGTTATGAAGGCCCAGCCGAAAGCCACCAAGGCCGAAATCAGCACCGATGGCATTGAAATCGTTCCGTCTTCCTCGTGGCTCCAACCCACCTGCAGCATGATGTAGGGCCCGCAGACAAAGCTCATCGCCAGGTGTCCCAGAGAGGCAAGATAGGACTTTCCGTCCCAGCGCAACATGGCCTGCTGGCGGGTGAGCCATTGGTAGAGATGCGTCCCCGCCCCTGCCACGCAAAGCCCGACGCCAATGATAAATGCCGCAAGCAAGAGTTCTTTGGTCATGCCTATCCCCGTGCCATTCGTCAGTGCCGCGAAATTGTTTACCTTTTATTAAGCATATTGCTCGCCCTAATGGCTGTCACCCCGAAGCGAGCATTCTGGTTAATTTCCACCATGGCGGCCCCTGACATCCACGCGAATGCGTCTGACGGCGGGCGAGGCCATATTGCCTACAACCTCGCCGGGATAGCCGTTTTGATGCTGTTACTGGCCGTTGGCCTCGCCTACGCCATCGATCAGGCGGGGCGAAATACACGCCGTCCCCTGCCCGCGCTCTCAGATTCTGATCCGGTGACCCAGACAGTTGCAGGCCAGGAATTGCATATTCCGACAGCCTGGTATCGCTACGGCGAACACATCAAGCCCGGCTTTGTCAGCCAGATCGACCTGACATTTGCCCTGCAACTGGAGCCCGGCGTGCCACCCGTGCCGGTTGATGTTACCCTGTTGTCGCGCTCGGGCGCCCGGTCCAGCGGTGCATTGCTGGACGCCGTCTATCTGCATCAATTTGGGGAAGAGGCCGTGGGTGGTATCCCCGGACTGGTAGGAAAGCCGCTACTGGCGGCAGAAGGATATGCGGGCGAGACGGTTTGGTACGATCCGTTGTCGCCGGCCCCGTTCGTGGCCAAGTGCTCCGAGGCGCCTGACAAGAGCCGAGCAGATCGATGCCTCAGAACCATTCATCTGCCGAACGGGCTGGCGGCGGTGCTGAGTTTTGACGCCCAGGCCCTTACGGCCTGGAAGCAGTTCGACGCCGAACTCGCCCGTTGGCTGGGCCAGATCGGCGCGCTGTCGTCTTAGTCGATATCATCGAGATCAATGTCCAGAATGGACATGGAGAACATGTAGGACTTGTCGCCGTCTTCGTCATCGACATGGATCAAGCCGATCGACTCTTCGCCAATGAACACTTCGACAGAGTCGTTGAGCTTGGCGCGGGGGCGAACGTCAATATTGCGATTGTTGAAGGTGCGCTGCAAAAACTTCTGCAGCTTGATAATCTCGGGGTGGTTCACGGGAGCCTGTCCTGCTGATTGCGTTGAGCCGCCAATCTAGTGTCTGAAAAGGCGCTGACAACCCCAGCGCCCCGCAATTTGGTGGGTAGAAACGTGTCTCCCACATTGCCTCGGCGACACGGTGCAATATCTCCGGCACTCCTACCCCTCCAGATCATCCCCCGGCTCCCCCAGAGAATAGAACCTTGAAAGGGTTCTGGCCCATTTGAGATGGGTGGCATCGAGCCCGATGAGATAGGAAGTGCTGATGTAGGGCCGATCGCCCAGACGCGGGTGGCCGATAACCGTGCCGACCAGGACAGTGCCGCGGGGTAAGACCGGGACGAATCTCCAGTCGTGCAAGCGCGGGGCCATCTCCAGAATATCGGGGCCGGGACGCCAGCCGGCGCGCAGACGCTTGAGCGACTGGCGGGCGGCGGCGATCTTGCGGCGCATATGCTCGCTCAACCTCTCCTCATCGACATCGATCAGGCTGTCGAGGTCCATCAGGCCGATA
>NZ_CAJXJS010000090.1 GCF_913055165.1 uncultured Devosia sp.
GTCGTCCTCGACGGCAAACTGCCACCACTTGGATCGCGGCTGACCTTCAAAGATCGAGTCGTTGAGCTTGGTGCCCACGACATAGCCCTTCGGACCTGCAGTCGCGGCCTTGCCGAACAGCATTTCCTTGAGGCGGGCATAGACGTTACGGTCTAGGATCGACTGCTCGTCGTCGCGGTCCTTGGCCAGGCGCTCGATCTCCTCGCGCTCAATGGCCATGGCGCGCTCGTCCTTGTCGATACCATGACGGTTGAAGACACGGACTTCCACGACAGTCCCGGCATCGCCGGGTGGAACGCGCAGCGAGGTATCGCGAACGTCGGAAGCCTTTTCACCGAAGATGGCGCGGAGGAGCTTTTCTTCCGGAGTCATCGGCGATTCACCCTTGGGGGTAATCTTGCCGACCAGGATGTCACCCGGCTGAACTTCGGCACCAATATGCACGATACCGGCTTCGTCGAGGTTCTTCAGCGCTTCTTCCGAAACGTTCGGAATGTCGCGGGTGATTTCCTCGGGACCAAGCTTGGTGTCGCGGGCCATCACTTCATATTCCTCGATGTGGATCGAGGTGAAGACGTCCTGCATGGCGATCTTTTCGCTCAGGAGGATGGAGTCTTCGAAGTTGTAGCCATTCCAGGGCATGAAGGCGACGAGCACGTTGCGGCCCAGGGCAAGATCACCCAGTTCCGTCGACGGGCCATCCGCAATGATGTCGCCGGCATTGATGTGGTCGCCCACCACGACCAGCGGACGCTGGTTGATCGAGGTCGACTGGTTCGAACGCTGGAACTTCATCAGGTTGTAGATGTCGACGCCCGACTTCGACGCATCGGTTTCTTCCGTTGCGCGAATGACGATACGGGTCGCATCCACCTGGTCCACGACACCGGTGCGCTTGGCCGCAATGGCAGCACCCGAGTCACGGGCCACGACTGGCTCCATACCGGTACCCACAAAGGGCGCCTCGGCACGCAGCAGCGGCACGGCCTGCTTCTGCATGTTCGAGCCCATGAGGGCGCGGTTCGCGTCGTCGTTTTCGAGGAACGGGATCAACGACGCGGCAACAGACACCATCTGCTTGGGGGAAACGTCCATCAGGTCGACATTTTCCTTGGGCGTCAGGCCGTTGTCACCAGCATGGCGCGCCACAACCAGGTCGTCAGCCAGTTCACCGTCCTTGGTGAAGGCCACGTTCGCCTGGGCGACGTAGTGCTTGGCCTCTTCCATGGCCGACAGGTAAACGACCTCGTCGGTCAGCTTGCCGTCGACGATCTTGCGGTACGGGGTCTCGATGAAGCCGTACTTGTTGACGCGGGCATAGGTGGCCAGGTTGTTGATCAGACCGATATTGGGGCCTTCCGGCGTCTCAATCGGACAGATACGGCCGTAATGGGTCGGATGCACGTCGCGGACTTCGAAGCCGGCGCGTTCGCGGGTAAGACCGCCCGGCCCGAGCGCGGAGAGACGGCGCTTGTGCGCCACTTCCGAGAGCGGGTTGGTCTGATCCATGAACTGGCTCAGCTGCGAGGAACCAAAGAATTCACGCACGGCGGCGGCGGCCGGCTTGGCGTTGATCAGGTCCTGCGGCATCACCGTGTCGATCTCGACCGAGCTCATGCGCTCCTTGATGGCACGTTCCATGCGGAGCAGGCCAAGGCGGTAGGAGTTCTCCATGAGTTCGCCGACCGAACGGACGCGGCGGTTGCCCAGATTATCGATGTCGTCGATCTCGCCACGGCCATCGCGCAGATCGACCAGGGTGCGGACGACCTCGACAATGTCCTCCTTGCGCAGGGTGCGCATGGTGTCGGGAGCATCGAGTTCAAGACGCATGTTCATCTTCACGCGACCAACGGCACTGAGATCATAGCGCTCAGCGTCGAAGAACAGCGACTGGAACATCGCTTCGGCGGTTTCGACAGTCGGCGGCTCACCCGGACGCATGACACGGTAGATGTCAAACAGCGCGTCTTCGCGGCTTTCGTTCTTATCGATGGCAAGAGTGTTGCGCAGATAGGCACCGATCGAAACATGGTCGATGTCCAGGATCGGCAGCTCGTCAAAGCCCTTGTCCACTAGAGTGGTCAGCAGCTTCTCGTCGAGCTCGTCGCCGGCCTCGGCATAGATCTCACCCGTCTGCAGATTGACCAGGTCCTCGGCGACATACATGCCATAGAGATCTTCATCGACTGCCAGCAGATGGGTCAGGCCATTTTCGGCAAGCTTCTTGGCCTGGCGGGCCGAGAGCTTCTTGCCACCTTCATGCACGACGTCGCCGGTCTTGGCGTCGATCAGGTCATGGGTCGGCTTGGCGCCTTTCCACTTCTCGGCATCGTAAGGAACGCGCCAGCCCTTCTCGGTCTTCTCGTACTGCAGCTTGTTGTAATAGGTGTCGAGGATTTCCTCAGCATCCATGCCAAGGGCCTTGAGCAGCGAAGTGACCGGGATCTTGCGGCGGCGGTCGATACGCGCATAGACGATGTCCTTGGCGTCGAACTCGATATCGAGCCAGGAGCCGCGATAGGGAATGATACGACCGGCAAACAGCAGCTTGCCCGAGGAATGGGTCTTGCCCTTATCGTGATCGAAAAACACGCCAGGCGACCGGTGCATCTGCGAGACAATGACGCGCTCAGTACCGTTGACGACAAAGGTGCCGTTGGGCGTCATGAAGGGCATATCGCCCATATAGACGTCCTGCTCCTTGATGTCCTTGACCGAGCGGGCGCCGGTTTCCTCGTCCACCTCGAACACAATCAGCCGCAGGGTCACCTTGAGCGGGGCAGCGAAAGTCATGTCGCGCGCACGGCACTCGTCGATGTCATATTTGGGCTGCTCGAATTCATAACGTACGAACTCAAGCGAGGCGGTGTTGGAGAAGTCGGTGATCGGGAACACAGACTTGAAGACGGACTGCAGGCCCTCCTCCGGACGTCCGCCCTTGGGCTCGACAACCTGGAGGAACTGATCATAGGAAGCCTTCTGGACTTCGATCAGGTTGGGCAACTCCGTGACTTCGCGGATGGAGCCGAAGGACTTGCGAACCTTGCGGCGGCCGTTGAACGTGGTAGCCATAAAAGCTCCTACTATTTAATGCGCTTGTCTCGGAGGCAGATATCCAAAGACCCGACTATCAGCCGTCGGCGCTCGGGATATATGCCTGGTATTCAATTCGGCGGGGCTAGCTGGATGGCACAAGATTCGGCTCACAACCCCGATGAGCCGGTTCACAGACACGTGATCAGCGACTAAAGCCCCGCACGAGGGACAGCCCACGGCGAGGTCAACAGAGGCTTCAATCTGCCCGCGACATCCAAATTCGTCATATATTTCCGCAAATTGGGGCCTGGACCCATCCAATCGGCCCAAGGCGAATCGTTCCGTCAGAAACGGAAAAGCGAAATGGCACATAAAGCGCCATTTCGCAAATTTCAAGGCATAAACTGAAATTACTTCAGTTCGACCTTGGCGCCGGCATCTTCCAGCTTCTTCTTGATGTCTTCGGCTTCAGCCTTCGACACGCCTTCCTTGATCGGCTTCGGAGCGCCTTCGACCAGGGCCTTGGCTTCGCCCAGGCCGAGACCGGTGATGCCGCGGACTTCCTTGATGACGTTGATCTTGTTGTCGCCGAAGGAGGCGAGGATCACGTCGAATTCGGTCTTTTCTTCAGCGGCAGCGGCCGGAGCAGCACCACCAGCAGCGGCAGCCACAGCAACCGGAGCAGCGGCGGAAACGCCCCACTTTTCTTCGAGCATCTTGGACAGCTCGGAAGCTTCCAGGACGGTCAGGGCCGAAAGGTCGTCTACGAGTTTGGCGAGATCAGCAGCCATTTCATACTCTTTTCAGTTTGGGTTCGGGTTCGAATGTTGAGGTAGTTTGGAACGGCCTTAAGCCGCTTCGCCCTTTTCCGCGTGAGCGGCCAGAACGCGAGCAATGCCCGCACCCGGCTGCACGAGAATGGAAGCGATGTTCTGGGCGGGCTGCTTGACCAGGCCGGCAAGCTTGGCGCGCAGTTCGTCCAGCGAGGGCATCGTTGCCAGCGCCTTGACCCCATTGGAGTCCAGCGCGGTCTGACCCATGGCACCACCGAGAATGACGAACTTCTGGTTCTTCTCGGCGAAGGCCGCTGCGATCTTGGGTGCAGCGACAGGATCTTCCGCATAGGCGATGACGGTCGGACCGGTGAACAGGTCCGAGATGTCCGCGACATCGGTTTCCTTAAGAGCGAGCTTGGCAAGGCGGTTCTTGGCGACCTTGACCTTGCCGCCAGCCTTCTTGACCTGCACGCGCAGATCAGTGAAAGCGGCAACGGTCAGGCCGGTATTGTGCGCGACGACGATCGATCCAGCGCCCGCAAGGGCTTCCTGGAGCGAGGCGACGACTTCACGCTTTTCCGCTCTTTCCAATGCTAGTCTCCACAAATTGACTCTCAGGCGAATGCCAAAGAGCCATTGCCAATTGCTGCCCCCTGCCCTTTCAGGATCGGGGAACAACGGTTAGTGCCTGCCAACCGAGTGCCCGCAAGGGGCAACTGGCTTAGGTTCGAACCGCAACCCTTGGGCCGTTGGGCCCGGAATTGGGTCTCACCCCGTCTATTGCTGGCTCCGGAAGGAATTAACGGCACTAGGCCGACCGGCAGTCTCGGACAGGACTTTACGCAGCCCTTGCGAGGGCGGCGAAACCGGGCAGCGAACCGCCCGGAATTCTTGAATTAGAGAGCCGTACCCGGCTCGACATGGACGCCCGGGCCCATGGTCGAGGAGACAGCGACCTTCTTGACATAGGTACCCTTGGCACCAGCCGGCTTGGACTTCACGACGGCGTCGGTGAACGCCTTGATGTTCTGCAGCAGCGCCTCTTCGGAGAACGACACCTTGCCAACGCCAGCGTGAATGATACCGGCCTTTTCGACACGGTATTCCACGGCGCCGCCCTTGGCAGCACCAACAGCGCCCTTGACGTCCATGGTCACGGTGCCGACCTTGGGGTTCGGCATCAGGTTGCGCGGGCCGAGAATCTTACCGAGACGGCCAACGAGCGGCATCATATCCGGGGTGGCAATGCAGCGATCGAACTCGATCTTGCCCGACTGGATGGTTTCCAGCAGGTCTTCGGCACCGACAATGTCAGCACCAGCAGCAGTGGCCTCGTCGGCCTTGGCGCCACGGGCGAACACGGCGACGCGGACAGTCTTGCCGGTGCCGTTGGGCAGGTTGACGACGCCACGGACCATCTGGTCGGCGTGACGAGGATCAACGCCCAGGTTCATGGCGATCTCGATGGTTTCGTCGAACTTGGCCGAAGCCTTCGACTTCACCAGCTTGACGGCGTCTTCAAGCGAATAGAGCTTGTTGCGGTCGATGCCTTCACGGGCAGCGGCGACCTTCTTTGCGATCTTTGCCATTTGTTCTTAGCCCTCGACCTGGATGCCCATCGACCGGGCGGAACCGGCGATCATGCTCATTGCGGATTCGACGTCGTCCGCATTGAGATCCTTCATCTTCTTCTCGGCGATATCGCGCAGCTGAGCCTGCGTGATGGTGCCGGCGCTTTCCTTGCCCGGCAGCTTGGAGCCAGACTTGAGGTTCATCGCCTTCTTGATGAAGTAGGTCACCGGCGGCTGCTTCATCTCGAAGGTGAAGCTCTTGTCGGCATAAGCGGTAATGACTGTCGGAATCGGCGAGCCCTTTTCGAGCTCCTGCGTGGCCGCATTGAAGGCCTTGCAGAATTCCATGATGTTCAGACCGCGCTGACCCAGCGCAGGACCGATCGGGGGCGACGGGGTGGCAGAGCCAGCCGGCACCTGGAGCTTGATATAGCCCGTAATCTTCTTAGCCATTTTTCATCCTTCTCTGTTGCCCCGAGGGGCAGTTGAAGCCGTGGTGCGGTTTCCTGACGCGGGCTGAGCGCCATCCCCTTCCACGGTTTTTGCCGAGTTTCCCCGGCAGACCGATCAGACCTTCTCGACCTGACCGTATTCGAGCTCCACAGGCGTGGGGCGACCGAAAATAGAGACCTCGACCTTGAGACGGGAACGTTCCTCGTCCACCTCTTCGACGACACCATTGAAGCTTGCGAAAGGACCGTCCGACACGCGCACGTTCTCGCCCACTTCGAAGCTGACGGAGGGCTTGGGATGATCCACACCTTCCTGCACCTGCTGCAGGATCGACATGGCCTCGCTCTCCGAAATCGGCATCGGCTTGTTGTCCGAGCCGAGGAAACCGGTGACCTTGGGCGTGTTCTTGATCAGGTGGAACGCCTCGTCGGTCATGTCCATCTTGACCAGCACATAGCCCGGAAAGAACTTGCGTTCCGTATCGACCTTACGGCCGCGACGGATCTCCACCACCTTCTCAGTGGGCACAATCACGTCTTCAAACAGGTGCTCGAGCTTCTTCTGCGCAACCTTGAGGCGAATGTCTTCCGCCACCTTGCGCTCGAAGTTCGAATACGCCTGAACGATGTACCAGCGCTTGGCCATAAAGGGTCGCCGCTCCCAATAACTTTTCTAACTGATCCGGATCAGCGGATCGACAGCATCAACGATACGAGCCAGGAAATGACCTGATCGGCCGCAAGAAAGAACAGGCTGGCCAAAATGACGAGCACCAGAACCATGATCGTGGAAATCACGATCTCACTCCGGCCCGGCCAGGTGACCTTGCTGACTTCCGAGCGAACCTGCTGGAGAAACTGGACTGGGTTCGTGCGGGCCATGGGCGTTTCTACTTCGTATCTTGGTGCAAAACCAAAGGCCGCGCAGGAATCCCGCACGGCTAGAGCGGGCTATCTAGAAGCTTTGCTGGGGGAATGCAACAGGCATAAGCAGGGAATCGCTATGTGATAGCGACCCAGATTTCCGATCACATGTAAAGCATATGTGCAAAAAGCCGCTGAATCCCCCTTGCACGCCCGCATCGCTTGGCGTTGGATAGATTATGCTCAGAATGTGGCAAAGCTCGTGGAGGGAGCAATGTCGTTCGAGGTCCTCGCCTGCCAATTGCTACACTTTGGCCCACACGCGACCATTGCCGGCCGAACTACCGGTGCCGTGCGCGTGCGGATTCGCGAGCGATTTCATGGCAATGTGACCGAATACGGGCTCACCCTGCCCGTCAAGGCGGACTGCGGCAAGGTTCCTCATGAGCAGGTGCGAACCGCGCTCCTGACTCATGCGGCCCACCAGCTCAACAAGCTCAGGGCCCGGCATAGTGACAGGTTGCCTGCAGCAGCCGAGTAGCGCACGCATTGCCACATCCGTTCCTCGGACTGCGTAGCTCGAAATCCGACACTGAAATAAGTGGGAACCGACGCAACTTTCACGTCGGAAGAGCGTTTTTCAGTCTGCAGGATTTGCCTCCTGCGACCTCCAACGTCAGTCCCCGGATCCCATGCACTCCCAAACCCTGCCGGGGACTGGCTCTTCTTGTGAGTGAATGCGCCAGCGGCCCGCAAGCGGGCGAAGTCGCGCAGGCGCAGCATGCACACGCAATTGGCAATGTCTGGAAGGCCTGGCAGGGGCTGGGGGACTCGAACCCACGACCCTCGGTTTTGGAGACCGATGCTCTACCAACTGAGCTAAACCCCTTCAGGCGAGGCCGTGTCTAATGGCAAAGCGCGCAGGATGCAAGGGGCAGTTTAGGTCGCTTCGCACTTGTCGGAACTGATTGACCTTCAGGTGCAAACCCGGTGAAAAATGGCGGAAGAGCACCGGCCCCGATGGCGGCCGGTCTCCGCCCCGCGCTTCGGACAGCCTCAATCGCCTCAAGCGATCCCGCCAAGGCAAACATATTTCATTTCCAAGAATTCCTCGATCCCATAGCGCGAACCCTCCCGCCCCAGGCCCGAGGACTTGACGCCCCCAAAGGGCGCCTCAGCTGTCGAGACGAGACCGGTATTGACCCCCACCATGCCGTATTCAAGCGCTTCGGCAACGCGCCAGACACGCGACAGATCCCGAGCGTAGAAATAGGAGGCGAGGCCGAATTCGGTATCATTGGCCTGTGCAATTACATCGGCCTCGTCCCTGAAACGGAAGAGCGGCGCCACCGGGCCGAAGGTTTCCTCTTTGGCGACCGCCATAGCGGGCGTGACATCGGCAATCACGGTCGGCTCGTAGAAAGTACCGCCCAGTTGGTGCTGCTTGCCGCCCCGCAAGACCTTGGCGCCTTTGCCAAGCGCATCAGCCACATGTTCCTGAACCTTGTCGAGCGCTGCCTGGTCAATCAGCGGCCCGAGCATGACGCCCTCGTCAAAACCATTGCCGGTCTTGAGCGTGCCAATGGCTTTGGCGAGCTTTTCGGCAAAGTCGTCATAGACACCGTCCTGCACATAGATGCGGTTGGCGCAGACACAGGTTTGGCCATTATTGCGGAACTTCGCAATTAGGGCGCCTTCAACCGCCGCATCGAGATCGGCGTCATCGAACACTATGAAGGGTGCATTGCCACCAAGCTCAAGCCCGAGCTTTTTGATGGTGGGCGCACTCTGCTTGTAGAGTTCGGCCCCCACCTCGGTGGAACCGGTGAAGGTCAGCTTGCGGACGATGGGGTTGGCGGTCATCTCGGCACCGATCTCACGCGCGGAACCAGTAACGACGCTGAACAGACCTGCTGGCAGGCCTGCGCGTTCGGCCAAAACCGCCAGAGCTATGGCTGAGAACGGCGTCTGGCTGGCCGGTTTCAGCACCATGGCACACCCAGCGGCAAGCGCTGGCCCCGCCTTGCGGGTGATCATGGCGTTGGGAAAATTCCAGGGCGTGATGGCCGCGACAACCCCGATGGGCTGCTTCATCACCATAATGCGCGCATCCGTCCGGTGGCCAGGAATAAGGTCGCCATAGACGCGGCGGGCCTCTTCCGCGAACCACTCTATGAAACTGGCACCATAGGCGATTTCGCCCTCTGCCTCCTTGAGCGGCTTGCCCTGTTCCAGAGTAAGGATACGCCCCAGATCAGTCTGGTTTTCCATTATCAGATCGAACCAGCGCCTGAGGATATTTGACCGCTCCTTGGCGGTGCGCGCCGCCCAGTCCTTCTGCGCCGCTTGTGCAGACAGTATCGCCTGGCGCGTCTCGGCCGCTCCGAGCTTTGGCACGCCGCCAACAATGTCCCCGGTAGCCGGATTGGTAACGGCAATACCAGCGGACGGATCGACATCGATCCAGGTGTCGCCAACCAAAGCGCTCTGGCGGAAAAGGGATTCGTCGTAGAGCAGCATGTCCTTGGCTCCTTCAGGCGGTGGTCAATACCTCTGAAAACGCCTTATAGGACAGATTGGGTTCAAGCTGTTGCGAACTTTGCCAGTCTCAAGTACCGACGACCCGCCAGTTCGGAAGCGAATACCGCAATGGCGAGCACTGCGGCGGCGACCGTCAAGGCGGGAAGAGAAGGAAATGGAGCGGGTAGCGGGAATCGAACCCGCGTATTCAGCTTGGAAGGCTGCTGCTCTACCATTGAGCTATACCCGCC
>NZ_CAJXJS010000091.1 GCF_913055165.1 uncultured Devosia sp.
TGCCTGTCAGGCGGTTGAACGCCACGGCGGCGGCCAGCAGCAGGACCGAATTGATGCCCACCGGCCAAACCACGAAGGCGTAGCCAAGCTCGGCTATGGCAGGGCCGCCAATGACAGCCGTCAGCGCGACTGCGCCGCTTGGTGGATGCAGGCATTTGAACGTCAGCATGAGCCCGATGCTGATCGACACGGCAAGGGCCGCTGCCAATGGCGTCGGGCCCAGCGCGAGGGCGCAACTCACCCCCACCAATGCTGCTACGCAATTGCCGGCCAGGATCGACCAGGGTTGCGCCAGTGGGCTGGCCGGAACTGCAAATAGCAACACCGCCGACGCGCCGATTGGCGCCATCAGCAGCGGCAGTTCCTGGCCCTGGCCGAGCGCCAGCGCTGTCACCCCGGCCGTCGAGAGGATGCCGACAAAGGCGCCGACGGCGGCGCGCAGGCGCTCGACCGGACTGACCGGAACCATATTGGGCAGGAGGCGGGCGAGAAAGTTCATCGCCGTTCCACTAGCATCGCGCCCCCAACGGTACAAAGCGCCACGATGCGTTCTTTCCGCCAATTGCGCAAAATAATGCTTCGCTCACGGGCGGTTGGATGCTGTGCCCCCCCCCCCGCATTCTCCAGCACTGGCAGACGCCGTCCGGTTGCCTGGGTCGTTCCTGCATGGCTGCCTCGGAAGCAGCCCAACACCGTCTTGCCGTTACCTATCCCAAAGGCGTAGCCTCCCTGACAGGACGGTGACAGGGAGTGCGCCTAAGCTCCCGTTACGAACGCAACGACGTTCGCATTTGTTCTAGGGAGGAACTATGAACAAGCTGCTTCTCGCGGCGCTGGTGACCGGCGCCCTTTCCACACCCGCATTCGCTGCCGACTACACCATCATGGCCCCGGCCAGCCCCGGCGGCGGCTGGGACCAGACGGCCCGTACCATGCAGGAGGCCCTGCAGGCCGAAGGCATCTCGGGCAATGTGCAGGTGACCAATGTTCCTGGCGCCGGCGGTACCATCGGCCTTGCCCAGTTCGCCATCCAGGAAAACGGCAATGCCAACGCGCTGATCGTGGGTGGCTATGTGATGGTGGGCGCCATTCTCACCAACATGTCCCCGGTGACCCTGAACGATGTGACCCCCATCGCCCGCCTCACCGGTGAAGCCGTGGCGCTCGTGGTGCCGGCCGCTTCCGATATCCAGTCGGTTGCAGATCTCGTTGCCAAGCTCGAAGCCGATCCCGGCGCTGTCGCCTGGGCCGGTGGTTCGGCCGGTGGCGTTGATCACATCACCGCGGGCCTGATCGCCAAGGCCGTCGGTGTCGATCCCACCCAGGTCAACTACATTGCCTATTCCGGCGGTGGCGAAGCCCTTGCGGCCATTCTGGGCGGCCAGGTGACGGTGGGTCTCTCCGGCGTCAGCGAGTTCGCCTCGCAGATCGAGGCCGGTGAACTGCGCCTTCTGGCCGTCTCGACTGATAGCCGCGTACCGGGCTTTGATGCCCCGACCCTGATGGAAGAGGGTGTCGACGTGGCCGTGCAGAACTGGCGCATGGTTGCTGCCGCTCCGGGCATCACCGACGAGCAGAAGGCTGCCATCACCGCCGACGTCAAGGCCATGGCCGAATCCGGCACCTGGCAGGCCGCACTCGAAACCCGCGGCTGGGTTGACACCTATCTCGATGGCGATGCCTTCGCCACCCAGCTCGAAGCCGACAAGTCGGCCACCGAGGCCATCCTGAAAGATATCGGCCTCGTCCAATGACAATAGGCTCCTCCAAGCCCGAGCGCCGCCCCGATGGGGCGGCGCTTGTTATCGCAGCCATCCTCGCCGGCCTTGCCGTCATCATCTTCTGGCAAACCAGCCAGATGCGCCTGCCGCCTTTGCAGCAGCGGGTCGGCCCCACGGTCTTTCCCTATGTGATCGCCACCGGCCTTGTCCTCCTCGCCATTGGCACCGTGGTTTCGGCCATGCGCGGCAGCTTCCCCGAGCGCAGCAAGGATGACTACCATGCAATCTTCTGGATCGTGGGTGGCCTGATCGGGCAGATCCTTCTGCTGTCCACGGCCGGTTTCTCGATTGCAACCGGCGTGCTCTTTGCCTTCACCGCCAGGGCCTTCGGCCGTGGTCCGCTGTGGCAAACCATCCTGATCGGCTCGGTCTTTGCGTTTGTGGTCTGGTTCATTTTTGCCAAGGGACTGCAGTTGTCGCTGCCCGCTGGCCTGATTGAAAACCTGCTGACCACGGGGAGCTTCTGATGGAAACCTTCGATCTCCTCGCCCAGGGGCTGCTCGCGGCCTTGCAGGTCCACAACCTGATCTATGCGCTGATCGGCGTTACGCTCGGCACGGCCGTCGGCGTGCTTCCGGGCATCGGACCGGCGCTGACAGTGGCGCTGCTGCTGCCAGTGACCTACCGGCTCGATCCGGCTGGCTCGCTGATCATGTTCGCCGGCATCTATTATGGCGGCATGTATGGCGGCTCGACCACCTCGATCCTGCTCAACACGCCGGGGGAAAGCGCCTCGATCGTCACTGCGCTCGAGGGCAACAAGATGGCCCGCAAGGGCCGGGGCGGCCCGGCGCTGGCCACGGCGGCCATCGGCTCCTTCGTGGCGGGTCTTCTGGCCACGCTTGGTCTGGCCTTCATCGCCCCCTTTGTCGTCAAGTTCGCCCTGTCCTTCGGGCCCTGGGACTATTTCGCCCTGATGGTGCTGGCCTTCGTCACCGTCTCGGCGGCCTTCGGCGATAGCGCGCTGCGCGGGCTGACCGCGCTGTTCATCGGCCTGGGCCTGGGCCTGATCGGTATCGACCTGCAGACCGGCCAGACGCGCCTCGCCTTTGGTGTCATGGATTTGCTCGATGGTATCGAGGTGACCACGCTGGCGGTGGCGCTCTTTGCCATTGGCGAGACGCTCAAGACCGCTTCTGACCGCGACCAGGCCAATGCCGAGGTGACGGCCGTTAAAGGTTCGGTCTGGATGACCCTCGAGGACTGGAAACGCAGCTGGGCCTCCTGGCTGCGCGGGACCTTCATTGGCTTTCCCATCGGCGCCATGCCGGCTGGCGGGGCGGATGTGGCGAGCTTTCTCAGCTATAGTGCCGAGAAGAGCTTTTCCAAAAAGCCCGAGGAATTCGGCAATGGCGCCATTGAAGGCGTGGCCGGACCCGAAGCGGCCAACAACGCCTCGGCCGCCGGTACACTGGTGCCCCTCCTGACGCTGGGCCTGCCGACGACGGCGACAGCGGCGATCATGCTGGCCGGCTTCCAGCAATTCGGCCTGCAGCCGGGACCCTTGCTGTTTGCCAATAATGCGCCGCTGGTCTGGGCGCTGATCGCCAGCCTGCTGGTGGCCAATTTCATGCTGCTGGTGCTCAACCTGCCGCTGATCGGGCTCTGGGTGCGCTTGCTGACCATCCCCAAGCACTGGCTTTATGCCGGTATCCTCACCTTCGCCACGCTCGGCACATTGGGCGCCAATGGGGCGATGTCCATGGGTTTCGGCCCGGTGCGGATAAGCTTTGAACTGGTGCTGCTGCTGGCCTTCGGCGTTCTGGGCTACCTGCTGCGTCGCTTCGGCTATCCGATCGCGCCAGTGGTGGTCGGGTTGATCCTGGGGCCGATGGCCGAACAGCAATTGCGCCGGGCGCTGGCCATCAGCCAGGGCGATCTGGCCATCCTGTTCTCCTCGCCGATCTCGATTGTGCTCTATGTCGTGGCCATCATCGCCGTCGGCCTGCCGCTGATCATGCGGTTGCGCGGGCAGGGCAGTGTGCTGGGGCAGTTGGCCACGGACGAAGACTAAGCGTGAACGGCCCCGCCGGGTGCTGCGAACAGCGCCTGGCGGGGTCGAATTCCCCGCATGATCGGGGCTGGGGGCTTAGCGGCTCAGCTTGCCCAATGGCCGAAAGGTCGGCACGGGGTCAGGCGATCCGCCACCGGTGTCCGAAAGCGACTGAGGCATCTCATCGCGCCCCTCGAACTCCGAATGGATGTTCTGGCAAAAATCGGTGGTGGTGTCCGGATCGGTCAGGGCGCATTCGGCCTTGTAGTTGCCGCGCGTGTCGCACTCGAGCTCGTCCTCGCCGTTTTCAAGCTGGTATTCGAAACAGATCAGATCGTCATCGCCAGCCAGCGCGACGCTCGGGGCGAGCGGTGTGAGCGCAAGCAGGGCGGCCAGCGTCGTCAGGGTCGTGCTGATGGTGCGAAGGGTGTTGGTGGTCATGTTAGTCTCCTCATTTGGCGGGCTCGGGTTGCCCGGCTGGTTTGAATGAGGGCTACATGACGGTGTCGGCTTGAACTGGAACTGAGTCAGGGATTCAGTCTCGGTTCAGGCGTTGGGAAACGTAAAAAAGCCCGGCTGCCAGGGAGGGAACTGGCAGCCGGGCTTGTCATACCGGCAGAATGACGCTGGGGCCCGCGGGGGAGGGGCCGGAGCCTGGCGTCTTCAGCTACTACGCTTGGAAGCGGAGCTTAGATCTTGCCGATGTTGCGGAACGCGACCGGATCGATGCCCAGGTTGTTCAGGTGCTTGGCCTTGGGCGCCCGTCCGGCATCGACCGCCGCCGACACGGCAGCAGCGCTGCCGAACACGGTGGCAAAAGTGTCGAGGGTCGCAAAGAACTTGTTCTTGCGCGGGGTGCTCATTTTCCAATCCTTCCTGTCCGGCCTGGATCATTCCGGCCGTTCCATGCCCCCTAGATGGACCTTGCAAGGCCGGTCCGGTAGAGGGCGATTGGGCACCCCAGCCATGCGCTGGGCGAAAATCTTCTCCTGCGGGCATCCGGTCTTGCTGACCGGTCATGGCCGGCGCCTGGACCTAGTTTTTGGGAGAGACGATCTCCTGCCATGTGTCGAGGAAGCGCTGCCGCCGCAGCGTGTCCAGCGCCACCAACAGGCCCGGACCCAAGGGTATGGGCTGGATGACGCCCCGGCCGCGGGCGGCTATCGCCTCACTGGTCCAGTCGCCCGTGCCGTCAGGCACCACCGAGCCAAGGGCGGTCTGCCCGGACGCGATGGATTGCCCCGTCGGCGACAGCGCGAAGTCGACAAACGCCTTGGCGAGCTCTGCATTGGGCGCATCCCTCGGGATCAGCATGGAGCGCGTCAATACAAGAACGTAGTCGTCCGGCACGACGATTTCGATGGGCGCTCCCTCGGCCTGCCGGGCAAAGGCATAGGAACCCAGGACGTTGTAGCCGAGCGCCAGGGTGCCGTCGGCCACGCCATTGAGGATGGCCGGGCTGGAGCCGGAAAAGCGGGCGTTGACGCGTCCAAAGGCGTTGGCCAGTCGCCAGAAGGTGGAGGATATGGTCTGGTCCTGGGCCGCCAGCAGGTAGCCGACGCCTGACAAGGCAATGTCATAGGTGGCGATCTTGCCGCGGAAGCGCTCTGTCTGGTTCTCCAGCAGTTCGGCCAGCGTCAGGTGGGTCCTAGGGACTTCCTGATCACCGATCAGGTCGCGATTGTAGATGATGACGGCGGGTTCGAAAGTGAAGCCGAACACCTCATTGCGCCAATGCGCCCAATCCGGCAACGCGCCGAGAAACGGACTGTCATAGGCCAGAGCATGTCCGTCATTGGCCAGCTTGAGCTGCAGGTCCGAGGCCGAGCTGATGAGCAGGTCCGGCGCCCGCTCAAGCGTGCCGGCCAGGAAGCCTTCGAACAGGGGCAGGGAATCGGTTTCTTCATAGACCACGGTGACGTCGCGATGCAGCGCCTGGAAGGCTTCGACGAAATAGGCAAAAAGAGGCGTGTCGGTCGTGCCCAGGATGGTAAGGATCGCCTGCTGAGACCCGTCAGGAGCCGGGTAGGTGGTCGTCGCAGCATCGACAGGGGCGGGTTGCAGCAGCATGCCGGCAAGGACCAGCGAGGCCACAAGGCCCAGGGCGGCCCGACCGCTTGAGCCGCGGCGCCGCAGTGGCAGGGTGATCGAAACGGTCAGGCCGCCGCCATCGCGGTCGAGCAGGGCAAGCCTGCCCTGATGCGCCTGAGCGACGCGCGCCACAATAGAGAGACCCAAGCCCGAGCCTACCTTGCCACCGCTGGACGTTCCCCGTTTGAAGCGCTCCAGCACCTGGGGCTTTTCCTCATTCGGAATGCCTGGGCCCCGGTCACTGACATTGATCACCAGATCCCCGTTGTCCATGGCGCCCGAGATGGTGACCGCCGCCTCGGAATAGACCAGTGCATTATCCACCACATTGCGCATCATCTCCCGCAGGGCCACGCGGTCGCCGCGGAGCGGGGCATTGGCGGCATCATCGGCAAGGTCGATCTGCAAGCGCCCGGCCTGTTCGGGGTCGAGCCGCTGGCGCACATCCTCGACGACCGAGGCCAGGGTCGTCGGCTCGGTCTCGCTGTTTTCCATGCGATGGGAAATGGTGGCTTCCATCAGCAGCTGGCTGACGAGCTGGCTCGCCTGAACCGCTCCGGTGTGAATACGCCCGACACGGCGGCGCAGGGCTTCGGGGTCCTGTTCGTCCATGGCGACTTCCGCTTGCGCGCGCAGCGATGCCAAGGGCGTTCGGACTTCGTGCGCGGCCTCGGCAACAAGGCCGCTGACGCGCTCCATGGCGTTGCGCAGGCGGGCCATGAAGCCGTTGAGCGCGGAAACCAGATGCTCGACCTCTATGGGCACCGGCACCGTGATGGCTGACAGATCATCCGGTGCGCGCGCACGCAACTCGTGCTCCAATTGGGTCAGCGGTGCGAACATGCGGGAAATGCCGAACCACACCAGCCCGATGGCCAGCAGGGTGAGGGCCAGGACCGGCAGCACGGCGTTGGAGAGGATTTCATTGGAAAGAGCTTCGCGCTGGTTCTGCGTTTCCGCCACATGGATGGTCACCCAGCCCGTATCGCTGGGCGTGGAAATGAGACGGCCCACACTGGCGACCCGCACGGTCTCGCCGCGATAGCGCATATCGGTAAAGACCGGCTCCGCCGAGACGGTTTCGCCCATCTGGGCGGCCAGATCCTCATAGCCGGTGACCGTGCGCGCGTCAGGATCCTCCACCGCGTAGAACACCCGATCCTGCCCTGAAAACATGGCGAAGGCAGCAAAGGGGATTTCGACCACGACGGCCTCGTTCTCGACCTGCACCGCGCCGGCAATGGTCAGCGCTGAGGCGGCAAGAAGCCGGTCGAAGGCGCGATCCGAAGCGCGCTCGGCATAGTCGCGGATGAAGATGATCAGGATGACCGAGGCGGTGAGCAGCAGCGCCACGGCCAGCGCGAACATGCGGCGGCGAATAGAGAAGGGCTTGGCGGGCACGCTATCCCTCCGCCGGTCTTCGTCTAGGCATTGTTGACCCGCACCACATAACCCACGCCACGCACGGTACCGATCTCGATATTGGCGGCCTCCAGTTTCTTGCGCAGGCGCGAGATATGGAGTTCAAGGGCATTGACGGAGACGTTCTCATCAAAGTTGAAGAGCTGGTTCATAAGCCGTTCCTTGGCAACGACTTTTCCGGCGTGGGCGACCAGAATTTCAAGCAGCCGGAATTCACGACGGCCCAGTTCGAGCGTCTTGCCATCGACCGAGGCATTCAGCCCCGCCAGATCAAGCTCGAGATTGCCGACGGAGACAGTGCTCGACGCCTGACCGCCGGTGCGGCGGAGCAGGGCCCGCAATCTGGCCTCCAGCTCCCGGAGATCGAAGGGCTTGACCAGATAGTCATCGGCGCCCAGATCGAGCAGGCTGACCTTGTCGTCGATCTCCGACCGGGCGGTGATGACCAGGATAGGGGCGTTGAACTTGTGCCGGCGCAACTCGGCGATCAGGCTGATGCCATCGCGGTGGGGCAGCATGAGATCAAGGGCCACCGCGTCGAATGGTTCGGCCTGGGCGGCCGGAAGGACGTCATCGCCGTCCCGTATCCATTCAACCGAATGCCCTGCCGAGCGGAGGCGCTTTTCAATGGCCTCGCCCAGATCCTCATTGTCTTCGACCAGCAAGATGCGCATGCGTCCCCCTCGCGCGGTGACACTAGTGCACTTCGTCTTTCCGGTGAACGCCTAAAAGGTCTTAGAAGTCAGGGCCGGACGGCCAGGCCGCGCAGGTGATGGGCGAGGCTCGACAGCGATTCGGCAGCGCTGCGGAAGAGCCCGGCCAATGAATAGTCGGGCGGGTCGACATAGTTTGCCAGCATCGCCTCGGCCAGTGCCTTGCCTTCGCGCACGATGCGACGCTCGATCAGGTCCTGTCCTGCATTGGGAACGCGCATGCCAGCCTCCTATGGTTGACGAAACCTTAACGGAGCGATGGCTATCTGTCGCGCGGCACCTGGGAAAATGGTTTACGCCGGTGGCGTCGATCACATTTCACGCGATGCATCGACTTGCCGCGACCGCGTTAATCGGCCGGCAATAGGGCGGGGCCACGCTCTCCGCATGCCATTCGACAAGTCCCGCGGCTCGGCCGCATCGCCGCTGCTCCTCGAACGCCGGATCGCGCCACGGCGAAACACCTTCATTCAAGCCAGCATTGCCATGGGCTTCACCTCTGTGCCCTGCATCGTGCGCAATGTCTCCGAGAGCGGCGCCAAGCTCGAGGTGGCGCGGGTTACCGGCATACCGGACCGGTTCGACCTGATCGTGCCCGGGCATCGGCCGCAGCCCTGCCGCGTGGTCTGGCGCTCGCTCAAGGAAATCGGTGTGCAGTACCAGTCCGCCCGTCACGAACCGGCGGACAATTCCAACCTGGACTGAGCCCGGAGCCTAGTGGTTGGTCTGGGGCGCCAGCCACAAGATGTGGATAGTGGGGGATATCTTCCGCACTGTCGCAAAGGTGCCAAAAATTCTGCGCTTGACAGATTCCCGGTCGTCGAGAATCGGGATTTTCCGCTATGGTGAACCGCCGGTTAAGGCTTGCGCCGGGCCCTTGAAGAGCGAGATTTTCCGCGGATTTAGCGGCGGATTCTCGCGCGTTTCAGTGACCGGTTGAGCTGTGTGATGTGCCGATCAAATCGGCGCCCCAACAGTGCTGTTTTGCTTGATATTTGTCCCCGCAATCCACATATTACCCATACCATCCCTTGTTTGAATTGAGGGGTGGGGCACTAGGTGTTGTGATTTTCTGACGTTGACGCGATCGATGAATCGCACAACTCTGATCCTCGGTCCGGCGCTGATTTTTGGTGTCGGGCAAGCCCTCGGAACAAGCACCGGCGAGATGACCGGCGCAGGGCCGGGGCACGGGGCAAGTTCTTGGGTCCGCCCTCCCGCGGGCCCGGGGTTGGTAACAG
>NZ_CAJXJS010000092.1 GCF_913055165.1 uncultured Devosia sp.
AGTCGCGTGCCGTCATGGTCTGGGGGTCGGCGGGTGAGAGTTCGCGCCTGCTGCTGGATTAATCACCAGCAGCTGAAAGCGGGTGCCCTAGGGGCGGTCGCGCCGGACAGCTCGCCAAGTTACCTCCTATCGAGAAATCCCGGCGTTCCCGAGACGGCTTTCGTCTCAGTTTTTTAGTTTCAGGGACGGATGCCGTCTCGGGACTCCGCTCTTATTTTCAGAACCGCGAGGCAGAGGTGCCGGGGCGGCGCGTAGTCGTGCCCGCAGCGCCTCTAGCCTTCTGTCAGCTTGAACTCGATGCGGCGGTTGCGGCGATAGGCTTCGTCGGTTTCGGCCGGATCGAGGGGGGTGAACTCGCCAAAGCCTGCGGCGACCAAACGATTGGGGGACACGCCCTGGGACACCAGATATTGCGCGACCGAGATGGCGCGGGCGGCCGACAGTTCCCAATTGGAGGGGAAGCGGGCATTGGAGATGGGACGGCTGTCGGTGTGACCGTCGATCCGCAGCACCCAGTTGATGTCTGTGGGGATTTCAGTCTCAAGCTGCAGAATGGCAGCGGCCAGAGAATCGAGCTGGGGCAGGGCCTCGGGATTGACGTCGGCCTGTCCGGCATCAAACAGCACCTCGGATTGGAAGACGAAGCGGTCGCCAACCACGGTGACGTCGGCGCGGCCCTCGAGGATTTCACGCAGGCGGCCGAAGAAGTCGGAGCGATAACGGGCCAGGTCCTGTACGCGCTGGGCCAGCGCCAGGTTGAGGCGGCGGCCGAGATCGGCAATCTGTGTCCGGGATTCCGCGTCGCGCGCCTCGGAGGCTTCCAGCGCGGCTTCGAGGGCGCCGATCTGGGTGCGCAGGGCCGCCAATTGCTGGTTCAGCAGGGCGACCTGCGCATTGGCCTCGTCGGAAAGCTGCTCGGCCTCGAGAAGGTCGGACTCAAGCGAAGCGATGGTGGCGTCCCGGTCGCCCAGCCCCGCATCGATCCCGGCGAGCTGGCTGCTGAGCGCTTGGTTTTCAGACTGCGCGCCCGCCAGCGTGGCGGTCAGCGTCGCCAGCTGCGCGTTGAGATCGTCGGTATTGGCCCGTTCGAGCTGCAGCAATTCGGTCAGTTCGGCGATCTGGCTGTTGAGCCGGGCCAGGGCAGTGTCGCGCCCCTGGATCTCCTGACCCAGGAAAAACTGGGTCAGCATGAACAGGGACAGCATGAAGATGATGACGAGCAGCAGGCTCGACAGCGCGTCGACAAAGCCGGGCCAGTAATTGGCGTCTTGTCTGCGGCGGGCGCGCGCTGCGGGCATGGTCTAGTTCCGGCGCTCGTTATCGGCTTCGTCGAGCATGGCTTGGATCAGATCGCGCAGCTTCTGATTGGTTTCACCCTGCTCGGTGATGTAGCGCCGCAAATCGTCCTGTTCGGTGCGGATATGCTTGACCAGCCCATCAATGCCGCGTGCCAGTTCGGCCATGGCGCGAATGGCGTTCTGCGAGGAATTTTGGTTCTGCATATTCGCGCCCATGCGCTCGATCATGGCTTGCACGTCGGCGCCGGCGACACCCATGGAATTGGCCTGCATGGCCGTCACCGGGTGGTCAAGCTCGGTCATGGACGTCATCCAGTCCTCAAGGTCGGTGTAGAAGGCGTTCTGCGCCTGGCTGGTCTGCAGGTCGAGGAAACCCAGGATCAGCGAGCCTGCAAGGCCGAACAGCGAGGACGAGAAGGCGGTGCCCATGCCACCAAGCGGGGCGGCCAGGCCTTCCTTGAGATTGGAGAACAGCGAGGCGGTATCGGCCGAGGTGACATCGAGCGCATTGATGACGCCGGCAACCGAGCCCACGGTTTCGAGCAGGCCGTAAAAGGTGCCCATGAGGCCCAAAAAGACCAACAGGCCGGTCAGGTAGCGCGACGTATCCTTGGCTTCGTCGAGGCGATTGCCCACCGAATCCAGGATGGAGCGCATGGAGGCAGGCGTGATGACCGCCTCTCCGATCCGCTCGCGCAGAATGCCGGCGACGGGCGCCAGCAAGACCGGGGGACGGGTGGCGGTGACATTGCCATCCTGCAGGGAATTGACCCATTTCACCTCGGGGAAGAGGCGGAAAATCTGCCGGAAGCTGAGGAAGATGCCGATGAACAGGGCGAAGAAGATCATCGAATTGATGAATGGGTTCGCCCAGAAGAAGCTGATGATATTGGTGATCAGGATGGCGGCGACCAGGCCCACCAGCACCAGAAAGATCACGATCTTGACGAGATAAACGGCCGGACTGGCGAGGTGATAAGGATCGTAAGTCTGCGTCATCTGTGCCGAACCTTGCCCCTCGCGCGCGCAAATCAACCGCCCCTGAGTCTAGAGGCGGGAGAAAGGCGTGAC
The DNA here is from genome assembly GCF_913055165.1 of uncultured Devosia sp. GTDB lineage: Bacteria > Pseudomonadota > Alphaproteobacteria > Rhizobiales > Devosiaceae > Devosia. The sequence goes on from NZ_CAJXJS010000092.1 coordinate 2,370, forward strand.
AATTAAAAAGGTTAACGGCGCGCTATGACGGGAATGCGGCGGGCGTTACTGAATGGTGCGGAGGGTTTTGAGCAATGCGCCTTGCAGGGTTTCATTGCCGGCGACGATCTGCCCGTTCCAGACCGAGCCGGGCTGGCCGGCCAGATCGGTGACCAGGCCACCGGCTTCCTTGACCAGGAGCAAACCGGGTGCAACGTCCCAGGGCTGAAGACCCGCTTCCCACAAAGCATCGAAGCGGCCAGCGGCGAGCCAGGCCATGTCGATCGAGATCGAGCCGCCCCGGCGAATGCCGGCGACAGCGGGGTTGATGGAAGCCAGCTGGCGCAGTTGCAGCGTATCGTTGCTGGTCCCTTGGGTCTTTATGCCGGTGGATACGACCGCGTCCGACAGATGGCGCCGGCCGGCCACGCGCAGGCGCTTGTGGTCCGCCAGCCAGGCACCACCACCCTTCTCGGCGGTGAAGAGCTCATCCATGATCGGGTTGTAGATCACCGAGGCGACGATGTCCTCGCCGCGCTGCAGGGCGATGGCGACGGCGAACAGCGGGATGCCATGCAGGAAATTGGTGGTGCCATCGAGCGGGTCGATGATCCAGGTATGCTGCCCATCGGTGCCATCGACCTTGCCGCCTTCCTCCATCAGGAAAGCGTAGGTGGGGCGAGCCTTGCGCAATTCGTCATAGACGATCTGCTCGGCGCGCAAATCGGCCTTGGAAACGAAATCGGCTGGGCCCTTGCGCGAGACCTGCAGGTTCTCGACCTCGTTGAAATCGCGTGCCAGGGACTTGCCGGCCTTGATCGCCGCGCTGACCATGACATTGAGAAGGGCGGAACGGGCCATGACGTAAGTTGCTCGCTAGCTCATGCGGTTCGGATAGGGCTGGCAGATGGCTGCCGGCCGGCCAAGGGACTGCCTGGTCCCGCCGCGGGATTGAAGTGTGGCGCGCTTATTGCCTCAGAACCGGCTGGCGTTCAAGGGTCTTGCGTTTCCGCCGGTTCGCTTGCTCCGGTCTGCGGCTGTTGCATTCCGTCGGTTTCCTCGGTCGCGGGATTGGGATCGACAACCTGGCTGGGGGCATTTTCCGCGTCGGTCGGCGATGGCAGAAGGGGGCCCTCGACCGTTGGTACGGTGGCTATGGTTTCGATGCTGGGTGGCGTCACAGGCCAGAATCGGGCGCGTTCTTCGGCGCGCGCCAAGGCATCGGCGGGTATGGAGACCAGCAGCCGGTCGAGGTCAGGATCGGTCAGCCCCTGCCGGCGCGCCAGGGCTCGCCACATGGCCGCTTCCTCGAGGTCGAGCGTGATGCCTTCGCCCACCGCAAGCAGCTTGGCATAGCGGTTCTGCGCGACCACATTGCCGGCCTCGGCGGCAATCCCATACCAGCGGGCGGCCGCTTCGATATCCTGGTCTACGCCCTGACCCAGATAGAGCAGGGTGGCATAATCCACCTGTGCGTCAGCCAGGCCTGCTTCGGCCGCGCGCCGGATATAGTCTGCCCCCTGCGTGACGTTGGGGGCGACGCCGGCGCCTTCCAGCAGCATGGCGCCATAGTCATAGAGAGCTTCGGGCAACTCGGCGTCAGCCGCTTCCTTCATCAAGGTCGCGGCCCGCGTCAGGTTGGGTTCGGCATAGACGCCTTCGACATGCAGCAGGGCCAGATTGTACTTGGCCGGCACATAACCGGCGTCGGCCGAGGTCTTGAAGAGTTCGGCGGCGCGCTGACGGTTGCGCGGAACTCCCACACCGTCCTGATAAAGCATGCCCAGTTCGAATGCAGCCAGCCGGTCGCCATTATTCGCGGCCAATTGGTACCAGCCGGCCGCGCGCTCGGCGCTCTGCGCCACGCCGAGGCCGCGCGCGTATATCTCGGCGATCAGGGTCTGCGCGGCGGCATCGCCCTGCTCGGCGCGCGGCAAGGCCAGTTCAAGGGCGGTGAGGAAATAGCCGCGCTGGAAGGCGCCGAAGGCATAGTCGGTGGGGTGGCGGGGCCCAAATACGGCATCGCTGATCTGTTCGGCAGCGTTGTTCTGGGCTGCCGCGGGCTGCGCCAGCATGACCAGGGTCAGGGCAATAAGGACATGCGCCAGCCTCATGCGCGTTCCCTAGCGGCCTTGTGGAAGGCGTCCAACGCGGCGGCCGGATCACTCGCCTTCCAGATGCAGTCGGAAAGGGCCACAAATTCGGCACCGGTAGCACCAAAGGTGGCAGTGTCGAGCGCGGGATCCGAGTGCACGGCGGGCACTTCGAAGGTTTCAGCCCACCAGCGGGCCAGCTCGGCAGCGGCAGTATCGGCCGGGCCGCCCAGGGGGCCGAACATCACATAGTCCATATCCAGTTCACCAAAGCTCATGGCGTCGTGGCGGGAGCGGATATTGCCCACGCCAACAATGCCATCGGGCTTGATCAGGTCGATGGCTGCACGAATGGCTTTGGTTCCGCCAGAGGTGACATGCACGCCATCAGCGCCGAGCCGCCTGGCGAGTGCCGCATCGTCTTCCAGCAGCACTGCGGCACCAGCCGCCTGGCCGATCTGGATGACTCGTTCGCCAAGGTCGGCATAGGCCTCTTCGCCAAGCGTGCCTCGGCGGACCAGAAGGGCGGCAATATCCGGGCCGGACAGGACGGCCATGAGCTGGCGTGGGAACTGCTCGGGCTCGGGGTTTTCCGGTGTAATGAGGTAAAGCTGCGGGGCCATGGTGTTCCCGGGGAATGACGCGACGTTCCCTATGGCGCCAATTTGGCAAGAAAGGGACATGCCTCAATAGGGGATTGACCCCATTCTAGGCAATGGCAAGGCGACGGGGACAAAAAAAGCGCGCGCCCCGGGAGGGAAGCGCGCGCCAGCCGCGACGTTGGGTTCGCGGGAGGGGAGTTAGGCAGCCCGATCCAGATCGTTGGTCCACTCGCCCAGGGCCGCCAGCGAATTCATGTGGGCGCGATGGGCGAAGGCCTGGCGGGCCACCGAGAAGTTCTCGCGGCGGCCGGCCCAGCTTCTGAGCGCGACATTTTGCAGAGCACGGCCGTAGGAGAAGGTCATCGGCCAGGGCTTGCCGGAAATACGGTTCATGGCGGACAGGTGCGCGGTGGCTTCCTCATCGGTCTGGCCGCCGGAGAGGAAGGCGATGCCGGGGACGGCAGCCGGCACATGTTCCTTGAGCACCTCGACGGTGCGCCGGGCCACTTCCTCGACGCTGGGACGCTCGCGCGAGTTGATGCCTGGCAGGATCATGTTGGGCTTGAGCAACATGCCCGCCAGGTCGACACCGGCCAGACGGAGTTCCTTGAACACATTCTCCAGCACGTCGCCGGTAACCATGGCGCAGCGTTCAATGGAGTGATTGCCAGGCTCGCCATCCCCGACAACTTCGGGTTCGACGATGGGGACGATGCCGGCCTCCTGGCAGAGCATGGCGTAGCGCGCCAGAGCGTGGGCATTAGCGCGGATATTGTTGCGGGTGGGGGCGATGTCGTTGATGGTGATGACGGCGCGCCACTTGGCAAAGCCGGCCCCCAGCTCGGCATAGTGCTGCAGGCGCTGGCGCAGTCCATCCAGGCCTTCGGTGATCTTCTCGCCGCTTTCACCGGGCATGGGGAAAGCGCCGCGGTCAACCTTGATGCCGGGGATGCAGTCGGCATCGGCGAGAATGGCGCGGAAGGGCGTGCCGTCGGCGGCTTCCTGCTTGAGGGTTTCCTCGGTGAGGATGACCCCGGAAATGTAGTTCTTCATCGCCTCGGAGGCGCCGAACAGCATTTCGCGATAGTCACGGCGGAGGTCGAGGGTATTGGGCAGGTTGATCTTGGCGAAGCGCTTGCCGATCGTGCCTTCGGATTCATCTGCGGCCAGAATCCCCGTGCCGGGGGTCATCAGCTTCTGGGCAATGGCGTTAAGCGACTTGGTCATGGGAGGAAACCTCGGGTCTGAAACTGACCGGAGATTAGACTTTCGTTTGCGCGCTTTCGATTAGACCTGTGGTTATGCGACGAAAGGCTAATCTTGTATGGTAGATTGGCATGGAACCTTCCCGTGGGGTTGGCGATTTTGCCTTTCCATCGTAAGTTGACGATGTCTTCAAGGCGTTCCCGGCGCCAAAATCATACAAAGTCAGGATAGTGAGATGAGCACGCAACCGCACGTGAGCTTCAATGACGGCCATTTGATCCCGCAACTGGGTCTGGGCGTCTGGCAGACCCCGGATGATGTGGCGGTCGAGGCCGTGAGCACTGCGCTCAAGACCGGCTACCGGCATATCGATACCGCAGCCGTCTACAAGAACGAGGAAGGCGTCGGTAAGGGCATTGTAGCCTCAGGCATCAACCGGGGGGATATCTTTCTGACCACCAAGGTGTGGAATGACGATCAGGGCTATGACGAAACCCTCAGGGCCATGGATGCCAGCCTAAAACGTCTGGGCACGGACTATGTCGATCTCTACCTGATCCACTGGCCTTCGGCGTTCCGGGGGAAATATGTCGAGACCTGGAAGGCGATGATCCGTCTGCGCGAGGAAGGCAAGGCCAAATCCATTGGCGTGTCGAATTTCGAAGGCACCTATATCGACGATCTGATCCGGGAAACCGGCGTGACCCCGGCCATCAACCAGATCCAGCTTCACCCCCGCTTTCATCAGAAGGCGATGCGGGACAAGCATGCCGGCCTGGGTGTGGTGACCGAAAGCTGGAGCCCGCTGGGCCAGGGGCAGGTGCTGGCCGATCCGGTGATTGGCGAGATCGCCAAGCGCCACGGCAAGAGCCCGGCCCAGGTGATCATTCGCTGGCATCTGGACCTGGGGCTGGTGGTGATCCCCAAATCGGTGACGCCGAGCCGCATTGTCGAGAATTTCGACGTGTTCGATTTTACGCTCAGCGACGAGGACAAGGCGGCGATTGCCGGGCTTGATGCCGCCGATGGTCGGATCGGGTCGGACCCGGTGACGGCGACGTTCTGACCTAGTTGCATTTGGCGATCCGGTAGATCAATTCCGGATCGCCTTCATCCAGACCCTCAATGAAGCCGCTGCGCTGGAACCCGATGCGGGCCAGCATAGACTGCATTGGTGCATTGGACTGGTTCGTCGAGGTCCAGAGGACCGGCCCGGGAGCCGTCTCGATGGCACGCCGGATCAAGGCTTCACCAACGCCCTGCCGCCGATGCATTGCGCCGACCATCACCATTTCCAGCATGGGACGGTCGAAGAAGTGCCGATGCATTACGGCATATCCGGCCAGATTTCCGTCAATCGTGGCGCAGGCACAGTGTCCTGCGTCCACCCAGAGCGCAATTTCTTGTGCACGATCGTTGCCTGCATCAGCAAAGGTGTCGAGCGCGACGAGTGCGGCGATGTCATCGGTCCTTGCAGGTCGAATGACGAGGCCTTCCATTCACTTCTTCAATGCCTCAACCCCCGGCAGGGGCTTGCCTTCCATCCACTCCAGAAACGCGCCACCTGCTGTTGAGACATAGCTCAGCTTGTCCTTGACGCCGGCATGGGCAAGGGCGCCGACGGTGTCGCCACCCCCGGCCACGGAGACGAGCAGGTCGTCATGGGTACGCTTGGCGACATGCTTGGCGATGGCGACGGTGCCGGCGTCGAAGGGTTCCATTTCGAAGGCGCCGACCGGGCCATTCCAGACCACGGTATGGGCATCGTCGATGGCGGCGTTGATGCGCTCGATGGAAGAGGGGCCGATATCGAGGATCATGCCGTCGGGGTCGATGGCATCGACGCCGTAGAGGCGGGTGGGGGAGTTGGCCTTGAAGTGCCAGGAGACGACCGCGTCAATGGGCAGGATGATGGCGCAATTGGCCTTTTCGGCCTTGTCCATGATGCGGCGAGCAGTATCGGCGAGGTCCTTTTCGCAGAGCGACTTGCCCACGCCATAGCCCTGCGCGAAGAGGAAGGTGTTGGCCATGCCGCCGCCAATGACGAGGCCATCGACCTTGGTGACGAGGTTTTCGAGCAGGTCGATCTTGGACGAGACCTTGGCGCCACCGACAATGGCGACGACTGGCTTTTTCGGCTTGCCCAGACCCGCTTCGAGCGCTTCGAGCTCGGCCTGCATGGCAAGGCCGGCAGCGGCGGGCAGCAGGCGCGCCAGGGCTTCGGTCGAGGCATGAGCGCGGTGGGCGGCGGAGAAGGCGTCGTTGACATAGGCGTCGCCCAAGCTCGCCATGCGCTTGGCCAGTTCGACGTCGTTCTCTTCCTCGCCGGGATGGAAGCGGGTGTTCTCCATCACCATGACCGAGCCGGCGGGCGCTTCGTCGATGGCGGCCTTGGCAGCGCTGACATCGACCCAGTCGGTGGCGACGAAGCCGACCGGATGACCGGTCTGATCGGCAACGGCGGAGCAGACCTGCTCGAGCGAGAACTCTCCATTGACCTTGCCCTTGGGACGGCCGAAATGGCTCAGCAGGATGGCCTTGCCGTCCTTCTTGACGATCTCGCGGATGGTGGGCACGAGGCGCTCGATACGGGTGGCGTCGGTCACCTTGCCGTCCGCAACCGGCACGTTGAGGTCGGCCCTGAGCAGGACGCGCTTGCCCGTCAGATCGAGTTCGTCGAGGGTCTTGAAGCCGTTGCTCATGGTGCTGCCTCCGGGTCAGTTCTTTTCGGGCCGTGGGTAGCAGAGTGGCACGTTTGGCGGAAGCGGGGACAGGAAATTTCTCTTTCAGGCAGCGAAACACAGCCGGTCATGGCTTTGGGCCGGACAGTGTTGCCACTTCCGGATTTGAGCATAGAGCGGAATCCCGAGACGGTCGTCGTCCCTGAAACTAAAAAACTGAGACGAAAACCGTCTCGGGATGCCGGGTTTTCTCGTTAGCAGGTAACTTGGCAGG
>NZ_CAJXJS010000093.1 GCF_913055165.1 uncultured Devosia sp.
CAGGCGGGCTTCGTCGGGCAATGAGACATTGAGGATCTGCTTGCCCTTGCGGGTATTGGCGATGAGATCATCCTCGTTGACGACAAAGCCATAACCAGCCGAGGAGGCCACGATCCGCTTCTTGCCCGGCGAATAGACGAAGAGATCGACAATGTCCTGCCCCTCTTCAATATCCACCATGATGCGCACCGGCTCGCCCTGTCCCCGGCCGCCGGGCAGCTTGTCGGCACCCAAAGTATAGACTTTGCCGCCGGTGGTGAGCATCAGGAGCTTGTCGGTGGTCTCGCAGTTGAATGCCAGTTTCAGCCGGTCGCCAGCCTTGAAGCCCTTTTCGTCCGTAGGGGCATTGTGTCCCTTGGGCGCGCGAATCCAGCCCTTCTCCGAGAGGATAACGGTGATCGGCTCGCGCTCGATCATGGCCTCGGAAATCTCGGCAGCATCAGCAGCGGGGGCCGCGCCGAAGATCGTACGGCGGGCGCCGAGCGCATGCGGGGTCGTGCCATCTGCCTCGAACAGCGGATAGGCCTTTTTGAGCGTTTCGACCTGCTTGGCGATCTCCCCCCAAAGGCGCTTATCGGAGGCGAGCAGGGCTTCGAGCCTGCCCTTTTCCTCAGTGAGGGTCTTGTGTTCCTGCTTGAGTTCGATTTCCTCAAGCTTGCGCAAGGACCGCAGGCGCATATTGAGGATGGCTTCGGCCTGGTTGTCGGTGAGATTGAAGGCTGCAATCAGCCTCGCCTTGGCATCGTCTTCCTCGCGGATGATGCGAATGACCTCATCGAGGTTGAGGTAGGCGATGATGTAGCCTTCGAGCACTTCGAGGCGGTTGGCGATCTGCTCCAGCCGATGCTCGGAGCGCCGAACCAGCACAACCTTGCGATGGTCCAGCCAGGCGCGCAGGGCATCGGCCAGGCTCATCACGCGCGGCGTGGTGCCGTGATCCAGGACATTGAGATTGAGGCTGAAGCGGACTTCGAGCTCAGTGAGCTTGAAGAGCTGCTCCATGAGGATGACAGCATCGACGGTGCCAGCGCGCGGTTCGAGAACCAGGCGGATATCGTCAGCGCTTTCGTCCCGGACGTCCTTGAGCAGCGGCAGCTTCTTGGCCAGCAGCAGTTCGGCAATCTTTTCAACCAGACGCGATTTCTGCACGCCATAGGGGATCTGGGTGACGACGATCTGATAGACGCCCCTGCCCTTTTCTTCCTTCTCCCAGATGGCGCGGTGGCGGAAGGCGCCACGGCCCGTCTCGTAGGACTGGACGATGGACGAGCGGCTTTCCACCATCTGGCCGCCCGTGGGGAAATCAGGACCGCGAATGAGATCATCCATGCTGGGCGGCGCAAACGGATCGGGATGGATCAGATCATCGGTTGTCGCATCGGGGTGATGGATGAGCTTGAGCGCAGCATTGCACAGCTCGACCACATTGTGGGGCGGAACCGAGGTCGCCATGCCCACCGCGATACCGGTGGAGCCATTGGCTAAGAGGTTCGGGAAGTTGGACGGGAGCACGACGGGTTCTTCGTCCTCGCCGTCATAGGTCGGCTTGAAATCGATGGCGTTCTCGGTGATGCCCTCGAGCAGACGGGTCGCCACATCGGTCATGCGGCTTTCGGTGTAACGCATGGCCGCTGGGCTATCGCCATCAATATTGCCGAAATTGCCCTGGCCATCGACCAGCGGATAGCGGAGCGCAAAATCCTGCGCCAGGCGCACCAGCGCGTCATAGATCGCCTGGTCGCCATGCGGGTGGAACTTACCCATGACGTCGCCGACGATGCGGGCAGACTTCTTGTAGCCCTGGTTCGGATCGAGCCGCAAAAGGCGCATGGCATGCAGGATGCGGCGGTGCACGGGCTTGAGGCCGTCGCGGGCATCGGGCAGCGCGCGCTGGGTGATCGTGGACAGGGCGTAGCTGAGATACCGTTCTTCAAGCGCCTGCTTGAGATCGACGATGCGGTGGTCGTCAGGCGGCGGGAGGGTATCGGCGTCGGACATTGGCGGCTCAGTTCAGGGGAACGAATCAGGAGCAGAGTATAGCGACAGGGGGCCATTGGCACGGTGTACAGCGGTGTTTTGCCCAGGAGTTCCGGGCTGCAACGGCGTTTCGGTCCGATCGCAAGGCCCCTCACCGCCGCTGAGCGGCAACCCCGGATCATGACCCGCGGACAGGGTGCAGAGCCTTTTTCGAACTATACCTTTGTCAGCATGTCGATCAGTGGCTCGCGCGTCGGCGGAGGGTCGATCTGGCGGGCTGACCAGATGTGCATGTCAAGGAAGTGCCTGGTGAGGCGGAAGGCAGCCCGCAAATCGTCCGGAGAGGCGTTGCCGCGGGCATGAAGGAAGCTGGGAAGCGGCAGCAGGCGGTCCTTATAGGGCTCGGCGGCGGCGCGGGAGACGGCACGGCCCGATTTGGGGGAAACATGGGTCAGGTCTTCGGTGACGCCGGTGGCGGCGCAGCTTTCAAGGTCGAGGCCGAAACCGAGTTCATCGAGAAGCGCCAGTTCAAAGCGGGCCAACCCAGCTGCGTCCGGATCGTGATCGATGAGATCCAGAGCCATGGCAAGCAACCGATCATGAGGATCACGTTCGGGCAGCAGGTGCAGGTGTTCGCAGACGAGCTGTGAGAGGTAGAGGCGCTTCCGATCAGAAATGAGGCCTGCGGCGCGGGCCTGCAGCAGTTCGACGGTGAAGGTGCCCAGATGATCTTCCAGCCGCGCGCGCCAAGTGAGTTGGACGGTGTTGCCAGGCTGGAGGGTGGCCGAAAGTTTTGAGGACCGGCCCCCACGGATAAGGCCCATAAAGCGTCCACGACCGGCCACCATGGCATCGGCGATTACGCTGGTTTCGCCGTGGCGGCGCACGCCGATCAGCAGGGCTTCACCGGTCCATTCCATGTTAGTGAGTAGCGAATAGAGAGTGGCGAATAGCGGTTTCCCTACTCGCTATTCGCCATTCGCTACTCACTTCTTTCCATGGGGAAACTCGAGCCCCATTTCCTGATAGCGCTCCGGATCGTCGGCCCACTTTTCGCGGACCTTGACGAAGAGGAAGAGGTGGATGGGCACATCGTACATGGCCATCAGCTCCTTGCGGGCCTCGGCGCCGATGGCCTTGATCGTCTGTCCGCCGGCACCGAGGACGATCTTCTTGTGGCTCTCGCGGGAAACATAGACGACCTGATCGATCTTGTAGGAGCCGTCCTTCTGGATCTTGAAGCTCTCGGTTTCGACCGTGGAATTGTATGGGATCTCGTCGTGAACGCGCAGGAAGAGCTTTTCGCGCGTCACTTCGGCGGCGGTGATGGCCATGGTGAGATCGGTCAGGTGATCTTCCGGGAAATGCCAGGGACCGGGCGGGATATGCTTGACGCACCAATCGATGAAGTCCTGAACGCCATGGCCCTTGAGCGCGGAGAGCATGAAGGTGGCTTCAAAGCGCAGGCGATCGTTGAGGGTTTGCGAGAGAGCGAGGAGGCTTTCAGGCTTGACGGTGTCGATCTTGTTGAGGATCAGCACCTTGGGCTGGCGGATGTTTTCCAGCCCTTCGAGAAGCAGCTCGATCTCCGGGGTGACGCCGCGATCGGCGTCGAGGATGAAAGCGACGATGTCGGCATCCCCTGCCCCGCCCCAGGCGCTCTCGACCATGGCGCGATCCAGCCGGCGTTTGGGCGCGAAAATGCCTGGGGTGTCGACAAAGACCAGTTGGGCGGTATCAAGGGTCAGCACGCCGCGCACCTGGCTGCGGGTGGTCTGCGCCTTGTGGGTGACGATGGAGACCTTGGTGCCCACCAGGGAATTGAGCAAGGTCGACTTGCCGGCATTGGGTGCACCGACCAGGGCGATGAAGCCGCAAGAGGTGTCAGCGAGTTCTGTGGGCGTGTTCATTTCTTCTGCTTCCAGACCTTCTGGTCGATCAGGAATAGTTCGGCGGCGCGGTGTTCGGCAATCTTCTTGGACGGACCGATAGCCTCGAGCCGCGCAAAGCCGGCCAGATCGACGCCGATGGTAAATTCGGGCGCATGGTCGGGCCCGGTGCGTTCCACCAGCACATAGGATGGCGGTTCGAGGCCGCGGGCCTGGGCCCATTCCTGCAATGTGGTCTTGGCGTCGGCGCGATTGGCCTGACCGTCGGCGAGAAATTCCTCGAACAGGCGCTCGATGAAATTTCGGGCCGGTTCGAGGCCGCCATCGAGATAGATGGCGCCGATGATCGCCTCGGTGACGTCGCCCAGGATTGCGTCCTTGTCGGCGCCGCCGGAACGGGCCTCGCTTTCGCCCAGGATCATCTCCTTGCCCAGATCGAGCTGGCGGGCGATTTCAGCGCAGGTTTCCTTGCGCACGAGAGTGTTGAGCGAGCGGCTCAATTCCCCCTCGTTGGAATTGGGGTAGCGACGATAGAGCATGTCCGCCACGACCAGGCCCAGGACACGGTCGCCCAGGAATTCCAGCCGCTGATAGGACCGCTCGATGCGCTTGCCGGGTGAAATGGCGCTGGAATGCGTGAGGGCACGGTCCAGCAGGTCAGGATCGGCAAAGCGGTAGCCTAGCCGAAACTGGAGCTTTTCGTGGGTCTTGTCGCGGCGGCTCACTGGCTGGCCGCAGTGTCGTATGGCGGGTTACCATAGACGGACTGGAACATGCGGTCCCAACGGACATTGGCTGGCCACTGCCAGATCTGCCAGGGCGGAATATTGTCCGCAATGGAGAAGAAGCGGGCTTCAGCCTTGGCAATGAGATTGACGGCGGGGACGTAGCCGACCTGGCTCAGCACGCGGCTATCGGCGGAGCGGTCGCGATTGTCGCCCATCATGAAGTAGTGGCCGGCGGGCACGACATATTCGGGCGTGTTGTCGAGCGAGAGATTGTCGCCGATCTCCTGGATCAGGTGGGTCGTGCCCTCGGGGAAGGTTTCGCGATAGACAGTGACCTCGCGCGTATCCCCGTTGCTGTCGGTGTCCATGCGCTTGCCGACTTCCTCGCGCGGGACAATCTCGTCGTTGATGTAGAGCCGCCCTTCGCGCACCTGGATACGGTCGCCTGGCATGCCCACCACGCGCTTGATATATTCCATGGACTGCGGCACCGGCCGGAACACGGCAATATCGCCGCGATTGGGTTCGCGACCGAAAATGCGGTTGGAGATGGGCAGCTCGAAATCAAGCAGGGTGAAATCGCCATAGCGGCCGAGCGAGAAGGAGTGCTTGCCGTAGCCCCAGACGAACTTGTTGGCGACGAAATAGTCGCCGATCATCAGCGTCTGCTGCATCGAGGCGGTCGGGATCGAGAAAGGCTGGTAGAGAAAGAACCGCAAGACAATGGCGATCAGCAAAGCCTCGATAATGACCACGAAGGTTTCCACCCACTCGCTGGCGGCGGATTTCTTGGCAGGCTTGTCGGCGGGCTGAGTCATGGTTCTTTCCGGGAATGCGGTGCCGAAGGGTTAGGCGTTTGCCCGCTTGGGGTCAACTTGCTTCGTTCGCCCGGAAGGCAGGGCTACTTGATTGGCAGGGCTTCGATGATGACGAATGCCTGCGCCAGGCCCGCGTCATCGGTGATGGTGAGGTGGATATGGGGCTCGTGCCCCTCGGGAACAAGGCGCGCCAGGGCTCTGGCCGCACCATTGGTCAATTGCATGGTGGGCTTGCCCGAGGGCAGGTTCACCACGCCCATGTCACGCCAGTAAACACCCCAGGAAATGCCGGTGCCCAAGGCCTTCGAACAGGCCTCCTTGGCGGCGAAACGCTTGGCATAGGAGGCGGCGCGCTGGGCGCGACGGTCCGATTTCTTGCGCTCGATCTCGGTGAAGCAGCGATTGGTGAAACGCTCGCCATGGCGGTCCAGCGTCTGCTGGACGCGGTGTATCTGGATGAGATCGGAACCCAGACCGACGATCATTTGACCCCCTGGATGCCGCGGCTGCCCGGCTTTATGGCGGGAATGGCGGCCAGTTCGGGTGGCAGTTGATCGGCAGGATAGGCCGGGACCTTGAACTCGATAAGGCTGACCAAGGGAACGCCGACATCGGCCTCGCCGCCGGAGCGGTCGATGAGGCAGGCGGCGGCAGCCACATTGGCGCCGATGCGCTTGAGCGCGTCCACGCATTCGCGGATCGACAGGCCGGTAGAGACGATATCCTCGACCACTATCACCTTGTCGTCCGGGGCAATCTCGAAGCCGCGGCGCAGCTCGAACTGGCCATCCACCCGCTCGGTATAGAGGGCCGGGACGCCGAGCTGGCGCGCAGTCTCGTAGCCGGGAATGATGCCGCCAATGGCGGGCGAGACGACCTTGGTGACGCCGGGCACCTCGGCACGAATGCGCTCCGCCAAGGCCTTGCAGAGCTTTTCGGTCTGCGCCGCGTATTGAAAGACCTTGGCCTTTTGCAGAAAGACCGGCGAGCGCAGCCCCGAGGAGAGGATGAAGTGCCCCTCCAGCATGGCGCCGCAATCGCGGAAAATCTGCAAAACCTCGTCCTTATCCATCGCGCGCGCTCCTATCCACACTGCCGTCCCATTCGAGGGTGGAAATCATTCCCGCCTCTCGCAGCCCGGCGCGCTGGACAGCGCTGAGGCCGGGACTACGCTTGAGCGTTGCCAGAACATCGGTCAGTTGCGCAAGGTCGCGCACCTCGATTTCGAAGATCATCTGGTGAAAGTCCGGCGAGATCATGCGCATTACCAGATTGTTGATATTGGCTTCGCAGGCCGCGATGGCCGAGGAAATCTGAGCCAGTGAACCGGGCTTGTTGACCGATTCCATCGAGATGACGGTGGAGTAGAGCTTCTCGTCGCCCTTGCTCAGGTTCCAGCGCACATCGACCCAGGCCAGATCGCTATCGTGCTTGCTGATCAGGGCATCGGAATGGATGGGGTAGACGACGAGCGGGCTCTCTGGCTCAAGAATCCCGACCAGCCGGTCGCCGGGCACGATGCCTTCGCCGGAAATGGTGACGGGCGTGTGGAAATCGAGCTGTGCCAGGGCCGCCTTGGCGCGAGAGCCGGGTCGCTGGCCGCCGGGCACGCGGAAACGGAACTGGTCGGTGGCGCGCAGGGCGAACCAGCCATCGGCGGTGTCGGCGACGGGCAGGTCTAGCTTGCGGCGGCGCTTGCGAATGCCCTTGACCTGAGCGAGTGCCGCAGCCAGCGGTTCGGAGCCGACCTTGCCCTCACCCACGGCCACAAGCAGCTCACGCTTGTTGGTGTGTTCGAGCGCTTCGGCCAATGCCGTGCCTTCGCTTTCGTCGAGCATGACGCCTTCGCGCTCAAGCATCATGTTGAGCACGTGCTCACCCAGGGCATAGGCGCGCTGGGCTGCCGCCTGGCGAACAGCGCGGCGGATGGCGGCGCGGGCCTTGCCGGTGGCGGCAATGCCGATCCAGTTGCTGGGCGGACGATGGTTCTGGTCGCGCAGGATTTCGACCTCGTCGCCCGAGCGGAGCTGGGTCACGAGCGGCAGGATGAGCCCGTTGATCTTGGCCCCGACGCAAGTGTCGCCGATGTCGGTGTGCAGGGCATAGGCGAAGTCGATCGGCGTGGCACCACGCGGCAGTGCGATCAGGCGCCCGCGCGGGGTGAAACAGAAGACCTGATCCTGAAAGAGCTCAAGCTTGGTGTATTCGAGGAAATCCTCGGTGGAGATGCCCGAGGTCAGGTGGCTGATGGTCTGCCGGAGCGATCCGTAGGCGTGCGATTCCATCTCGATTCGGCCCAGATTGGCCGATGCGCCGTCCTTGTAGAGGGCATGTGCGGCAATACCGAACTCGGCTACCCGATCCATGTCCTCGGTGCGGATCTGCAGTTCCACACGCTGGCGGCTGGGGCCAACGATGGTGGTGTGGATCGACTGATAATCGTTGTGCTTGGGGACCGAGATATAGTCCTTGAAACGGCCGGGCACGACCTTCCAGGTGGTGTGGATCAGTCCGACGGTGCGATAGCACTCTTCGGGTGAGCCGACGATGACGCGGAAGCCGATCATGTCGGAGAGCTGTTCCAGGGCGATGGATTTGCGTTCGATCTTGGAGAAGATCGAATAGGGCGACTTGACCCGCGCCTTGACGCGCGCGGCGATGCCGGCGCCGGCCAGACGCTCGCTCAATTCGGCCGTGATGGTGTCGATGGCCTCCCGGTTATCCGCCTGCATCTGTTCCAGGCGAGCCGTGATGGCGCGGTAATGGTCGGGCTGGAGGATGCGGAAGCTGAGATCCTCAAGCTCATTGCGCATGTCCTGCATACCCATGCGACCGGCCAGCGGGGCATAGATATCCATGGTCTCCTGAGCAATGCGGCGCTGCTTTTCGGGCGCCATGAACTGCAGAGTGCGCATGTTGTGCAGCCGGTCTGCGAGCTTGACCAGCAGCACGCGCACATCCTGGCTGATGGCCAACAGCAGCTTTCGGAGGTTCTCCGCCTGTGCCTCTTCGCGCGAAACCAGATTGAGGCGCTCGATCTTGGTCAGGCCGTCGACAATGGTGCCGATCTCGCCGCCGAACATCTGGTCGATCTCGGCGCGGGTTGCGTCGGTATCCTCAATGGTGTCGTGCAGGAGGCCCACCGCGATGGAGGCGTCATCGAGCTTGAGCTCGGTCAGGATGGCCGCGACTTCGAGGGGATGGTTGAAATAGGGGTCGCCAGAGGCGCGCTTCTGCGAGCCATGCTTCTGCATGGCGTAGACATAGGCCTTATTCAACAATTGCT
>NZ_CAJXJS010000094.1 GCF_913055165.1 uncultured Devosia sp.
GCCTTGGGGCCGGGGCTGGCTTCGGGATGGTACTGCACCGAGAAGATCGGCTTGCCATCCACGGCCAGGCCCGCATTGGAGCCGTCGAACAGGGAAATATGGGTCTGGGTGACGCCAGCGGGCAGGCTTTCGGCGTCCACGGCAAAACCGTGGTTCATCGAGGTGATCTCGACCTTGCCGGTGGTCAGATCCTTGACCGGGTGGTTGGCGCCGTGATGGCCCTGATGCATCTTGGAGGTCTTGCCACCCAGGGCCAGGCCCATGAGCTGGTGGCCGAGGCAGATGCCGAACATTGGCTTGCCGGTTTCCATCAGCTTCTGAATGGTTGGCACAGCATATTTTCCGGTCTCGGCCGGGTCGCCGGGACCGTTGGAGAGGAACACGGCATCAGGGTTGTGTGCCATGACGTCGGCCGCCGTGGCGGTGGCCGGGACGACGGTCACCTTGGCGCCCTGGTCGGCCAGGCAACGCAGGATGTTGCGCTTGGCGCCGTAGTCGATGGCGACGACATGGAATTCGGGATTCTCGACGGTGCCGTAGCCCTTGTTCCACTGCCAGCCGGTCTGGTCCCAGTGATAGGTCTGGGCGGTGGTCACTTCCTTGGCGAGGTCGAGACCTTCAAGGCCGGGGAAGGCGTCCAGTTCGGCCTTGATCGAGCCTTCGTCAAACTGGCCGGTCGGCTCATGAGCGATGACGCCATTGGGCATGCCCTTTTCGCGGATCAGGGCCGTGAGGGCGCGCGTGTCGATGCCGGCAATGCCGATGATGTTGCGCTTCTTGAGCCAGGCGTCGAGCTTTTCAGCAGCGCGGTAGTTTGAGGGGTTGGTGATGTCGGCCTTGAGCCCGACGCCACGCACGCCCGACAGGGCCGCCATGTTCACCGTTTCGATGTCTTCGTCATTCGTGCCGACATTGCCGATATGGGGGAAGGTGAAGGTGATGATCTGCCCGGCATAGGAGGGGTCGGTCAGCACTTCCTGGTAGCCGGTCATGGCGGTGTTGAAGCACACCTCGCCAGCGGCGTGACCCACCGCCCCGATGCCGTGGCCTTCAAGGCGCGTGCCATCGGCCAGGATCAGAACTGCGGTCGCGGGTTTTTGCTGCCAGCCGGTCACGTTGGAACTCCAAGCTCGGTTATCGTGTGGTCGCGCGGCACGAGCGGCGGCCGAAGGCCTGCCAGTTGCCAAAGCGATGATGTCGGTTGAGGCCTCCTCATAGAAGGCATGGCCAATCAGCGCAAGTGGCGGGAGCCGCGTTTGTTGCCTATATGGGGGCAGGAAAATGCATGGCAAGGAGCCAGAGATCACATGCGCGAAGACATCAGCGAAGGGCTCAAACAGGCGCTCAAGGCCCGGGACCAGCGCCGCACGGCGACGCTGCGGTCGATCAATTCGGCGATCAAGGACCGCGACATCGCCAATCGCGGTGAGGGCAAGGGGCCGGCCACCAATGACGAAATCCTGGCGATGATCCAGAAGATGGTGAAGCAGCGCGAGGAGAGCTTTGCGATCTACGCCCAGGCCGGGCGGGCCGATCTGGCCACGGTAGAAAAGGAAGAGATCGACATTCTCAATGAGTTCCTTCCTAAGTCGCTGAGCGATGAAGAGGTTGCTGCCGCCATTACCGCAGCCATTGCTGCGACCGGCGCGGAGGGGCCCAAGGACATGGGCAAGGTGATTGCGCAGCTCAAGGCCGACTACCCGGGGCGAATCGATTTCGGCAAGGCCAGTGGCCAGGTTCGGGCGGCACTGAGCGCTTGATGACCAGGACGGATGGCGACCTTTTGCTTCCCGAAAGGTCGCCGTCCGTCATGCCACGAGGCGGAACGGGGCGACGTGGACTTGGTTGCGGCCGGCCTGCTTGGCCTTGTAGAGGGCAGAATCGGCGCGGCTGAGGACCGATGAGAAGGTCTCGTTGACACCTGCTGTCGCCATGCCGGCGCTGACTGTTGCGGTGGTCTTGCCCTCATCGTCGATGGCCAGGGCAAGGTCGGCGAAGGCCTTGCGGATGTGTTCGGCAACCTGCCGGGCCGCATCCCGATCCCGTCCGGGGAGGATGGCGCAGAATTCCTCCCCGCCCAGGCGGGCAATGGCATCGCTGTGCCGCAGTTCCTGCCGCAGGATATCGGCAAAGCGGGTGAGTACGAAATCGCCATGGGCGTGGCCCATCCGGTCGTTGATCTGCTTGAAGTGATCCAGATCGAACATGATCACGGCCAATCCGGTCACGCTGTCGCTTTCTGCGAAGCGCTGGAACAGGGCACGGCGGTTGAGGACGCCGGTCAGGGCGTCGGTATTGGCTTCCAAACGGTGGCGCCGGGCGGCGCGGGCGTGGTGCAGCGTAAGGGTGATGGCGCCGATGCCGGTGAGGCCGGTGAGGCTCAGAATGGAATTCAGATCCTCGGCCCAGTTGTCGGCGGGCGCCGTGAGCACCCAATTGCCGTCCAGGACCAGCATCACCGCACAGGCGAAGAAGGACAGCGCCACCACCACATAAAGCGTGCTGTTGGCGACCAGGGCCACCCATGCTTCCCGCCGGATGAGCCAGTATTCGCGAGCACAAAGCAACATGAAGACGCCCGCCGCGATGTTGAGGACGATGGCCCCAATGCCCGAATAGCCCATGAGGAAGGGAACGGCCTGTACCGGAAGGGCGATCGCCACCACGGCAATGGCGGGGAGCAAGCTTGCATTGGAGTCACGGAAGACGCGAGAGCCGGAGTAGATCAGCGACAGCCCGACCACGACCAGGGTATAGGGCAGGAGCGTATGGAAGAGATCATAGCTGCCTTCGCGCAGTCCTAGGATGCTCGCGCCCGCAGCAACAGAGGCGACGCCGAAGCCGCCATGGACAAGGTATTTTTCGTGGCGCGCGTTGAGCCAGCCGATGAGCAATGCCACGGTGAGAGAGGCACTGGAAAAGGCAATACCAATCAATAGTGTCGCGTTGTCGATCATGCCTGGTCACCGAGCGAGCCGATTCCGACTCTGGAAGATGCCGTCATAGACCGGATTCCGCTAAAGGGTGGCTAAGGATTAGGACCCGCTACGCGGGTGGTTAACGGCTGGTTACCGATTGGCATTGGACGGTGTGCTCTTGGGCGACTCTGCGCGCCGGGTTAGTCTGGTTACAGATTGGGCAAGCGGCATGCCGCAAGGAGGGTGTAATGTCTATTTCGTCGGAGACCAGGAAGCGGTTTGCCTTGGCCACGGCCTTGCGCGGTTTGCTGATGCTGGTGGGTGGCATCTATGCGGTGGTCTGGCCCACTGAGGCATTGACCGTGCTGGTGCTGTTTGGTGGAGCGCTCTTGCTGATCGACGGGGTGCTGGGCTTGTGGAGCCTCACCTTCGGGGGCGGAAAGTCGGGCAATTACTGGTTCGACGTGATCGCAAACGCCGCCTCATTGCTGCTTGGCATTGTCATTCTGGTCAGCCCGTTGCTGGCGACCATTTTCACCGTGACGTTCATTGTGACGCTGGTCGGCCTTGCGGCCTTGTTCGTGGGCGCGATGCAGATCGTGGTGGTGGTCCGGGAGCGCGAGAGTTATGCCCGGATCTGGCCGGTCGTCCTCTCGGGGCTGTCCTACGTGCTGCTCGGACTGCTGCTGCTGTTTTTCCCGGTGTTTTCGGCAGCGGTGGGCGTCGTCATCGGCGGCATTTTGCTGATCGTCTTCGCCATCGGGTTGTTCGGCTGGGCGTGGCGGCTCTACCAGGCAAGCAAGGCCGGGTAAGCCCCGGCGGCTATTTCAGTTCAATTGTGTCGCTGGTGCGGGGACGCTCATACATGGTGTCCTGCATGACGAGGCCTTGACCGGCGCCGAAAGCGCTGGCCAAGGCGGAGAAAATGGATTCATAGGTGAAATCCGCTCGCACTGCGACCGTCTGCACGCCATCCAGGGCCAGGCTTGCGGGCACGGGAAAGGCCGGAGGATTTCCAGTCGATTCCGGGGTGGTCTGATAGGCCCTTGACCAGGCGACCGTCTGGGTGCCGCCATTGTTCGAAATGACGGTCAACACCAGCTTGAGGCTCGTCGTGTCGTATGGGGCCAGAAGCGAGGCCGATCCGGCCATAGTGAGCGTCACGGCCTGTTGGGTGATCTCGTCCTGCTGCGCGACAAGGTCGGTGAGTGTGGCGGTTACCTGCCGCAGCTTGCGGTGAACGGTCAGCGCCTCGTTGACATAGACCATGCCGATCAACATCACGAGCACGATCGGCACGATGAGGGCGAATTCGATCGCGGCGACCCCGCGCTCGTCACCGATGATACGATGGCAGCTAGAACGGTTCATTGCGGAACAGGGCGCTGGCGACAACAACGCGGTTGCCATTGGTCAGGCGGGGCGTCAGGGCGCCGAAGACGTCGAATAATGGTGAGAACTGGAAGAAGCCGCGGACAATGATATAGGAGCCGCCAACCCCGGCCTCGTAGATCTGGACCCCGGTGAAATCACCATTGGCGTTGACGGGCAGGCTGTAGGTGGTGGCCGCAAGGCTGTCGAGTTCGACCACGTCGATGTGGCTATTGTCCATGCAATCGAACAGGTCGAAGATATTGTCGCACATGGCTTCGCGCAGGTCCTCGGCGCTCATCCCCTGCGTCTGGGCCTGGCCGGTGCGGACCAGGCGCGCCGTGCGCTGGACCGAATAGTCCATGGCCGTCGCGACGAAGTACTGCATGCTGACTTCCATCGTCCCCAGCAGCAGGAAAAGGAAGGGGCCGACCAGCAGCGCGAACTCCACGACGGTTGCACCGCGCTGATTGCGCCGCAGACGGCGCCATTTCCGGGCCAGCCAAATCATTGGGTCAACCTCACGCTGGACAGATAGCGGTTGAACAGCGTGGTCAGGCTGTCACTGATCTCGCTGACGTCGGTTGCCTGCATGAAATATTGGGAGGAGGTGGCGCAGTCCTCCAGCGCGATCGGCAGATAGTCGTGACGCGAGGTGCTGCTGGAGACGCCCGCCCGCATTTCGCCACCCCAGGTCGTTGACCAAACGCCGCTCGCCATGGTCTGGCCCAGCGTGGCATTGTACCCCCAGTCCCACGGGATGGGCAGATAGGTGGTGTAAACGGTCGCGAAGGTGGCGCCGTTGGACTTGATATTGTCGCACCATTCCGGATTGAGGGGGCCGACCTTGCCTCTTTCCCACCAATTGATCACCCAGGAACGGCGGGACTGCACGCCGTCTGTCACCATCATCACCAGTTTAAGCGGACTATTTGCGGTTTTGCCGTCGCCTGCAGTGCCGACCATGGGCGTCAAGGCGTTGAGCGAGACGTCGAAGAATGTCCCGTCAGTGGAGGTGGCGCTGGTCAGATATTTGGAAGGGTTCTGCAGGGCGGCACGGACGGCATCCATATCGAACGTGGGCGAAAGCGCTCGGGCCGTGGTCGCTGCCAGGCGGTAGAGGCCCACGCGAATGCGCGACCCCGAGGGGTCGATCCCTTCTACTGTGCTCAGAACCTGTTCGACAGCGTCGAGCATGACGTCGGTACGCAGTTCGACATTGTTGCTGGAACTGTAGTGATAATAGGTGTCGTAGTGGGAGCCGTTGACCCAAACGGAGTGCGGCTCATGGCATGCAAAGGCGCAGCCCAGAGCCGAAGTCATGTGTGACTGGTGGGCGGGCGTGGACGCCAGCAGCATTGAGGCGGATTTGTCGAGGACCAGATAGACATTCAGATAGGACGTCGCTGGCCCGGCAACGGCGCTCTTCACGGCGACCGGGACCGAGAGAATGCCGGCGATCTGCATTAGCGTGGTGGGGACCTGAGCGGTGGCCGTGGCGCTGATGGTAGAGCCCTCAGTGCTGACCACGATATCTTCGAGCGAGAAGGAGTCGAGCCGCGTCTGGGCGCTGAACCAATCGTGGATGACCTCCTCGATGGCGTCAGAATCGAGATTGTCGATCTGCTTGATGGCGGCAATGAGAGCCAGATCGAGCTCAGCCTGCATTTCGGAATAGGCGCCATAGGCTCTCAGGTAGTCGACGCTCACCCCGCCGCCGACCAGAAGCAGCGGGAGCAACAGCCCGAAGGTGACGGCAATGTTTCCTGAGACGCTCGCATGGAAGCGGCGTGCAATTTCTTGCATAAAACAGAGGTATTTCAAGCGCGCCCAACCTGAAACGTTTACGATTCTACCCCGTACTAGTACTAAGTTCTGAAATAGAAATTAATAAAAGGACCGTAAACGGGGCCTTGCGTGGCGGGGCTCACAAAAATCGGGCGCCGCGGCGGTGACCTCTCGCATTTTTGAACATTTTCGACCCGGAAGACGCGTTCAGCCAATGGTCAGGCGCAGAGCGTCAAGGCGCGGTCAGCGGTAGGTCACATCAATTCCCGCCACTGCGGGGTCGCTTCTGAGGACCTCGCCCGTTTCGGGCAGTGTGATCTCGATAGTGCCTTGGGCGGTCCAACGTGGGGCCAGGTCGACATCGGCGGCCACAGAAACGAAGCTGGCGGCATCGAAGGGCACCAGTTCGCCGGGCGGCACGAGGACTGCTTGCGTATTGGGCGGTGTGTCGCCACAAGCGCGGGAGAAGGCGACCAGGTCAAACTCGCCATCGGGCGCAGTGAGGCGCTGGGCTTCGGTAATGGTGCAGGGCGGAAGCATGTCGCTGACCAGCCAAAGGGTCATGCCGATGGCCAGCGCCGGACCGACCGTGAGGGCGAGGAGGACGGCAACGGGCATCTTGGCTTTGGGCATGGCTGTGGAAAACTCTCTGTTGGTGACTTGGGCGCTGTGAGCGCCTAGATAACACACATGCGCTTCACCGATACGTTTCTGGACGAGATCCGCCAGCGCCTGCCGATTACGCAGGTGGTGGGCGAACACGTCCTGTGGGACAAGCGCAAGAGCCAGCCGGGCAAGGGTGACATGTGGGCATGCTGCCCGTTTCATGCCGAAAAAAGCCCAAGCTTCCATGCCGATGACCGCCGCGGGATCTATCACTGCTTCGGTTGCGGTGCGAGCGGCGACCACTTCCGGTTTTTGACGGAGAAAGCCGGGATGAGCTTTCCCGAAGCCGTCGAGAAGCTGGCCGGAATGGCCGGTGTGCCGATGCCGGCCCGCGACGAGCGGACGGAGAAGCGCGAGGCCGCGCAGCGGACACTGGTCGATGTCATGGAGCTGGCCACGAAATATTTCGAGGCGGCGCTGGCCCATAATATCGGCGCGCGGGCCCGAGGATATTTGTTCGAACGTGGCGTGTCGCCGACGAGCCAGGCGCGGTTCCGCATCGGTTTTGCGCCCGACAGCCGCAATGGGCTCAAGGAGCACCTGGCGGCCAATGGGGTGTCGGCACAGGCGATGATCGATACAGGGCTGGTGACTAGCCGAGACGACGATCCGCTGACCTATGACCGGTTCCGTAATCGCGTGATGTTCCCCATCACCGATTTCCGCGGTCGAGTAATTGCCTTTGGTGGGCGGGCGCTGAGCCCGGATGTGCCGGCCAAATATCTCAACTCGCCAGAAACGCAGCTCTTTTCCAAACGGCAGACGCTCTACAACGGGCAGTCGGCGCGCACTGCGGCGCGTGACGGAGCCAGCGTCATCGTCGTGGAAGGCTATCTGGATGTGATCGCGGCGGTCGCGGCCGGCTTCGAAGGCACGGTGGCACCGCTGGGCACCGCGCTGACCGAAGAGCATGTGCAATTACTCTGGCGGATGGCCGACACGCCGATCCTGTGTTTCGACGGTGACAAAGCGGGTCTCAAGGCCGCTGAGCGCGCGGCCGACCTGATCCTTCCGCATTTGAAGCCCGGCAAGACGGTCAAGATCGCGACTCTTCCGGAAGGTCAGGATCCGGATGACCTCATCAAGGCGCAGGGCAGGGCGGCCTTTGCCGAAGTGATCGAGAAGGCCCGCAGCCTTTCAGACATGATCTGGAGTTTCGAGACTGGCGGATTGGTGCCCGAGGCGCCCGAGGAGCGGGCTGCGCTGCAGGCGCGTCTGCGCGAGCGAGCCAATTCCATCCAGGATTCGACGGTACGCTTTCACTATCAGCAGGCTTTTGACGAGAAGTTGAAGGCATTCTTCGCGCCGCTGCGCCAAGGTGGTGGGCGCGAAAACTGGCGCGGCGGCAAGCCGGCCTATGGGCAGAGCGGCGCCTATGGCTATCCGCGCGGCGGCACGCCACGGCTGGTGGTATCCGACACCTTGCGCAATTCCCGACTGATCAGGACAGGGGCGATGGCTGACGCCAGCCCGCGCGAGGCGACGATCATCCTGACGCTGGTCAATCATCCGGCGCTGGTGGAGGACCATTTTGAGGGACTGGCGGCGCTCGATTGTGAAACGCCGGTAGCGCAGAAGGTGCTCGGCGACATTCTGGCCCTGGTGGTGCGGCATCACGATATTTCGGCTGGCGATCTGCAGTCGGCGCTGGGTGTCCGGGGGCATGGGGCAGCGCTGGCGCGGATGACGGAGACTTTGAGCCGGCAGGGCGTCTGGCAGGTGGGGCCGGAAACGGCACTGGCCGATGCTGAAACCGGATTAGCGCATGCGCTGGCCTTGCATAACAAGAAAGTTCAGCTAAATAGGGAACTGAAGGCAGCCGAAGCCGCGCTGGGCGAAGACCC
>NZ_CAJXJS010000095.1 GCF_913055165.1 uncultured Devosia sp.
ACCGAGCAACACGGAGCCGAAACGAACAAGAGCCGGATGGATTTCCATCCGGCTCTTCTTGTCAGGCACAGCGGGGTACGTCACGTTCGTGATGCAAATCGCTCAACCCGCTCGGTTTCTCCAAGAACAATCAGCAAGTCATCCTTCTGCACCACCGTGTTTGCCTGTGCATAGGTGAAGGTCTCCCCCGGGCGCTTTATGCCGACAACCGTAACGCCGTGCGCCTGGCGTATCTGCGCTTGCTCCAGGGTTTGGCCGATTATGTCCGACGGCGCGCGCGTCTTGACCATGGCGAAGTCATTGTCGAGGTCGACAAAGTCCATCATCTTTCCAGTGAGGATATGGGCGACCATCTGGCCCATCCGCGCCTCAGGATAAACGACGTTCTTCACCCCGATGCTCTTGAGGATCTTGCCGTGACGTTCGTTCGTCGCCTTGGCCCAGATGGTTGGCACGCCGGCCTCGATCACCGCCAGAGCCGTCAGGATACTCGCCTCAAGGTCCGACCCGATCGCCACGACCACGGTCTTGAACTCGGCAATGCCCAATTGGCGCAGGGCTTCGGGATTGGAGCAGTCGGCCTGCAGAACATGCGTCAGAAGGCCGGCCGCTTCCTGGACGCGTGTCGCGTCCTCATCGACACCGAGCACTTCATGTCCCATGCGGATCAGCGCCGACGCCACTGAATTGCCGAAGCGTCCCAGGCCGATGACAAGAACCGTCTCGGCCTTTCCGAAAGAATGTCTAGCCAACGATAGGTCGCTCCTCTGGATAGCGGAAAGCGGTACGGCCGCGGCCCATGGCCAAGGCCGTCGCGATGGTAATGGTCCCCACCCTGCCCACGAACATCAGCATAATCAGCACCAGTTCTGCCACCGGTGGCAACTGGCCTGTGATGCCGGTGGATAGCCCCACCGTGGCAAAGGCGGAGATTGTCTCGAACAGTACATCGGTCAGAGAGTGTTCGGTCACCGACAATATGGTCATCGTACCGATGGCAATCAGCGACAGCGACAGCAGCACCACGGTGAGGGCCTGTCTTTCGATGGGCGTACCGATGCTGCGCCCGAACAGCGCCGCCTCGCGCTCTCCCTTGGCCTCCGACAAGACGACGATGCCAAGGATGAAGAACGTGGTGACCTTGATGCCGCCGGCGGTGCCAGCACTGCCGCCACCGATGAACATCAGCACATAGGTTACGGCCAGCGTCTCATCGGACAGCGCACCGGTATCGAGCGCATTGAACCCGGTCGTGCGTGTCGTCACCGATTGGAAGGCGCTGTTGAGCAGTTTGTCGGCGATACCCATTGGCCCCAGCGTTGCCGGGTTGTGCCATTCAACCAGAAGTACGGTGACAAAGCCGACAAGCAGTAGGACTGCAGTACCCCAAAGCGTGATCTTGCTATGCAGGGTCCAGTTCTGCGGACCAGTCGACTTGCGCCCAAGCCGATGACGCAATTCGTGGATCACGGGGAACCCAAGCGAGCTGAAAATAATGGCTAACATGATCGGCAGCAGGAACAGCCAATCTCTCTGGAACCCGATCAAACTGTCCGAATAGGTCGAAAAGCCGGCATTGTTGAATGCCGAAACGGCGTGGAACAGGCCGTGCCAAGCGGCCGATCCCCAGTCATGGCCGTAGAAGAAATGCAGCCGCAGCGTCAGCACCAGCGTCAGCAGGCCCTCGACCACGACGGTGACCAGAAAGATCAGGCGCAGCACGCTGCCCCCATCGGACATGTCGAAATGGCTGCGCTCGGTCTGGGTGCGCAAACGGTCGCTCAGCCGAAAGCCTCGACCGGCCAGCAAGCCCAGCAACGTCGCCGCGGCCATGATGCCAAATCCACCGATCTGGAACAGGGCAAGGATCACCCATTGGCCAAAGGAGGACCAGTAGACGGGAGTATCGACCACGATCAGGCCCGTCACGCACACAGCCGATGTTGCGGTGAACAGCGCCGTCAGGAATGGGGTAAATGTGCCTTCCGTGCGCGCTATGGGCAGCATCAGAAGGATCGTGCCGAGGGCTATGACGACCAGGAAGGCTGTCGGCACCAACCGGGTGGGATGAGTCAGTCGAGGGGACACAGCGGCACTTTCGAACGCCAAATTCGTCGGCGCGGGGGTTGTCTGCCTGTCCCGGTCAAATAGCAACCCCTGATGTGCAAGCCTGCCTTGCGCCCGTCGCCTACCCCCTCAGCCCCGGCGCTTCCTGCCCGGTGGCCACGACATATTCGCTATAGCCCCCGCCATAGGCGTGCACGCCCTCCGGGGTCAGTTCCAGCACGCGATTGGAGAGCGCGGCGAGGAAATGCCGGTCGTGGCTGACGAACAGCATGGTGCCCTCGAAATTGGCGAGCGCTTCGATCAGCATCTGCTTGGTCTGGATATCGAGATGGTTGGTCGGCTCGTCCAGCACGAGGAAATTGGGCGGATCGAACAGGATCAGCGCCATGGCCAGCCGCGCTTTCTCACCGCCTGAGAGCACCCGGCATTTCTTTTCGATGTCGTCACCCGAAAAGCCGAAGCAACCCGCCAGTGCCCGGAGCGGCGCTTGGCCCGCTTGTGGAAAGGTCGTTTCCAGCATCTGGAAAATCGTCATGTCGCCATCGATGACGTCCATGGCGTGCTGGGCGA
The DNA here is from genome assembly GCF_913055165.1 of uncultured Devosia sp. Lineage (GTDB taxonomy): Bacteria > Pseudomonadota > Alphaproteobacteria > Rhizobiales > Devosiaceae > Devosia. The sequence goes on from NZ_CAJXJS010000095.1 coordinate 2,638, forward strand.
AATAGCCCAGCTTGACGCTCGGGCCGCGTGATACCGATCCAGCATCCGGCTCTGCCGCCCCGGTCACCAGTTTCAGAAGCGTTGATTTGCCCGCGCCATTGACGCCCAGAATGCACCAGCGCTCGCGCCGGCGCACATGGAAGTCGAGCCCGTCATAGATGGAGCGGCTGCCATAGGCTTTCTTGACGCCCTCGATCCGCACAATATCTTCGCCCGAACGCGGCGCCGGGCGGAATTCAAAGGCCACGGTCTGCCGCCTTTTGGGCGGCTCCACCCGGTCGATCTTGCCGAGCTTCTTGACCCGGCTCTGCACCTGGGCGGCATGGCTGGCGCGCGCCTTGAACCGCTCGATGAAGGCGATCTCCTTGGCCAGCATGGCCTGTTGCCGCTCGAACTGGGCCTGCTGGTTGCGATCGGCGATCTCGCGCTGGCTCTGATAGAAATCGTAATCGCCGGTGTAGCTGGTCAGCACCCCCGCATCGATCTCGATGATCTTGTTGACGATCCGGTTCATGAAGGCCCGGTCGTGCGAGGTCATCAGCAGGGCGCCGGAATAGGTCTTGAGGAAGTTTTCCAGCCAGATCAGGCTTTCCAGGTCCAGATGGTTGCTTGGTTCGTCCAGCAGCAGCACGTCGGGTTTCATCAGCAGGATGCGCGCCAGGGCCACGCGCATCTTCCAGCCGCCCGAGAGCGCGCCGACATCGCCCGCCATCATCTCCTCGGAAAAGCCGAGGCCCGCCAGAACTTCGCGTGCCCGCCCGTCGAGCGAATAGCCATCCAGTTCCTGGAAGCGGCCCTGCACCTCGCCATAACGCTCGATGATGGCGTCCATCTGGTCGGCCTTGTCCGGGTCGGCCATGTCGGCCTCCAGCACTGCCATTTCGGCCATCAGCGCGCTGACCGGCCCGGCCCCGTCCATCACGGCGCTGACCACCGATTGCCCGCTCATTTCGCCCACATCCTGGCTGAAATAGCCAATGGAGGTGCCCCGATCGACCGAGACCTGCCCTCGTCGGGTGGCTCCTCGCCAGTGATCATCCGGAACAGCGTGGTCTTGCCCGCCCCATTCGGGCCGACCAGCCCGATCTTCTCGCCCTTCTGCAGCGCCGCCGAGGCTTCGATGAAGACAATCTGCTTGCCGTTCTGCTTGGAGATGGATTCGAGACGGATCATGGGGCGGCGGCCTGCGATTGAACAATCGGCCCTGCGCGCTTCGCCGGTTCAGGGGGAAAGCGGATTGGGGTCCGACACTGCGGAGAATGACGCCGCTCCTAAAGCATTCCTGGCAGGTCCGGGCAAGCCCGCCACGGATGCGTCAGCCATGCATTGGACGAAGCGGGCAGGTCTGCCCCTACTCCGCCACCTCATAGCGCTCGTCCCACCAATCCTTCCACTGTGTCTCCAGCGCCGCGAACTGTTCGTCCGACAGGTCATAGGTGGTGATCAGCACCGACCCGCCGCCACGCGGGCGCTTTGGCGATGTGCCCATGTCGGAGACCACGATCAGCCCATTGCCGAACTGCTCCACCAGCAGCGCCGTCTGAAAATGCGTGGTGTACCAGACCAGCCCGCGGGCATTGGGCCCCGGCGCCAGCGATGCCGTGTAGGGCCGGCCGGGCTTGTAGCCGGCCACATCGCCCAGCCCCAGCGCGGCACTCGGCTCGCCGACACCCGGTTTTGCCGCGCCCGAGAGATAGATGGTTCGCCGCGCTTCACCCGGATGCAGTTCCAGCGCCAGGCGCAATTGCTGGAAAAAATTGACCCAGCCTTCGCGAATGTCCTCATAGGCGCCTTCCCAGTCGAGCGGCGCCCCGCCATCGCGCATCAGCCGAAGCCGCGTGCTGCCGCCTTCTTCGGTCAGCTCGATGGCGTCGCTCGACCCCTCCCATTCGCCGAATTGCACCTGGTGCTGGCTGGCATCGGCTGCCGCGTGGTCAAGGAAGATGAAACGGATTTCCTCCTCAAGGCTGGGCGCATCCCAACCGAACCATGTCGCGATCAATTCGGGATCGCGCAGCGCCTCCCAGACCGTCTCAATGGGTGCTGCAATGGTGATGTCGACAACCACTTGCCGCGGATCGGAATTCTCGCTCATGCGGATGCTCCCTGATCAGTGGATCAATCCCATTCGATCAGGAATCGGGCCCCATCAAAAGCAAAAAACCCCGCCACGGCTGCGGCGGGGTTCGAGTGTAACGCCGAAGCGTGTCGCGACTATTCGTACTTGATGTACTTTTCGCGGGCCACCAGGAACGGCATGTCCGTGCCTTCGGTGCGGGTGCGCAGCAGGTTGAAGGCGGAGATGAAGCTCTCGGCCACTTCCTTGGTCAGCGGATCGCCGCCTTCGCGGATTTCCGAGATCAGCTCCATCGACGCATTGGCGCCGGCCTCGATGATCTCCTCGGGGAACTGGCGCACATTGACACCATGTTCATTGACGAGAGCCTGAAGGGCGCGCGGGTCATTGGCGTACATGTCCGAGGACACATCGTCATAGGAAGCCTGGGCGGCGATACGGACGATCTCCTGCAGGTCTTCGGGCAGTTCCTGGAACTTGGCCTTGTCGACCACGACTTCGGTGGCCAGACCCGGCTCGACAAAGCTGGGGAAGTAGTAGTTCTTGGCCACCTGGTGGAAGCCCAGGGCCAGATCGTTATAGGGGCCGACGAATTCGGCAGCGTCCAGCGTGCCCGACTGCAGCGCGGCAAAGATTTCGCCGGCTGCAAGGTTGGTCACCGAAGCACCCAGCTTGCTCCACACCTGGCCGCCAAGGCCGGGAGTGCGGAAGCGCAGGCCCTGGATATCGGCAACGCCGGTCAGCTCGTTCTTGAACCAGCCGCCAGCCTGGGTACCGGTATCGCCCGACAGGAAGCCCTGCACGCCGAACTGATCATAGATCTTGTCCCAGATTTCCTGGCCGCCGAGATAGCGCACCCAGGCGCCCAGCTCGCGGTTGGTCATGCCGAAGGGCACGCCGGTGAAGAAGCTGAGGCCCTGGCTCTTGTTCTGCCAGTAATAGGCCGCGCCGTGGCTCATTTCGGCCGACCCGTCGATGACCGCGTCCAGCGCCTGCAGGCCGGGCACCATTTCACCGGCCGCGAACACCTGCACGGTCAGACGGCCGCCCGAGGCCTTGGTGATGCGATCGGCCAGGCGCTGCGCGCCGACGCCCAGACCGGGGAAGTTCTTGGGCCAGGTGGTGACCATGCGCCAGGTGATATTGCCCTGGGCGATCGCCGGCGTGGCGAGCGTCGTGGCCGCGGCAGCAGCGCCGATGGTGGCAACCGAAGCCTGCTTGAAGAATTCGCGTCTTTTCATTGGATATCCTCCCAGACAGAAAAAGTGCGACACAAGGGGGCCGCATCATTGTATCCGCATGCTCGCCGTGGAAACGGATTTCCGAGACATGCGCGCGCCTTAGAGATAACGGAGTTGGCGATGCTGTCCAGTGGCAGCGCCCCGGCCCGGCCTGTTTCGCGGCCGGGACTACCCACTACTACGCAGGGCGGGCCGCCAATTCGTGCTATTATCTGCGCCCGATGGAGGCTGGCGCCCATGAATTTCAGACAGAAGATCCTCGCCCTTGCCGTGGTGCCGCTGGTCCTGGCGATCCTGGCGATTACCGCTCTTGTGACCCAGCAATCGACCGAATTGTCACGGGCGAGCCTGGCCACTTTCGAGCGCAGCCTGCTCAAGGCCAAGGAGAACGAGCTTCTCAACCTCACCAATATGGCAATCTCGGCCATTTCCGGCATTTACGAAGCCGCTGGTCCAGATGACGAGGCGGCCAAGCGCCAGGTGCAGGAAATCCTCTCAAGCCTGGACTATGGACCGGACGGCTATTTCTTCGCCTATGATTATGATGGGGTGAACATCGTCCATCCGCGCCAGCCCTTCCGGCGTGGCCAGAACTGGATGGACCTCACCGATCCCGACGGCAATCGCGTCATCTACTACCTGATCGAGCGCGCCAAGGAAGGCGGCGGCCTGCATCAGTACAAGTGGGAGAAGCCCTCGACCGGCACCGTGGCCGACAAGCTCTCTTTCGCCGTGGGTCTGGAAAAATGGGGCTGGATGCTGGGGACCGGCGTCTATCTCGATGACGTCTATGCCCTGACCGCGGCGGCCGAGGCGGACCTGATCTCCCACATCAACACCACCTTCCTCATCGTGGCGGCCATCACCATTCCCAGCGTCATCGGGGTGTTCCTGGCCGGCTTCATCATCACCATGCATGAGCGGCGCCTGGCGGATGGCCGATTGAAGGAGCTGACCCAGCGCGTCATCGACGCCCAGGAGGAGGAGCGGGCGCGCATTGCAAGGGAATTGCATGACGGCATTTCCCAATCCATGGTGGCGGCCCGCTACATGCTCGACCTTGCCCTGGCCAAGGTCCGGTCAGGGGCGGACGACACGGCCGCGATCATCGAGCGGGGCGCCAAGGGCCTCAACAGCGCCATCAAGGAAGTGCGCCGCATCTCCCACGATCTGCGACCGGGCCTGCTCGATGATCTGGGCCTGTCGGCGGCGCTTGAGGCCCTGACCAGCAATTTCTCCGAGCGCACCGGAATTGCGGTCGATTTGAAGACTGTCGCCTTCAAGAACGTGCTCCTGCCCGAGGCGCGCACGGCGCTTTATCGTGTGGCGCAGGAGGCGCTAACCAATATCGAGCGGCATGCCCAGGCCAGCGAAGTGCGCATCGTGCTCACCAGCAGCGGTGGAGGCGCGCAACTGCTGATCGAGGACAATGGCCGCGGCTTTGCCGATCGCGACGGCAAGGGCCGGTCCGGCGGGCTGGGCCTGCGCAACATGCAGGAACGCATGGAGCATTTCGGCGGTTCGCTGGACGTCCGGACGTCGTCCCGTGGTACGACGCTGCGCGCCCGCCTGCCCAAATCCATCTACCTCCTCCCCAGAATCGAACCGGTCCCGGCATGACATCGCCCAACCCCATCCGCGTCATCATCTGCGATGACCACCCCCTGGTGCTCGAAGGCATTCGTTCCGTGATCGAGACCTATGACCATATCCGGGTCGTCGGCGCCGTTGGCTCGGCAAAGGCCGCCCTGGCCCTGGCCGAGAGCGATGGGGCAGACGTCGTGATGCTCGATATCAACATGCCCGAATTGAGCGGGCTGGATGCTGTCGAATTGTTCCGAGAGCGGCTGCCGCGGACGCGCCTCCTGATGCTCTCCATGCATGACAGCCGGGAATATATCTCGACCGCGGTCATGTATGGCGCCTCCGGCTATATTCTCAAGGACGTCTCCACCAGCGAGATCATCAATGCCATCGAGACGGTGGCCAGCGGCGGCACCTATTTTTCCTCGGGCGTGGCCGACGCCATCCTCAGCAAGAGCGCCAAGCCGGCCGCCAATATGCCGCTCTCCACCCGTGAACAGGCGGTATTGCTGCTGCTGGCCCGGGGCCAGTCCAACAAGGACATTGCCGCCAGCCTCGATATCTCGGTGCGGACGGTCGAAACCCACCGCAAGCACATCAAGAAAAAGCTCGGCATCGCCACCACGGCGGGCCTCACCCGCTATGTCATCGATCACGGCCTGATCGGTCCTGAGGAGGACTGAGGGGTCCGACCATGCGGCCCTTGTTCATTTGTTCACTGCGGCTCGCGCCTCGCCATTCGAGCCTTGTTCGCTCTGATCGCGCCACTGGCGCGATCAGCCCTTTGGGACGCTCCAAGCTCATCATGGCCTGCTCGCTTCAAATCGCGCCACTGGGGAGATTTCGCCTTCGGCACGGCTCC
>NZ_CAJXJS010000096.1 GCF_913055165.1 uncultured Devosia sp.
CAACCCTACTGGATATGACTTCAAGCCTAAGCCCAACTAGTTAACAAAGTTTAATTCTGATCCGCAATACGCAAACGGCGTTAGTACAACTTTATCTTAAGTGATTGAAAAATCGAGATAAATACCCTGAAAATTTCTTAAGGTGATACATTAAGAAAGCGTTCCAAGAGACTCTTTGGACTCAAGCATTCGGGGCATTTGGGAGGAGTTTCGCCGCATTCATGGCGGCAGGCGCATTTCGCCGATCATCACAGCCAGTAGCGCTTTTGCGTTAATGATCGGTTACCATCCGATTCGCGCCGAATGACGATTCGAGCATTGACGGAAACCATAATCATGACGCCTGGCCCCCCTCCAGGCCCCTCAAAATGAACGGTTGCTGAACGCGGCATGAGCATGAAGGCTCTGATCTCGGCCATCGAGGCCATCGATGACGTGGAAGTCTTCGGCCGGGTCAAATCCGTGCAGGGTCTGCTGATCGAAATCGTCGGCCCTGTGCGCGAGCTGCGTGTGGGCGGACGGGTGACCATCGAGGCGACGGACGGACACTACCTCGCCGCCGAGATCATCGGCTTCCGCGACGGACATGCCCTGTGCCTGCCCTTTGGCGAGCTGGGCGGTGTCCGGCTGGGTTGCAAAGCGGTGTTCCGCCGCCACGATGGCGCGGTCAACCCATCACATGGCTGGCTGGGCCGGGTGATCAATGCCAATGGCGAACCGATCGATGGCCTGGGGCCGCTGCCCATGGGAGCCACGCCCTATCCCTTGCGACAATCTCCACTGGCCGCACACGACCGCACCCGCGTGGGCGAACCGATAGAACTGGGCGTCCGGTGCCTTAATACCTTTGCCACCATGTGCGAGGGACAGCGCATGGGTATCTTCGCCGGCTCGGGCGTGGGCAAGTCGGTGCTGATGTCGATGCTGGCGCGCAATACCGATGTCGATGTCTCGGTGATCGGGCTGATCGGCGAACGTGGCCGCGAGGTGCATGAATTCATCCAGGAATATCTGGGCGAGGAAGGGCTGGCGCGTGCCGTGGTCGTGGTCGCCACCTCCGACGAGGCCGCGCTGATGCGCCGGCAGGCGGCCTATATCTCCATGTCCATTGCCGAGTATTTCCGGGATTCAGGCCAGCGCGTCTTGTGCATGATGGACAGCCTCACCCGTTTCGCCATGGCCCAGCGCGAAATCGGCCTCGCCATCGGCGAGCCGCCCACAGCCAAGGGTTATCCGCCCACAGTCTTCACCGAACTGCCGCGCCTATTGGAGCGCGCCGGGCCCGGCAAACCCAATTCGGGTTCCATTACCGGTCTATTTACCGTTTTGGTGGAAGGTGATGATCACAATGAGCCCATTGCCGATGCCGTCCGCGGCATTCTCGATGGTCACATTGTAATGGAGCGCGGCATTGCCGAACGGGGACGCTATCCGGCCGTCAATGTGCTCCGGTCCATCTCGCGGACCATGCCAGGATGCGTGCCGGAAGAGGTCCGGCCCACCCTGTCGCGGGCGCGGGAACTCATGTCCATATTCTCGGACATGGAGGAACTGATCCGGCTGGGGGCTTACCGGAAAGGGTCAGATCCGAACGTGGACCGCGCCATCGCCATCTATCCCAAGCTGGAGGCGTTTCTGGGCCAGCAGCGGGATGAGACGACGACGATCGCCGAGGGCTATGCCATGCTCGCCGGCCTGATCGCCGAAGCGGATGCGCGGGACTGATGGATTGGCCTGATGTGCATGGGCCGGTCCGGAACTGACTTGATGTGTAAGGAGTACAGGTCTTGAAATCGCGCAGCGAGAGCCTCATTCGGCTCAAGAAGTTCCAGGTTGACGAGAAGCGCCGGCAGGTGGCGCAGATCGAAATGATGGTGGCTGACTTCGAACGCATGGCGGCCGAACTCGACCAGCAGATCGAGATCGAGCACACCAAGACGGGCATTTCTGATGTCGCCCATTTTGCCTATTCGACCTTTGCCAAGGCAGCCCTGACGCGGCGCGACAATCTGCTGGCTTCTGCCAATGACATGAAGTCCAAGCTCGAAGCCGCGCAGGATGCCCTGGCCGAAGCGCTGGAAGATCTCAAGAAGGTCGAATTGCTCGATCAGCGCGAGCACCAGCGCGAGAAGGATGAGCAGAACAAGCAGGAACAGGACGCCTATGACGAAGTCGCCCGCCTGCGCTATCGGCGGCAGTAAGCTGCCAGACCAAGATGCAAAAAAGGCCCGCCGAAGCGGGCCTTTTGTCATTGCGGGGCCGCGACCTTAAAGGTCGGTGGCACGCTGGGCCGGATCGGTGGCGTAGGTCGCCTCGTCATATTCCGGCTGGGCCTCGAGCTGCTCGCGGGTGAAGTCGCTGTAGATCAGCAGATCACCGGCCTGGTTGGAGGCAAATTCGAGATTGTCGAGGCTCACGGCCACGCGCTTCTCGCCAATGCCGAGGAAGCCGCCGAAGTCGATCAGCATGGCGTCGATCTGGCCATCCTCGGTGAGCAGGATATCGCCGACATTGGCGATGTCCTCACCGTCCGGACCAACCACGGTCGCGCCGGTCAGGTTCTCGGCGGTCAGCGCTTCACGCTCGACCGTCGCATAGCCTTCGCGTTCCATCATCATGCCCGGCTGGTCGGTGCCCATGGCATTGTCGGCCGGGGCCATGGTGTTGTCGGCTGGGGCCGCGGGATCAGCCGGGGCCATGGCCGGGTCACCATTGAGGTTTTCTTCCCAGACAAAGTCCGGAGCGGCATTCAGGGCGTCCGCCGTGGTGGCCAGAACCCAACGCTCGGTCTGGTCGAAAGCGACGGTATGTTCGAGCTCAGCGAAATCGACGGCGACATTCTTTTCGCCGATACCAAGGAAGCCGCCAACGCCGATGACCACGGCGTGAATTTCGCCATTCGTCGAAACGACCAGATCATTGACGGTACCGATTTCTTCAGCGTCTTCAGCACCGCTGGAGAAGATGGTGGCGCCCATGATTTCAGAAACCAGGGCATCGCCTTCGCCAGCGGTGTAGCCAGCCGACATATCCCAGGGTTCATTGGCCTCCATGGTGTCCATGGCACCATGATCAGCCGGGGCAGCCGCATCATCCATCGGGGCCATGGCATCGTCTGCCGGCGCCATTTCATTGGCTGGTGCCATCTCGTTGGCCGGCGCCAGTTCGTTGGCAGGGGCTTCCGTGGTGGTGGTCTGGGCAATTGCGGCCGTACCAAGCACAAGGGCGATAGCCGAGCTAGTAAGAAGCGTGCGGATCATTGTAGGCTCCAAAGGTTCATCGTTGCGGTGAACAGGGCCGTACGGCGCAAAACTTGCCGGTAGCGCACCGTACGGCCCATTGATGCCCTCACAACGCCGCGATCCTGAAAGCCGTTCCGCGCGAATTTCTTCCGCGGGCTGAGAATGGGTTGGCCATAAGAAAAAACCGGCGGCCGCCTCTGGGCAGCGCCGGCTCTTTCCGCCTCCCGTTAACGGGTTATGATTTTGCGGCCGCCAATCCCGTCTGCACGCGATGGCCGATCCCGATTTGTCCCCCGAAAGGCGCGGCATGGGTCGCGCATGGGGGCCAACAAGCGCACAATAGCGCAAGCGTGAGGGCAGGCCATCGGCCCTGAGGTTAATGGCTTAACGATTTGCTAATCGACCAGCACCGCGCTGTCCCGGTCATAATCGCGCATGGCCCGGTGCGGCATGCCGCCATCCATGAATTCGGGGCCAAAGGCGACAAATCCCAGACTCTCGTAAAAACCAAGCTTGTCCGATTGCGCTGTAAGAAAGAAGCGATCCTGGCCGCGCGCCCGGGCATGCGCCATGGCAGCCGCGATGAGCTTGCGCGCAATACCCCGACCCCGGAAAGCCTGACGCACCGCCACCCGGCCGATCTTGGTGTGCTCGGGCAGATCGATCAGCCGCAAAGTCCCTACCACCTCGCCATCGGCAATGGCCACGAAATGGGTCGCCCCAAGGTCGTATTCGTCATGCTCCTCTTCCTCGGGTACTTTTTGCTCCCATACGAAAACCTCGCTGCGCAGGGTGAAGGCGGCATTGCAGAGCAGCGAAAATACGGGGACGGGCAGAATGACGATATCGGACATGGCATGACCCTAGTCGCGATTGTAGCGAATGCCCAGTGGGCCGCGTCACGCCAATGTGTTTGAACCGTGAAGGGTTTTATCGTATTATGACGATGAAAGGCGAATTGGTGTCGGGAACGCTTTCCAATTTGTAACGTTTGTTCCTTCTTGGCCCCTTAAATTCGCCAAACTGCAACCTATATTATCCTTACATCGGTTGTTGTGCCTTATGGACAGCGACCGTTTTTTCCGCCCGCGCCATGTGGGGGAAAGCTGAAAGGGGGTGCGTCCATGGCCCAGACGAATTTGCCGGTCCTCTCGTCCGAGGGTGGCCTCAGCCGTTATCTTCAGGAAATCCGCAAATTTCCTATGCTGGAAGCGGATGAAGAATACATGCTGGCCAAGCGCTACAAGGAACATGCCGATCCCGGTGCGGCCCAGAAGCTGATTACCAGCCATTTGCGGCTCGTCGCCAAGATCGCCATGGGATATCGCGGCTATGGCCTGCCCATTTCCGAGGTGATCTCGGAAGGCAATGTGGGCCTGATGCATGCGGTCAAGCGCTTTGAGCCGGAAAAGGGTTTCCGCCTGGCGACTTACGCCATGTGGTGGATCCGCGCCGCCATCCAGGAATATGTGCTGCGCAGCTGGAGCCTGGTCAAGATCGGCACCACTGCCGCCCAGAAGCGGCTGTTCTTTAACCTGAGGAAAGTGAAGGGCCAGATCGCCGCGCTTGAGGATGGCTCGCTCCATCCCGACCAGATCAAGCAGATCGCCACCACGCTCAACGTCACTGAAGACGAAGTGGTGCAGATGAATTCGCGCCTCTCGGGCGACGCTTCGCTCAATTCCCCCATGCGGGCCGATGAAGGCTCGTCCGAATGGCAGGACTGGCTGGTCGACGACACGCCCGACCAGGAAACCAGCCTGGGCGAAAGCGAGGAATATTCCGAGCGCATGGGCATGCTGAACAAGGCGATGGACGTGCTCAATGAGCGCGAACGCGCCATTTTCCAGGCTCGGCGCCTGCAGGATAATCCCTCCACGCTTGAGGAACTGGCCCAGCAATATGACGTCAGCCGCGAACGCATCCGCCAGATCGAGGTGCGGGCGTTTGAAAAGGTGCAGGAAGCCGTGAAGGAAGCGGCGGGGGCCTGAGCGGCGTTACAGCGAGTATCAGAAAGCCCCGGTGATGAGCCGGGGCTTTTTTTTGTCGGATCAAGGAGGTGGTAGACTTGAAGGCATGCCGAAGACTAGGCGTTGTAGGCAGCCACGTCAGGGCCAGGATTCGTCTACCAGTGCACGTATTGTCGCACTCCGATCGCAGGTATCAAGAAGCCCCACTACAGTCGCCGGCGACTCCTCGATGAATGGCCCTAGCCAGTTTACACGAGACTGCAATTCTTCGGAAATACGAGCGTCAGCATCTTCGTACGAGTCAAATTTCTTGGAAATTTCCTCTACTATGACATCAAATTTCGCCCGATAAATTATGTAGACATAATCCTTGCCATCAAGGGCAAGGGCTTCTGATGCCATGTAGTACAAGGTCGCGCAATGTACGAGAAAACCCTCGTAAGGATTGGGAGTCTGCGCTTTTACGCTGCCGCCCTGCAGTAGCATCGACGAGGCCGCGAGGGCGACGAACCAGTACCCCACGAAGGGCAATTTGCGCAAAATTCGAGCCATCAGACCGGAAAGCACAGCTACCAGCACGTTTGCCATTTCACCACCTTAGCGGATGCTGCTCTCCAACACCCGCTTCAACGCCGCCACATCCTTCCGATTGGCCGCCTTCATCGCCGCCACCATGACTGGCGCCATCACACCGGCAAAACCCTTGGGCTCGCCGCGATTGATGAGGCAGAAGCGGGTACTGGCCGGGCCGGTTGCCTGGAGCTGATAGACGGTTTCCATGGGAAACGGCCCCTGCGCGGTGCGCATGACAAGCCGATTGTGGGTCATCTCGACGACGCGATAGGTGTAGGCGAGCTCCCGCCCCAGAAAGTGAGCCACGAAATCCATCCCGCTGCCTTCGGCAACCGGCGGCGCGGTGCGCCAGCGCACCGATTTTATGTTGGCATACCATTGCGGCGCATTGGTCGGGTCGAAGGCATAGGCGGCCACTTCAGGGAGTGGCCGCGCGATATCGATTTTCGTTGTCACCTCAACACCCATGGCACGCCTCCCCGTCGGTCATCACTTCTAGCAGATGGCAGATGCAGCTTTGCATCCTTTCCTGCGTGAGAACGTATTAACCCCATCGCGACAAAATGACTGGACGAAAGGGCCGGAAACGCCGAGGTCTTGCCCTTGTAACGCCCCATTGAGGGTCTTACATTCGCCCCAATACTGGCGCGACCCGAGCGCCGGCCTCTCCGGGACAGGAATTGATGAACGGAAATTTCCGCAACTTTGCCATCTGGCTGGTGATCCTCTTTATGCTGATGGGCCTGTTCCAGGTCTTCCAGTCGTCCACGCGCACCATGTCCGTGGCCGAAAAGAGCTACAGCCAATTCGTGTCCGACATCGAAGCCGGCCGCGTCCAGACGGTGACCATCACCAACAACGTGGTCTCCGGCCAGCTCAATGATGGCACGCGTTTCGAAACCATCATTCCCGAAGGCGCCGACGTGATCACCAAGCTCGAAGACCGCGATGTGAGCATCACCGCGCGCGCGCCCGAATCGAGCCCCTTCTGGTCCATCCTGCTCTCGAGCTGGCTGCCCTTCCTCGTCATCATCGGCGTGTGGTTCTTCTTCATCCGCCAGATGCAGGGCGGCGGCCGTGGCGGCGCCATGGGCTTTGGCAAGTCGCGCGCCAAGCTCTTGACCGAAACCCAGGGCAAGGTGACCTTCGAGGACGTCGCGGGCGTCGACGAGGCCAAGCAGGACCTGGAAGAAATCGTCGAATTCCTGCGCGATCCAGGCAAATTCCAGCGCCTGGGCGGCCGTATCCCGCGCGGCGTGCTGCTGGTCGGCCCGCCGGGTACAGGTAAGACGCTGCTGGCCCGGTCAGTGGCCGGCGAAGCCAATGTGCCCTTCTTCACCATTTCGGGTTCCGACTTCGTGGAAATGTTCGTCGGCGTGGGTGCATCGCGTGTCCGCGACATGTTCGAGCAGGCTAAGAAGAATGCGCCCTGCATCATCTTCATCGACGAAATCGACGCCGTCGGCCGCCAGCGTGGTGCCGGCCTGGGCGGCGGCAACGACGAACGCGAGCAGACGCTGAACCAGCTGCTGGTCGAGATGGACGGCTTTGAAGCCAATGAAGGCATCATCCTCATTGCCGCCACCAACCGCCCCGACGTGCTCGACCCTGCCCTGCTCCGTCCCGGCCGCTTCGACCGCCAGGTCGTGGTGCCCAATCCCGACGTTACCGGTCGCGAAAAGGTGCTCAAGGTCCATGTCCGCAAGGTGCCGCTGGCCCCCGATGTTGACCTCAAGGTTCTCGCCCGCGGCACGCCCGGCTTCTCCGGCGCAGACCTCATGAACCTCGTCAACGAGGCGGCCCTGATGGCGGCGCGCAAGAACAAGCGCTTCGTCACCCATCAGGAATTCGAGGACGCTAAGGACAAGATCATGATGGGCGCCGAGCGTCGCACCATGGCCATGACCGACGACGAAAAGAAGCTGACCGCCTATCACGAGGCTGGCCACGCCATCATCGCGCTTAAGGTTGCCGGCATCGACCCGATCCACAAGGCCACCATCATCCCGCGCGGGCGCGCCCTCGGCATGGTGATGACCCTGCCTGAGAACGACAGCTATTCGTTCTCAAGGGAAAAGGCGCTGGCCCGGCTGACCATGCTGTTCGGCGGCCGTGAGGCCGAGATCATCAAGTTCGGACCGGAAAAGGTGACCTCGGGCGCCTCCGGTGATATCCAGATGGCCACCAACCTCGCCCGTTCCATGGTCATGGAATGGGGCATGAGCGAAAAGCTCGGCCGCGTGCGTTACAAGTCCAATGACCAGGAGGTTTTCCTGGGCCATTCAGTGACGCAGAGCCAGCATATGTCGGACGACACGGCCCGGATCATCGACCAAGAAGTGCGCAAGCTGATCGAGGACGGGCGGCGTCATCTTCTCCTTGGCAAGCCGCTCCATCCCGGTTGCCCGGTAACGATCCACCAGGGTGCAGAGGATCCGGACGTGCCGGCCGCCCAC
>NZ_CAJXJS010000097.1 GCF_913055165.1 uncultured Devosia sp.
CCGCCATAATCAGGCCCATGACGGGCCATTGGCGGCAGACGCTCGCCGACATCTTCGCGCTGGGTGTCAGGGATGGAACGCTTCGTGCCGACCTTAGCCCGCAAGCCGCCGCGCATATCTTCCTGGGCACCGTGGCTGGCTGGCGCAGCTCTCATCCAGATCGCTCGGAAGTTGACGCGGTGTTTTCAGAACTCGAGCGGGCCTTTTCGGCGCCCGCTGCCAAAAGGGACTAACCATGTCTGCATCTCGGCCCGAGGCCGCGCCAGATCCGCGCCGCTGGCTTTCCCTGGCGATCCTGCTGATCGCCAATTTCATGAACCTGATCGACGTCACCATCGTCAATGTGGCGCTCCCCTCAATGCGCGAGAATTTGGGGGCGACCGACAGCCAGATCGAGTGGGTGGTGGCCGCCTATGTATTGGCGTTTGCGCTAGGACTGCTTCCATTCGGGCGGCTGGGCGACATTGTCGGCCGGACCCGCATGTTCCTGCTCGGCGTCTCGGCCTTCACCCTGGCCTCGGCCCTGTGCGGCCTTGCTCCGTCCATCGAAGTGCTGATCGGTGCCCGCGTTTTGCAGGGGCTCGGCGGGGCGATGATGACCCCGCAGGTGCTGGCCATTGCCACCGTCTCCTTTCCGCCCGACGAACGCGGCCAGGCCTTCTCCCTGTTCGGACTGTCTGCGGGGCTGGCCGCCGTCTGCGGTCCGATCCTGGGGGGCATCCTCATCGACGCCCAGCTGTTCGGGCTGGATTGGCAGCCGATATTTCTGGTCAACATTCCTATCGGCATCGCCGCCATCATCGCCGGCTGGTTTCTGATAACGCGTCTGCCCGGTCACCCGGATCTCAGGAATGACTATGTCGGCATCGTGCTGTTCGGACTCGGCATCGTTTCTGTGGTGTTTCCGATCGTGGAAGGCCGGGCCTATGGCTGGCCGCTCTGGGCGTTTGGCATGATGGCCTTTGGCCTGATCATGCTCGCCGTGTTCTTTGTCTGGGAAGGCCGCCGTGCCGCCGCCGGTGAACCGCAACTGCTCAATTACGGCCTCCTGCGCAGCAAGGACTTCATGTTCGGCGCCTTTGTGGTGACGGTCTTTGCCTCGGGCATACCGGGCATGTTCATGGTGATCTCGCTGCTGCTGCAGGCGGGCTTCGGCTTTTCACCGCTGGAATCAGGGTTGACCAATACGCCTTTTTCCGTGGGCGTGCTGATCGCCTCGTTCATTGCCGGCCGGTTCGGGTCGCACTATCTGCGCAGCCGCCTGGCAGCTTCTGGTGCCATGCTCAGCTTTGGGATCGGCTGGCTGCATTTCATCGTCGCGGGCGTCACCGATACCATCGACCATTGGTGGTTCCTGCCACCGCTATTGATCGCCGGGATTGGCCTGGGCCTGGGCTTTTCGGCGCTGTTCCAGCTTGTTCTGCGCAGCGTGCCGGATCGCGATGCAGGTGCCGGTTCAGGGGCGCTGCAGGCCTTCCAGCAGGTCGGCGGGGCCTTGGGCATCGCGCTGATCGGACAGATTTTCTTCACGCATCTGGCCAATTCCTTTGCGGCCGGAGCCGGCCCCCATGCCGCCTTCGCCGATTCTGCGGCGCTGGCGCTCTGGTATCAGGTGGTGGCGTTTGGCCTCGTGCTGGCGCTGGCCTTTGTCTTCAAACAATCCGGCAACCAGCCCCAGGGGCGGGCCGCCGAAGCGGCACCGGTGGAGGCCTAGGCACCGCCCCCAACGCCAGGGCTTGGGGTGCTAGGTCAGCAATTGCCAGGTCTGGTATGCGGCCAGGGCCATCACCAGGCTGCCCACCAGGATCATCAGGCGTTGGGCAGGGATCATCCGGACCACGAATCCTGCCAGCGGCGCGGCCAACACCCCGCCCACGACCAGGCCGGCCACCGACCACAGGTGCCGGTCGATGCCGTCGGCCTGGTCCCAATGGCCGGTCATCAGCGCCGTCAGAAATGCAACCGAGACGGCGGTGGTGACGAAGAATTCGACGGTATTGACCGTGCCCACCACGAAGCGCGGGGCGCCGCCCGAACCGATCAGGCTTGAGGTGACGATGGGCCCCCAGCCGCCGCCGCCAGCAGCGTCGACAAAACCGCCGGCCACGCCCAGCGGCGCAACATAGGCCGTGCCATGCTCCCGATAGGGCGCCCGGCTGCGGAAGGCGCGGAAGAGGATATAGACCCCAAGCAGACCCAGATAGATGGTGACGAAGGGCCGGAGCATGGCGCCATCAATCGCGGTCAGCACATAGGCACCCATCACCCCGCCCGCTATGCCGGCCGGCGCCAGTCGCCAGAACAGTTTCCAGTCGACATTGCGATGGCTGACATGGCTGGTCGCCGAGGCGGCGGTGGTGAACATTTCGGCAGCATGCACGCTGGCCGAGGCGGCTGCGGGCGGGACGCCGAAGGTGAGCAGCATGGTGGTGCTGACCACGCCATAGGCCATGCCCAGGGCGCCATCGACAATCTGCGCCAGAAAACCGGCAATAGTGAAGATCAGGAATTCCGAAACCATCGCGATTACCCCCATCGGATGGCTGCATTCTGCATTAAGCCTATAGATTTAGTAGTCTTTAAAGGAACTTTCCTTGCTTGACTCGCGGGGGCTTCAGAAATTGTTTACCTGTTTGCGCTCAGCGGACGATCAGCGTGCCCGCACCATGCTCGGTGAACAGTTCCACCAGAACGACATGGGGCGTCTTGCCGTTGAGGATCACCACGCCTTCCACACCATTGTCGAGCGCTTCAAGACAGGTCTCGACCTTGGGGATCATGCCGCCGGAAATGGTGCCGTCGGCGATCAGTTCCCGGGCTTCGCGCATGGTAAGCTCCGGCATCAGCTTGCCGTTCTTGTCCAAAACGCCGGGGACGTCAGTGAGGAACAAGAGGCGCTTGGCACCGAGCGAGCCGGCAATGGCGCCGGCAAAGGTATCGGCGTTGATATTGTAGGTATTGCCGTCGCGGCCCGGGGCGACCGGGGCAATGACGGGGATCAGTTCCGAGCGGGCCAGAAGGTCCAGCAGCGTCCGGTCGACTTCCACGGGTTCACCGACAAAGCCCAGATCCAGCACGCGCTCGATATTGGAGCCCGGGTCCTTAAAGGTCTTTTCCGCCTTTTTGGCAAAGACCATGTTGCCGTCCTTGCCGCACAGGCCGATCGCCCATTCGCCCTCGGCATTGATCAGCGCCACGATTTCCTTGTTGATCGAGCCGGCCAGCACCATTTCAACCACTTCCATGGTGCGCTGGTCGGTGACGCGCAGTCCGCCCTCGAACTTGGATTCGATGCCCAGATTCTTGAGCATGGAGGCAATCTGCGGCCCGCCGCCATGCACCACGATCGGATTGACCTTGGATTGCTTCAAAAGGGCAATGTCACGGGCGAAGGCCTGGCCGAGCTTGAGATCGCCCATGGCATGGCCGCCATATTTGACCACAACGGTCTTGCCTTCGTAGCGCTGCATATAGGGCAGGGCCTGGGCGAGGATGCCGGCATCGTGGCTGAAGCGATCGGTGTCGGGCGCCTGGTCGGTCATGGTGGTCAGCAGCTCCCTGGGCTGGGGGTTCGGTTGGGCAATGGGTCTATTCGATTTCCGGTTCCTATGAAACGCCTTTGCCCCGGTTTTTTGAAGGGCAGTGATCCGATTGCCCCGTTCTTTCGTTCTAGCAGAAAAGGCCGCGGCACGGCCTCACGGACGGGGAGGGCGCTTGCCCATGCCAGCACAATCAGGACCTGCCGAAATCTCCGAGCTGATCGCGCGGTGCTCGCTGCGCGACCGGCAGGCATTCCGCATGCTTTACCAACGCACAAGCGCGAAACTGTTTGGCGTGGTGCTGCGTATCTTGAAAAACCGGGCCGAGGCCGAAGAGGCCATACAGGAGGTCTATATCAAGATTTGGCAGCGCGCCGATCGCTATCAGGCGGGGCAATCCTCTCCAATCAGTTGGCTGGTGGCCATCGCCCGCAATCATGCGCTCGACATGGTGCGGGCACGGCGGCCGGCGGGTGATGAGCTGGACGAGGCGATGCAGATTGCCGATGCCGGGCCTGATCCGGAGCGGTTGGCCCAGGCCAGCCAGGAGGGCGAGCGGATCGAGACTTGCCTGGCGACCCTGGAGCCGGAGAAGGCCGAAGCGGTGCGCGGGGCCTATCTTGAGGGCTATAGTTATGACGAGCTGGCGCAGCGCTATTCCGTGCCGCTCAATACCATGCGAACCTGGCTGCGGCGCAGCCTGATCAAGTTGAGAGAGTGTCTGACGGCATGAGCGACGAGCAGGGCAAAAGGGGCGGCGACGAGCGTGGGGCGCTGGTGGCCGAATATGTCCTGGGCCTGCTCGGGCCGCGCGAGCATGCCCGCGTCGAGGCGATGATTGCCGCCGACCCGGCCCTGAAGGCGGAGCACGATTTCTGGTCGGCCCGCTTTGCAGCGCTCGACAGCGAATTTGGTGAAGTCGATGCGCCTGCGCATGTGCTCGGGCGGGTGGAGGCGCGCCTGTTCGGGGCGGCTCCGAAAACCTCGATCTGGAACAGCCTGGCGCTTTGGCGGGGCCTCACCGCGGGCGCCCTGGCGGTGGCCGTTGCGGCGATCGGCTTCAACCTGATGCAGCCGACTCCCAGCGTCACGAGCCTGACCACCCAGCTCGTTGCTGCGCTCGAAGCCGAGGGCAGCGATGTGCGCTTCCTGGCGCTTTATGATGGGGCGGGGGCCGTTCGGCTTACGGCGCTCTCGGGCGATGTTCCGTCCGATCGTGATCTGGAGCTCTGGGCCATCCAGGGCGAGCAGGCCCCGATCTCCATGGGGGTCATTCCGGTCAACCAGCGGTCAGTGGTGGAACTGAGCGAAGAAGTGCAGGCCGGCTGGGGCGAGGGCTCGGTGCTGGCCATCACGCTCGAACCCAAGGGTGGCGCGCCGGAGGGCCGGGCAACGGGTCCGGTCGTGGCGCTGGGCGAAGTGCACCAGATTTAAGCCCTCCACCCTCAGTCGATCAGCAGTTCCACGCTGACCCGTTCGTCAAAGGACCAACCGCCCAAGGCGAGGATCTCGCCTTCTGCGTCCCGCACGAGTGGCGCAGTGCGAATGGCTTCGGCTGGCGTGGTAACCTTGAAACCGAGGAAATTCTCCAGCCGGTGGCGGGGCATGAAATCGGTCGCGCCCGCTGTCATGCCGGCAGTGTCCGAGACATTGGTGATGAGGAAGCGCTGGTCCCAGACCAATTGCTCGTGCGGGCCCAGAACACGGGGTTCGGGCAGGGCCCGGCCAGGCTCGCGCGAGACAATCAGCGCGTCACCCTTGATCCGCACCACCGCCCCTAGAAGCGTGGCGGCGCGGGGCAGGTCGCCCGCGGCAATCTGGTCATATAGCTTTTCGATCTGGCCCAGGGCCCGCGGTTTCTGCCGTCCACCCACGATATTGAGCGTACGCGCCAGCACCCGCCGGCCGATGGCCGGGCTGAGGCCTTGAAAGGCGGTGCGGGGCAGGCTGGCGGCGCCAAACCCGTCCAGCGTCACCAGCTCGGCAAAGGCGGCGTCGGCCATCTGCGTCAGCGCCAGATCCGCTTCTGCCATGCGGGCGGCGAAACGGGCCAGGGCGGCGCTGTCGAGCCCGTCCTCGGCGAGCAGGGGCAGCCGCTTGCGCCAGCGCACGCGTTCATAGCTGATATCGGTGTTGGAGGGGTCCTGCGCGGGCACCAGGCCCGCCTCTTCGACCACCAGCGCCAGACTGGCCGGCTCGACATCGAGCAGGGGCCGGAACACTGTGACCCCTTCGACCTGGCTGATCGGGCTCATGCCCCTGAGCCCCTCAATGCCGCTGCCATGGGCCAGGCGCATCAGCACGGTCTCGGCCTGGTCGGCGCGATGATGGGCGGTGAGCAGCAGCGTGGCGCCGTCGGCCTGCATGGCCTCGCCGATGATCCGGTAGCGGGCCAGCCGCGCTGCTTCCAGGAGGCCGCTGGCCGGCTTCTCGCCGGTCCAGGCCAGCGCCCGCGCCAACAGGCCCAGCCGGTCCGCCTCGGCCATCACCATGGCCACTTCTGCGGCTGCTTCCGGCCGCAAGCCATGATCGAGGCTGTAGACGATCAGACGCGGCGCGCTTTCCCGTGCGCTGGCCCAGCGCTGGGCCAGCAGCATCAGGGCCAGGCTATCGGGTCCGCCCGAGACGGCCAGCCCGATGGCCGGGGCATCGGCTGCCGGCGCGAACAGCCGCGCCAGCACCTCGGGATCGCCCAGATCGGGCGTCAGGCCGGTGGGCATTCGGCCTTGGCCCTCTCTTCGGCCAGCCGGGCCTGGAAGGCCGGGATGGTGTCGGGATAGCGGGTCGAAACCTCGGTAAAGGTCCGGCAGGCGGTTTCGCGCTCGCCGACGCCGGCAAGCGCCACGCCGAGCTTGAGCAGGATATCGGGCGCGCGTTCGTGGCTGGGATCGGTCTGGTAGGCATCCACCAGCACATCGGCAGCCTCCGCATAGGCCGCGCGCGCCAACATGGATTCGCCCAGCCAGTTGCCCGCATCCACCACCTGGGGATTGTCGGGGTAGAGCTCGATGAACTGGCCGAACTGTTGTTCGGCAAATTCATAGTCGCCGGCAACCAGTGCCTCGTAACCGGCGCGGAACTGGGCATCGGCATCGGCATTGCCCGAGGCATCGGCGGCGGGATCATAGCTCAGATTGAGCGGCTGGCCGGTGATCAGGTCAATGCCGCCGGCCTGACCGGTGCCGACCAGGGGATCACCGGATTGGCCGAGATCGTCCATCGGGGCGGAGCCGTCATCGAATGTGGGATCGAATTCGATTTCGCCGGGCAAAGGCTGTACGCCCTGCTCGGGAATATCGGTCAGAGGCACGGCCTCCTCGCTCGCAGCCGGGTCCTGCGGCAACGCCTGGGGCTGGCTCACGCTGCTCCCTGATGTTGCCGCATCACCGTTTCCCGGGCCACCGCCTTCCAATGCCTGGAAGCGGAATTCGGCGTCTTCCTGGAAGCGGTTGAGAATTTCCTGAAGCTGGGTGAGCTGGAATGTCAGGCCATCGACCTGCCCGTTGAGCACGCGGATCTGCTCCTCGAGCTGCTGGATGCGCACCAGCAATTGGGCGTTGTCGGCCTGGGCTACCAGGATGCGGCCGCCGTCATTGTTGAAGCTGAGGCCGCTCAACTCGCCCGGGGGCAGCACCACCTGCGCCTGTGCGCCCTGCGCGCACAGACCAAGGCCCAGCGCGCACAGCGCCGCATGGCCCAGTTTCTTCAAGTTCTTAAGCGTCACGCCTGCCTCCGGATATGATCAATGCCGGCCAAGATGGGGGTTATGCGTCCGCCGATAAAGAGCAATTTTGGTCAAAAGAAAGCGCCCGGACCATTTTCTGGTGCCGGGCGCTCTTGCCTCCAGTTTCCACTGGATCGATGAGCCTGCAGCGGTGCGGCAGGCCAAGCGATTTACTGGACGACCGTCACCGCACGGCGGTTCTGGCTCCAGCAGGAGATGTCGTTGCAGATCGCCACCGGACGTTCCTTGCCGAAGGACTGGCTGGTGATGCGCTGGGCATTGACCCCGCGCGAAACCAGATAGTTCACCACCACAGAGGCGCGGCGGGCGCCCAGGGCGATATTGTATTCGCGGGTGCCGCGCTCGTCGGCATGGCCTTCGATCATGATGCGGTAATTGGCATATTGGTTGAGCCACTGGGCCTGCTTGTCGAGCGTGGCCATGGCCTCGGTGGTCAGAGAGCTGGAATCGGTTTCGAAGAACACGCGGTCGCCCACGGTGACGATGAATTCCTGCTGGCTGCCCGGAGCGCCAGCGCCAGTATTGCCGACGCCGGTCAGGCCGACATTGTCCGTGGCGCTGCGCGAACAGGCAGCGATGGCGACAACCAGCAGCAGCATGGCTGCAGCGCGCAGAGCGGTATTTATGGGGGCGGGGATGACCACGACAGGCTCCTGGGAGAAAAGGCTAAAATCTTAAGGGCAGCATTTACCGCGCTTAATCTTAAAACCGGGTGTGCCAGCGTGGTTAATCTCGGGCTAATGGGGCGCGGATGTGGCGGGAATCCTGGCTTTTTTGTGACGTTGCCATGGCGCAACAGGTGCGGCGGGATCAGGAGATAGGGTTAAGAGCGGCGGG
>NZ_CAJXJS010000098.1 GCF_913055165.1 uncultured Devosia sp.
CCCTTCGAAGCCGGAAAGGCGTCAAAGCAGTCTTGCAAAGAGCGGGAACACGGGAGGCCGGGTCCGCCGGACCCTGTCTTTGCCAAAGCAAAGACCCTCCGTTCAGCCCCCGGCCAAACGAATTGCTGGCGCGGCTATAGAGGAAACAGGGGGCAATGGCAAGCGGCGCGTCCGTTTGCCTTGACTTCGTCAGACACTCCCGGCAAAGCGCCCGGCAACTGGACAGTCTGCTTGCGGCTTGTCACATTGTCTCGAAAAGGGATCGATCATGTCCATTTCCGCTTTCACCTTCCCCGGGCAGGGCAGCCAGGCTGTCGGCATGGGCAAGGATCTCGCCCATGAATATGCCGAAGCGCGCGCCGTATTCCAGGAAGTCGATGAGGCCCTGGGCGAGCGCCTCTCGGCCACCATGTTCGAGGGGCCCGAGGACATTCTGCGCCTGACCGAAAACGCCCAGCCGGCGTTGATGGCCGTCTCCGTGGCTGTGGTGCGCGTCCTCGAGTCCAAGGGTATTTCCCTGCGGGACCATGCCAAGTTTGTCGCCGGCCATTCGCTGGGCGAGTATTCGGCCCTCTGTGCCGCCGGGACATTCAGCCTCACCGATGCGGCTCGCCTGCTGCGTACGCGCGGACAGGCCATGCAGAAGGCCGTTCCGGTCGGCCATGGTGCCATGGCAGCTCTGCTCGGCCTTGACCTCGACACCGCCAGGGAAGTCGCCGCGGAAGCGGCGCAGGGCGAGATCTGCGACGTCGCCAATGACAATGCGCCCGGGCAGGTCGTCGTCTCCGGCGCGACTGCCGCCATCGAGCGAGCTGTCGAAATCGCCAAGGCCAAGGGCGCCAAGCGCGCCCTGCTGCTGCCGGTCAGCGCGCCCTTCCATTGCTCACTGATGCAGCCTGCGGCCGATGCCATGGCGGCCGCGCTGGGGGAAGTGGAGATGAAAGCGCCGGCGGTGCCGCTGATCGCCAATGTGCTTGCTGCCCCGATTTCCGATCCCGCGGAAATCCGCCAGCGCCTGGTCGAGCAGGTCACCGGTGTTGTGCGCTGGACCGAGAGCGTGAGCTGGCTGACCACTGCGGGCGGCGTTGCCAATCTGGTTGAACTGGGCTCGGGCAAGGTGCTGACCGGGCTGGCCAAGCGCATTGCGCCTGACGCCACCGCCCAGGCCGTCAACACGCCTGCAGATATCGATGCCTTCGTGTCCCAGCTGGGCGCCTGAACTCCCTGAATCAAAATCTTAAGCGCTTGAATCGCTTTCTCCCCGGAGGAGACCTAAATGTTTGATCTTTCTGGTAAACGCGCTCTTGTAACGGGCGCCAGCGGCGGTATAGGTCGCGAAATTGCCAAGGCGCTGGCCGCAGCCGGAGCGACCGTTGCCCTGTCCGGCACCCGCGTCGGCGCCCTTGAGGATACGGCCACGGAGATCGGCAAGGACTGTCCGATTCTGCCGGCCAACCTATTTAAGCTTGATGAGGTCGACAAGCTCATTCCCAATGCCGAGGCGGCCATGGGAGGCGTCGACATCCTGGTCAACAATGCCGGGATGACGCGTGACAATCTCTTCATGCGCATGAAGGACGAGGAATGGGACGACGTCATTGCCGTCAACCTCACTGCTGCCTTCCATCTCAATCGCGCCGTGCTGCGCGGCATGATGAAGGCGCGCTGGGGCCGCATCATTGGCATTTCCTCGGTGGTCGGCGTCATGGGCAATCCGGGGCAGGGCAACTATGCCGCCTCCAAGGCGGGCCTGATAGGCATGAACAAGGCACTGGCTTATGAAGTTGCCAGCCGCAATATCACCGTCAACTCGATCGCTCCGGGCTTCATCGCCTCGGCCATGACCGACGAGCTCAATGACAAGCAGCGTGAGTCGATCCTGTCCACGGTTCCGGCGGGACGCCTGGGCACGGCGCAGGAAGTGGCCGGTTGCGCCGTTTTCCTCGCCAGCGATGCCGCCGCTTACATTACGGGCCACACGCTCAACGTGAATGGCGGCATGGCTATGATCTAGGCGCAAAGCGCCTGGAGCCAATGCTGCAATTAAGGGCGCGGCAGCTTCAGCGCAGGCATAGAACGGACAAGCTGGTTTGGGGCTTCGTCAAATAGGCCATCGATCAGGGGGTAAGGATGACGGGCTGGGTTAGGGCTTTCATATGCGGAATAGTGTTTTCAACTATATTAGCCGCCCCCGCTTATGCGCAGGCCGCTAGTGGGCCATTTGATTCTGGCGTAACATTTGTAGTTCTCGGGGTTGTGGCAATTATCATCGGTGCTTTTGCCGCCTATGCGGTGCACTTTAAACTCAGCGTGTCTAGAACTAACGAGCAAGGCGTAGAGATTTACCGAAACTCTGGTGATTATCTCAAGAACGTTGCTCTGAACATATTGGCAGGGGTCTTGTTGGTTGCTTGGTTTATCGGTGCGTTCATTCTGATTTTTGTGGGGATAAGCATCTGAATCGTCTGCATAGTCCGGCGGAGCGAACTTCGCAGAAGAGGGAAGCAGATCAGTTGGCGGAAGTCCACCAGTCCTTGGCCTGCACCAAAGTGGGCAGTCGGGAAGTTGAGAACCATGTCGACTTGCATCAGTTGCCAAGATTTCCGTGGCGAAAGCCTTGGAAACCGGGCTGGACGCGGCTGGCTATCGCGGAAAAAACGTGATACCCCCCGCCCCGGTCCAACTTGCCGGCCTGCCTTGCGGGCGCCTGGAAGGCCGCATACATTGCCCCTGTGCAAACCAACACTGCGCTTGATGATTTGGCTTTGCGCCAATAAGAAGCGAACTGAAACGTCGATTTCTAAAAAGGGAAGTCAAATATGAGCGATGTCGCTGATCGGGTCCGCAAGATCGTTGTGGAACACCTCAATGTGGATGCCGAGAAGGTCACTGAAAAGGCCAGCTTCATCGACGATCTGGGTGCGGACTCCCTGGATCAGGTCGAACTGGTGATGGCTTTCGAGGAAGAATTCTCCGTCGAGATTCCCGATGACGCCGCCGAGTCGATCCAGACCTTTGGCGATGCGGTCGCTTTCCTGACCAAGGCCACCAGCTAAAGCTGGGGCTAGGCCGCTGACCATGGAATTGCGCCGAGTCGTCGTCACCGGACTGGGTCTTGTCACGCCGCTTGGCTGCGGCGTCGATGCGACCTGGGCCAATATCCTAGCCGGCAAGAGCGGCGCCAAGCGCATCGACGACTTCGAGGTCGACGATATTGCGTGCCAGATCGCTCACCGCATTCCGCTCGGGGACTATGCCGATGGCAAGTACAACCCCGATGAGTGGATGGAGGTGAAGGAGCAGCGCAAGGTCGATCCTTTCATCGTCTATGCCATGGCTGCGGCCCAGCAGGCGATTGATGACGCCGGCGTCGAGCCCAAGACCCAGGAAGAGCAGGAGCGCACTGGCGTCCTGATCGGCTCGGGCATTGGCGGCATTGGCGGCATCTACGATGCCTCGATCACGTTGCATGAAAAGGGGCCGCGTCGCATTAGCCCCTTCTTCATTCCCGGTCGCCTGATCAACCTCGCCGGTGGCCAGGTGTCTATCCGTTTCGGCCTCAAGGGCCCGAACCACTCGGTGGTCACGGCCTGCTCGACCGGTGCCCATGCCATTGGCGACGCTGCCCGTCTCATCGCCCTGGGTGATGCCGACGTGATGGTTGCCGGTGGCACGGAAAGCTGCGTCAACCGGCTGTCGCTGGCCGGTTTCTCCGCCGCCCGGGCGCTTTCGACCGGCTTCAATGACAATCCCACCGCCGCCTCCCGGCCCTATGACAAGGATCGTGATGGCTTCGTCATGGGTGAGGGTGCCGGTATTGTCGTGCTGGAAGACTACGAACGGGCCAAGGCCCGTGGCGCCAAGATCTACGGCGAAGTGATCGGCTATGGCCTGTCGGGCGATGCCTATCACATCACTGCACCGTCGCCCGACGGCAACGGCGGTTTCCGCGCCATGAGTGCCGCCGTCAAGCGCGCCGGCATTTCACCGGCCGAGATCGACTACATCAACGCCCACGGGACCTCGACGCCGCTCGGCGACGAGATCGAGCTGGGTGCGGTGACCCGCGTTCTGGGTGATGCCGCCAAGGGCACGGTGATGAGCTCGACCAAGTCGGCCGTCGGTCACCTGCTGGGTGCGGCTGGCTCGGTGGAAGCCATCTTCTGCCTGCTCGCCATGCGCGACGGCATTATCCCGCCGACCCTGAACCTCGACAATCCTTCGGTGGAGACCGAGATCAATCTGGTGCCGCACAAGGCGATCCGGAAAGAGGTCAATGTGGCGCTGTCCAACAGCTTCGGCTTTGGCGGCACCAATGCCACGCTGGTGATGCGCAAGGTCAGCTAAAGTTTTCCACGAATTGTAAGGGGCACATCGCACACGCCTGCGATGTGCCCCTTGTCTTTGCGCGCTTCCATTGCGAACAATGCCGGCGCCCCGCCACAGTTTGGCGCAAGATCAATGACAACAAGGGCACTCAGGCCCCTTCAATCGCGAGTGACAGGGAAACGATGAACGACCGCAGGAATCGGCGCCGCCGCCGCTCGGGCAATGGTTTGATCGACGTGTTGAATGGCCTGCTGACCTTGCTGGTCATTGGCCTGGTGGTTGTCGGTGGTGGTCTGTTCTATGTTGCATCGCAATATTATGGCGACGGCCCGACCCGCGAGGATCGCGTCTTCCGCGTGGAATCGGGCAATACGCTGTCCACCACCGCCAACCGGCTCGAAGAGCAGGGCTTCATCACCAACTCGATGATCTTCAGCCAGTTCGGCAGCCGGGTGGAAGAGAGCGCGGTCGTCAAGGCGGGCGATTTCAATATCCCCGCCGGCGCATCCATGTCCGAGATTCTCAAGGAACTGACGCAAGGCAATCCCCTGCGCTACGCTGTCACCATTCCCGAGGGCTGGACGGTCTGGCAGGCTATTCAGCGCTTGAACGCCGACGACCGCCTGACCGGATCCATCGACCAGTTGCCGCCGGAAGGCTCGATCCTGCCGGGCAGCTATGACTATACGCCCGGCGATACGCGTCAGTCCGTTCTGGATGAAATGCAGCTGGCCATGACCCAGGCGCTCGCCGAGGTTTGGGAAAGCCGCCAGCCAGACCTGCCGCTCGAGTCTCCAGCCGAACTGCTGATTCTCGCCTCCATTGTGGAAAAGGAAACCGGCATCGCCTCGGAGCGGCCGCAGATCGCGGCGGTGTTCGTCAACCGCATCCGCGAGGGCATGCGCCTGCAGTCGGACCCGACCATCATCTACGGCATCACGCTGGGACAGGCGACTCTCGACCGCGGCATCCGTCGCTCTGAAATCGAAGAGCAGACGCCCTACAATACCTACCAGATCGATGGCCTGCCGCCGACGCCGATTGCCAACCCGGGCATTGAAGCCTTGCAGGCGGTCGCCAATCCGGACAGCCACGACTATTTGTATTTCGTGGCCAAGGGCGCGACGCCGCGCGAGGGTCATGTCTTTGCCGAGACCTATGCCGAGCATCAGCAGAACGTGGCGCGCTATCGGGAGATCGCCGCCGAAGCCGCTGCCCAAGCCGAAGCCGAGGCCGAGGCAGCCCGCCGGGCCCTCGAGGCCGCCGAGGCCGAAGAGGTCACGACAGGCACAGACGGCGAAACTGCCCAGTGAGTGCAGCGCTCTCCAGCATGACCGGATTTGCCCGCACGGAGCGGCATATCGGAGGCATGCGGCTGCAGCTGGAACTGAAGTCGGTCAACGGGCGCGGACTTGATCTGCGCCTGCGCTTGGCTCCCGGTCTTGAGGCCGCCGAAATTCCGCTGCGCCAGCTGCTCTCGAAGTCGCTCAGCCGGGGCTCGATCAACCTGACGGCCACACTGACGCACATATCGGGTCCGGGTGCCGTGCGGCTCAACGAGGCGGCGCTGGCGACCGTGCTCGCCGCCATCAAGACAGTGCAGTCTGAGGTGACCACCGAACTCCCGCGGCCCGAGGGCATTCTCGCCTTGCCTGGCGTAATGGAGCTGGATGAAGGGGGCGCGGCAACCGATGAGGATGAGCGCATAAGGCTAGTGCTGGAGTGCGCCAGCGAGGCGATCACCCGCCTGCAAGCAGCCCGGCGCCAGGAGGGGGCCGCCATTGCCGCTGTTCTGCAGGGGCATCTGGATACAATTGCCAGCCTTGCGCAGCGCGCCGAAACCCATCCCGCTCGAAGCCGAGCCGCAATAGCAGCAAAGCTGGATGAGCAACTTGTCGCCTTGCGCCAGGATACGAGCCTGCCTCAGGACCGGCTGGCGCAGGAGGCGTTGCTCCTGGCCACCAAGGCGGACATCCAGGAAGAGCTCGACCGGCTGAGCGCCCACGTGGCCGCCGCCCGCAAACTGATCGCCGAGGGCGGCCCTGTCGGTCGCCGGCTCGATTTCCTCGCCCAGGAATTCAATCGCGAAGCCAATACGCTCTGCTCCAAGGCAAACGCAGTGGACCTCACCGCCATCGGTCTTGACCTCAAGGCGGTGATCGATCAACTACGCGAGCAGGTTCAGAACGTCGAATAGAGTTGGGTCAGATGGAATTTCAGCGCCGCGGCGTCATGCTGGTGATTGCCTCGCCCTCGGGCGCCGGAAAGTCCTCGATCTCGCGCTCGCTGTTCGGGGCCGACCCCAATATCAAGCTCTCGGTTTCGGTCACCACCCGCGCCCGGCGCACCGATGAGGTGCATGGCAAGCACTATTACTTCATCGACGTCGAAACCTTTCACAAGATGCAGCGCGACGGGGAATTGCTCGAAAGCGCCGAGGTGCATGGCAATTTCTACGGCACGCCGCGCGCCCAGGTGGAAGAGCAGCTCGCCGCCGGCAACGATATCCTCTTTGACATCGACTATCAGGGCACACTGCAACTCTATGAGAAGTGCCGCGCCGACATGGTCACGGTGTTCATCCTGCCGCCCTCGATCAAGGAACTGCGAGCCCGCCTGGAACGCCGCGCCCAGGACAGCGTCGGCACCATCGAAAAGCGCCTGCGCAACGCCCGGATCGAGATGGAGCATTTTGACGAGTATGACTATGTCATCGTCAATCGCGACCTGGAGGAATCGGTGGCCCGCGTCCGCGCCATTCTCGCCTCGGCCCGATTGAAGCGCGAGCGACAGATCAATTTGCCGAGTTTTGTCAAGGACTTGCAGAGCCAGATCGATTCTCTCTAGGAGGCTGTTGAATCGATGGTCGAGGGTCGGGACGCGATCCAGGTGAATGCGCTCCCCGCCATCCGCCGCGGTACGCCGGAATTTCTCCGCGCCAATATCGCCTTCTTCCTCGCCGCCTTTTCCGTTTTTGCCTCGCTCTATTCGGTCCAGCCGCTGCTGCCCATGTTCGCGCAATATTGGGTGCGCGACGCCGGCACCGCCTCGCTGGCCCTGTCGGCCACTACGGCCACCATGGCGCTTGCATTGATCCCCGCCAGCCTCCTGGCCGACCGGCTCGGCCGCCGCCGCCTCATCGTCGGGGCGCTGCTGACCACGGCCATCCTGGGCGCCGCTCTGCCTTTTACCCAGGTCTGGTGGCAGCTCATCGTCCTGCGCACGCTGATGGGACTGACGCTCGCCGGTATTCCCGCGGTGGCCATGGTCTATCTCTCCGAAGAAATGGACCCCGACGCACTCGGCTTTTCCATGGGCCTCTATATCGGCGGCACAGCCATTGGCGGCATGGCGGGCCGGGGCATTTCCGGGG
>NZ_CAJXJS010000099.1 GCF_913055165.1 uncultured Devosia sp.
CCAATGATCCGCTCGGCAAAAACCGCCGCAAACAAAAACCCCGCCGCCAAAGCGATGGGGTTCGTCAACAGTCTGAGCCGGGGTAGAACCCCGGCTTTTGCATTCGTGGATCTGGCCGGGCCTTACGCCATGGCCTTCTGCAGGTTAACGTCGATGGCATCAAGGAAGCCCATGGTGGTCAGCCAGGGCTGGTCCGGACCGACGAGCAGCGCCAGGTCCTTGGTCATCTTGCCTTCTTCGATGGTGTCGACGGTGACCTTTTCGAGGGTCGCGGCGAACTTGGCCAGTTCCTGATTGTTGTCGAGCTTGGCGCGGTGGGCGAGGCCACGGGTCCAGGCAAAGATCGAGGCGGTCGAGTTGGTCGAGGTTTCCTTGCCCTGCTGGTGCTGGCGGTAGTGACGGGTCACCGTGCCGTGGGCGGCCTCGGCTTCCACGATCGAACCATCGGGGGTCATCAGCACCGAGGTCATCAGGCCAAGCGAGCCAAAGCCCTGGGCCACGGTGTCGGACTGGACGTCGCCGTCATAGTTCTTGCAGGCCCAGACATAGCCGCCGGACCACTTAAGGGCCGCTGCCACCATGTCATCGATCAGGCGGTGTTCGTACCAGATCTTCTTGGCCTCGAACTTGTCCTTGAACTCAGCTTCGTAGATCTCCTGGAAGATGTCCTTGAAGCGGCCGTCATAGGCCTTGAGGATGGTGTTCTTGGTCGAAAGATAGCAGGGGACGCCGCGGTTGAGCGCATAGTTCATCGAGGCGCGGGCGAAATCGGTGATCGAATCGTCCAGGTTGTACATGCCCATGGCAATGCCGGCGCCCGGCGCGTCGAACACATCATGCTCGATCACGGTGCCGTCTTCGCCGACGAACTTCATGGTCAGCTTGCCCTTGCCGGGGAAGCGGAAGTCGGTGGCGCGGTACTGATCGCCGAAGGCATGGCGGCCGACAATGATCGGCTGGGTCCAGCCCGGTACCAGGCGCGGGACGTTCTTGCAGATGATGGGCTCGCGGAAAATCACACCACCCAGGATGTTGCGGATAGTGCCATTGGGCGACCGCCACATCTTCTTGAGGCCGAATTCCTCGACGCGGGCTTCGTCCGGGGTGATGGTCGCGCACTTGATGCCGACGCCGTGCTTCTTGATGGCATTGGCCGAATCGACCGTGACCTGGTCGTCGGTGGCGTCGCGGTTCTCGACCGACAGATCGTAATATTCGATCGGCAGGTCGAGATAGGGATGGATGAGCTTGTCCTTGATCGCCTGCCAGATGATGCGGGTCATCTCATCGCCGTCGAGGTCGACGACCGGGTTGGCGACTTTGATCTTGCTCATCGAATTGCTCCCTTGCAAATACGGATAACGGCCCGCGGCCATGTTCGGCGGTCCCTATAGCACCGCCAGAGCAAAGCGCAAAGACAGGCTCGGCAAGGGGGCTTGCCGGATGGCGGGCGGCTATTTCGACGGCAGGGTGGCGACGAAGGCGCGCGCTGTGGCGAGCCATTCAAGAAGGGCGTCGTCATCCTCTATGGCGTCGCCGGAAACGAAGACGAAGCCGCCCATCGTGCGGCCGTTCATCACCATCGGCGCGGCGCCCTGTCGGGCCAGGGCTGCGTCCATCCCATCCTTGCCGACGCGGACAAGCAGGGTGCCGTCCTTGATGGGACACACCAGCATATTGCCGCGATGCATGAACGCGCGACCGTTGAACATCTTCTTTTCGACCAGGTCGAGGTCCGGTGTCAGAGCCCGAATGCGCTCGGAGAGTTCTTCCAGGGCCAGACTCATCACTGGCTCTCCCGATAGCGTTGGTGACGCGGCAGATGCTCGGGGATCATGTCCCAGGCCTGGTGGGTGCGCGCAAAGATCAACTGATTGGGCGCGTACCAGGCATTCTGCCCGGCGAACAAGCCCGCCGGCACGATCCGCAATTGGGGGGCGCGGGACGATTCCGCAAAGACAGTGGTTCCGCATTCCGGGCAGAAGTGCCGTGTGAAGTTCGCCCCGGAATCGGCTGGCCGAGTGTGGCTTTTTGTTTCGCCTTCGACGGTGACGCCCGCGCGGTGGAACAGCACGATCGAGGAGTGGCCGCTTCCTGATGCCTTCTGGCAGTGTAGACAGGCGCATTGGAACATCGAAACCGGCCGCCCCTGGGCGTGCAGCGTGACAGCGCCACAATCACAGCTGGCGGTCAGGTCAAGTTCAGGCATTGTCGACGTGCTCATGGCGGGCAAGCTGGCATGCGGCCAGCAAGTGGGCAAGCGTCACCTTGCCAAGCGCGGTCACAGGCGCAACAGTGCCGCGCCTTCCGGAGAAACCATGGCGCTGCATCCCGACTACCCTCTGTTGACTGCAAGGCTGCGTCTGCGACCCTTTACCCGTGGTGACGTCGACGCGGTTCATGCCTATCGCGGTCGGGAAGATGTCGCGCGTTATCTGTTTGATCCACCGCTCAGCCGCGATGAATGCGCCCTGGCCATCCAGCAGCGATCGACGCAGACGGGATTTCTCGAAGAGGGGGATCGGATCGTGCTCGCTGTCGAAAAGCGAGATGATGAGGGAATTGTCGGTGAGGTGTCATTGATATGGCGCTCCGTCGAGGCACGGCAGGGGGAGTTGGGCTGGATCTTCCATCCCGATCACCACGGCAGGGGCTATGCCACAGAGGCAACCAACGCCATGCTCGATCTGGGGTTCGGTCCGGCGGACCTGCACCGCATCTTTGCCCGCTGTGACGCGCGTAATGTCCCCTCCTGGCGGCTGATGGAGCGCCTGGGCATGCGCCGGGAGGCCCATTTCCGCGAGCATGCCCGCTTCAAGGGAGAGTGGGACGAAGAATTTTACTACGCCATTTTGCGGGACGAATGGCTATCCCTCCGGCACTCCGGGTGATCCGGTTTTGCAACCCCACCGGCTAAAAAGATTTGCTCTCATCAACCGGGAACTTCGGGGCGCCAGCGGCATTGCGGGTCAGGGCTGCTCTATCCTGCGGAGGGTTGCGGATCATGTCGTCTTTGCGGTTGCCGATCGAAACCGATCACCTTGTGTTGCGGCCCTTTGAGCGGGGCGATCTGGAGGCGGTCTGCCGCTACCATGTGCTCCCGACCGTCCAGCGCTATGTCGAGCGACCGACCCGATACCATGAGGACGTGGCCAAGGTCATATCCATCATGCGCGATCAGGTCGAACTGCACCGGCCGGGCGATACCCTGACACTGGCCATGGTGCGCAAGGGTGATCATGCCCTGGTGGGGCAAGTCAGTCTGAGATGGTCCGACGCCACGGCGAGCCAGGGGGAATTGCGTTTCGCCATTGATCCGGCCGAGAGCGGCAAGGGCTATCTCACCCAGGCGCTGACCGCCCTGATCGATCTGGCCTTCGATCACTTCCGCATCCATCGGCTCATGGTGCGCTGTGACGGGCGCAGCCACCATTCGGTCAAGCTGATGCAGAAGCTGGGCCTGCGACTGGAGGCGCATTATCGTGAGCACGCTCTGTTTCAAGGCGAGTGGGACGAGGAACTGCATTTCGCCCTGCTTGACCGGGAATGGCGCCCCAGCGCCCAGGTGGTGGACTTGCCTGTGCGGGGAAGGGTGGCCTGATTTGCTGAAATTGTCCTATTGAGCTATGTCGCCGCTGGATTTTTCGCGGAACGACGACACATGGCCGGTACAGACAGCTCCCAACCTCTCTCCCTTGCGCCCTGTCCGGCGATTATCCTGTGCGAGCCGCAATTGGGCGAAAACATTGGCGCCGCGGCGCGGGCCATGGCCAATTTCGGGCTCTGGGACATGCGTCTGGTCCGTCCGCGCGACGGCTGGCCCAATGAGAAGGCCGTTGCCGCGGCCTCGCGCGCCGACCATGTGCTGGAGCGCGTTCGCGTATTCGACACCCTAGAAGAGGCGATGGGCGACCTGACCCTGGTTTACGCCACCACCGCCCGCTCGCGTGACATGCAGAAGGAGGTCTATGGGCCCGAAGAAGCCTCCTCATATATGGCTGGACACATCGCCGGCGGTCAGAAGGCGGGTCTGCTCTTTGGGCGTGAGAAGTGGGGGCTGCTCAACGAAGAAGTGGCCATGGCCGACGCCATCGTCACGCTGCCGGTCGAGGCGGCATTCGCCTCGCTCAATATCGCCCAGGCGGTGCTGCTGATGTCCTATGAATGGCGCCGTACCAGCGAGGCGGGCAGGGCGCTGCCCTTTGGCGACAATCTCGCCGAAGCCGCACCGCGCAACGATCTGGTCGGCCTGTTCGAACATCTCGAAGGCGTGCTGGACCAGACCGGCTTCTTCACCACGCCCGACAAGCGCCCCAGCATGGTCAACAATCTGCGCACCGCACTCACTCGCGGCCGCTTCACAAGTCAGGAAATCCGCACCCTTCGCGGCGTGATCTCCTCCATTGACCGCCGCCACGAGCGACCCAATCCCAATCGGATGAAAAAGGCAGAGAAGACCGAGGATTAGCGCTGTCGTGAGAGGTAGGTGAAGGCAGACCTAGCATGAACAACTCCCTGATCATGGGCGGAACGGGAATGCTGCAGGAGGCATCGCGATGGCTCATTGCGCGTTCCGACTCAACGCTGCTGGTCGCCCGAGGCGCCAACCGCATGGATTTTGGATCGGGGACGGTGTCTGCCCTGGATGCAGATTGGAACCGGCCTGATTTCGAAGCAAGGGTTCGTGCGGCCTTGGCGGAAATTCCCGAAATCAGCACTGCCTTGCTTTGGCTGCATGATCCTGAACCGATCCTGACCTGGCTGGTTCCCTTGCTGCCGGGCGCGCAGATCGTCGTTGTCCTGGGATCGACGGATGGTCGCCCTGAACAACTCCGGCATTTGGCACATGTGGACTTCGTGCAGTTGGGCAGTGTGGAAGAGGGTGGCAGACGCCGGTGGCTGACCCATGCTGAGATAAGTGCGGGCGCCATTTCGGCACTCAATAACAGAAAATCGGTTGTCGTCGGCCAGTTGGTAGGGCTGTCCGGCAGGTAAAAGACCGGGGGCACGCGCCACTTCGCCTTTGACCCTTCATCGCCAAAATGCGATGAGCGAAGCATCATGAGCGCTCACGCCCCTTCCGAGCCGTCCAAGCTCGCCTTCACCTATATCGGTTTCCGCTTTTTCTGGCTCACCACCCTCTTGGTCAGCTTTGCGGTGCAGATCATGTCGGTGTCCATCGCCTGGCAGATCTACGACGTCACCGGCAACGCCTTCCTGCTGGGGCTGGTGGGGCTCTGCCTGTTTCTCCCGGCACTGCTGCTTATTCTGGTTACGGGCCTGGTCGCTGACCGTTTCAACCGGCGTGGCATCATGGCCATTTGCCTGACGGTCGAACTGGGCTGTGCACTGGGCTTCCTGACGCTGGTCAATGTGGAGGCGCATGAAGTCTGGCCGATCTTCGTCATCCTCGTGGTGCTGGGCACGGCCCGTGCCTTCTGGGGCCCCGCGGCGCAATCGCTGGCGCCCAATCTGGTGCCCACCGAAGCGCTCAGCAATGCCATCACCGTCAATGCCTCTGCCTGGCAGTTCGCTTCGATCACCGGTCCGGCGGTCGGTGGCCTGCTTTATGGAATTGGGCCCAGCTTTGCCTTCGGCACAGCGGGCGCCCTGTTGGTTTGCGCCGTCATCACCGTCCTGCTGATTCCCAAGCCTGCAAAACGGGAGTCGCATCAGGCCACCAGCCTTGAAACCATGTTCGGGGGCTTCCGCTACATTTTTTCCAACAGGGTGGTGCTCGGCGCCATCTCGCTCGACATGTTCGCCGTTCTGATGGGCGGCGCGGTTGCCTTGCTGCCGATCTATGCCAAGGACATCCTCAATGCCGGGCCAACCGAATTGGGCCTGCTGCGCGCCGCGCCGGGGCTCGGGGCCATCGTCATGGCGCTCTGGCTCACCCGTTTCCCGGTCCGCGATCATGCCGGAAAGGTTCTGTTTCTCTTTGTTGGCCTGTTCGGCGCCTTCACCGTCCTTTTCGGCTTCTCGACCACGGTCTGGGTGTCGATCCCGGCCCTGGCACTGGTGGGGGCGGCGGACATGGTCAGCGTTACCATCCGGGAAACCATCATGCAGCTGTGGACGCCGGAGGAAGTGCGCGGGCGCGTCAATGCGGTCAATTCGGTCTTCATCGGCGCCTCCAATGAGCTGGGCGAGTTCCGCGCCGGCACAGTGGCGCATCTGATCGGGCCAGTGCCCGCTGTTGTGATTGGCGGTTTTGGCGCCATGGCCGTGGCGGTCATCTGGAGCCGCATCTTCCCGCAATTGCGCGAACAGCGACACATCGACAAGCGGATGGCCTAGCCGCCCAGGTTCATGTCTTGACCACCGTCAAGGCACTCTTCCCCTCACGGTCCACAGTCAGGCTGTGCCGACAACTGGAGACCGGCCGGTTTCCGGACCGGTGCAGGTTGTTGAGGAGGATGCAGTGTCAAAAGCTAGCATGGCGCTCGTCAGTGCCCTGTTGATGTTAAGCACATCACCGGGCAGCGGGCAGGATAACCAGATCGGCGCTGACGCATATGCGGCGGCCTGCGCCGTCTGTCATGGTTCGGACGGGAAGGGCGGCGGCGAATTTGCCGGCGTGCTTACCGTGCAACCCCCCGATCTGACGACGCTCCAGGCCAGGAACGAGGGAGTGTTCCCCTATCTGGATGTGTTTCATGTTGTCGACGGTCGGACCACTCTGCGCGCACATGGCACGTCTGCCATGCCGATCTGGGGCGATACGTTCAAGCAACAGATCGGAGACTATGCAGGACCGTTCGGGGCAGAGCTTCTGGTGCGAGCCAGGATCACCGCCTTGGTCGACTACATAGAGTCCATGCAGGAATAGCTGCGGAGGGCGCGCCACGGCGTGCCCTTCGTCCTTGACTCTATTGCCGCTGGCCTCTATGACCCGCCCACCTATTCCGGCCAATCGGCCCATAGGCGCACCCGGGATTCTCTGTTGGGAGTCTGTCGGTCCTTGTGAAAGCAGGGGCAGAGGAGGGCGCGATCCATTCAACCGGTCCCTCGGACGCGCGGCCTTTTCCGCAAGGTCTGCAACGCTTCGGGGCCAAGCTTATGAAAAGGATACGCGATGTCGAAGCGTCATTCAGCAAAGTATAAGATTGACCGCCGTCTTGGCGAAAATATCTGGGGCCGTCCCAAGTCCCCGCTCAACGCCCGTGCCTATGGCCCCGGCCAGCACGGCCAGCGCCGTAAGGGCAAGCTGAGCGACTTCGGTCTGCAGCTGCGCGCCAAGCAGAAGCTCAAGGGCTATTACGGCTCGATCAC
>NZ_CAJXJS010000100.1 GCF_913055165.1 uncultured Devosia sp.
CGGGCACGGAAACCGTGACGACGGGCACGCACGAGCTTGGAAGGCTGGTATGTACGCTTCATAACATCAGACCGCGCAGTTGCACGGTTCCTCTTGGTTGGTGCTGCCTGAAAGCAGAATAATCCTTGAGGCGGGCAAGCGCGCCGCCTTCGCGTTGGTGGGGTCTATAGGCAAAACACTGCCCCAAGTCAACGCGCATTGGCACCCGGATTGGACCGCGTCGCCCTGTTGTCAAGCCAAGCTTTCCCCCGCATAAGAGCAGCGATGGTTCTGGCCAGTGGCGGACATGGCTGAGTTAATTCGACCCGAGCTTTGCATCGTGGGCGCGGGGGCGCTGGGAATCGCGCTGGCGCAATATGCCCGGCGGCTTGGAGCACAGGTTACGCTGGTTGACAGGGGCCACCCGGAGCCCGGCGATGGACCGCAACGTGCTATGCGTGTTGCAGCGTTGATGGCGAGCGCCGCCAGAGCTGCATCGATCCGGAATGCGGGCCGGTTTGGGCTGAATGGCGCAGAGCCCAAAGTTACCATGAAGCTGGTGCAGGAGCGGGCGGTTCGGTTGGCCGCAGAACGCGCG
Organism: uncultured Devosia sp.; assembly: GCF_913055165.1. Taxonomy (GTDB): domain Bacteria; phylum Pseudomonadota; class Alphaproteobacteria; order Rhizobiales; family Devosiaceae; genus Devosia. Next base: position 578 of record NZ_CAJXJS010000100.1, read on the forward strand.
GTGCTCGACAGTGGTGAGCGGCTGACGGCGCTGGGAATCACGGTGCTGCCCGGGCCGGCGCAGTTCGTCGATGCCGCCACACTCGCCGTCGGGGATGTCCAGGTCAGGCCGCAGGCCTTCATTCTGGCCGTTGGTGGCGAGCCAATTATTCCGGCCGTTCCGGGCCTGGATGCTGTGGATTACTTTACCGCCGACAGCATTCTCGAGAATGCCCGCAAACTGACGCATCTGCTGGTGATCGGCAGCGACGCCGAGGGACTGGCCCTGGCCCAGGCGTTTGCCAGGCTCGGGTCGGAGGTTACCCTGGTGCCACAGGGGGATGTGCTTGCTGGCTTCGATATCGAGGCCTCCAGCATTCTGATTGAGGCGTTGCAGGAAGATGGCGTGCGTCTCCTCGACGGCGGCGTTGTCGACGCCATCCAGGCCCGTTCGCAGGGCATCGGGGCCACCGTTGCACTTCCCCAGGGCGACCGGCAGTCCCTTGACGTCTCCCACGTGCTGATTTGTGCCGGGGCCCAGGTCAATGCCGGTGCGCTGGCGCTCGATGCGGGGCGCGTGCGCCCGGTACGCGGGCAGGCCGGACGCTTCGCCCTCGGATCACTGGGACAATCCAGCAACCGACGTGTGCGTTTTGTCGGTGCCGGCGCCGGGATCGAGCAATGGCAGCATGCGCTCAGCCATGGCCGGGCGGTGGTGGAGTCCGTGGTGCTGGGCGCCCCGGGGCACAGGCCGTCGGCACAGCCCCGCCTGGTGCAAACGGCACCGGCGCTGGCTCAGATCGGCAGGTGGCCGGCGGATGTAAAAAGGCTCGCCAAAGGACATGCAATTGTGCGCGCCGGCGCGGCGGAGAACGACAAGGCCCGGGCGTTAGGCATTGAGCAGGGGCTAACCAAGCTGCTGGTCAATCCAAAGGGACAGGTGATCGCGGCCAGCCTTGCCGGTCCGGATGCGGGGGAGTTGGCTGGTGTATTGGCTCTGGCCATGGACCGTGGCATTCCCTTGCAGGCGCTGGCCGATCTCAGCCTGCCGCATCCCAGCCTTCTGGCCACTCTTTGTCTCCTCGGAGAAAACCATAAGGGCGCGCAGACCGTATCTTCCTGGCAGAAGCTGCTGGGGGCAGTGCGACGGCGGCTGACCATTTAGTGGGTCGCGTTTGCGGATGCCCCCTCGCAGCCGTCGGGTGAAGGGGCGCGGTCCGCGAGGGGCCTGACGAAGCGAAGGGGTCTGGCATAAGATCGTGACGATGAATGACCAGTCCAGCACCATGCCCGGTCGCTTCCCGGGACTGTCCAGCAAGCTGATCGCCACGATCATCGGGGTGATTCTACTTGTGGAAATCGTCATTTTCCTGCCCTCGATCGCCAGCTTCCGCGCCACGTGGCTGGAAGACCGCCTGCAGGTGGGCGTCGTGGCGGCACGGGTCCTTGATGCCGTGCCCGATGTAATGGCGCTGCCGCGCGATCTGACGGACCGCCTGCTCAACTCTGCTGGCGCCCACGCGATTGTCTATCGCCGCGAAGGCCAGAGCCAGCTTATCGAACTGACCAATCCGGTGATGCCTGATACCGTCGTTACCGCTGATCTCAGGCAGGGCGACTTGCTCAGCCGGGTTGGGGGCGCGCTGGATACGCTCTTTGCGTCGCCGGGGCGAACATTGCGCGTAGTGGGTGAGGGCGATCTCAACGAGAGCCTGGTTGAATTGCTGATGCCCGAAACGCCTCTGCGACGGGACATGATCGACTATTCGCGCAGTTTTGCGCTGGTCTCACTCGGCATCGCGGCCGTGACAGCCTTCGTGCTTTATGTGCTGGTGAGCCGGCTGTTCATCGATCCGGTGCTGCGGGTCACCGATAACATGCTGGCGTTTCGCAAGGCCCCCGAAAACGCCGCGCTTATTCTGACGCCCTCCAAGCGGGCCGATGAAATCGGCATTCTCGAACGCGAGCTGGCGGACATGGAAAGCGAAATTTTCTCCATGCTGCGGCAGAGGCGACATCTTGCCGATCTGGGGTTGGCAGTTGCCAAGATCAACCACGATTTGCGCAATACGCTGACATCGGCTCAATTGCTTTCGGACCAGGTGGCGACGCTTGACGATCCCAAGGTGCAGCGATTGGCACCGCGGCTCGTGACCACGCTCGACAAGGCGATCGGATTTGCGCAATCGGTGCTCGATTATGGGCGCGAGACTTCTGTGGTGCCCAGACTTGCACCCGTTAACCTGCGCGGCCTTGTCGAGGAGGCGGCCTTCGAGGCTCGGGTGGCGGGCAATCCGCTTATTGCGTTCGACAATCAGGTTGATGGGGCGCTCATGGCCGATGTGGATGCCGGCCAGATGGGTCGAGTCCTGGTCAACCTGCTCAAGAACGCGCGCGAGGCGCTGGAAGCACAGACCGGCGATGGGCAAGATTTCCGTATCGTGGTCGGTGCGGCCAATGAGGCCGGGAAGACGGTGATTTCCGTCCGGGACAACGGCCCCGGCCTGCCGCCCCGTGCGAGAGAGAACCTGTTTGTGGCATTCGAGGGTTCAGCGCGTTCCGGCGGCACGGGGTTGGGCCTGGCAATTGCCCGCGAGATTACCGAGGCTCATGGTGGCACCCTGGCGCTGGTGCCGGAGCCGAAGGGAACCCGCTTTGATATCACGCTGCCGGCCAGGCTCGGGGACAGCTGACATCTTTCCATGAAAATCGTCGTCACCCCGCTTGCATTGCCCCATACAGCCATGTATGGGTTGCCCCGCTTTCGATCGGAGGCGCCAGACGCCCTGATCCATCAAGCCTGCCGCACATGTCGGCCTGCGCGCCCGTAGCTCAGCTGGATAGAGCACCAGACTACGAATCTGGGGGTCAGGAGTTCGAATCTCTTCGGGCGCGCCAACATGCTAGCTATCTATCTAGCGAGCTTTTTTGGGAGCCAAGGCCCGGCAATCGCAGAAATGGGTTAGCAGCCAGGGCACAACGCGCCCCATTCCGGCCGTTCAGACTGCATCGATAGAGTCCTAGAAGCGGCCATCAATGCCGAGCTGGGCCAAGTACGCTATTCCAGTCCGAGTGCGATGAGTGCAGCTCTGGCAATCCCGCCGACTACGATGTGGTCGAACAGGTCGGTCAATTGTAGACACCTCCGTCGATCGATAGCGCCTGGGCGGTGACATACCCGGACTCGTCGGAGAGCAGATAGACATACATCGGGGCCACTTCCTCGGGCGTCGCCTGGCGACCGAGAGGAACCATCGTTTTCACCAGTTCGGCCTGGGCCTCTCGTCCGCCCATGAAGCCAATGGCCGGGTTGTTGAAGGGCGTGTCGATGAAACCGGGGCAGATGGAGTTGGCACGGATGCCGTCCTTGGCCAGCTCAAGGGCGGTCGCAGTGGTAAAGGCCATGACCGCACCCTTGGAAGCCGCATAGGCGCCGATACCGGGGCCTCCACGCTTGGCCGCAAGCGACGCAGTATTGACGATGGATCCCCCGCCTGCGGCCTTGAGGTGCGGGATAGCTTCGCGCGTGGCGAGGAACACGCCCCGGACATTGACCCCCATCAGGTCGTCCCAGTCCGCCACAGTGGTCTGCGCGATCGGGCCGGCCTTTTGCAGGCCGGCATTATTGACCAGCCCGTCCAGTCCGCCCATCTTGGCGACGGCCTCACCAACCATAGCCACGACACTTTGCTCGTCCGACACATCGCAGGCGATGAAGCCGGCGCCTATGGCGGTGGCCGTTTGCTGACCGAGGGCCGCGTTGAAATCGGCGATCACCACCTGGGCGCCCTCAGCGAGGCAGGCCTGTGCCACGGCCTTGCCGATGCCGCTGGCTGCACCAGTGACGATGATCCGCTTGCTATCCAGTCTTGCCACGTTCAGCCCTTTGGATTCTGGCCAAGACCGCTCAGGTGGCGGCTGCCAAGAAGATCGATGCCGGTTCGCTCACGCACGACTCCCCAGATGCCCTTGGACGAGATCAGCATGACGGCGATGGCCGCAGCGCCGAGCAGCATAAGGTAAAGGTTGCCGGTGCCCGCGAACCATGCGCGCAGCAGGAAGTAGATCGCCGTGCCGATGATTGGGCCTTCCACCGTGCCGACGCCGCCGATAATCACGATGAACAACATGATCACCATCCAGTTCGGATCGAAGGCGCCACCGGGCTCAAGATGAAAGACCGACATGTAGTAGACGGCGCCAGCTGCACCGGTGAAGCCGCTGCCGATGACGAAGCCGACAAAGCGCGTCCACCAGACATTGATGCCGATTGAGGCCGCCGTGGCCTCGTTGTCCCGCACCGCTGCAAGGGCCAGCCCCAGGCGGGACCGCGACAGGTAGTAGAGGCCGAACACCGCCAGCAGAGCGAACAGGGCCGCGAAATAGAAGGTCCACATGGCCACCGAGCTGCGATCCATGCTGCGCGTGGCAACCAGAGGCAGGCCGGAGACCGAGCCCAGATAGTCGCGCTGGGCAATGAAGAGGCGGACAATCTCTGCGATCACCCAGATCGAAATGGCAAAATAGGCGTCGCGCAGGCGGAAAACCAGCGGCGAGATGAGCGCCGCGAAGGCACCGGCAAAGAAGAAGGCCAGCGGAACCAGCCAGAATGGGTTAAGCGCCAGCCGGTTGGATACAAGGAAGACGAAATAGGCCCCGAGCCCGATGAAGAGCTGCTGCCCGAAGGACATGAGCCCCACATAGCCGGCGAGGAAATTCCAGCTTTGCGCGAAGGCGAAGACGCAGAAGATCTCGACCATCAGCCGCAGGCTGCCCTCGGGCACCACATGGGGGGCTGCGATCAGGAGACCGGTAGCGAGCAAGCCAGAAGCCGCGATGAGTTTGTGTCTGGTGTCGGTCATCGGCGCATCAGCCCGGCAATGCCATTGGGGGAAACAAAGAGGATCAGCAGGAACATCAGGTGCCCCCACATCAGACCCGATGATGGGTCGAGCTTGAGCGCGACGAGCTGGGTGACGCCCAGCAGCATGCCGCCCAGGAACATGCCCCAGAAGGAGCCCAGGCCGCCGATAACCACGACCTCGAAGGCGATCAGCAGCCTGTCTGCCCCTGAATAGGGCGTGAAGCTGCCGCGCATGGCCAGCAGCACGCCGGCCACCGCCGAAAGGGCCATGGCAACGCCCATGGCGATGCCATAGACCCGCCGGTAGTTGACGCCGGTCAATTGCACGACCTCGAAATCATCGGCAGTGGCGCGAATGATGCGGCCCATGCGCGTGTGGCGCATCCACAGGTGCAGCAGCGTGAACAGGGCCAGGGCGATGGCCAGGATCAAAACGGGCAGGACGCCCAGGCGCAGGCCGAGGAGCTCAAAGCCCATGAAGCGCAGTTCGCCGGCGTCGATCGACTGGCTGTTGGCGCCGAACAATTCCACCATGCCGTTGCGCAGCACGATGGCCAGGCCGAAAGTGAGCAGGATTTGTGGGATCTGGTCCTGTCCGAGCACCCGGTTGATCATCAACCGCTGCAGGATGATGCCGAATATGAACGAGATGATCGCCACCGGCACGATGACGAGCAGCGGGCTGATCGGCGTCCACGGGACAAGCGCCACGCCGATGAAAGCCGCCGCGACAATGAAGTCACCCTGCGCCACATTGACGATCCGCATGATGCCGAAGGCGTAGCCGAGGCCCAGACCGACCAGGGCGTAAAGCCCGCCCAGCAGCATGCCGTTGATAATTGTTTCGACCCAGATCATGCGGCGGCCCCTGTTCCGAAATAGGCGGCGGTTATGGCGTCCATGGATAGCGACGCGGTAGGGCCTTCAAGGCTGACGCGGCCCTCCAGCAGGCAATAGGCATAGCCGGCAGCGGCCACGGCCTGGACCACATTCTGCTCGATCACCACGATGGAGACGCCACTGGCCCGGATCGTATCGAAGCAGCGATAGATATCGCCGATGATGGACGGTGCGAGGCCAAGCGAGAGCTCGTCGCAAAGCAGAACCTTCGGGTTGGTCATCAGCGCCCGGCCGATGGCCACCATCTGCTGCTGTCCGCCCGACAGGCTTGCACCTGCGACTGCACGCAGTTCGCCGAGCCGCGGGAAGAGTTTGTACACGGCGTCGGTCGACCACGGGCCCTTGCGTTCAGAGCATTGCCCCATCAGCAGGTTCTCTTCGACGGACAGGGAGCCAAAAAGCCGCCGTCCCTCGGGCACCAGGGTCATCCCGGCGCGTGTGATCATGTCGGCCCGCTGGTGGGCGATATCTTGGCCGTCGAAACGTATGGCACCAGCGCGCCACGGGTGAAGGCCGCTGATGGCCTTGAGCAGCGTGGATTTGCCCGCGCCGTTGGCGCCGATAATGGCCACCGTCTGCCCCTCTTCGAGGCGGAGACTGACTCCATTCACGGCCTGGAAGTCGCCATAGCGCACATCCAGGTTCTCGACTTCAAGCAGAGACATCGAGAACCGCTCCCATGTAGATTTCCAACACCGCCGGGTCGCGCATCACGGCTTCGGGGGTGCCGGTCGCGATCTGAGCGCCAAAGTTGATGGCAAGGATTCGATCGGCCACGGCCGAGAGCGCGTGGGTCACGTGTTCGATCCACACCATGGCCACATCGGGCTTGAGTTCCCGGATCAGATCAACAAGCTCAACGCATTCCGCTTCGGTCAGTCCACCGGCGATTTCATCGAGCAAGAGCAGGCGGGGCTTGAGCGCC
>NZ_CAJXJS010000101.1 GCF_913055165.1 uncultured Devosia sp.
GATGCGTGCGTCCGAAATCCTGTTCGTGGGAAGCGGCTTTCGCCTCTTCTTTTACTTACTAGGGGCGAAAGCCGCTTTTCACCGTGCAAATCCGGAGGTGGTCACGCCGTCCGGCCCTTCGGCGTGCACCCAGCATCGCGGAACGCTCTTTGACATGTGCCATCACAGAGGGCTGCGCCCCTGCCCGCTAGTCCTCGATGGGCTGGAACATGGCGTTGAGCTCGCTGACGATCTGGTCGATCGGCGCCACCGAGTCGGGCAGCATTTGCGGCGGCTCGGGTGCCACGGCCAGATAGGGCACACCACTGGGGAAGGCCCCGAAGCGCTGGAAAAACTCGACCATGTCGTCCAGCACCGGCATGCGCCAGCGCCACATCGCGCCCAGGGCCAGCACCGGCTCCATATGCCCGAACCCGTCGTAATATTGCGTGGTCACCCATACCCCCTGCGCCCGCAGCCGCTCGGCAAAGCGTTCCGTATTCTGCACCCTGACGATCGGGTCCGTCGTGCCGGTGGCCAGATACATGGGCGGCGCCTCGGCGGTGATCAGATTGATCGGCTGCGTGCCCTGCGGGTTGGGCGCCTCGCCGAACACATCGCGCACTTCGCCATATTCGAAGGGATAGAAATCATAGGGCCCCGACAGCGCCGCGACCGCCAGGATCGGCATGGTGACGCCATACTCATTGCGGAAGGATGGATCGAGCGCCTGCATCACCGCATTATAGGCGCCGGCCGAATGCCCCGCCAGGAACAGCCGGTTCGGGTCGCCGCCATAATTGGCGATATTGTCCTGCACCCAGCGCAGGGCCCGCGCGCCATCCTCGAGAAAATCGGGATAGCGCACTTCGGGGTAAAGCCGATAGTCGGCGATCACCGTGATAAAGCCGCGCGACGCCAGGGCCCGCCCAGCAAATTCATACTCGCCCCGCTCGCCACGGCTCCAGCCACCGCCATAGATGAAGAACACCACCGGCGCCAATTCGCCCCGCTGTTCGGGCGCATAGACATCGAGCTTGGCCCGCGCGCCGTCGGCATAGGCGATCCCGTCGCCCACCTTGGATGTCCCGCCATCCATGGCCAGCGGCACATTGAACGGGTCCATGATGGAAACGGCCTGGGCCGTATGGGGCAGCAGCAGGGCCAGCAGGGTCAGGGCGGCAAGCAGGGAACGAAGCAAGGGCATCGGAAAGCAATCAGGAGTGTAGGGAGCCAAAGGGCGGGGTGTGCCGCAAGAAGCCGGAGATTTTGTGGCGCTGCAATGGGCGAGGGCAGGCGCGTCCCATGGGGTACGCAGGCCTGCCCTCTACTTAAGCGCCGATGAGATTGCGCGCAGTTTGTTAACGACAGGTTAACGCTGAGACTGCCCATCGGTCGGGCTCCAGGCTGTGTCGACCTTCGGTTCAGGCAGAGGCGAAAACGCTGGATTTCGAGAACCGGAGCGGAGCCTACTTTGGGTAGGTGAGCACCGGAAGCGCAGAAATCCGGCATTTGCAGACCTGCATCAACTGAAGGTCGGCACAGGCTAGCGTTTGAGCCGCTCCAGCAGCAGACCCGAAACGTGTCCGTCCGCCGGCAGGCCGCGCGCCTGCTGATAGGCAATCACCCCCGCCCGGGTCTTCGGACCGATCACACCGTCGGCCGTGCCGACGTCGAACCCGGCGCGTCCCAGCAGGGTCTGTAGTTCTCCCCGCTGCGCCTTGCTCAGCGCATAATCACCCGCCGGCCAGGGCGTCACGAAGGGACCGCCGCCCAGGATACGGTCCGCCAGATGCCCGACGGCCAGGGCATAGCTGTCCGAATTATTGTAGCGCTTGATCACATCGAAATTGGGCAACAGCAGAAAGGCCGGACCGCTGGCCCCCGCCGGCAGATAGAGCCGGGCCATGTCTGAGGGGCGCGGAAAGGCACTCCCCGAAGCGCGGCTGATGCCCATGGCCTGCCACTGGCTCAGGGGCGCCTTGCCCATCTCCCGCGCCGCGGCAAAATTGAACCCCTGCGGCAGCTTGACCTCATAGCCCCAGGTTTCCCCCGGCCGCCAGTCGAAATTCTGGAGATAATTGGCGGTCGACCCCAGCGCATCGGGCACCGAGTTCCAGATGTCCTTGCGCCCGTCGCCATTGTAGTCGACCGCATAGCGCATGAAGCTGGAGGGCATGAATTGGGTATGTCCCATCGCCCCGGCCCAGGAACCGACCATGGCATTGGGCGACACATGGCCGTCCGACACAATGCGCAGCGCCGTCACCAGTTCGGAGCGGAAGAAATTGGCGCGATAACCACTTTCGGTCAGCGTGGCCAGGGCATGAATGGTGTTGTTGCCGCCCATGAAGCCGCCGAAATTGGTTTCCATGCCCCATATGGCCAGCACGATCTCAGGCTGCACCCCATAGCGCTGCTGCGCTCCGGCCAGCGTCTGAGCCCATTCCGAACGCATCGCCTGCCCCTTGGCGGCCTGCGCTGCGGTCACGCGCTTGTCGACATATTGCTGCACTGTCTGGGTGAATTCAGGCTGCTTGCGCGTCAGCTCGATCACCTGCGGAATGGGGCTATAGCTGGCAAAGGCCGCTTCGAACGCCTGTCGGCTGACCCCGGCCCGCTCCGCTTCCGGCCAGAGGTTGCGCACGAAACTGGCGCTGTTCGCCTGCGCCGGCCCCGCCAGGGCCAGACCGGCGAGGACAACGCCAAGCGCCAAACGAAGAAGGAGCGAAAAACCACCGGATCGGGTCATCTCGGGCCTCGTGCATACGCGATAACAGGAAAGTCACGAACGCGCCTGCCGTGCCGCAACAGGGCGCGTACTGAAATTATTAACGCATGCGATTAAGATGACCTTAAGGCAAAGCCCCCGGCGCGATCACATCCTTGTCAGGCGAATTTGCTGCCGCGAACCACGCCCACCTGGCTCGTCATCACCACGATTCCGTGGCTGTCCAGGAGCGGTTGGAGCAGGGTCAGCACCCTGTCGGCCGTATCGGGCTCAGCCACGCAAATCACCATTACCTTGCGCTGGCTCCCCGAAATCTGGTCTTCATACCAGGGGCCATGGGCACCCTCGCCTTCGAGGGCGGGAAGCACGGTATGCCCCGTTACCCGGGTGTCATGCAGAATATCGGTCACCACCGAGAGCAATGGTCGATCCACAAGAATGTCGAGGCGTGTCTTGTTGGCTACCCTGCTTGTCATCTCGCCACCATCTCCGCCACTGCGGCATAGATCGGTATCCCGATCAGAATATTGAAAGGAAAGGTCACCGCCAGCGACATGCCGAGATAAAGCCCCGGGTCTGCCTGCGGCAGCGCCAGGCGCATAGCGGCCGGCACCGCGATATAGCTGGCGCTGCCTGCCAGCACGCCAAGCGCGGCCACGGACCCCGCATCAAGGCCTAGCCCCGCGCCCACCAAGACCCCGATCAGGCCGTTCATGAGCGCAAAGACGATGGCCAGTACCATCAGGACCGGCGTCAGGCTCCTGGTTTCCCGCAAGCGACGCGCGGCGATCAGGCCCATATCCAACAGGAACAGGCACAATATGCCACGGAAGGCGCCCTCAAAGACGGGAGCGATCGGCTCAAAGCCGGGCTTGCCGGCAATCAGACCGATGAGGAAACTGCCCACCAGCAGGACCACGCTGCCATTGGCCAGGGTCTCGTGCAGCAGTTTGCCGCGTGCCTGCAGCGCCTGGCCGCCAGAACGGCTCGCCAGCAACAGGCCGGAGATGATCGCAGGTGTCTCCATCAATGCGAGGACCGCCACCATATACCCCGCAGGCGCCATCCCGCGCCCGGTCAGCACTTCCACCCCAGTGACAAATGTCACAACGGAAACCGAACCATAATGGGCGGCAACCGCCGCTGCATTCGTGCCGTCGAGCCGCCCGATGCTGCGCAACAGGAAAAAGACCGGCACCGGCAACAAGAAGCTCAATGCCAGCCCAGCCAATGCGGCCAGCACGAGGTCGGGCGTGAAGCCGGCCTGCGAAACCTCAACGCCGCCCTTCAGGCCGATTGCCGCCATGAGGTACAGCGACATCGCCTTGCCGATGGTTTCCGGTATCGCCAGATCGGACCTGATCAGCGTGGCCATTGCCCCCAGCAGGAAGAACAGGACCACCGGAGAGAGCAGCGTTTCCATCAGGTCTTTTCCAAGCCTCAACCGTCATCTGGGCCGCAGTAGAGCAGACCCCGTCAACTGCTTGTCAAGCAGAGGAAAAATGACATGCAGCGATGAAATACGCTATTCGCTCCCCGACAGATCACCGCCGCTCGGCCGGTCGCCACCGGTGACCTGCGGCGGGGCCTTGGGCGCGCTGCCGCCGCCAGCGGGCACATAGGTGACATGCGGATATGGGATTTCGATGCCCTGCTCGGCAAAGACGAGTTTGACGATTTCATTATACCGCCGTCCCACGCCCCACTGCTTGCCTGGCAATGTCTTGATCCGGGCGCGCACGGTAATAGCGGAATCGCCGAAGGCGGTAACGCCTTGCATATCAAGATCGTCGAGGATTTCGTCCTGGTGTTCGGTCTGCATAAGCCGCTCGAAGGCTTCATGCATCGCACCCTTCACCTGATCGATATCGCTGTCATAGGCCACACCGATTTCGGCCACGTGATAGGAGAAGCCCCGCATCATGTTGCTGACCTGATCAACCGAAGAGAAGGGTATCAAATGCACCGTGCCGCTGAGATCGCGAATGGTCACCGAGCGGATGGTGAGCTTCTCGACCACACCTGACCACTGGCCGACAGCCACCACATCCCCTTCATTCATGATGTTCTCGAACTGGATGAAGATGCCGGTAATGATGTCCTGCACCAGCTTCTGCGCACCAAAACCGATTGCCAGACCGACAACCCCAGCACCAGCCAGGAGGGGGGCGATGTTCACCCCGATTTGCGCCAGGGCCAGCATGCTGCCGAAGACCACCAGGGCGATGGTGAACGCGTTCTTGAACAGATTGAGCAGTGTCTTTTCCCGCGAGGTCGGAACCCTGCCGAAATTGACATTGAGGCGATACTCGACCCAGGACGCCACCACGACATAGAGCACGATGGCGGCCAGGATGATCAGCGCCGCCGACACCACGGACCCCGCGACCGCCAGTCCTTCATCAGTGCCGATCCAGGCTGCGAAGTCGAACAATGCCCAGGCTTGGGCGATCGCGACCACCACCGCGGCTATGACCACCCAACGCACCACCCGCATCACCGCAGGTACGAAGGATTTGAGCCGCGCTTCCAATAGGGGCAGGCGTTGCTTCACATCATCCGGCAGGCTCAGCCCGGCGCTGACGAACCGGGTGATGAAACCAACCACCAGTGAACCAACGAGGATGGCAAAGGCCGACTGTATAGTTGCCCCGATCATGAATGGCAGGGCGCTGTCCGGATTGGCAAACCACACCACCAGAATGGCCAGCAGATAGACAATCACCAGCACATGCCAATAGCGACCGATAGCAGTCAGAAGCCGGCCCAACCCATCATTGTCGCGGCGCTCGGAAATCTCGGACAACCAATTGCGGACATCATCCTTGTTCTGGAGGGTAATGATGACACCGATCGTCACCGATGTCGCCATGGCCAGGACTTGAACGGCACCGCCGGCAGGTCGCGAGACCAGCCCGCTCAGCATCGGGGCCACAAACATGAAGCTGTAGCCCAGCAGCGACACGATCCTCCCACTCCAGAACGACCAATAGGCCGCGTTGCCGTCATTCACAGGCAGGAAGCGCAGTGAAGGAAAGCGCGGAACCAGCACAAGCCTGACCGCCAGCTTCGTCATTTCGACAACAAGAAACGCATTGAGCAGCAACGACTGGTTGATGCCCATCTGCCCCCGCGACGTGGTCCCGAAATTGAGCGCCAATACATAACCCAGCCCCCAGGCGAGCAATATGCTGGCCGCGTCGATGAGCACCACGGTCGCAAGCCCGACAAAGCGTGCGACAATACCGCCATCTGCCACGCGTGAGGCCACGATACCGGCAAGAGCATTGGCGATCAGTCGAAAGACAAGGAAACTGCCGAACAGTGCTGCAATCAATAGGCCAATATTGATAGCGAACTCTCGAAGTGCCGCACCGTCGGCGCTCACCACGCCGGAGAATATGCCCTGGATATTGGCCAGGGCCGTGCCGATAGACCGCACCGAAGTCGAAGCACCCTCCGCTACCCCCCGGGTATATTCGGCAAGCTGCCGGGCAATGCTCAAGTCTGCCGGTGCATCTTCCGTCGGTGTCGCCTCTTCGGCTTCCGGTGCGGCCTGTTTCAGCCTATCAATCAATGCCGCCCGAGCCGCGTCGTCCTCAAGGATCCGAACGAGATCATCAATTGCGGTTGCGCTCTCCTCGACCGGCGCGCTGGATTGCTCAGGCTCGGCAGTGGTTCCTGTGAACGGGATCTGGGCGTGAACGGAGGAGATGAGAAAAAGCGAGAAAAAAATAATACGGATCAGCAACATGCAGCTCGTCTACCAGTGGTGATTAGCGCCACCAGCATGGCCTTTGCCGCAAGCAGGTCAAGCCCTCAGCTGGATGACCATTCTGCACGCATCGCGTTTCACCCCTCCAGGACAGAGGCGAGGCCCTTCAAAAAGGCCTTGGCCTCGTTCAGGACGGCCTGACCACTTCGTGTCACATCGTCCGCGCCGCTATCGGCCTCCGCGCCCACTTGGCCAAGGAGTGCCAGGCGCTTGACATGCAGTTCCACCGGGATATCCAGCCGCTCAGCCGTATTCAACGCCTGACGCATTTCCTGCAGCAGCAACAATTGCGAAAATCGCGCATAGAGCCGCCGCGCCACCGCCGTGTCCCGCCGCCAGTTTTCCGCAGCGAAGGCGGCGCTGGCCCTCGGTCCGGCCCCCAGACAATCGAAGGCGTCGCAACCGCCATATCCAAGCGCATCCAGCCGCTCATGAATACGGCAACGGAAATCGGCCTGCAGATACTGGCAAGGCGCCCCCGCCATCTTGTCATGGCCGAATTGTTCGGACCGTTCAAAGGAGAGCGCCGTGCAACACAGTCCGAAGCACTTGCTGCAGTCCGCGGCATATGTGGTTTCGTCCATGTCGCACCGGTGAGTTGTTTCAAAGACGCAGGGAATGCATCACCCTGAACAGCAAAACGCCCCGTCGATTATGACGGGGCGTTTTGTATTTTGTTGTGGAGAGAATTTGTGTTTTTGGCAGACCTTGCAGTGACCTACTCTCCCAAGTCTTGAGACTTAGTACCATTGGC
>NZ_CAJXJS010000102.1 GCF_913055165.1 uncultured Devosia sp.
GCGCTTCTGGCCGATGGCGACCATTCGGTCAAGGATCTCACCGAAATCCTCGACCAGAGCCAGCCGCGCGTCTCGCGGCACCTCAAGCTGCTGGCCGATGCCGGCCTGGTGCAGCGCCATGCCGAGGGCGCCTGGGCCTATTACCGCCTGGCACCCGAAGGGCAGGGGGCGGAACTGGCCCGCTGGCTGACGGCGCGGGTCGATCCCAATGATCCCGAGCGCAAGCGGGACAAGGCGCGACAGGCCGAGGCCCGGGCAGAGCAGCAGGCGATTGCCGCCGACTATTTCGCCAAGGTGGCCGAGAGCTGGGACCTGCTCAGGACCCTGCATGTGCCCGAGGCGGCCGTGGAAGCGGCCGTGCTGGCCGAACTTGGGGGCCGCAAGGTCGATCTGCTGCTCGATCTGGGCACCGGCACGGGCCGCATGCTCGAAGTGTTGGCGCCCGCCTATCAGCGGGGCATTGGCCTGGATTCGAGCCGCGAAATGCTGGCGGTGGCGCGCTCGCGCCTGGCGGCCTCCGGCCTGAGCCATGCGCAGGTGCGCCTGGGCGATATCAACGCGCTCGATCCCGCCATCGGACCGGCCGATGTGATCGTCATCCATCAGGTGCTGCATTATTTCGACGATCCCGGCCGCATGCTGGCGCAGGCCCGGCGCCTGCTCAGGCCTGGTGGCGAGATTCTCATCGTCGATTTCGCGCCCCATGAGCTTGAGTTCCTGCGCACCGAGCACGCCCATCGGCGGCTGGGCCTGTCGCGGGAACAGATGAAGGACTGGGCGGCCCTGGCCGGCCTCGACGTGCTTTCGGTGCGCGAGTTTCCCAGTGACAGCAAGGATCGCGGCCTGACCGTCTGCCTCTGGCATCTCGGCGACCGCAACAAAGTGGACTAGACCATGCTTGACGATAATCTGCGCGCCAGCCGCAAGACGGCCGACCAGCGCCCCGACCTGCAGCTTTCCTTCGAATTCTTCCCGCCCAAGACCGACGCGATGGAAGAGCGTTTCTGGGATAGCATCACCAGGCTGGCGCCACTCAGCCCGCGCTTCGTTTCGGTGACCTATGGCGCGGGTGGCTCCACCCGCGAACGTACCCTGCGCATGGTCCGCCGCATCACCGCCGATACCGGCGTGGCCGCGGCAGCGCATCTGACTTGTGTCGGGGCTACGCGCGCGGAAGTCGACGCCGTCGTGCAGGGCTATGCCGCGGCCGGGGTCACCAAGATCGTCGCCTTGCGGGGCGACCCGCCGGAGGGTGTGGGCCAGCCGTTTACGCCCCACCCGGAGGGCTACCAGAATGCCGCCGACCTGGTGGCGGGCATTCGCCGCCTGGGCGATTTCGATATTTCTGTTGCCGCCTATCCGGAAAAGCATCCGCAGAGCGCCGACTGGGATGCCGATATCGACAATCTCAAGCGCAAGATCGACGCTGGGGCGACCCGCGCGATCACCCAGATGTTCTTCTCCAATACCGATTTCCTGCGCTATCTGGAGCGCGCGCGCAAAGCGGGGATCACCGCGCCGATCGTGCCGGGCATTCAGCCCATCCACTCGTTCAAGCAGATCTCGGGTTTCGCCGAGCGCTGCGGAGCCTCTATTCCCGGCTGGCTGGCAGAGCGCTTTGAGGGACTGGAAGACGATCCGGAAACCCATGCGCTGGTCGCCGCGGCCGTTGCGGCCGAGCAGGTGACCGAACTGCTCGATGAGGGCGTCACCGAGTTTCACTTCTATACGCTCAACCGCTCCAACCTGGTCCTGGCGCTGGCGCGCCTTTTGGGGCGGCGGCCCTGAGGGTGGCGGCGTTCAGCCTGTGTTCAGCCAGCGCCCCGCAGATTCGCGCCCGAATGGCCTTCATATTGTGGCCATGAAAAGGGGCGATGTCCCCTCGCTCGGGCGGAGCATGTTGGAAGCCGTTTTCTATGCAGATTGATCGCCGTATCACCAATGGCCTGGCCTGGGCCGGCGCCTTGCTTGTCATCGCCATCCCCGCCGCCGACGCGGCCCTGCGCCTGACTGGCATATCGGACGAGCCGCAGATTGCCGTGATCGAGGAGCAGGCGCCTGCGGCGCTGGCTCTCCCGACAGCGGCCAGCGAGCGTCCCCAGCCCGTCGAAGTGGCCGAAGCAACCGAAGCGGAAGCCCCTTCGGTCGCATCTGAGCCCGCTGCGGGGACCGACAGTGTTGGGACGGCGAGCGTAGTCCCTCGCGTTTCGGGCGGAGATGCCGTGGACGCCTTTGTCAGGTCCGGCCGACCCATGCCCAGCTATATCAGCGACGGGGGTGCGTCCGAACCGGGTGAAACCGCAGTCGTGAGTACGCCGTCGGATGCTCCCGGCCAAACCGCTGCTTCGCCCGAGCCGGAGGTTGAAACGGCGGCAGCCGTGTCACGAACCCGCATTGTCACCTTCCCCACGCCCGTATCGGAGCGCCCCGAATCCGTGCCCCGTGCACTGGCGCCCCAGCCCCCGCTGGTGATCCAGGAGCCGGCGGCAATCGTAACGTCGGAGGATCTTGAAGATTGGGAAAGTGGTCCGCTGTCCGAGTTTCTTGCCCGCCGTCAGGGCGGAACCCAGCAGGTGGCTCCAGATTATGATCCGGATGGGTTCTTTCTGGATGAAGGGCCCAATTCCAGCGCTGGTGTCACGCGATTCCCGCGCGCTTATGGGGGTGATTTCTACCCCTTTGAGTGAGGGGCAGGGCCGCCATGACCTGGCTGACATGGACCCGGCAGCGCAAACAGGGTAATCGTGTTGGCCCAACGGGAAAGGGAAGCCCGGAACATGCTGTGCTGTGTCCGCAAGGCCGAAGACAATCGCGATATCTGGCAGAAGCTGTCTGCCTTTTTGGGCTCCTTTTCCCAGCGAACAGGCGTGGCCGGCCATGTCGCCAATATCCTAGATCCCGACACCTGGTTGCCCGGCGGGCGCGACGCAGCATTCACGCTGGCGCTGATCGCTCTCTCGGCCAAGATGGCGGTCGCTGACGGCGCGGTAACCGCGTCAGAGGTGCGTGCCTTCAACGCGACCGTGGAGATTGCCAAGGGCAGCGAACCGCAGGTCGAGCGGCTGTTCAACCTGGCCAAGCAGGACATCGCCGGTTACGACGCCTATGCCCGCAAGGTAGCGCGGTTTTTCGCCGACACGCCGGATACGCTGGAGCACGTCCTGGACGGTCTCTTCTTCATCGCCACTGCCGATGGGCTCGTGCACGAGGCTGAACTCGATTACCTGCGCGAGGTGAGCGCTATCTTCGGCTTTGATGAGGCGCGCTTCGAACAGATCGCTAGCCAGCATGTCATGCTGGATGACGGCGTTGATCCCTATACTGTGCTCGGGCTCTCGCATGATGCGCCACCGGAAGAAGTGCGCCGGGTCTACCGCCTGCTGGTGGCCGAGCATCATCCTGACCGGCTGATCGCCAAGGGCGTGCCGGAGGAATTGATCGATGTGGCGACGGCGCGCATGTCGGCTATCAATCTGGCCTATCAGGCGATCACCAGGCCCAAGCCGCAGCCGCTGCTGGCTTGACGGCGACGCTTCCACACCGCACATAGGCATCGCCAGTTGACCGGGTGGCCGCTGGCGGATGGGTAACTGTCCGCTGGAGGAAAGTCCGGGCTCCATCGAAACACGGTGACGGCGAGAAGCCGCCGGGGGCGACCCCAGGGAAAGTGCCACAGAAAGCAAACCGCCGGCCTTCGGGTCGGCAAGGGTGAAAGGGTGCGGTAAGAGCGCACCGGGCCGCTGGCGACAGGGGCCGCACGGTAAACCCCACCGGGAGCAAGACCAAATAGGGATGACGCGGGCTTCGGCCCAGCCTGTTTCGAGGTCATGTCGTCCGGGTTGGTTGCACGAGCGCGCTGGCGACAGCCGCCTCAGATGAATGGTCACCACGTCGTGGAAACACGGCCCTACAGAACCCGGCTTACAGGTCAACTGGCGCTGCCTCTCTTCACTGGCGTGGGCAGCATGTCGCGCCTGGGCCTCTTGATCATGACGGATGAGGCCGCTACATCGTGCGGCTTTCCTCCGCCGTTCTTGAACTGGCGGGCACACGCCTATGGAGAGTTGAAGTAAGCGCGATGCCCCTCACTACCCCCTATTACCTGGTCGACGAGACCGCGCTGGACCGGAACCTGGCCAAGGTGGATCGGCTGCGGGCGCTCTCGGGCGCCAAATGCGTGATGGCGTTGAAAGCCTTTGCAACCTGGTCGACCTTCGCGCAGATCGCGCCGCATATGGACGGGTCGACCTCTTCGTCGCTGAATGAAGTGCGTCTGGGGCGCGAGAAGTTTGGCGGGGAAACGCACGCCTACTCGGTTGCCTGGGCGGATCATGAGATCGATGAAGCCATTGCCCATGCGGACAAGGTGATCTTCAACTCGCTCAACCAGCTCGACCGGTTCGGCGACAAGGCGCGGCATCTGCCGGTTGGTTTGCGGGTCAACCCGGGCGTCAGCCACTCCCATTTCGACATTGCCGATCCGGCGCGCAAGTTCAGCCGGCTGGGCGAGTGGGACCTCGACCGGGTCGAACAGGCGATGGATCGCGTCAGCGGCTTCATGATCCACTGCAATTGCGAGAACGATTCCTTTGAGTCCTTCGCCGCGTTGCTGGATGCCTTCGAAGCCAAGCTGGGCAGTTTTTTCGAGCGGATCGACTGGGTGAGCTTTGGCGGCGGCATTCACTTTACCGGCGAGAATTATGCCCTCGATGCGCTGGCGGCGCGGCTCAAGGCCTTTGCCGAAAAATACCGCCTGCAGGTCTATCTCGAGCCGGGCGACGCCATTGTCACCGGCACCACCACGCTCGAGGTTACAGTGCTCGACATTGTCGAAAACGAGATCGCGGTGGCCATCGTCGATAGCGCGGTCGAAGCCCATATGCTGGACCTGCTGGTCTATCGGGAAAGTGCGACGGTGGCGCCCGATGCGGGGCCGCATCGTTACCAGATTGCGGGCAAATCCTGCCTTGCCGGAGATGTGTTCGGGACCTTCGATTTTCCTGAACCACTGGCGGTGGGAAGCCGTATTTCCCTGTTGAATGCAGGGGGATACACCATGGTGAAGAAAAACTGGTTCAATGGCGTGGCAATGCCCGCTATAGCCATTCGCAGAAAAAACGGCGCTATCGACCTTGTGCAAAGCTTCGATTATGCCGACTATGTCGCCAGTCTGTCATAAGGGCAGGCTGATCCCGTAACCCTCGAAAAAGGTGTTTCGTGCCAATTGAAAAAGAACCTGTTGATCATCGGCGCCGGAGGTGTCGCGCAAGTCGCTGCCTTTAAGGCAGCAATGCACAATGATGTGCTCGGAGACATTCACATTGCCTCCCGCACGGTTTCGAAATGCGAGGCGCTGGTCGCCGGCATTCTCGAGAAAAAGGCGCTCAAGCGCCCGGGTATTCTGGCCGCCCACCAGCTCGACGCCATGGATGTCGAAGCCACCAAGGCCCTGATCCGGCAGACCAAGAGCCAGATCGTTCTCAACGCAGGATCGGCTTTCCTCAATATGAGCGTGCTCAGCGCCTGTATCGACATGGGCGTGGCCTATATCGACACGGCCATTCACGAGGACCCGAAAAAGATCTGCGAGACGCCGCCCTGGTACGGCAATTACGAGTGGAAGCGCCGCGAGGATTGCGAGCGCAAGGGCGTGACCGCCATTCTGGGCGCCGGGTTCGACCCCGGTGTGGTCAATGCCTATGCCGCGCTGGCCGCCAATGCCTATTTCGACCGGATCGACAGCATCGATATCATCGATGTCAATGCCGGCAGCCATGGCCGCTATTTCGCCACCAATTTCGACCCGGAAATCAACTTCCGGGAATTCACCGGCACGGTGTGGAGCTGGCAGCAGAGCCAGTGGACAGCCAACAAGATGTTCGAGGTCAAGCGCACCGACGACCTGCCGGTGGTGGGCGAGCACACGACCTATCTCACCGGCCATGACGAAATCCATTCGCTTTCGGCCAATCTCGGCGTGCCCGATATCCGCTTCTGGATGGGCTTTGGCGAGCACTACATCAACGTCTTCACGGTGCTCAACAATCTCGGCCTGCTGTCCGAGCAGCCGGTGACGACCGCCGAGGGGCTGGAGGTTGTGCCGCTCAAAGTGGTCAAGGCCGTCTTGCCCGACCCGATGTCGCTGGCGCCGGACTATTCCGGCAAGACCTTTATCGGCGACCTGATCAAGGGTGAACGCAACGGGGTCGCGACCGAATTGCTGGTCTACAATATTTCGGACCACGAAGAGGCCTTTGCCGAGACCAATAGCCAGGCGATTTCCTATACGGCCGGCGTTCCGGCGATCGCTGCGGCCCTCTTGATTGCCAAGGGCGATTGGGATTGCCACCGCATGGCCAATATCGAGGAACTGCCGCCCGTGCCGTTCCTGGACCTGTTGGGCAGGATTGGCCTGCCGACCCGCATTCGGGACGAAAAGGGCGACCGGGCATTCGATCCCGCCGAGTTCAGTGAGAACCGGCGGGCGCAGCCCAAGGCCCGCGAGGCGTAAATTTGAAGCGGCCGGGTTTCCCGGCCGTTTTCTTTTCTGCATGGACTCAAAGAGCGTTCCGCGATGCGCGAGGCATGCCG
>NZ_CAJXJS010000103.1 GCF_913055165.1 uncultured Devosia sp.
TTGATCCTGAAATGCCGCCCAAGACCTGGGAAGAGCTGGAAGCCTTCTCGCGCCAGATCATGGAATCGGGCGCTGCCGATTGCGGCTTCACCTCGGGCTGGATCTCCTGGGCGCAGCTGGAAAACTTCTCGGCCTGGCACAACCAGCCGATCGGCACGCTGGAAAACGGCTTCGGCGGCCTGGACAGCGAATTCGTGGTCAATGGCCCGCTGCAGGTCAAGCACTGGGAAAACCTCAAGCGCTGGCAGGATGAGGGCGTGTTCTCCTATGGCGGCCCGGGTGGCGGCGCCGATGCTCCGGCCAAGTTCTACACCGGCGAATGCGCCATCTACATGAACTCCTCCGCATCGCGCGCCGGCGTCCTGGCCAATGCCGAGGGCTTCGAGGTCGGTTTCGGCATGCTGCCGCATTATGAAGAAGTTGAACCGCAGAACTCGATCATCGGCGGCGCGACCCTGTGGGTGCTGCAGGGTGCCGACGAAGCCCAGTACAAGGGCGTTGCGGACTTCTTCTCCTACCTCTCCTCGGCCGAAGTGCAGGCCGACTGGCACCAGTATTCCGGTTACCTGCCGATCACCCAGGCGGCCTATGAGCTGGGCCAGAGCCAGGGCTATTATGAAGCCAATCCGGGTTCGGACGTGGCTATCAAGCAGATGACGCTCAACGCCCCGACCGAGAATTCCAAGGGTCTGCGTTTCGGCAATTACGTCCAGGTTCGTGACGTGATCGACCAGGAATTCCAGGCGTTGCTGGCCGGCGACAAGACCGCTCAGCAGGCGCTCGACGACCTGGTCAGCCGCGGCAACCAGCTGCTGCGCGATTTCCAGGCCGCCAACCAGTAAGGCGAGTTGAATAGCAGGGCGGTGGCGACAGGTTCGCCGCCGCCCTTTCGTCTATTTCGGGACCGCCGCGACGGCGTTTCCCTGGATCGGGCCGATGGATACCAAACGCACTGTCTTTCCCAGCCAAGGGCTGCCCTATCTGCTGGTGGCGCCGCAGCTGATCATCACGCTGATCTTCTTCATCTGGCCGGCCGGCCAGGCCATCAAGTCCTCCTTTGAACGCGAAGACCCGTTCGGGCTGTCCACCAGCTTTGTGGGACTGCAGCATTATGCGCGGCTGTTCCAGGAACCGGCCTATCTGGCCTCGATCGGGCGGACGGCATTGTTTGCTCTGGCGGTGACGCTGATATCGATGGGGTTGGCGCTGGTGCTGGCGGTGGCCGTCAACAGGCTCATTCGCGGCGGCACGGCTTATTCGACCATGCTGCTCTGGCCCTATGCGGTCTCGCCGGTAGTGGCGGGCATTTTGTGGTGGTTCATCTTCAATTCGTCCACCGGCATCCTGCCCTATATGCTCGAATTTGTCGGGGTGGACTGGAACCACCAGCTTAATGGCGCGCAGGCGATGATCCTGATCATCATCGCGGCAAGCTGGAAGCAGATTTCGTACAATTTCCTGTTCTTTCTGGCGGGCCTGCAATCGGTGCCGCAGTCGCTCAACGAAGCGGCGGCGATTGATGGGGCAGGGCCGTTCAAGCGGTTCTGGACGATCGTCTTCCCGTTGCTCTCGCCAACCACGTTCTTTCTGATGATCGTCAATCTCAACTACACCATGTTCGACACCTTCGGCGTCGTCGACGCAACGACAGCGGGCGGCCCGAACCAGGCGACCAATATTCTGGTCTACAAGGTCTATTCGGACGGCTATATCGGGCTCAATTTGGGCTCCAGCTCGGCCCAGTCCGTCATCCTGATGCTCTTCGTCATCGTGCTCACCGTGATCCAGTTCCGCTATGTGGAACGCCGGGTCCAGTATTAGGAGGGCGGGCGAATGGTCGAAAATCGTCCCTGGCTGACTGTGCTGACCCATCTGGTGCTGATCTGCGGCGTGCTGATGGTGGCCTTCCCTGTCTATATTTCAATCATTGCCGCCACCCATGGCCCGACGGCACTAACCTCGGGCAGGATGCCGCTGCTACCCGGCGGAGAGCTATGGAACAATGTAGTGGAGGTCCTGACCAGGCAGCAGCGCGGTGCGGCGCCGTACTGGCTAATGACCTGGAACTCGCTGCTGATGGCGATTTCGATCACGCTGGGCAAGATCGCGATCTCGATCATCTCAGCCTATGCCATCGTCTATTTCCGCTTTCCCGGGCGGGTGCTGGCCTTCTGGATGATCTTCATCACCCTGATGCTGCCGGTGGAAGTGCGCATCATCCCGACTTTCGCCGTTGTGGCTAATCTCGGGCTGCTCAATTCCTATCTGGGCCTGACCATTCCGTTGATCGCCTCGGCGACAGCGACGTTCCTCTTCCGGCAGTTCTTCATGACCATTCCGGACGAGTTGATGGAAGCGGCGCGCGTGGATGGGGCGGGACCCATCAAGTTCTTCCGCGATATCCTGCTCCCGCTGAGCCGAACCAATATCGCAGCGCTCTGCGTCATCCTCTTCATCTATGGCTGGATCCAGTATCTCTGGCCGCTGCTGGTGACCACGGACCCCAACTATTACACGCTGATGATGGGTGTGAAGCGCCTGGCAGCGGCCCAGGAAGCCGATCCGCAGTGGAACACCATCATGGCGGCCGTGGTCATGGCCATGCTGCCCCCGGTCCTCATCGTCATCTTCATGCAGCGCCTGTTCGTCAAAGGCCTGGTCGAAACGGAGAAATAAGAACAATGGCAAGCATCGACCTCAAAAGTGTCCGCAAGGTCTATCCGGGCAATGTTACGGCCATCCACGCGCTCGATCTTTCCATTGCCGATGGCGAGCTGGTGGTGCTGGTGGGGCCCTCGGGCTGCGGCAAGTCCACGCTGCTGCGCATGATCGCCGGGCTCGAAACCATCACCGATGGCACGATCTCGATTGGCGATGATGTGGTGAACAAGAAGGAGCCGGCCGAGCGCGATATCGCCATGGTGTTCCAGAACTACGCGCTCTATCCGCATATGAGCGTACGGCAGAATTTGGAATATGGTCTGAAGAACCGCGGTACGCCGCGCGATGAAATCGATCGCCGGGTCACAGAGGCGGCGCGCATCCTGGAAATCGAACAGTTTCTTGAACGCAAGCCGCGCCAGCTTTCCGGTGGCCAGCGGCAGCGCGTGGCGATGGGCCGGGCCATTGTGCGCCAACCCAAGGCGTTCCTGTTCGATGAGCCGCTGTCGAACCTGGATGCCAAGCTGCGTGGGCAGATGCGCATTGAAATCCGGCGGCTGCAGCGCTCGCTCAAGACGACAAGCGTTTATGTGACCCATGACCAGCTCGAAGCCATGACCCTGGCCGACCGGCTGGTGGTGATGAATGGCGGGCGGATCGAACAGGTCGGCAAGCCCATAGAGCTCTATGACAGGCCGGCCAGCCTGTTCGTGGCCGGATTTATCGGCTCGCCGCCGATGAATCTGATACCGGTCGAGGCGTTGGTTGCCGTGGCTGGCGGCACCATGCCGGACTTTCCGGCCGGAACCGATATTGTCGGCATTCGCCCCGATCAGGTCCTGCTGGGGAGCAGGGATGGCATCACCCTGTCCGGCACGGTCGAGCTGATCGAGCCGGTCGGCGGCGAAAGCCACCTCTATGTACGGGTCGAGGGAATCGCGCAGGCGCTGATCCTGGTGCAGCAGGGGCGCGCCAGCGTGGGCGAGGCCGAGCGGGTCGACTTCATTCTGCCGCTCGCGGCGCTGCACGGCTTCAACCGCGAGAGCGGCAGGCGGGTCGAATAGATCAGTCGACGAGCTTCAGCAGCCGTCCCGGCGCCTTGTACTCCCAAGCGTCATGGAGGCGCAGGGAGAGCTCTTCGTCGGAAATCTTCTCAAGGTTGATCAGCATCGCGTCGTGGCCGACATAGTGATCGGTTTCGAAATAGATGCCGGGCGAGATTTCCATGAGCAGCGCCTTCTGATCCACCGGGCATTGCAGCACTGCGGTGGTTTCATCCAGCATGCGCACAAAGGTAGCCCCGGCCACCTTCAAGGCCGGGGTGCCGTAGCTGGTGCTTTTTTCGACCTCGGCCAGGGGTCGATCCTGCGCCAGTTTCGCCAAGCGGCGGAATCCAGTCTCCAGGTCGGGATCTTGATGCATGGGGGCGCCTCCGCAATTGCGAGAAAAAGCCATGGAACGAGTCTGGCGCAATCGGGGCCGATTGGCTACAGCTTGACCTGCCCCTGAAACCCGCGGACACGCAAAGGGCTCCCGATGAGCGAAGAATTTGATACGGCGTCCGGCCTCGAAACCGGGAATGACATCAATGCGTTCCGCGACGAGGAGGGCCGGATCAGTGCCCTTTGGCTGGAACGCTTGCGCGCCTTTCTTGCCGCTGGGCGGCATGAAGACGTGGCGCTGGTCATGGAGCCGCTGCATCACTCCGATGTTGGCGACGTGCTCGAGCAACTCGATGCCGAGGAGCGGCTGGCGCTGGTGGGGGCGCTTGGCGACAAGTTCGACTTCTCGGCGCTGACCGAGGTCGATGAGAGCATCCGCCTCGAGATCATGGAAGCGCTGCCCAATTCGGCCATCGCCCGCGGCGTGGCCGAGCTCGACAATGATGATGCGGTCTATCTGCTGGAGGACCTCGAAGAGGAGGATCGCGACGAGATTCTCTCGGCGCTGCCCACATTCGAACGCCTGTCGCTCAAGCGCAGCCTCGATTTTCCAGAGGAATCCGCCGGGCGACGGATGACCACGGATTTCATTGCCATACCCCCGTTCTGGACCGTGGGTCAGGTGATCGACTATCTGCGCAGCGAAAAGGACCTGCCGGACGAATTCTACCAGCTCTATGTGGTCGACGCCTCATACAAGGTGCTCGGGACCTTGCCGCTGGACAAGTTCCTGCGTACGCCGCGCGCGACCAAGATCGACAGCATCATGAACACCAATCTGGTGCTGGTGAATGCCGAGGAGGACCAGGAAGAGGCAGCGCGCAGCTTCGAGCGCTACGACCTGGTCGAGGTGGGCGTGGTCGACGAGAGCGAGCGCCTGGTGGGCGTGTTGACCATCGACGACATTGTCGACGTTATCCAGGAAGAGGCCGAGGAAGACATCCGCCTGATGGCGGGCGTGGGCGACGAGGACGTTTCGGACACCACTGTGGACACCGTCAAAAGCCGTGTGCCCTGGCTGTTGGTCAATTTGTTCACGGCCGTGCTGGTGTCCTATGTGATCGGCCTGTTCAACGCGACCATCGAGCAGATGGTGGCGCTGGCCGTGCTGATGCCCATCGTCGCCTCCATGGGGGGCAATGCCGGCGCGCAGACCATGACCGTGACCGTGCGCGCCCTGGCCATGCGTGAACTCGATGGCGGGCGCCTGAGGCGCCTGATCCGGCGCGAGATGGTGGTCGGCGTGGTCAATGGCGTCATTTTCGCCATTCTAATCGGAATCGTGACCACGCTCCGTTACGGCAATCTGCAATTGGGAATCGTCATCGGCCTGGCCATGATCATCAACCTGATCGTGGCCGGTACGTTCGGAATTCTCATTCCATTGACCCTGGACCGGCTCAAGGCTGACCCGGCGATCGCCTCGGCCGTCTTCGTCACGACTGTGACGGATGTCATTGGTTTCTTTGCCTTTTTGGGTATTGCGGGTCTGTGGTTCGGCTTGTTCTAGAGGCGGCGGGCAGGGATTTCCACAGAGGCAAGGTGTTGCAGTTTGGTCGCTTGCTTCCCATTTGCGGGACGGCTAACGATTCATGACCGGCCGCTGTGCGGACTGCTTCGCAAGAGCAAGTGACGCAAACGGGTCGGCGTGGACGACTGACAAGGAGCGATCTATGCGCAGTCAAACCAAGGCCAATGTCTGGCAGACGATGAGCTGGGCGCTGGTATGCCTCGTATCGATGGGGCTGGTTTTCTCCGTGGTTGCTGGTGTGTGACGTCTGAGTGCTACCCTGGGGACCGCAGAAGCGGGCCCGATTTTGGAGAGGGGCACAGTCTCACACTGGAGTTTTTCACTGCAGAAGGTTTAAACGGAGGGCGCCCGGCCACTGGGCGCCCTTCTTGCTGAGCGTGAGGACATTCGATGAAGCTGTTGATCGGGAATCGCAATTACTCGACATGGTCGCTGCGGCCCTGGCTGGTGCTGCGGCATTTCGAAATTCCGTTCGAGGACGAAGTCCTACAGCTGTCCGGTACGGGCTGGCGCGAGAAGTTGGCGGCTCGATCCCCGACGGCGAAGGTGCCGGTGCTGCTCGATGGCGAGCTGGTGGTGCCCGAAACCATTGCCATTATCGAGTATCTGGCCGACGGCTTTCCCGACAAGGCGATCTGGCCGCAGGACCGTGCCGACAGGGCGCTGGCGCGCGCTGCAGCCGCCGAGATGCATGCCGGATTTTCCGGATTGAGAACCCATGCGCCGATGAATTTGCGGGCCTCCCATCCGGGCAAGGTCGATCTCGATGCCGTGCGCAAGGATCTGCATCGGGTGGAGGAGCTTTGGGGCGGGCTGCTGACGCGCTCGGGCGGGCCCTATCTCTTTGGCGAGTTCTCGGCGGCCGACGCCATGTTTGCGCCGCTGGCGACGCGGCTGCGCACATATGAACTGCCGGTCTCGGATGTCGCCGGGCG
>NZ_CAJXJS010000104.1 GCF_913055165.1 uncultured Devosia sp.
TCATAGCGTTTCCTCACAGTGAATGCCCGCCGTCTCTGGCGAACGAAAACGCCGACAACCTTTTGTGATTCTGCGCTGAGCGCAAGGAATTCCGGGGGTTTTCGGCTGCCCGACGGTGCAAAGCTGTTAATGGACTGGAAAAATCGGGCCTGCAACCCCCGGAAACGAGCAAACGCCCGGTTTTCCGGGGATTGTTCCCTATTTGCCTATGCAGACGCCGGGATGATGGTCGGAGGCGGACGACGAATTCCGGCCATCAGCGGCAATGCGAGCAAATAGATGCAAATTGCCACCAGCCAGATGGCTCCAGGCCAGCTTGGTCGCAGACCGTGATAAACGAAGCTGAAGAAGAGCGGACCAAAGACGGAGGCCAGGCTGACGAGACTGGCCAGCACACCTTGCAACTGGCCCTGACGATCAGCATCCACCTGCCGCGTTGTGAGCGACTGTAGTGCAGGCATGCCTATACCGCCCAGGGCAAAGACCGGCGCCATGGCGAACAGGATCCAGCCCTGAGTGGCAAAGACCAGTGTCATCATGGCGCCCGTCTCGAAGGTCATCCCAACTATCAACGCCCATCGTTCGCCCAAGCGGGCAACGGCCGGACCTGTGAGAAACGCCTGCGCCAGCGCGTGGAATACGCCGAAGGCCCCGAGGGAAAGGCCAATCGTCATACCGTTCCAGGCAAAGACATCTTCGGTGTAAATCGCCCAGGTCGTTCCGTAGACCGTACCCACCAGATTCATGATGAAATAGATGGCCATCAAGGGAATCAGCGCCTTGAACGTCAGGGACCAGGCCAGCGGCTTGAAAGGGTTCAACGTGTCCATTGTGAAGCGCGCACCCTTCTGGCCCCGACGCGATTCGGGCAGCATGAACAGGGCAAGCGCGAAGTTGACGGCGTTGAGCGCGGCGGCCACCAGGAATGGCGAGCGCAACCAGATGTCTCCCAGAATGCCGCCCAGGACGGGCCCGATAATGAACCCGATGCCAAACATGGCGTGGAACAGGCCAAAGCGCTTCGCCCGCTCCTCTTCACTGGAAATATCGGTGATGTAGGCGGTCGCCACCGCCATATTCGCGCTGGTGATACCGGCGATGGCGCGCCCGATGACCAGTAGCCAGAGTTCGGGTGCGAACGCCATGACCACATAGTCGATCGCAGCGCCGGCCAAGGAGATCAGCAAGACCGGACGCCGACCAAAGCGATCGCTCAGCACACCCAGCACCGGCGAGAACAAGAATTGGCACGCCGAATAGAGGGCGAGCATGACCCCAAGAATGGTGGCGATATCGGTCGTGTGCCCGACTTCGCGAAGCAGCGCGGGAAGAATGGGAAAAATCAGGCCAATGCCAACGGCATCGAGCATGACGGCGGCGAGAATGACGACCAGCGCCTTGTTCATGGTTGTGCTCCAGAGATCATGCGCCGCACACGACAGGACATCGCGCATCGAGGAGGCCGCGCCGCCTCGCGCAAGCTCATGTAGTTGCACCGGCCAGAGGCGGCAAGTCAGAGCATCACAATGATCAAGCTAGCCGCCAGCCCGTGTCAGCAGGCTTGCGGACGCCTCAAGAGGCGAGCGATTTGAGCACGCCGGGCAGCAATTCCGGCAAGTCTTCGCTCAACATCCCCGGTCCGCCGAAGTGGTTGGCGGCCTCGGCATGAATCCATACGGCACCACAGGCGGCCTCGAATCCTGCCATCCCTTGGGCAAGCAGACCCCCAATGGTGCCGGCGAGAACGTCGCCTGCCCCAGCCGTTCCGAGCCAGTATGGGGCATTGTCGTTGATGGCGGCGCGGTGATCGGGAGCGGCGATCACGGTGTCACTGCCCTTGAGAATGACACAGGCGCCCGAGCGGTGCGCGGCCGCGCGAGCGCGTTCCAGCTTGCTCCCGCCGATGTCGGGGAAGAGGCGTGTGAATTCGCCCTCGTGCGGGGTCATGATTACAGGGGCGGTGCGCTCGCGGATGGCGCCGAACAGGCTTTCGGGCCCCTCAGAAAAGCTCGTCAAAGCATCGGCATCCAGAACGATGGCGGCCTCCGAGGCAAGAGCCGCGAGAACATGGGCCCGCGTCTCTGAGCCAATTCCGGCCGCCGGACCGATCACATAGGCGTTGACGCGTTTGTCTGAGAGGACAGTGGCCGTGTCGGCCGTGTCCTCCACTTGCCGCAACATGATCGCGGTAACATGCGCAGCGTGAACTGCAAGGGCGGCGCGGTCACCAAGAATCGTGACAAGCCCTGCCCCCGCCCGGAACGCGCCATAGGCAGCCAGTCTTGCAGCACCCGTTTGCTGGGCACCGCCGGACATGACAGCCACGTGCCCGCGGTCGAATTTGTGCCCGGCAATATCCGGCTTCGGAAGCGACCACAGGCCCGGACCATTATGCCAGGTCCGCGGTTCAATGCGTTCGAGGACCGAATCGGGGATGCCGATGTCGCGCACTATTGTGCGGCCGCAGAGGTCTCGGCCAGGCAAGAGCACGTGACCTGGCTTGCGGCGAAAGAAGGTGACAGTGGTACCTGCCCTGATGGCGATCCCGCGCGCAGCCCCGGTGGCACCATCGACGCCGCTGGGCATGTCCACGCTGACAACGGGAAGGTCTGACTGGTTGATGACCCCGATCACGCTCGCCATGGGGCCTGTGATGTCCCGGTCCAACCCGGCACCAAGCAGGGCATCGACGACAAGCGCTGCCTCACCAAGGTTGAATTCCCCGGTTTCGAGGGCCCCAGTCCAGCGATCCGCCATGACTGCGGCGTCCCCACGCAGCCGGTCGCGTTCGGCGGACAACCATACCCGCACCGGCCAACCGTGTTTCTTGAGCAGCCGCGCGATTACGAACCCGTCGCCACCATTATTGCCTGGACCGCACACCACAAGGACAAGGCAGCGTGCATGTTCCGACACAAGGAAGTCGACCACGGACTCACCAGCGCGTTCCATGAGGTCCAGGCTTGGCACCCCGGCCAGCGTCGCCAACCGGTCGGCTTCTCCCATTTCTGTGGGGGTGAGCAGGGCGTTTGGATGAGTGTTGCGCATAAAAAACGTTTCAGGTTCGGAAAGTGAACGGCTCACGGCTATTTGATTAGGAACTCATTTACGGCCGAATGGTCAATTGGTCGCACATTGGGAAATTTCCTTAAGGGAACTCCGCAGAATCCGAGACGCTGCTCATGACACATGGTGAGGGGGGCCCATGCTATTGACCACGGCGCCCGACGAAGACAGTTCGGGCGGTACGTATAAGTGGCATGATGTGCGCTTCATCGGCGCGCTGGCGGGACGCTATGCGCTGCCGGAACGTCGCCATTCTCCAGATGAGAAGATCCCTGTCTATGCCTGCCGGCTGTGCTCGATCTCGACCCGCATGCTGGTCGCCGTGGGCCCGGTCGTCGGCAAGGAAGGCGAGTTGGTCTCGTCGCACTTCAACGAGTTCGGCATGTTGCGGGGGCGGATCACGCGCCGGCTGGCCTCTGGCTTCGTGACAGATCTGCAATTGAGCGACCAGGATCGCGAGAAGCTCGGTGCCAAGATCGACTGGCACAAGAGACACGTGCATGCGCAAGTTCCCGACAAGCGCGAGTTCCGTCGCTTTCAGCCGCGCGACCCACGCAGCACCATTGTCATGGCCGATGGACAGAGCATTCCCTGCTTCATTATCGATGTGTCCCGCTCAGGGGCCGCCATCTCCGCGCATTGCTGGCCGGAATTGGGCACGCCGATGGCCCTCGGCCGGGTCGTGGGCCGCGTCGTCCGTCATCTCGATGTCGGCTTTGCGCTTCAGTTCATCCAGCTTCAGGAGATCGAAGATCTGGAGACCCTGATCAAGCCGCCCGCGGCGTAAGACCCAATGGTGGCGCATGGGTTACCGATATCGATAAATTGCGAATAGTCCAGGCAAGAGGGCGTTGACGGGGCTCGGGCATGCTCTTTCGATCACCAGCGGGAGGTCGGATGTGTCCGAGGTTCTGGAACGCCCTACAATTGCCTTGCACGGCATCACTACCGTCGCCGGACGCTATGTCATTGGGGCGCAAACCACGCATCCGGGCATCAACCTGTTTGCGTGCCGGCTGCGCATGATCGGCAGTGACACGCTTCGGGTCACCGCGCCTGTCATTCCCCAAAAGGGCGAGGCGGTGTCAGCCAGCTTCACCTCCTTTGGCACGCTGACCGGCGCCGTGACCCGGCACTTCGAT
Source organism: uncultured Devosia sp. (assembly GCF_913055165.1). Taxonomy (GTDB): domain Bacteria; phylum Pseudomonadota; class Alphaproteobacteria; order Rhizobiales; family Devosiaceae; genus Devosia. The sequence continues at coordinate 4,209 of NZ_CAJXJS010000104.1, forward strand.
GACGGCTTTGAAATGAGCATCGAGCAGGACGCCGCGGAGCGCGAGCGCCTCAATATGCGCATCACCAGCTTCAGCGAGAAATTGTGGACCACGGAAACCGACCGGCGCGTGGCGCAGCGTGTCATGCCGAGCAATCCCCGCACGGTGATCGCGCGGCCCGACAACTGGTCGCAACCCTGCCTGATCGTGGATTATTCCATCTCTGGTGCTGCCGTATCGGCGGCGTTCCAGCCTGAGGTCGGCGAGATCGTCACCGTCGGGCGCGTCACCGGCGAGGTGGTCCGTCTGTTCGATTTCGGCTTTGCGGTGCGCTTCTTCGAGCCCCAGAACGCCGATCATCTCGAGGGCCTGCTGGAGGCACCGGACGAATGGCGCGAGGTCATGCGGCGGACCTTCCAGACGGCGTAGCGACCCGGGGCGCATCGGCGCCGCGTCTACGTCACAGGCACAGGCAAAAAAGAAAGGGGCCCAAAAGGCCCCTTCCCCATTTCGATATCGAACCGCTTAGGCGGAGTAGTACATCTCGTACTCAACCGGGTGCGGGGTGTGCTCGAACTTGATCACTTCCTGCATCTTGAGGTCGATGTAGCTGTCGATGAAGTCGTCGTCCATGACGCCACCGACCTTGAGGAAGTCGCGGTCGGCCGAGAGGCTTTCCAGGGCTTCGCGCAGCGAACCGGAAACGGTCGGGATTTCCTTGAGCTCTTCCTTGGGCAGCTCGTAGAGGTCCTTGTCCATCGGATCGCCCGGGTGGATCTTGTTCTTGATGCCGTCGAGGCCAGCCATCAGCAGCGCGGTGAACGCGAGGTAGGGGTTGGCCATCGGATCGGGGAAGCGCACTTCAACGCGCTTGGACTTGGGCGACTGGCCGAATGGGATACGGCAGGAAGCCGAACGGTTGCGAGCCGAGTAGGCCAGCAGCACGGGGGCTTCGAAGCCCGGCACCAGACGCTTGTAAGAGTTGGTGGTCGGGTTGGTGAAGGCGTTGATCGCCTTCGCATGCTTGATCACGCCGCCGATGTAGTAGAGGCACTCCATGGAGAGGCCGGCATACTGGTCACCGGCAAAGAGCGGCTTGCCATCTTTCCAGATCGACTGGTGGCAGTGCATGCCCGAGCCGTTGTCGCCATAGACGGGCTTGGGCATGAAGGTTGCGGTCTTGCCATAGGAATTGGCGACCTGCTGCACGGCATATTTGTAGAGCAGCACGTCGTCGGCCGACTGGATCATCGGCTTGAACTTCATGCCAAGCTCGTGCTGGGCGGAAGCCACTTCGTGGTGGTGCTTTTCGATGATGACGCCCATCGAGCCCATGGCTTCGAGCATCTCACCGCGCATGTCCTGGGCGCTGTCCAGCGGCGGAACCGGGAAGTAGCCCTTCTTCAGGCCGATGTGATGGCCGTTATTGCCACCTTCATATTCGGCATTGCTGTTGATCGGCAGTTCCGAATGGTCGACCGAGAAGCCGACATTGTAGGTGGAGGTCGAGTACTTCACATCGTCGAAAATGAAGAATTCGGGCTCGGGACCGAACACGACCGAGTCACCAATACCAGACGACTTGACCAGGGCTTCGGCCTTCTTGGCGATGCCGCGCGGGTCACGGTTGTAGGGCTGGTAGGTGGCGGGCTCGAGAATGTCGCAATTGATGGCGAGAGTCGGCGCGGCAAAGAACGGGTCCATATAGGCCGATTCCGGATCGGGCATCAGCACCATGTCGGACTCGTTGATGGCCTTCCAGCCGGCGATGGAGGAACCGTCGAACATGACGCCTTCCTCGAACATGTCGGCATCAACCACCGATGCGTCCATGGTGACGTGCTGCAGCTTGCCGCGCAGGTCGGTAAAGCGCACGTCGAGATACTTGATGTTCTCGTCCTTGATACGCTGAACAATATCGCTTCCGGTGGTCATTAGGTCTTCCCCTGTCTAAATCGGATGCTTGTTGCTGGATGTGGCGTCGGGCGTCTGAGAGGAGGTCTCAGAGCGCGTCGTCGCCGAATTCGCCGGTACGAATACGGATGGCCTGCTCGATGGAGTAGACGAAGATCTTGCCGTCACCGATGCGGCCGGTCTGAGCGGCCACACGGATCGCCTCGATGGCCTTTTCGGCCAAATCGTCGGGGCAAACCACTTCGACTTTCACCTTGGGCAGGAAATCCACCACATATTCAGCGCCGCGATAGAGCTCGGTGTGGCCCTTCTGGCGACCGAAACCCTTGGCCTCGG
>NZ_CAJXJS010000105.1 GCF_913055165.1 uncultured Devosia sp.
CTCAGTTGGTTAGAGCGCCGGCCTGTCACGCCGGAGGTCGCGGGTTCGAGCCCCGTCTCTCGCGCCACCTTTTCCATCAAATCGTCGGTGAAAAGTGGTGCGGGCCGAGTGGCCGGAGCATCGACTCTTCATTTCGTCGTGAGCCTCGTGATCTCGCGTAACTTCGGGCGCATGGTGACCGTATATGCTGTAAACTGTTCAGCATGAGGTCTGCCGATGCCCCGCCTGCTTTCAACACGTCCCAATAGAACGAATGCGCCGTCGCGCCGCCACGTCTTGCTGGGTTTTGCCGGTTTGACCGCCATCGCCACCATGGCCCCCATCGCGCCGTTCGCGCAGGAAAGGCCAGTGGTTATCCCGCCCCCCGAAATGGACCTCCAGGAGAGCGGCAATACGGCCGTTGCTGTCTTCGCCGGCGGCTGCTTTTGGGGTGTGCAAGGCGTGTTTCAGCGCGTGAAGGGCGTCACCAATGCCGTCTCCGGCTATTCGGGCGGCAGCGCGGATACGGCGACCTACGAGCTGACCACCCGTGGCAATACCGGACACGCCGAAACCGTGGAAATCACCTATGATCCCAGCGTGGTCAGCTTTGGCGAGCTGATGCATGTCTTTTTCTCGGTGGCGCACAATCCCACGCAACTGAACTACCAGGGGCCAGATAGGGGCACACAATACCGCTCGACGATCTTCCTCCTGAATGACGCTCAGGAAGATGTCGCGCGCGCCTATATCGCCCAGCTCGATGCAACCGGCCTGTTCGAGGGGCCGATCGTGACGACCCTCGAGCCTTTCGAAGCCTTCTATCCGGCTGAACAGTACCACCAGGACTTCCTGACGCTGAACCCGGATTGGCCCTATATCGTCGTGCACGACCTGCCCAAGATCGCCGCGCTCGAACAGATCTTTCCGGACAAGTTCCGGGCCGAACCGGTTCTTGTCGGCATGCTGCCAGACGGATGATACAGGCCTGTGACCGGAAGGCCACAGCGCAATTGCACTGTACTGGACCGCTTCCCCACGGGTGCGCGGTTCAGAAACAGAACAAAAACAAGTATTTGGTGGGAAAGAGATGCGCCGCCAGATGCAAGTAATGGAGGCTGGATGGACCAGCGAACGGAGCGGAACCGTCGTTTCGACGGCGGCGTTCCGGTTCCACGAAAGGTTCAGTACGAGGATAACCGCGATGCTTATGTCAAAGCCGACTGCCCTTGCAGTGTTCGCCAGCCTCAGCCTGGCGGGCGGCACCATGGCCGCCGATCTGATCACGGTCCCGGTGTCGACCCAGGCAGAGCTGCCTGTCGCGGGTGACGCGGGATTTGACTGGGACGGTTTCTATGCGGGGGTCCACGGTGTCGCCCAGAACGGGGCAACAAGCGGCACCCAATATGGCCTGGGTGTGCATGCGGGGGTAAACGCCCAGTTCGACTTCTATCTGCTTGGAGCGGAAGTGGCCGTGTCGGGTCTGGCCGACAATGGCACGGTTGGCGAGACCTCCTATGGGCAGATTCTGGGCCGAGCCGGCCTGGTCGTGTCCGATAATGTCGCCCTCTACGCCGCCGGCGGCTATGGCATCGACCTGGGTGTGCCGGCCGAGGAAGATGCCTTGCTGGGCGGCGGAGTCGAACTCAGTGTCACAGACAATGTGTCGGTCCGCGCCCAATACCTTCATGGCTTCCCGTTGCAGGGTGGCAATGACAAGAATCAGTTCACGCTCGGAGCCAGCTATCACTTCTGACCATCCCCACGCCCTTTGATTCCAATTCACCGGCCGGCCCCACACAGCTGTGTGGGGCCGATTGCGTTCTTGGCGAAATTGTGTCAGCTAAATGGCGGTCGGCCTTCGGTCCGCCTTATTTGCCACTGCGATTTGTGTGTTTGCGGGTCACTTGATGGCAATTGTATCAAATTGAACCAATTCCGGTGTGTTCATGCAACACCTGCCCGGAAATGGTCATCAAATCTTATCCGCGCCGCCAAATATGGGTCCGGGCTCTCTTGTCAGCCGCGCGCGCCTCAGGCATCTATCGGTCGACTACGGTTAACTCTATGGGAGTGCAAGACATGTTTGTACGTTCTTTGGCCATTGGCGTTTCCGCCGCGGCTCTCATGGTTGGTGGTGCTCAGGCTGCCGACCTCATCATCCCGACCACTCCGGAGCCGATCTACGCCCCGGCTGGTTTTGACTGGGAAGGCCTGTATGTCGGTGCCCGTCTGGGTGGCCAGTTCACCGGCGCCAACGCCTATGCCAACACCACTGCCAGCACCACCTATGGTGTCGTCGGTGCCGCTGTCGGCGTGAACTTCATTCCGGTCGATCCGCTGCTGCTCGGCGTTGAAGTCACCGCCGACTACATGTGGAACACCACTGCTGCTGTCACCAACTCGGGTGAGTTCTTCGCGAACCTCCGCGCTGGTGCCATCGTCACCGACAACGCCCTGATCTATGCTCTGGGCGGTCTCGGCTTCAACAACACCGCAGCCGGTTCGGTTGGTGTCTACCAGCTCGGTGGTGGTGTTGAATTCGCCGTCAACGACGTCGTCACCGTCCGCGGTGAAATCGTCGGCCAGGGTGACTTCACCGCTGTTGGCGCCGACTCGTTCTTCGAGTCGACCAAGGCCACCGTCGGCGTCTTCTACCACTTCTAAGTTTGTAGGGCGCGGGGCGGTCGCCGCCCCGTTGCCAGCAATCTTGCAACCCATCTCGGCGGACCGATTCTTTCGGTCCGCCGTTTTGGTTTTTGCCGCTCGCTTAGCGGTGTCCTGACAGGCTCTGCACACAGGCCCATTCCACAGGCAGGGCGCATCGCGCAAAATTCCTCCCGAAAAAGGGGCCGGCAAGCGCCTGTGACGACATGATTTGCCCATCCTATTACATGATCATTTCAATCATATTTTCTTTCCCTTGAAACGTTTGGGGGGAAGGTCTAAGCCGTTGCCCATCACCGGCGCATCGGCCCGCTTGCCCCAATTGCTTCGTGGCCCGTGTGCTCTTCGGCCTCTCCGGCCGGTTTGAACTTTAGGCTGCCGCATGACTGAATTGCTCAGCAATTACCTGCCGATTGTCATCTTCATCGCCTTGTCCGCCCTTATTGGCGGCGCGCTTCTAGTGGCGCCATTCCTGGTCGCCGTGAAGCGCCCGGATCCCGAAAAGGTCTCCGCCTTCGAAGCCGGGTTTGACGCCTTCAGCGACGCCCGCATGAAGGTGGATGTGCGATTCTACCTGGTGGCGATCCTGTTCATCATCTTTGATCTGGAAGTGGCATTCCTCTTCCCTTGGGCCGTGGCCTTCCGGGATGTGGGTTGGTTCGGCTTCTGGTCGATGATGATTTTCCTCGGCGTGCTGACCATCGGCTTTATCTATGAATGGCGTAAGGGAGCTCTGGAATGGGATTGAGCCCGTCCAGTTCGACACTGGTTACCCCGCGTCCCACGGGCGCGATCGATCCGGCAACCGGCAAGCCTGTTGGCGCTGATGATCCGTTCTTCGCTGGCGTGAACAACGAGCTGGCTGACAAGGGCTTTCTCGTCACCACTGTGTCGCAGCTGATCACCTGGGCGCGTACCGGTTCTCTGATGTGGATGCAGACCGGCTTGGCTTGCTGCGCTGTGGAAATGATGCAGATGTCGATGCCGCGCTACGACATCGAGCGCTTCGGCACCGCCCCGCGTGCTTCGCCACGCCAGTCCGACGTGCTCATCGTGGCCGGTACGCTGACCAACAAGATGGCGCCCGCCCTGCGCAAGGTCTACGACCAGATGCCCGAGCCGCGCTACGTCATCTCCATGGGCAGCTGCGCCAATGGCGGTGGCTACTACCACTATTCCTATTCCGTGGTGCGCGGTTGCGACCGGGTTCTGCCGGTGGACGTCTATGTCCCGGGCTGCCCGCCGACCGCTGAAGCGCTTCTTTACGGCATCCTGTTGCTGCAGAAGAAGATTCGCCGCGACGGCACGATCGAACGATAGGGCAGGGGCATGACCGATATTGTTGTCGAGCCGATTGCAGTCGACCCGCTGGTAACGCTTGGCGAGCATGTCGCCGCGTCCCTGGGCGATGCCGTCCTGGGCTTTGAAGTGGCCTATGGTGACCTGACCGTCACCGTGGCGCGTGATTCCATCGTCAATGTGGCGACGTTCCTGCGCGATGATCCGAAATGCCGTTTCATCAGCTTTGTTGACGTCTGCGGCGCCGACTATCCGGCGCGCGAGTTCCGCTTTGATGTCGTCTACCACTTTCTCAGCCCGCATCTGAACCAGCGCATCCGCGTCAAGCTCGAGGCTGACGATGTGACGCCCGTTCCGTCCATCTGCGATGTTTTCCCCGGGGCGAACTGGTTCGAGCGCGAAACCTACGATCTTTATGGCGTGCTGTTCTCCGGCCATCCTGACCTGCGCCGCATCCTGACCGATTACGGTTTCGATGGTCATCCGCTGCGCAAGGACTTCCCGCTGACCGGCTTTGTTGAAGTTCGCTACGACGAGGAGCGGAAGCGCGTGGTCTACGAGCCAGTGACCCTGGCCCAGGAATTCCGCACGTTCGATTACCTGTCGCCCTGGGAAGGCACTGACTACGTGCTGCCTGGCGACGAGAAGGCGAAATGAGCGAGTAGTGAGTAGCGAATAGGAATTAGAAAGGAGTTTGCAGACGGAAATCCAATCCTACAGAGACCTTAAGGTATGGAGCGCGGCGATGGATTTGGCCGAAGCTTGCTATCGAGCGACAGCGGGTTTTCCAATGGATGAGCGTTTCGGCATGACATCGCAGATCAGGAGGTCGGCGACTTCCGTTGCGGCGAACATTGCCGAAGGTCATGGCAGGGAAAGTACGGGCGCTTTTGTGCAGGGACTAAGAATTGCACAAGGTTCGCTGAAGGAATTGGAAACGCATCTGATCCTATGTCGGCGCATCGGTCTGATGCAGATCGTCCACTGTGACGAGTTGCTTGAGGCTTGCGACGAAATTGGCCGGATGTTGCGGGGATTGATCCGCAGGCTGCAGGACAAAACATGAAGAGCAAGAGACGAATGCACGCTATTCGCTATTCGCTATTCGCTATTCGCCCTAGCGGAGCAGACGCATGAGCGAAGTCGACGTTCGCAATTTCACCCTGAATTTTGGCCCCGTGCACCCCTCGGCGCACGGCGTGCTGCGCATGATCCTCGAACTCGATGGCGAGCTGGTCGAGCGCGTTGATCCGCATGTGGGCCTGCTGCATCGCGGCACCGAAAAGCTGATCGAATACAAGACTTATCTGCAGGCCGTACCGTACTTCGACCGGCTCGACTACGTGGCACCGATGAACCAGGAGCACGCCTTCGCCCTGGCCGTCGAGCGCATGCTCGAGATCGAGGTGCCGCGCCGTGGTCAGTTGATCCGTGTGCTCTATGCCGAGATCGGTCGCCTGCTGGCGCATCTGATGAACGTGACCACCCAGGCCATGGACATCGGCGCGCTCACCCCGCCGCTCTGGGGCTTCGAGCAGCGCGAAAAGCTCATGATTTTCTATGAGCGCGCATCCGGTGCCCGCATGCACGCGGCCTATTTCCGCCCCGGCGGTGTCCATCAGGACCTGCCGCAGGCGCTGATCGACGATATCGCTGTATTCTGTGACGAGTTCCCCAAGGCCCTCAAGGACATCGACACGCTGCTGACGGGCAACCGCATTTTCAAGCAGCGCAATGTCGATATCGGCGTGGTGCCGCTGGAAGAAGCCTGGGGCCGCGGGTTTTCGGGTGTCATGGTGCGTGCTTCGGGCGCCGCGTGGGACCTGCGCAAGAGTCAGCCCTATGACGCCTATGCCGAAATGGAATTCGACATTCCCGTCGGCTCCAATGGCGACTGCTATGACCGTTATCTGATCCGCATGGAAGAAATGCGTCAGGCCAACGAGATCATGCGCCAGTGCATCAAGAAGCTGAATGCGCCGGACGGCAAGGGCCCCGTTGCGTCGACCGACGGCAAGGTGGTGCCGCCAAAACGCGGTGAGATGAAGCAGTCCATGGAGGCGCTCATCCACCACTTCAAGCTCTATACCGAGGGCTTCAAGGTCCCGGCCGGTGAGATCTATGCCGCTGTTGAGGCCCCCAAGGGCGAGTTTGGCGTGTACCTGGTGTCCGATGGCACCAACAAGCCCTATCGCTGCCATATCCGCGCGCCGGGCTTCGCGCATCTCAGTGCCATGGATTACCTCTGCCGCAAGCACATGCTGGCGGATGTGACCGCGATCCTCGGGTCGATTGATATTGTGTTCGGAGAGGTGGATCGCTGATGTCTACGCGACGCCTTGCAGACGAGTCGGTGCAGCCGGCGAGC
>NZ_CAJXJS010000106.1 GCF_913055165.1 uncultured Devosia sp.
GACGGCTCGATCATCGAAACGCCGATCACCGCGAACTTCAAGGAAGGCCTGAACGTGCTGGAGTACTTCAACTCCACTCACGGTGCCCGTAAGGGTCTGGCCGACACCGCTCTGAAGACCGCGAACTCGGGTTACTTGACCCGTCGCCTCGTTGACGTGGCCCAGGATGCGATCATCGTCTCCGAGGACTGCGGCACTGATCGCGGCCTGACCATGGAATCCATCGTCGATGCCGGCCAGGTCGTCGCCTCGCTGGGTCAGCGTATCCTTGGTCGCACCACGGCGGATGATGTGTTCCATCCGATTTCGGGTGACCTCATCGCACCGAAGGGCACGCTGCTCGAAGAGAAGCATGTTGACGTGATCGAAGAGGCCCGCATTCAGTCGGTCCGCATTCGCTCGCCGCTGACCTGCGACATGCGCCAGGGCTGCTGTGCGGCCTGCTATGGTCGTGACCTTGCTCGCGGTACTCCGGTCAATATCGGTGAAGCTGTTGGCGTCATTGCCGCCCAGTCCATCGGTGAGCCCGGCACCCAGCTCACCATGCGTACGTTCCACATTGGTGGCACGGCGCAGGTGGTTGACTCCTCGTTCCTGGAAGCCGGTGCCGAAGGCAAGATCGAGGTTCGTAACTCGAACCTCGCCACTGTCGAAGGCGGCAAGCAGGTCGTCATGGCCCGTAACGTGGCCCTGGCCATCGTTGACGCTGACGGCAAGGAACGTGCGACCCACAAGGTGACCTACGGTTCCAAGCTCCTGGTCAAGGAAGGCGACAGCGTTCGTCGTGGCCAGCGCCTGGCCGAATGGGACCCGTACACCCGTCCAATCCTCGCCGAAGTCGAGGGTGAGGTGGTGTTCGAGGATCTGGTCGATGGTGCCTCGGTGGCAGAAAACACCGACGAAGCCACCGGCTTCACGAAGCGCGTGGTCATCGACTGGCGCGGCAATCAGCGCGGTGAGGGGCTCAAGCCCGCCCTCGCCATCGCCCGTGGCGGATCGGTTGCCAAGGTGGAACGTGGCGGCGACGCCCGCTACCTGCTCTCGGTCGACGCGGTCATCGCTGTCGAGCCGGGTGAAAAGGTTGCCCCGGGTGACGTTCTCGCGCGTATTCCGCTCGAAAGCGCCAAGACCAAGGACATCACCGGCGGTCTGCCGCGTGTGGCCGAGTTGTTCGAAGCCCGCCGTCCGAAGGACCACGCTATCATCGCCGAGATCGATGGTACCATCCGTTTCGGGCGCGACTACAAGAACAAGCGTCGTGTCATCATCGAGCCGACCGAAGAGGGTGCTGATCCGGTCGAGTATCTGATCCCGAAGGGCAAGCCGTTCCACCTGCAGGAAGGCGATACTATCGAGAAGGGCGAATACATCCTGGACGGCAACCCCGCTCCACACGACATCCTTGCCATCAAGGGCGTCGAGGAACTGGCGCGCTATCTCGTCAATGAGATTCAGGAGGTCTATCGCCTGCAGGGCGTGCTGATCAACGACAAGCACATTGAGGTGATCGTTCGCCAGATGCTGCAAAAGGTCGAGATCGTGGAGCCGGGTGAGAGCGGTCTGCTCAAGGATGAGCAGCTCGACAAGCTCGACTTCGATGAGCTCAACGACGCGCTTGTTGCCGAAGGCAAGAAACCGGCGACTGCCAATCCAGTGTTGCTGGGTATCACCAAGGCCTCGCTGCAGACCCGTTCCTTTGTGTCGGCCGCTTCGTTCCAGGAAACCACCCGCGTCCTCACGGAAGCTGCGGTTTCCGGCAAGGCCGATCTTCTCGAGGGTCTCAAGGAAAACGTCATCGTCGGCCGTCTCATCCCGGCCGGTACCGGTGCCGGCCAGTCCAAGGCCAAGCAGATTGCTGCCAAGCGCGACGATCTCATCCTCGAGGAACGCCGTCGTCAGGCCGAGACCGTGCAGATCGCGGCTCCGGCTGCCGAATAAGGCCATTTTGATACACAGAACGGGGAAGGGGCCTTCGGGCCCCTTTCTTTTTGGCTAGCGTGCCAGACCGAGATGCCGGGTGAGTTCAACGGCTGCGGCTGCGCCGGCACGGTTGGCGCCGATGGTCGAAGCTGAAGGTCCGTAGCCGACCAGATGCAGGCGCGGGTCTTTGGCGACCTGGGTCGCGAGGCGACCGGTCATGGCGATCCCGCCGCTTTCTTCCCTGATCTGCAGCGGCGCAAGATGGTCGAGGGCGCTCCGGAATCCGGTGCACCAGAGGATGACATCGACGTCCAATGTCGATCCATCGGCCCAGCGCACCCCTGCTGGAGTGATCTCCTGGAACATGGGTCGGCGCTCCAGAACACCACGTTCGCGCATGTCTTCAATGGCGGGTGTTACAGGGAGCCCGGTAACTGAAACCACCGGGCGTGGTGGCAGTCCTGCCCGTACGCGCTCCTCGACCAGGGCAACGGCCCGCCTTCCGGCGTCCTCATCAAACGGCCCGTCGCGCCATCTCGGAGGCGTACGCGTCACCCAGCTGGTTCGCGTGACCCTGGATATCTGGTCCAGCAGCTGGATGGCCGAAATCCCGCCGCCGACAATCAGTACATGCTGGCCGGAAAATTCCTCAGCAGTGCTGAAGTCCTTGGTGTGCAGCGTACGGCCTCTGAATTCAGACGCGCCAGGCAAGTCTGGTACATATGGGTTCTCCCAAGTTCCGGTGGCATTGATCAGCCCACGAGCCGAAAACAGGCCGCGGTCACTCTCCACTCTCAGCCGCTCGCCGCGGTCACAGACTACGCTCACCTTTGCCGGCCGCAAAATCTGAAGATCGAAGTGCCGCTCATAGGCCTCGAAATAATGTGGCACGGCAACTGCCGCTCGTATGGAGAGGTCGGTACCGGCATGATCCGCGAAGCTCATGCCGGGCAGATCGTGCACGCGATTGACCGTGCTCAATGTGAGAGATGGCCAACGATACTGCCAGGCACCGCCAGGCCGCGGCGCCTCGTCGAGCACTAGGAAGTCGTATCCCGGCTTAAGACCGAGCCTTTTGAGGTGATAGGCGGCACTAAGCCCCGCCTGGCCCGCACCAATGACGACGATTTCGATTTTTAGTGCCGCGCGCGGGGTGGATTCAGTCACAGTGAACTCCAGAACTTCGTTGATCTAGGAGCCTACAATTGTCAGGGCAAGGGCAGGGGACGGAGGGCCGAACGGATCTGCCTCAATCCGTCCACTGGTCCTCTCACGGTGCGGACATGACAGGTTGCCCCAAACGCAAGGCTCTCCTTCGGATTTTTCACGAAAGAATCCTTGACGGGGCGAGTCTTCGGCTCTAAACAGCGCCTACCTTAGCGGTCGGTCGTGGTTGCCACACCGGGTCCCTGCCACCTTGTGCGGGTATCCAAGGCAATCAAACACACTGTCGGGTAGTTAGACGAAGCAAATCCTTGTGCGCATGACTGCTGCCGAAAGGCGGGTGGTCCGCTGCAACTGAGGCGCCGCCGAATCCCATGAAAGGGCTCGGGCGAGCGCCGCTTTGGTTTGCCGAAGCTGACCCTATTATTTTGGACCAATGGAAAGAGCGCAATGCCCACCATTAATCAGCTGATCCGCAAGCCACGCGCCAGCAAGCCAAAGCGGAACAAGGTTCCGGCCATGGAAGCCAACCCGCAAAAGCGCGGCGTCTGCTCCCGTGTGTACACCACGACCCCGAAGAAGCCGAACTCGGCTCTGCGCAAGGTTGCCAAGGTTCGCCTGACCAATCAGCGCGAAGTGATCTCGTACATCCCGGGCGAAGGTCACAATCTGCAGGAGCACTCTGTTGTGCTCATCCGCGGCGGTCGCGTGCGCGATCTGCCGGGCGTTCGCTACCACGTGCTCCGCGGTGTCCTGGACACGCAGAGCGTGAAGGACCGCAAGCAGCGCCGGTCCAAATATGGCGCGAAGCGTCCGAAGTAAGGAGATATTGAGCGATGTCCCGTCGTCACCGCGCCGAAAAGCGTGAAGTTATTCCTGATCCCAAGTTTGGTGATCTCGTTGTTTCCAAGTTCATGAACTCGCTCATGAAGGACGGCAAGAAGTCGGCTGCCGAGTCCATCGTCTATGGTGCCTTCGATATCGTCGAAGCCAAGACCAAGCAGGACCCGATCACCGTGTTCCACGGTGCCCTCGATAATATCCGTCCGGCCGTTGAAGTGCGTTCACGCCGCGTTGGTGGTGCGACCTACCAGGTGCCGGTTGAAGTCCGTGCCGACCGTCAGCAGGCTCTTGCCATTCGCTGGCTGATCGAAAGCGCACGCAAGCGTGGTGAGAACACCATGCGCGAGCGTCTGTCGGGCGAGCTCATGGACGCGATGAATGGTCGCGGCCAGGCCGTCAAGAAGCGCGAAGACACGCACCGTATGGCTGACGCCAACCGTGCATTCTCGCACTACCGCTGGTAGTAGGAGCGCCCCATGGCACGCGAATACCCAATCAATCTCTATCGTAACTTCGGCATCATGGCGCACATCGATGCTGGCAAGACGACCACGACCGAACGTATCCTTTACTACACCGGCAAGTCTCACAAGATCGGCGAAGTCCACGACGGCGCCGCCACCATGGACTGGATGGAGCAGGAGCAGGAACGCGGCATCACCATCACCTCGGCTGCGACCACCACCTTCTGGAAGTCGCGCGAAGGCGTGATGCACCGCTTCAACATCATCGACACTCCCGGCCACGTGGACTTCACCATTGAAGTGGAACGTTCGCTGCGCGTGCTCGACGGTGCGGTCGCGCTTCTCGATGCCAATGCCGGCGTTGAGCCCCAGACCGAGACTGTCTGGCGTCAGGCCGACAAGTACCACGTGCCGCGTCTGATCTTCGTCAACAAGATGGACAAGATCGGTGCCGACTTCTATCGCTGTGTCGACATGATTGGGACCCGCCTGGGTGCCAAGGGCGTTCCGGTGCAGTTGCCGATCGGTGCCGAGAACGAGTTCAAGGGCGTTGTCGACCTCATCGAGATGAATGCTCTGGTGTGGCGCAACGAAGAGCTCGGCGCTCAGTGGGACATCGTGGAAATCCCGGCCGATCTCAAGGAGAAGGCCGAGAAGTACCGCGAGCAGATGGTCGAGGCCGCCGTCGAGATGGACGACGCCGCGATGGAAGCCTATCTCGAAGGCGAGATGCCGAACAACGACACCATTCGTCGTTTGCTTCGCAAGGGCGTTTGTGACACCAAGTTCTTCCTGATCTTTGCCGGTTCGGCCTTCAAGAATAAGGGCGTGCAGCCTCTTCTGGACGGCGTGATCGACTTCTTGCCGTCGCCGATCGACGTGCCTGCAATTCAGGGTATCGATGCTAAGACCGAAGAGCACATTGAGCGTCACGCTGACGACAATGAGCCGCTTTCCATGCTGGCCTTCAAGATCGCCAATGACCCGCATATGGGCTCGCTGACGTTCTGCCGCATCTATTCGGGGCACCTCGAAGCCGGTGCGCAGCTGGAAAACACCGTGAAGGGCAAGCGCGAGCGCGTTGGCCGCATGTTCCAGATGCACGCCAACAGCCGCGAGCAGATCACTGAGGCTTTCGCTGGCGACATCGTGGCCATCGTGGGCCTCAAGGACACCACCACTGGTGATACCCTTTGCCCGTCGAACTCGCAGGTTATCCTCGAGCGCATGATCTTCCCGGATCCGGTTATCGACATCTCCGTCGAGCCGAAGTCCAAGGCTGACCAGGAAAAGATGGGCCTCGCGCTCAACCGCCTGGCTGCAGAAGATCCGTCCTTCCGCGTCAAGACTGACGAGGAATCGGGCCAGACGATCATCTCGGGCATGGGCGAATTGCACCTCGACATCATCGTCGACCGCATGAAGCGCGAGTTCAAGGTAGAGGCCAATATCGGCCAGCCGCAGGTGGCTTATCGTGAGACCATCACGCGTAAGACCGATAAGGACTACACCCACAAGAAGCAGTCCGGTGGTTCGGGTCAGTTTGCCCGTATCAAGTTCTCGGTGGAGCCGGGTGAGGTCGGCAAGGGTCTTGAATTCGTCAACTCCATCGTTGGCGGTGCGGTGCCGAAGGAATACATCCCCGGCGTCCAGAAGGGTCTGGAATCGGTCATGGGCGCAGGCCCGCTGATCGGCTTCCCCGTGGTCGACGTGAAGGTCACTCTGACCGACGGCGCGTACCACGACGTGGACTCCTCGGTGCTGGCGTTCGAAATCGCAGCGCGTGCGGGTTTCCGTGAAGCTCTGCGTGAAGCCGGTCCGAAGATTCTCGAGCCGATCATGAAGGTTGAAGTTACGACGCCAGATGAGTACATGGGCGAC
>NZ_CAJXJS010000107.1 GCF_913055165.1 uncultured Devosia sp.
TGCCGACCCCGCCAATGACATAGGCCGAGCCATCAACGCCGGGATAGCGACCCAGAATGTCCTGGATGGTGTTGAGGTTGTAGACCAGCATCATCACCTTGGAGCCATCGCCACCGACATCCAGGCCGATGCTGGGCCCCTGCCAGAAAATTTTGAACTGCCCCGCATTGCGAGTGTAGAGCGTCCCCTCGCCGTATTTGGCACCCACGAACAGGGCACCGCCGGCCTCTTCACCCAGGATATAGCCATTGGGCTGGCCATATTGGCTCACTGCCCGCTCGACTACCGAGGCCAGGCCCTGTGCGGCCGAACCGAAGAATTCCCGGCCGCTTTCCACCAGTTCCTCACCCGAAAACGTGTCGCTGAGCGACCCTTGAGAAAAGGCAGGTGCCGGCAGCAACAACAGAACGGACAAGATGGCGGCAAGCTGGGCAAGGCGCTTGAACATAGGCAGGTCTCCCGTCTCGATCGCCTGCCTTTACCAAGACCTTAAGGTCTTCGCCCCTAATCTGGGCCCGGGCATTCCGATCATTTGGGCCGATCATGCAGCATATCTCTAAACAAATCTTAACCATGATCGCCCTGTTTCTGCCGCTTTTCGGACTGCTTCCGGCCACGGTTCAGCAAAGCGCCGCACAGTCGATAGTCACCTATGTCCTCACAGACCCACTCACAGGCCTGGCGATCGGCGGCATGGATCCGGTCTCCTATTTTACCGAACCGTCACCGCTGCGCGGCCGGCCCGACCATGAATACCTCTGGAAGGGAGCGCCGTTTCAGTTTGCCAATGCGGCCAATATGGAAATCTTCAAACGCCATCCAGAGATCTATGCCCCGCAATATGGCGGACATGGCGCCATGAGCATGTCGCGCGGCTTCGTCTCGGATGCCGATCCGCTCATCTATACCGTCTTCAAGCAGCGCCTTTTCCTGTTCTACTCGGGTGCAAACCGCGAGGCCTTCCTGCTGGCGCCGGACGCGGCCGCCCTGCGCGGGCAGGAACATTGGACCACCCTGTCCAAAACGCTCTCGACCCGGTAGTCCCAGCCCGCCGGGCGCATTATTGTCCCAATACTGATTCTCGCACCTTGTCCGCGCCGCCGCGCCTATGGAGACCCCCACCATGGATATCATTGAGCTCAAGGCTACCGACCTCGCCGCCATGCTGTGCTCGCGGGTCTGCCACGACCTCATCAATCCCATCGGTGCTATCGGCAACGGCCTGGAAGTGCTCTCCGATCCCAACCAGGCCGAAATGGCCGAGGGCGCCAGGGACCTGATCGCCAGCGCCGCCAAACAGAGCCGCGCCAAACTCGAGTTTGCCCGCCTGGCCTATGGCGCCTCCTCCACCGCCGGCACCGACATCGACACGCGGGAGTGCGAACGCGTCGCCCGCATTCTGTTCGATATCGAAAAGGCCGATCTCGAGTGGAACGTGCCCCTGATCCTTTTGCCCAAGCACAAGGCGAAGCTGTTCATGAACATGCTGCTGATTGCGGCCGGTTCGGTACCGCGCGGCGGCACAGTTTCCGCCTCGATCAGCGGATCTGCCGGCGAGGAGAAATTCGAGTTCACCTCCAAATCCGATCCGGAAAAGCGTCAGAAGACTCTGGTCCCCTCTGGTTCGGCAGGCCTGCTTTCCGGTGCACCAGAGGAAGGCTCGGTTGACGCTCGAGGCATCCAGCCCTTCTACACCGGCCTCCTCGCTCGCATGACTGACATGGACCTTAATATCGGCATTGAGAATGACGTGTTCTTCTTCACAGCCACCCCGAAGGTCGCCGCCAACGCGGCGTGAAGCCAGCTAAGCCCCGGTAATCATGGGATATTTCCCAATGCCTTAGGGCGCGTTGGTTGTTATTGAACGCGATCTGCTAACCATTCGCCAACCTATTGCAGGGCATAGTCGCAAAGCGTCTCAAACGTCCCCAAGGGCCCCCTTTCATGCGCAGCTGCCTGATTGTCGATGATTCCAGCGTGGTCCGGAAAGTTGCGCGCCGCCTGCTGGAGGATCTCGACTATATCGTGGACGAAGCCGAGGACGGCCAGGAAGCGATCGACAAATGCCGCCAGGAGATGCCCGACGCCATTCTGCTCGACTGGAATATGCCCATCATGAGCGGGCTGGAATTTCTCAAGCTCCTGCGTGCCTATGTCGGCGGCGAGAAGCCCCGCGTCATCTACTGCACGATCGAAAACGATGTCGGAGCGATCGCTTTGGCGCTTAAGGCCGGTGCCGATGACTACATGATGAAGCCGTTCGACCGGAACGTGCTGGTTTCCAAGTTCCAGGACAAGGCCGCCGCGGCCTGAACGGGCCTCAGGCCACCTCTCCTGCCCGCCCCTCGAGAAAAGCTTTCTCGCGCGCGTTCCGTGTCAACTCGGCCGCACGACGGAACTCCAGATTGGCCTCGGTATGGCGCCCCAGCTTGCGCAGCAGGTCGCCCCGGACGCCATAGAGCAGATGGTAGTTTGCCAGTGCCGGGGCATCTTTGAGCGCATCCACCAGTGCTAGCGCGGCGGCAGGCCCCTCGGCCATGGAAACTGCCACGGCGCGGTTGAGCTCGATCACCGGAGACGGCGTGACCTGGTTTAGCAGACCGTAAAGAGCTGCGATCTGGGCCCAGTCTGTCTGCTCGGCCTTGCGCGCCCGGGCGTGACAGGCCGCGATGGCTGCCTGCAGCGTATAGGGGCCCGCTATGCCACCCATCTGCTGGGCCCGCACCAGTCCCTCTAACCCGCGACGGATCATCAACTGGTCCCATAGCGCCCGGTTCTGGTCGGGCAGCAGGACCGGCTCGCCTTTGGCATTGGTCCGCGCCTTGGTACGGGAATGCTGCAGCTCCATCAGGGCCAAAAGCCCATGCACTTCCGGCTCCTCCGGGATCAGGGCCGCCAGAATGCGCCCCATTCGCATGGCTTCCTCACAGAGTTGCGGCCGCATCCAGTCTTCGCCGGCCGTGGCGGAATAGCCTTCGTTGAAGATGAGATAGAGCACCCCCAGCACCGAGGCGACGCGCTCGACACGCTCCGCGCCGCGTGGCACCTCGAACGGCACGCCGGCTTCGGCAATGGTGCGCTTGGCGCGCACGATGCGCTGTCCGATGGTGGTGTCATTGGCAAGGAACGCCCGGGCGATCTCTTCCGTGGTCAGTCCGCCGATCAGCCGCAACGTCAGCGCAACCCGGCTTTCCGGCGGCAAGACCGGATGGCAGGAGGTAAAAATCAGGCGCAGGAGATCGTCACCGACATCATCGTCCAAATGTTCATGGATGGCGGCCTCTACATCGGGAACGTCATTTTCCATGTCGCGGCCCAGCGTCTCAAGCTTGCCAGCCGCCATTTTGCGGTGACGGAAATAGTCGATGGCCTTGCGCTTGCCCGCCTGCATCAGCCAGGCGCCCGGATTTCGAGGCACGCCGGATTCCGGCCAGCTGCGCAGCGCCGCCATCAGCGCTTCCTGAGCGAGCTCCTCGGCCAGGGAAATATCGCGGACCATACGCGTCAGCCCGGCGATCACCCGCGCCTGTTCGACCCGCCAGACGGCGGTGATGGCACGATCGGTCTCTCGCCGCCCCTGTGTCGAAGCCTGACTCATGAAACCTGTTCTCCCGGCGGTCTTCCGCCTCACTACGATTGGAGAGAATCGCTGTCGCTACCGCAACGTCAAGGACAAATCCCCTGACACTGCTCCGGCGACGAACGGGTCAGTGCCGTTTCGACATCAAGATGATCAAGTGCAATCAGCCGTTCCTATTCGCCTTGCTCAAAGCGCAAGCCACCGATCATACAGCCTGCGGCCTCATCAATCTCCAAGCCGGCGTCATCCTCTCTTACGGGACAAGTCATGGGGAAGATCGCCTCGCCGATATGCCCGGTCGGGTTGGACAGCACCAGTGCCCCGCCCTCAAGACTGTAGTCACCACCGACCACGCTGCCCGTGCGATCGCGCATTTCGAACGTGCCATCCTCGTTGAGGATAAGATGCAATCCGCTGGCCTCGCCCTCGGTCATGACCTCAAATGAGCGGGAGGCGGAAGGCGTTGTCGCGCTGCTGACCGCGCTTTCTGCTGCAATCCGGGCTTCAATCTCCTCAAGTTCGCTGGAACGCTCCGCCAGCGTCTGGGTCAGCTGCTCGACTTGCGGCTGCAGAGTGGCCAGTTGCTCCTCATAGCCCTGAACATCGCTCACCAGGACGTCACGACGATCGGTCAACGCGTTCACCTGCTGCTGCAAGGACTGGACATCGGCGCCGGCGGCCTCGATTTCCTGCGCCAGTTCGGCCCGCTGCTCTTGCGCCGCCGTCAACTCCTCTCGCGCGGTCTGCAATTGCGATTGGGTGTCGGCGAGGCTCGCCGTGGCCTCGGCAGCTTCTTCGGCAAGTTGGGCAACATTGGCTGTGGCCGTTTGTTCTTGCCGGCGTGCTTCTTCAAGCCGAGCGCCGACATCATTCAATTGTCGGTTGGAACTCTGTATTTCGGACTGGAGGGCAGCCTGCCGTGTTGCGAGCTCCTCGACCGAGGCGTTGGCGGTTTCAGCCCGGGCCTCGAGCGCCGCCACCTCATCCTGCTGCGCCGCCAGGCTTTGCGTGACAGTGTCGAGCTCCCCGCTCCGCGCTTCAAGATCAGTACTGGTCGCCTCCAGCCTCGCTTCTGCATCCGCCAATTGTCCCTGCACGCTCTCAAGCTGTGCTTGCGCCTCTTCGAGCGCCCCGGCGGTCTGCTCCCGTTCCGCCAGGTTTTGCTGGGCCGCATCCCGCTCGGCCGTCAGCGTTGCCACCTCGGATCGCAACTGATCGCTTTGGCCGGTGCTGTTGATCCACATGGCCAGAAAGGCCAACCAGCCGGCAATGGCGATGACGAGGATGGTCAGAACAAGCGGTTCGCGCAGGCGCTTTGACAGATCGGCCATGGAAGGATCCCTCGCAGGTTGATTTATGGCAAAACGTGGGCAGTCTCCTGCGGTTCCGAAATCCCTCGGGATTGCTTGGGAACAAAAGACGAGCCCCGCGCGACCAGGTCACGCGGGGCTCCAATTTCAGAGGTGAGCGAAGCTCTTAGGCAACGTTCTCACTATAGGCTTCGTTCTCGTCAGGCTCGCGCAGCACATAGCCGCGGCCCCAGACGGTCTCGATATAGTTCTTGCCGCCGGTCGCAACGGAAAGCTTCTTGCGCAGCTTGCAGATGAACACGTCGATGATCTTGAGCTCAGGCTCGTCCATGCCACCATAGAGGTGGTTGAGGAACATTTCCTTGGTGAGCGTGGTGCCCTTGCGGAGCGAAAGCAGCTCCAG
>NZ_CAJXJS010000108.1 GCF_913055165.1 uncultured Devosia sp.
CGGAACTGGTAGACGCACTGGATTTAGGTTCCAGCGCCGCAAGGCGTGGAGGTTCGAGTCCTCTCACCCGCACCATACGGCCTTCGGCCAACAAGATTAATCAATACGGGATCAGACCCCAATGCAGGTAACCGAAACCCTCAACGAAGGCCTGAAGCGCAAGCTGAGCGTCACTATTCCGGCTGCGGATCTCAATTCGCGCCTTGATGCCAAGCTGGAAGAGCTCAAGGGCCAGGCCAATATCAAGGGCTTCCGTCCCGGCAAGGTGCCCACCTCGCACCTCAAGAAGGTCTATGGCCGTTCGGCCATGTCCGAAGTGATGACCGACGCGATCAACTCGACCGTCTCGGACACGCTGGACAAGCGCGAAGAGCGCGCTGCCGCCCAGCCCAAGGTTGACCTGCCCGACGACCAGAGCGTCATCAACGACGTCCTGGACGGCAAGGCGGACCTCGCCTTTGAAGTCGAATATGAAGTGCTGCCGCCCGTCACCCTGATGGACATCAAGGGTGTTAAGCTCAACAAGCCGGTGGTCGAAGTCTCCGACGAGGAAGTCGAGACCGAGGTGCAGCGCGTATTCGCTCAGAACCGCGGCTACACCGACAAGGGCGAAGACGCCGTCGTCGAGAATGGCGATCGCCTCGGCCTGTCGTTCGTCGGCAAGATCGGCGGCAAGGAATTTGAAGGCGGCTCCTCGGATCACGCTCACCTGACTGTTGGGTCAGGCGAATTCATCCCGGGCTTTGAAGAGCAGCTTATCGGCATGAAGAAGGGCCAGACCGGCGAGGTCAAGGTCACCTTCCCCAAGGACTACCAGAACGAAGAACTGGCCGGGAAGAAGGCCACGTTTGATGTCACCATCCTCCATGTCGACGGCCCCAATGCCGGCGAACTGGATGATGACTTTGCCAAGCGCCTGGGCCTGGAAGACGTTGCCGCCCTCCGCAAGGCCGTCCGCGACCAGATGGAGAATGCACTGTCGTCCATGGGTCGTCAGCACATGAAGCGTCAGGTGCTCGATGCGCTGGATGAAGGCCACAAGTTCGAGGTTCCCGCTCAGCTGGTGGATGCCGAATTCAACACCATCTGGCAGCGTGTCGTGCACGAGATCGAGCACCACGGCCGGTCCTTCGAAGACGAAGGCACGACCGAGGAAGCCGCCAAGGAACAGTATCGCCGTATCGCCGAGCGCCGGGTGCGCCTGGGCCTGGTCGTTGCCGAGATCGGCAACACCAACGAAGTGCAGGTGACCGACGAAGAGCATCAGCAGGCGCTGATCGCCGAAGTCCGCCGCTTCCCCGGCCAGGAACAGCAGGTGTACGACTACTACCGCAAGAACCCGCAGGCCCTGGCCAGCCTTCGTGCCCCGATCTTCGAAAACAAGGTCGTCGACCACATCATCGAGCTTGGTGAAGTCACCGATAAGAAGATGACCCGCGACGAACTCGCCAAGCTGATCCAGGCTGACGAGGACGAGGTTCCCGAGGAGCACCACCACTAAGGTGGAGCCGAGCCAAATTGAAAAGGCCGCCTTCGGGCGGCCTTTTTGTTGCGCGGATTTGATCGTCAATCTGCGCTTATGGGTGAACCAATCGGGCCCTGCCCGCTTCTCCTTCCAAAGAGGAGATGACGCATGCCACACTACACATCCGAGGCCCCGCACCAGCCCAAGGGCGATCACAACCGGCGGCTGTCGCTGGGCATGGATCCCGACCGCTTTGCCGCGGAGGCGGGCATTACCACCGAGCAGCTTCGCGACTATGAGCGCACCGGCCCGGATCATGACTATGATCCGGCCGTCGCTGAACGCATAGCGGCGACACTCGATCGACTCGAGCGACACCACGCCAATCTGCAGACCGGTCGCAGCGAGACAGGCGGGCACGACGCCCCCGTCATTGATCATTCACGACACCCGCCGCTGATGATTCACGAGCTTACCGAGGAAAACCTCAACGGCGCCATGATCTATGGAGATCGCAACCAGGAAATCGGCAAGGTCTCGCACCTGCATGGCACTGGGCCAAGCGCCCAAGTGGTCATTGAAGTTGGCGGCTTCCTCGGCATTGGTCGCAAGCTGGTGTCGGTCAACCTGGCCACGCTGGAGTTCATGCGGGACGAAAATGGTCATGTCCACGCAGCGACCGATTGGACCAAGGCCGACTTGGAGCGCATGCCGGAGCACAAGCACCACTGATGAACTCACAGGGGTGCTGTTTTCCCAAAGTGAAAGTCCCTCCCCCGGACGGGGGAGGGAAAGAGAGCAGAGTGTCCAGAGCCGGGCGCGTTTCGTTACAGTCCTACCCAGCCATCTCCGAAAAGAATCCCTCAGGGCCATCGACCTCCACCAGCCTTTTTCGCTCGATGAGCAGGAACCGGGTACCAATGGCCTTGAGGAATGCACGGTCATGGGTGACGAGGATAGTGGTTGCCCCCTGCTCCCGAATGTCAGCCTCGAGCTGCTCCTGACCGGGGATATCCAGATGATTGGTCGGCTCGTCCAGCAGGTAGAAGTTCGGTTGCTCCAGCCGCAGGGCCAGCAAGGCCAGCCGGGCGCGCTGGCCAAGCGACATGGCCCGTATGGGCTTGCCCTGCCGGTCCGGCGGGAACCCTGCCCCTGCCAATAGCGCTATGGTCCGCCGGTCCCCCTCATCGAACCGGTGCAACAGGTAATCGAGCGGTGACTGGTCGAGCGGCAACCAAGCCAGCGCCTGGTCCATATAGCCCGGCGACAGCTGCGGACTGATGCGTAACCCCGGGGGCACCTGTCCCGCCAGGGCTTCAGTGGCAATCCGCATGAACTGGGACTTGCCCGTGCCATTCCGGCCCAGCAGCACCACCCGGTCGCCCTGGAAAATATGTAGCTTCTCGATAGTGAACAGCAATTGGCCGTCCGGCGTGGCGATGGGGACATTTTCGAAGGCCATCATCACTTTGGCCGCTGCCCCGCTATTGCCGAGCCGCACCAGCCCGGTCCCCTCCTTATGCGCTTGAAGCACCTGGCTCTCAATCTTCTCGGCACGATCGCGCAATTGCTTGGATTTGACGGTGAGGAGATCACTGCCGGAATTGATCCCGATATTGGTCAGTTTGGCAGCCTGCTTGCGCAATTGGGCCACCTGCTTGAGATCGCGTTCACGCTGTGCTTCGGCCGCGGCATCGATCTGATCGAGTTCAGCACGGGCGGCCGAATAGACCAGCGGCAGATAGACCTGTTCACTGGGCCGCAGAAACAAGGTTCGGTTAGTGGTGGCGTCCAGAAAGGCGCGGTCGTGACTGGCAATGACGACAGGCAGGTTGCGGGCAGCATAGGCAAGCCACTGCTCCAGCATGTAGATGCGGCCCAGATCGAGATGGTTGGTCGGTTCGTCCATCAGGAGGGCGTCGGGTTGCGTGACCCAGGCCCGGGCAATCAGGGCCATGCGCTGCCAGCCCCCGCTCAACTGGGAAAGCGGCCGGTCGCGGAACTCCTCAGGAATTGAAAGTTCCTCCATGACCACATCGATCCGCCAGCTCTCAGTGGCCATGGTCTCTGGATCGAGGGCTGAGGCCACAAAGGCCGTGGCCGTCAACGGCAGCGCCGGTTCGGGCACCTCCTGCGGCATATAGCCAATGGTAAGCCCACGCGAGCGCGTGGCCTCGCCTTCGCTCAGTTCCACCTCTCCTGCCAGAGCGCGCAGCAGCGTGGTCTTGCCACGGCCGTTCGGCGCAACCAGGCCAACGCGGTCGCCTTCGCCGATGGTCAGGTTGAGATTGGAGAAAAGCAGTTCACCAGCCCGGTGGCCGGCATTTCGGAGATTGATCGTACCCATGATGTTCGCTCACTGGACCGGCGCCACATCATATCGGGCGCCATTGCCATCAGACCGGCGCCTGGCTCGTGCCAGGTCGCCATGAAGGGCGAACCAGAGGATCGGGAACGATTGAGTTACGTCCGGACCAGGCTGGTCAGCCCTGCAGCTCGTGCCACAGGGCATGGACGGGTCCACGGGAACGATGCGTCTGAAAAACAGTCATGCAGCCCTCCCCTCTCGTGTGGACCAATATGGGATGCCAAATACCTAACCGCGCTGCAGGCGCAGCGCAAGTCGGTCAGGCAAAATAGAAGAGCAGGCTGACGCCCAGAAGGGCGCCAAAACGCGAGATGCGGAAACTGGCCAGCCGGTACGCAATACTACCAAATCCGGCTATCGGCCAATATCCGAGAGGCGCAGAACCGACCTGTACCGATTGATACGCAATACCCGGCTGTTCGGTTCGCATACGGCAACTCCAGACAAAAACCGTATGTCCATCTGTCTATCAGGATGCATTTAAGAAAGTGCTTTCAAGAAGGAAACGAGCGGTAAATCCGGCGCCCTATCTTGGGACGAAATTGATCCGATCCGGGTCGCGTACCGGAAGCAACATTTCGCGTTCAACATCCGTTCATCTTGACGGTCCTGGAGGGGGTCCAGGCTGTGGGAATTGCCCCGAGGGCCAGACCCGCGGAAATGCTTGCGATATGCTAGGGACTGGACCTGCCCGATTCGGGCTGAACCTATGGAAAGTGCATGTCAGATCTCTTCGGAAGCGCCGCTCCCACTCCGGAACCGCCAAAGGACCCGACGCCGGCCAAGCCGGCTGCCCGGTCCACTGCTGCGCCGCCGGAGGCCTATGGCGCGTCAGATATCGAGATTCTGGAAGGGCTTGAGCCGGTTCGCCGCCGGCCGGGCATGTATATCGGCGGTACCGATATCAACGCCTACCATCACCTTTTTGCCGAGGTGATCGACAACTCCATGGACGAGGCCGTCGCCGGCCACGCGACCTTCATCGAAGTGTCGCTCGACGCTGCGGGCTATGTCACGGTCACCGACAATGGCCGCGGTATCCCGGTCGATCCGCATCCCAAGCACAAGGACAAGTCGGCGCTCGAAGTCATCATGACGACCTTGCATGCCGGCGGAAAGTTCGACTCCAAGGTCTACGAGACCTCCGGCGGCCTGCACGGCGTCGGCGTCTCGGTCGTCAACGCGCTGTCGGACGATCTCGAGGTCGAGGTCGCCCGCAACCGCAAGCTCTACCGCCAGCGCTTCTCGCGCGGCCACCCGGTCGGCGGACTGGAGGAACTCGGCGAG
>NZ_CAJXJS010000109.1 GCF_913055165.1 uncultured Devosia sp.
GCCTGACCCATTCCAATGACACCACCGGCAAGGACAAGCGGCGCTACGGCTTCCGCCACTTCTTCAACGCCTACCAGTCTGGTGTGGCCCTGGGCCCGATCCTGAGCTCGGAATACGGCAATGACCGCCGGGCCTATCACCTGACCGCCGACTACACTTGGGGTTGGACGCAGGAAGAGTCGATCAAGAACACGACCGAAGGTCTTGGTTGGGAAACCGTGGAAACCGTCCGCACGCCTCTGGGTGCTGGCGACTTCTCGCAGTTCCTCACCCCGGTGCTGAACTCGGGCGCCGACGTCCTGATCCTGAACCACTACGGCAACGACATGGTGAACTCGCTGACTCAGGCGGTCCAGTTCGGCATGCGCGATCGCCAGGCGAACGGCAAGGACTTCCAGATCGTGGTTCCGCTGTTCTCCGAATTGATGGCCAAGGGTGCTGGCGCCAACATCAAGGGTATCTTCGGTACCTCGAACTGGCACTGGAACCTGCAGGATCCCGGCTCGGTTGCCTTCACCAAGTCCTTCGGCGCCGCCTATGGCTCCCCGCCGTCGCAGGCCGCTCACACCGCCTATGTGCAGACCCTGCTCTATGCGGACGCAGTGGAACGTGCCGGTACCTTCTATCCGCCCGAGGTCATCAAGGCCCTGGAAGGCCACGAGTTCGATGGCATGGGCAATGGCCGGACGCTCTACCGCGCCGAAGACCACCAGTGCATGAAGTCGGTGCTTGTGGTGCAGGGCAACGACAACCCGACCAGCGAGTACGACGTGCTCAACGTTGTGCAGGAAGTCGATCGCGAGACGGTCAACTATGACCCCTCGATCTTCGGCGGCGAGCTCGGCCCGGCGGAGCCAGCCCCCCTCTGCGCCTAAAACTACTGAGGGGCAAGGATCCGTCCTTGCCCCTTCCGGTCTGCCGGCGCCCGGCTTCCCGGGTGTTTCCGCCTGCGCAACCGCAGCCCCGGAGTCGTTCGGATATCCAGCGACGGCATTGCGCGATGAACCGAGAGGTCATCGCCTCCAGCGGAGCATCAAATGTTCGAAGTCATCTTTCTGCAATTTCTCAATGGGCTCGATAAAGGCGCTGCCTATGCGCTGATCGCCCTTGGTCTGACCCTGGTGTTCGGTACGCTTGGGGTCGTGAACTTTGCGCACGGCGCCTTGTTTATGCTGGGCGCTTTCTGTGCCGTCATGTTCCGCCAGTTCCTGACCCTTGAAACGGTCACCATCGACCCGACCCAGACCTCACCCTGGGGCGCACCGCTGGAGATTCGCGAGCCCCTGGTACAGACCTGGTTCGGGGATTTCGGAGCGGTGCTGGTTAATTACTCCGTTCCGTTCTCCATCCTGATCACCATTCCGATCATGCTGCTGGTCGGCATCGCGCTGGAACGCGGCATTATCAAGCACTTCTACAAGCGTCCCCATGCCGAGCAGATTCTCGTCACCTTCGGCTTGGCCATCGTGGCACAGGAAGTGATCAAATCGATCTTCGGCCCCAATCCGATCCCCCAGCCCATGCCCACCGATCTGCGCGGCGCGGCCGATATCGGCTCCTGGATCGGCTTCCAGGCCAATGTGATCACCTACCCGCTCTGGCGCCTGATCTATTTCCTGTTCTCGGCTATCGTGATCGGTGGTGTCTTTGCCTTCCTCCAGTTCACCACATTCGGCATGGTAGTCCGCGCCGGCATGGCCGATCGTGAAACCGTTGGCCTGCTCGGGATCAACATCGATCGCCGCTTCACCATCATGTTCGGCCTCGCCGCCATCGTCGCCGGCATGGCCGGTGTGATGTACACACCCCTGCTGCCGCCCAACTACCACCTGGGCATGGATTTCCTGGTCCTCAGCTTCGTGGTCGTGGTGGTCGGCGGCATGGGCTCCCTGCCTGGCGCCGTCGCCGCTGGCTTCCTATTGGGCATTCTGCAGTCCTTTGCATCCATGACCCAGATCAAGGCCATCGTCCCCGGCATCGACCAGATCATCATCTATCTGGTGGCCGTCGTAATTCTACTGGTTCGCCCGCGTGGTCTGATGGGCCGCCGCGGTGTCATGGAGAGCTGACATGACCAATTTCATGTCCCGCAACGATCTGTTGCTGTTCCTGGGCTTTGCCGTCGTGGTCCTTGCCATGCCGATCTGGCTCACGCCCTTCGGCGCCGGCTATCCCGACCTGCTGCAGCGCTTCATGATCTTCGGTATCTTCGCCGTTGGCTTCAACATCCTGTTCGGCCTGACCGGCTATCTCAGCTTCGGCCACGCCGCCTTCTTCGGGGTTGGCTCCTATGCCGCGGTCTGGTCATTCAAGCTTCTGACGCTCGATGCCATTCCGGCCATGATCTTTGCCGTGATCATCTCGGGCCTGTTTGCCCTGGTCATCGGGTTTCTCTCGCTGCGCCGGTCAGGCATCTACTTCTCCATTCTGACCCTGGCATTCGCCCAGATGAGCTACAATCTGGCCTATTCCGTGCTGACCCCCATCACCAATGGTGAAACGGGTCTGCAACTGACGCTCAATGACCCGCGCGTGCTCGATGCTGCACTGGGGCAGACCTTTGTCGGGCAACCCGTGCCGACCCTTCTGGGCCAGCAACTGGGTGGCTATGCAGGCTTCTATTTCTGCGCTGGCTTCCTGATCCTGTCCTTCTTCTTTGCCCAGCGCGTCGCCGGTTCACCCTTCGGCATGATGCTCAAATCCATCAAGTCGAACCAGACGCGCATGCAGTTCACCGGCTTCAACACCCGCCCCTATGCGCTGTCAGCCTTCGTGATTTCGGGCATGTATGCCGGTCTCGCCGGAGCCCTGCTGGCCGTTACCGACCCACTGGCCGGCGCCGAGCGCATGCAGTGGACGGCCTCTGGCGAAGTGGTTCTCATGACCATTCTGGGCGGCGTGGGCACTCTGGTCGGTCCCGTCATCGGCGCCTGGATCATCAAGTACTTCGAGAACATTCTCTCGGCCCTCAATGACAACATCCTTGCCCAGTTCTGGAGCTTCCTCCCCGAGGGCGTTGCTGATGTCGTGGTCAAGGTCACCAGCAAGTTCGTCGGCGATGGCTGGCACCTCACCCTTGGTCTGGTGTTCGTCATTATCGTGATCTTCCTGCCTGGCGGCATCATGGAAGGCGTGCGTCGCCTCACCGCGGTCGCACGGCGCTCCGGTCCGCCCGGCGCCAAGTCGCACCAGCCCCAGCCAGCCGAATAAGGACAAGCACAAATGGCCAATTCCAACGTTGTCCTGCACGTGGCAGACGTTCACAAGCGCTTCGGCGGCCTGCATGCCCTGGCTGACATCGACCTCCAGGTCGAGGAAGGCAAGACCCATGCGATCATTGGGCCGAACGGTGCTGGCAAGTCGACCCTGCTCAACGTCATCATCGGCAAGCTGGCGCCGACCAGCGGCCAGGTAGTGTTCGACGGGAACATGCTCACTGGGCGCAAGCCCTATCAGATCAACCAGCTCGGCATCGCCCGCGTCTTTCAGACGCCCGAAATCTTTGCCGACCTCTCGGTCTTGCACAATGTGATGATCCCCGCCTTCGCCAAGCGCGATGGCACCTTCACCCTCAACATGTTGCGCTCGCTCGACAGCGAAACCACCATTCGCCAGGAAGCCGAGCACATGCTCGAGGATGTCGGCATGCTCAACCGCCGCGACATGCACGCGGGAAGCCTCAGCCGTGGCGACAAGCGGCGCATGGAACTGGCCATGTGCCTGATCCAGCATCCGCGCCTGTTGCTGCTCGATGAACCAACGGCGGGCATGAGCCGCCACGACACCAACACCACAATTGAACTTCTCAAGAAGATCAAGGAGCGCGGGATGACCAAGGTCATCATCGAGCACGACATGCATGTGGTGTTCTCGCTCGCCGACAAGATTTCCGTACTCGCCCAGGGCCGCATTATCGCCGATGGCTCGCCGGACGAGGTGCGGGGCAATCCCAAGGTCCAGGAAGCCTATCTCGGAGGGGCCCATTGATGAGTTCCGTCGCCATGCAATCCGAAACCATTGCCGCCGGCAGCAATACTGCCGAACTCGACACCACCCGCCCCTTCTTCTCGGTGCGCGACATGCACGCCTATTATGGCGAGAGCTATATCGTGCAGGGCGTTTCGCTCGATATCCGAAAGGGTGAAATTCTGGCGCTGCTCGGCCGCAACGGGGCGGGCAAGACATCTACACTGCGGACCATCGCGCGAACCGACAATCCGCAAATGCGCCAGGGCGAAATCTGGCTCGACGGCATGCCCATTCATGAGATGAGCAGCTACCAGGCCGCGCGCGCCGGCATCCAGCTCGTGCCAGAAGACCGGCGCATCATTCAGGGCCTGACCGTGGAGGAGAACATCAGTCTCGCCAAGGTCGCGCCGGGCAATGGCTGGAGCCTTGAGCAGATCTACGAAAGCTTCCCGCGCCTCGCCGAACGCCGCACACAGGAAGGCGTGACGCTGTCCGGCGGTGAGCAGCAGATGCTGGCCATCGCCCGCGCGCTGGCAAGAGACCTCAAGCTTTTGCTGCTCGACGAGCCCTATGAAGGCCTTGCGCCTGTCATCGTGCACGAGATCGAACGCATCCTGCACTCGATCAAGCCACTCGGCATCACCACCATCATCGTGGAGCAGAACGCAGTGGCCGCACTGAAGCTGGCGGACCGCGCCGTCATTCTCGACACCGGCGAGGTTGCCTTCGCCGGCACGGCCAAGGAGGTCCTGGATAACGCCGACCTTCGGCACGAATATCTGGCGATCTAGCTGGTCGCCGGAAACTCCATCGGCACTGTTCCGCCAGGAGCACAGCCGCGGCCCCCTGGGCCAACCAGTTACCCTGGGTTCTGTGAGCATCAAGGCATGTTGCCGATCTCACCCTCTCCCCCTCGCAGGACCCAGGGTACTTCGAACCGGCGGCCATGCCGCAAAACCGCTTCTGTCTAGCGGTGGGATGCTAGAAAGGCGTAGCGGACGGCATCCCGCAACGCTCCCGGGGCTTACCCCGTCC
>NZ_CAJXJS010000110.1 GCF_913055165.1 uncultured Devosia sp.
GGGGGGGGGGGGGGACCATGCAAAGCACGGTGGAGGGGGTGCCACACCCACGATACCGCCTCGACTTAAGCGTCAATTGCTCCCCTCTCCAACGCCCAATGGCGGTTCCCCTCTCCCGTAAAACGGGAGAGGAAGCCCCAACCGTACGCTTCGGTACGGTTTGGCCTTGACCGAAAGCCCGGATTTGCGCAATGACCTTGGCCAATAGCGAGGTCTTTGCCCCATGGACAAGTTCACCACCCTGACCGGTGTCGCGGCACCCCTGCCGATCATCAATATCGACACCGACATGATCATCCCCAAGCAGTACCTGAAGACCATCAAGCGGACGGGTCTGGGCACCGCGCTTTTCAGCGAAATGCGCTACAATGAGGACGGTTCGGAAAACCCCGATTTCGTGCTCAACAAACCCGCCTATCGCCAGGCGCAGATCATCATTGCCGGCGACAATTTCGGCTGTGGCTCCAGCCGCGAGCACGCGCCCTGGGCCCTGTTCGATTTCGGTATCCGCTGCGTCATCTCCACCAGCTTTGCCGACATTTTCTACAATAACTGCTTCAAGAACGGCATCCTGCCGTTGGTGGTTACGCCCGAGCAATTGAAGCTCCTGCTCGACGATGCCGAGCGCGGCTCCAACGCCACGCTGACCATCGATCTGGAGGCCCAGACCATCAAGGGACCCGATGGCGGCACGCTCACTTTCGACATCGACCCATCCCGCAAGCAGATCCTGCACGAAGGGCTCGACGACATCGCCGGCACGCTGAAATCGGATCCCTCCATCTCCGCCTTCGAGGGCAAGATGGCGGCCGAACGCCCCTGGCTCTGATTTCCCATGGTCGAGATCGTCTTCGAGCCCGAGCCGCTGCCCGAAACGCGCGCGGCCATTCTCGAAGGCCTGATCGCCTTCAATCAGCAACAGACGGAGGGCACCCAAAGCCCTCCGCGCAATGTCGCCCTGGCCCTGCGCGATCCGGAAACCGGCGCAGCCATAGGCGGTCTCACCGCCCGCATCGGCTATAGCCGCATGTTCGTGGAACTACTCTATGTTCCTCAAACATTGCGCGGCCAGGGCATTGGCGAAAAGCTCATGCGAGAAGCCGAGGAATTAGCGCGGCAGGCCGGCTGCATCGGCATCCGGCTCGACACGTTCTCTTTCCAGGCGCCCGGTTTTTACGAAAAGCTGGGCTACACCGTCTTCGGCACACTTGCTGACTACCCACCCGGCACAGCCAGTTCTTCCTTCACAAACCCCTGAGTTGATCCTCCAATGGTCCAGCGCGTCTCCACCGGTTCCCCTTTTGAAGCCACCTTCGGCTATTCTCGCGCCGTGCGGCACGAGGACACCGTCTATGTCTCCGGCACGACGGGCTATGACTATGCCTCGATGACCATGCCCGAGAGTGTTGGTGAGCAGGCGAAAAACGCTCTCGCCACCATCGACAAAGCCCTCAAGGAAGCCGGTTCGTCCATCCAGGACACTGTGCGCGTGGTCTATTATGTCGGTGACCGCTCTTACGTGGACGAGGTCGTGGCCGCTGTCGGTCCGGTGTTCAAGGACATCCGGCCTGCGGCCTCCATGCTCATCGTCCAGATGATCGAGGAGGGCATGAAAATCGAAATCGAGGTGACCGCCCGCATCGGGGCCGCCAACTCGTGACCGCAACGCCCCGCCTCGAATTTGTCGACGCGCCCAGCGCCTCCGACATCGAGGCGGTGGTGGGCATTCTGGGCGCCGCCGCCGAAGGCCAGCACCCGGGCGGCAATTACCGCGACTTTGGCTTCCTGCTCAGGGACGAGGCCGGCACCATCCAGGGCGGCCTCACCGGCTATGTGCTCTACGGCTGGATGTTCATCCAGTTCGTCGCCGTTGCCGCAGAGCTGCGCGGCCAGGGGCTGGGCCGGCTGCTGATGCAGCAGGCCGAAGACTGGGCCCGCCAGCAGGGCCTGGGCGGCATGTGGCTCGACACCTTTGCCTTCCAGGCGCCCGACTTCTATCGCGATCTCGGCTTCGTCGAGTTCGGCACCATCGAGGACCATCCGGCCGGATCGCGGCGCATCTTCTTCCAGAAGCGTCTGGGCTGATCGATGCGCCCCCGGCAACTGGCCCTTCCGGCACATGCAGCGCTCGTCATCGGGGCGCTGTTTTTCGTGGTGCCCGCGCTGACCAACTGGCATCCGCAATATGGCTATCTGTTCGCGCTGACCTTCTATTGGCTGTTCTTCTGCCTGCCGGTGATCGGCTGGCACGCGCTTGAGGGCAATGACGGGCGGCTGTTTTCCGAAAAGCTCCGCTGGCGCGACTGGTGGATCATTCCGCTGCTGCTGGCGCAGGCCGGGCTCGTGGGCGTTGTCAATTTCGTACCCAATACCTCGATCCTGACCAGCGGTTCGATGTATCTCGCTCTACTGATCGCCACCATCAACGGCCCGCTCGAGGAAATCGCCTGGCGCGGTGGCTTTCTGGGCACATTTCGCGACCGGCCGCGTCTCGGCTTCTGGCTCGGCTGGGGCCTGTTCACGCTCTGGCATGTGCCATTGGCCATGAGCCACGGCATCGCTTTCGACGGCGGTGCGGCGGCCCTGATCGGTGGCGCCGCACTTCTGGGCTTGCTCTGGAACTGGATCGCCTGGCGCACCGGCTCGGTCTTTTATGTGAGCATCGCTCACACCCTGACCAATGTCTTCGCTTTCTGGGTGCTGTTCTCGCGGAACGGTTTTGCCTGATCCCGCCTTGCGCAGAGCCCCGAAAACCTTGTATGTCGGCACCAATTTTCAGGTGTACCCACCAGTACGGCGAGGAGCTTTCCGATCATGGCCACCCATTCCCTCTTCCTTCTGCCCGGCGACGGCATCGGCACCGAGATCATGGTCGAGGTGGAAAAGCTCATCGCCTGGACCAATGCCGAGGGCCTGACGGACTTTTCGACCGATTCAGGGCTCGCCGGTGGTGCCGCCTATGACGCCCATGGCGTGGCCATCACCGACGAGGACGTCGCCAAGGCCAAGGCCGCCGATGCGGTGATCTTCGGTGCCGTAGGCGGCCCCAAATGGGACAATGTCCCCTATGAGCACCGCCCCGAGGCGGCGCTCCTGCGCCTGCGCAAGGAACTAGCCGTGTTCGCTAATCTGCGTCCCGCCATCTGCTACCCGGCCCTGGCCTCGGCCTCCTCGCTCAAGAAAGAGCTGGTCGAAGGCCTCGATATCCTGATCGTGCGCGAATTGACCGGCGGCGTCTATTTCGGCGAGCCCAAGACCATTACCGATCTCGGCAATGGCCAGAAGCGTGCCATCGATACCCAGGTCTATGAGACCTATGAGATCGACCGCATCGCCCGCGTCGCCTTTGACCTCGCCCGCACCCGCGGCGGCAAGGTGCATTCGGCCGACAAGAAGAACGTGATGAAGTCCGGCGTGCTTTGGGACGAGGTCGTCCGCAATGTCGCCAAGGACTATGCCGATGTCGAACTGCACCACATCCTGGCCGACAATGCCGCCATGCAGCTGGTGCGCACGCCCAAGCAGTTCGACGTCATGGTCACCGACAATTTGTTCGGCGACATTCTCTCCGACGTCGCCGCCATGCTGACCGGCTCGCTGGGCATGCTGCCCTCCGCCTCGCTCGGCGCCCCCGATCCGGTCACCGGCAAGCGCAAGGCCTTCTACGAGCCCGTCCACGGTTCGGCCCCCGACATTGCCGGCAAGGGCATTGCCAACCCCATCGCCATGATCGCCAGCTTCGCCATGGCCCTGCGCTATTCGTTCAACATGATCGAACTGGCCACCCAGGTCGAGAACGCCATTTCGGCGGTGCTCAGCGATGGCCTGCGGACAGGCGATATCGCACAGGACAACTGCAAGACCGTCGGCACCGAGGAAATGGGCGCGGCGATTTTGGCCAAACTGAAGCGCTAACGCCCTCGTGGTTCGAGGCTACGCTCCGCTTCGCACCTCACCATGAGGTCGTGTCGAATGCAGAGTTCACCCGAGCCCTCATCCTGAGGTGCCGCAAAGCGGCCTCGAAGGGCGAGGGCGACCATCGCCAAGAAAAAAAGCCCCGGTGTCTCCACCGGGGCTTTCTCATTCAGGCAGATGCCAAAGTTACTCGGCCGAAGCTTCTTCTGCCGGGGCGTTGGCAGCGGCGGCCTTGGCGGCCTTTTCTTCAGCGCGTTCCTTGGCGCGATCGCCGGGTTCACCCTTCTTGGGGTTGTTGCGGGCATCACGCTTGGCCAGACCGGCAGCGTCGAGGAAGCGCAGCACGCGGTCGGTCGGCTGGGCGCCATGCGAGAGCCAGTGCTTGGCGCGCTCGGCGTCGAGCACGACACGGTTCTCGGCGTCCTTGGCCAGCAGCGGGTTGAAGGTGCCCAGCTTCTCGATGAAGCGGCCATCACGCGGCGAACGGGCGTCGGCGATGACGATGTGGTAGAAGGGGCGCTTCTTGGTGCCAGCGCGGGCAAGGCGGATCTTGAGAGCCATTTTTCAGTCCTGTCAGTAAAGTCGGTTTAAGGGGTTATTTCTTCTTGCCCAGGCCAGGCAGGCCGGGGAAACGCGGGGCTCCGCCAAGCCCGGGCAGAGCCGGGCCTCCGGAGGATTTCAGAAGCGCGTTGACGTCGCTGGGCAGCGATTTCTGCGCCGGAAGGTCTGCCGAGGGCAGGCCCTTCAATTGTTCGGGGTCGACGCCGGCCTGGCGCGCCATGGCTTCGAGCTGCTTGGGATCCATCTTGGAGAGATCGGGCATGCCGCCCATCATCCCACCCATCTTGCCGCCGAACATGCCGGCCAGCGAGCCCATGCCGCCCTTACTAACCTTCTTCATCATATCCGCCATCTGGCGGTGCTGCTTGGCGAGCTTGTTGATTTCCGAGACTTCCACAC
>NZ_CAJXJS010000111.1 GCF_913055165.1 uncultured Devosia sp.
CTGCCGGAAGTGGCGCGGCGCATTCTGGCGCGGAACGTGCGCAATGGCCGGCCGATGGGCATTTCCGGCCTGCCGGATATTGCCAAGGGCGCGGCGTTTGCGACCATGGCCGGCATGCTGGTTTATCCGCAGGTTTGTGCGCAGGAATATGCCGAGCCGCGCGGGTCACGGAAGCTCACCGGCACCGATGGCTATTTCGCCCGCGTGGGGAACTGGCTGCGGTCCAGCTTCTAGCTCAGCTGCCGGCCTCAAGGCGCCGCCGTGGTCAACGAGCATCTCAGCCCGCATAGGCCTTCTGCAAGTCTGCAACGATAATTTTCCGCATTTGCAGCATGGCTTGCATGGCGCGGTTGGCGCCGGCCTTGTCGGGTCCGTTGAGTGCTTCGTAGAGCTGCTTGGGCACGATCTGCCAGCTCAGGCCGAAACGGTCCTTGCACCAGCCGCACATGCTTTCCTCGCCGCCATTGTCGACGAAGCGGTTCCAATAGAAGTCGACCTCTTCCTGGCCATCGCAGTCAATGACAAAGCTGACCGCTTCGTTGAACTGGAAGCGGGGGCCGCCATTGAGCAGCATGAACTTCTGTCCGGCCAGTTCGATGACCGCCGTGAAAGCCGGCTTGTCCGGTGCATGGCGCACCAGCTCGTGGACTTGGGCATCGTTGAAAGTCTCGGGGTAGAACTTGATGGCGTCGTCGATGCGGTCGTCGAACCACAGGCAGGGCATGATGCTGGTCATCGGTTGCTCCATATCAATAGCCAAATCGTTATATGCACTTATGGTTATGTAAATCCTCTCGTGTTGTCAATGGCGGGTCGACGGCGGTGGCGTGGTTAACGGAGCGCTAATGCGTAACGAGCACGTGTCGCAATTTGCGCAGAAGTTAACCTGAACGATCGGCTTGTTAGGGCGGAGTTAACGAATGGATGGGTAAATCTTAACCAACCACGCCACTATGGGGCCACTTATGACCATCAATCTGACTATCCCGGACATTCAGGAACTCAAGCCCCGCATCACCGTGTTCGGTGCCGGCGGCGCCGGCGGTAACGCTGTCAACAATATGATCGAGTCCGGCCTGGACGGTGTTGATTTCGTTGTTGCCAACACCGATGCGCAGGCTCTGGCGCTCTCCAAAGCGCAGCGGATCATCCAGCTTGGCGTCGGGGTAACCGAGGGTCTGGGCGCCGGCTCGCACCCGGAAGTGGGTCGCGCCGCGGCAGAAGAAAGCTGGGACGAGATCAACGATCACCTCTCCGGTTCGCATATGGTGTTCATCACCGCCGGCATGGGTGGTGGTACGGGGACCGGCGCGGCGCCGGTCATCGCGCGCGCTGCACGCGAACAGGGCATTCTGACGGTTGGCGTGGTCACCAAGCCGTTCAATTTTGAAGGCAATCGTCGTGCCCGTCTGGCCGAAGACGGCATCGATGAACTGCATCGGCATGTCGATACACTGATCGTCATTCCGAACCAGAACCTGTTCCGGGTGGCCAATGAAAAGACCACCTTTGCCGATGCTTTTGCGATGGCCGACCAGGTGCTGTTCTCCGGCGTTGCCTGCATCACTGATTTGATGGTCAAGGAAGGCCTGATCAACCTCGACTTCGCCGACGTGCGCGCCGTGATGCGCGGCATGGGCAAGGCGATGATGGGTACCGGCGAGGCCTCGGGCGAAGATCGCGCCCGCCATGCCGCCGAGGCCGCCATCGCCAATCCGCTGCTTGACGACGTGTCGATGCAGGGTGCGCGGGGCCTCTTGATCTCCATCACCGGCGGTCCGGATTTGACCCTTTATGAGGTCGATGAGGCGGCCAGCCGCATCCGCGAGGAGGTCGATGTCGACGCCAATATCATCCTGGGTGCGACTTACGATCCGAACCTGAATGGCACCATTCGCGTCTCGGTTGTGGCCACAGGTACCGACGCCACCATGGTTCAGGCCATGGAGCCGGCAAAGCCGCATGCTTCGCGCACGCCTCTTTCGGTGAAGCGTCATGTGCCGGCTGACCGCTCAGTCGTGCCGCAGGCAGCCCAACCCGTTGCCGAGACCGTCGAGGCCGAGGAGATCGGCCATCAGGTGGAAGCCGCTGTTGCGGAGGCATTTGCCACTCATCAGCCAGCGCCGTCCTATGCAGATGAGGACGACGGTATCGTCGTCGAACCCTTCGTGCCAGAAGCCGAAGCGATGGCCGAGCCAGAAGATGTCCCTGTCCCGCAGGAGCAGCCGATTCCCAGCGTCTATGTGCCCTCGCACGCGGCCCGCCCCGAGGGGCAGCGCCGCATGCCGCGGACGGAGGAACTTCCTGCTGTTGCGCGCCGGTCACAGGACGCGCAGGAACGTCATGACGCCGAACCGCGCAATGCACGCGCCCTGTTCAAGCGGCTGGCCTCCAATGTCGGTCTCAATCTTGGTCAACAGCAGAATGAAGTGCGCGCCGAGCCGCCGGCCCCGCAGATGGACGATGCGGCTGCCCGCAACGCCATTGAAGCAGGTGTGGCAAGGACTTCCCGCGTGGCTCAGCCAAGCGAGGGCGCTCGCGGCCAGCTCGACAATCAGGGTCGCAGCCCTGCGGCTCCGGCAGCCAAGGACCATCTGGAGATACCGGCTTTCCTGCGCAAGCACGGTTGATCTGTCAGTGATCCTGGATCAAAAGCTCTCTCGGTGCGGCTTCCGCACCGAGTTTTTTTTGGCTAACAGTCTCACTTGAGCGTGAACGTCGCGGCGGGAGCATTTCCAGGCATGAACAAACTTTCCCAACGCCAGCGCACGCTTGCCGGCGAAATCAGCTTTGCCGGATATGGTGTGCATGGCGCACAGCCGGTGACGCTGACCATGGGGCCAGCAGCGCCGGATAGCGGCTACATGATC
Organism: uncultured Devosia sp.; assembly: GCF_913055165.1. Lineage (GTDB taxonomy): Bacteria > Pseudomonadota > Alphaproteobacteria > Rhizobiales > Devosiaceae > Devosia. The sequence continues at coordinate 2,871 of NZ_CAJXJS010000111.1, forward strand.
CGCCGCGACCTGGGAGAGGGTGCGTTCACCAAGCCCGTGCCTGTGCACCATTCCCGCGTGACCCGCACCACGCTTTGCACCACGCTCGACCTGGGCGGCAGCGTCAGCGTGGCGACGGTAGAACATGTCGTTTCGGCATTGAGCGGCATGGGCGTCGACAATGCCCTGATCACGCTGGATGGGCCTGAGTGCCCGATTATGGATGGCTCGGCTCATCCCTTCGCACAGGCCATTCTCGAGGTCGGTCTGGAGATACAGCCGGCCCAGAAGAGGTTCCTCAAGATCGTGCGGGCCGTGACTGTCCGCAACAACGACGCCTTTGCGGCCCTTGAGCCCTATAATGGCCGGGCGCTGGACCTGGAGATCGACTTCGACTCCAAGGTGATCGGGCGCCAGCGCATGATCTTCGACTGGACGCCGCGCCGCTATTTCGAGGATGTCTCGCAGGCCCGCACCTTTGGCTTTGTGCGCGATGCCAAGATTTTGCGTCAGGCTGGCTATGCACTCGGTTCGAGCCTGGACAATTCCATCACCGTGCATGAGGACCGCATCCTCAATCCCGGTGGCCTGCGCTATGAAGACGAATTCGTGCGCCACAAACTGCTCGATGCCATTGGTGACCTGTCGCTGGGCGGACTCGCCATCTGGGGAAAATTCCGCTCATACAAGGGTGGTCACGCGCTCAATGCCCATGTCCTGGCCTCGCTCTTTTCCAGCGAAGCCAATTATGAAATAGTCAGCGCTGAAGACCTGCCGCTGGAATTCGAGAGTTTCGAGGACCAGCCGGATGGTCTTGAAACTCATCACTACTTGCGGTCCGTGCGCTGAGGGGGACCTTGAGCCCGGCAGCCGCGCCACAGTTTTGATCCAATTGCCAACTAGGCCCGCAGGCCAACTGCGGAACGATTTTGAACGGGGCCGTTCGTGAAACTTGACGTTGTAAGCCAGTATTCCAGCCGGGCCCTGCGCCTCGCTGCCATAGGCCTTTTGGCTGCGGTTTTGACGGCCTGCTCGGGTATGAACCTGTTCGGCCCGCCCAAGATCAAGGAAGAGCCGATCGTTCCGGCCGCCGCGCTCTACCAAGGCGCGCTGGACGATATGGACCGGCAATACTACCAGACCGCCATCACCAAGCTCGAAAAGCTGGAGCGCCAGCATCCGCGCGATCCGCTGACCGAGAAGGGCAAGCTGATGCAGGTCTATGCGAATTACCGCATTAGCCAATTCGACGAGGCGATCCTGGCGGCTGACCGCTATCTGGCGCTTTATCCGCAGAGTTCGGAAGTGCCCTATGTGCTCTGGCTCAAGGGCACCGCCTATTATGCGCAGATCAAGGACATCACGCGCGACCAGCAATTGTCGCGCGATGCGATCGATACCTACAATTTGCTGATCAACAACTATCCGAAGTCCGAACACGCCGCCGACGCGCGCGAGAAACTGCTGGTGGCCTATGATCAGCTGGCTGGCAAGGAAATGTCGGTCGGCCGCTATTACCAGGGCAATGGGCAGTATGCCGCCGCGATCAACCGGTTCCGCGAAGTGGTGGAACGCTGGCAGACCTCCACGCATATCGAGGAAGCGCTCTATCGTCTGACCGAGACCTATCTGCTGCTCGGCCTCACGACCGAGGCCACCTCGGCGGCGGCGGTGCTCGGACACAATTATCCGGCCAGCGACTGGTACAAGCGGGCCTTCGAACTGCTCGGCAAGCAGGGGCTCGCCCCGCAGCTCAATTC
>NZ_CAJXJS010000112.1 GCF_913055165.1 uncultured Devosia sp.
AACAACCCGCAAGGGGGCCGCTCGATGCGTGCGTCCGAAATCCTGTTCGTGGGAAGCGGCTTTCGCCTCTTCTTTTATTTACTCGGGGCGAAAGCCGCTTTTCACCGTGCCAAACCCGGAGACGCCAGCGTCGTCCGGTGCGCAGTCATGTCGTTAGTCTAGAATTTGTAGCGCAGCCCCAGGGTCACTGCATTGGAGCCGTCGATATGGGCAATGGTGCCGAAGCCGCCCGAACGATGTTGGATGCGGCCGAAGCCTTCCCATTCGGGGTGATCGTCGTGCGAAACCGCTATTTCCGGGGCCAGATAGTAGAGCAGGGCGGCGCTGTCGCCCGAGGCGAGGGTGCGGGTGGTCTCGGAGCCAATGGTGTCGGTGACCACGGAAAAACCGCCGGTGATGGATGGCGTGATATTGACCGGGCCAACCTCGACCTCGGTCAGTCGGCCGACCAGCCCGGCCCAGGCCTCGGCAGACGTTGGCTCACCCGGTCCCATCCGCACCCCCAAGCCGGCCTCGATGCCGAGCCGGAAGCTCTGGTAATCATAGAAGAAGCGCTGATAGCCGATGCCGGCAAAGACATTGGCTTCGTAATTGTCTGTCCAGACCAGGAAGGCATCGCCGAAATAGCTTTGCGTCAAAGGTCCGCCAAAGATGAAGACGGCTTCGTCATGGCCGGTGGCAGGTTGGTCTGGATTGTCCTGGGCGAGGGGGGCAGTGGGCAGCAAAAGCAGGGTCGCCCCGAGCGCCAGCATGGCGCGGGTTCGGTTGAGCATGGTGGTTCCGTCCTTTTGGTGAGGAGTGAATCGGCAGCGACGCAAATGGTTCGCGCCGGCCTGATCACATTTCGGGTCGACTGCGCCGCAGGGCAGAACCGGAACGGGACCCGACGGATCGGCGTTATCCGATAAGGATTCTCAGGAGGATCAAATGGACGCCATTCCCACCGCCATCCACGAAGGCATGAAGGTCGTGGACAACGCATTGCAGCCGATCGGCACGGTCGAAACCTTCCGCAGCACCGATGAAGCCCCCGACAGCCCGGATGTGGATGCGGCCGGTGTCAGCCCGGTGCTCGAGCGAGAGCGCAATGACCTGACCGCCATTCTGGCCGATGTGTTCCGGCCGGATGACGAGTTGCCGAGGGAGATGCAGGAAAAGGCCCTGCGCGAGGGGTTTGTGCGGCTGGATGCGGACGGTCTGTTTGCGGCTGACCGCTACATCTTCCCTGAGCATATCGACCGGGTGGACGGGGACCGCCTGGTGCTCAGCGTCGGGCGCGACGATCTGCTCAAGGCCTGATAGCCCCCAGATGCGGCCGGCGTTTTTTGCGACCCCTGCCTTAACCACATGGGTTTACCACCCCGGCAAACTTGGTTCCGCGCATTGGTAGAACTGCGGATTACGAGGCGGGTTGGCTTCCCGATGATCATTCCCATGGTGGCTCCGGCCATCGCAAACTGGGAGACGATCATGTTGTACAAGCGTTTGATTGCAGCCGTCATGGTGTCGGCTGTGTTGATGCCGTCCCTGGCCTCGGCCGGTGGACTTCTGGATGGGGTATTGGGCGGTGACGATGCCGGCGGGTCCAGCGTCCTGGGTATTGTCGGTGATGGTGACAGCGGCGCACTGGTGACGCTCAACTCCGGCAATGCCGGGGATAGTGGGTTGGTCAATGTGGGCCTGGGCGGCAGCGACGGCGTCGTGACCGCCAATGTCGGCGGCGGATCTGCGCCCATCGTGGATGCATCGGTCCTCGGACCGCAAGGCATTGCCGACGTCAATGCCAATCTGGGCGGACTGGATACCAATGTGAATGTCGGCGGTCCCGGGAGCCTGGTCGACATCGATATCGGCGGTGGATCATCCGGTGGCGGCAATGGTGGAAACGGTGGAAGCGGTGGAAGCGGTGGAAACGGTGGCAATGGTGGAAACGGCTCGAATGGTTCGGGCGGCTCCACTGGCGGCGGCACCGTCATCATCCGCAGTGGCGGTTCGACTTCGGCCCCGGCATCGGCCGGTATCACCGCCATGTGCGCCGACGCCAATCCCAGCCAGTTGATGGCGCTGTTCCAGAAGAGCTCGACGCGCGGCTGGAATCGGGCCAGCGGTATCCAGCTCATTCCGATCAAGGTCTGTGCCGATCTCCGTCGCCAGATGGCCAATTGGCTGGCCGCCAATGGGGAATATCACCGCCTGCTGGGTGCGGTGGCGCAGGATCCGCTGATCAACGCCGCCCTCAGCCGCACCCAGTATCGCCCGGGTCATGTGCTGGGCGTACACAAGCAGGGTACCACACTGATGGTCTACGTGTTCTGACCTGGCCTCCAGTCAGACCGTAGGGGACCGGCCGCCTGCCCGCGGCCGGTCTTCAGCGTGTCTCAGGCAGGGCGGTCGGCCAACACCATGTAGTTGACCGCCATGTCGGGCGAAGTGCGCCATTCATCGGCCAGCGGATTGTAGGTTACACCCGTCTGGTCGATGACGGTGAGGCCATTGCGGCGCAATTGGGCGTTGATTTCCTCGGGCGTGAGAAACTTCTTCCAGTCATGGGTGCCACGCGGCAACCAGCGCAGCACATATTCGGCGCCCACAATGGCCAGCGCCCAGGAGCGGGCGGTGCGGTTGAGCGTGGCAGTGAACATCAGTCCGCCGGGGGCGACGAGGTCGGCACAGCTCTTCATATAGAGCGGCACATCGTCGACATGCTCGACCACTTCCATGTTGAGCACCACGTCGAAACGTTCGCCAGCCTCGACCAGAGCCTCGCTGGTGGTTGCGCGATAGTCGATGTCCAGCCCGGATTGTTCGGCGTGAATTTTGGCGATGGCAATATTGCGCTCGGCGGCATCAATGCCCGTCACCGTCGCACCCAGCCGGGTCAGCGGTTCGCACAATAGGCCGCCCCCGCACCCGACATCGAGAATATTGAGGCCCTCGAAAGGCCGAAGTGAATTGGCGTCGCGGCCGAAATGGCCAAGCAGGTGTTCGCGGATATAGGTCAGCCGTACCGGATTGAACTTGTGCAGCGGTTTGAACTTGCCCTTGGGGTCCCACCATTGTTCGGCCATGGCCGTGAACTTGGCGATCTCGGCTTCGTTGACAGTGGTCTTTGTCATGGACAACTCCTTGCCCGGCCATATGACCCAGCTTGCCGGGCGGGAGCAAGGCGCGCCCTGTCGCAGGTGGGTGGTGGGTCCGGCCTCTGCCATGCCCATTGATTGCGCACCGGCTTTGTGGCATGTCCGCGCGCAAAGCAAAGCGTACCGCCGGGTTCGGCGGCGGCGCCTTCAATAGTCGCGCTGGCAGCGCTCTAGTCGGGGAAGCAAGTGGCCCGTATCGTCGTCAAGTTCGGTGGCACTTCTGTGGCCAATGTCGAGCGCATCCGCAATGCCGCGCGCCACGTCAAGCGCGAGGTCGAGGCCGGCAATGAAGTGGCCGTGGTGGTTTCGGCCATGTCGGGCAAGACCAATGAGCTGGTCGGCTGGGTCAACGAGGCGTCCAAGTTCCACGATGCGCGCGAATATGACGCCGTGGTCGCCTCGGGAGAACAGGTCACCGCCGGGCTGATGGCCATTGTCCTCTCGGAAATGGGCATTCAGTCGCGCTCGTTTGCCGGCTGGCAGGTGCCGATCAAGACCGACGATTCCCATGGCGCGGCCCGGATCACCGATATTGACCCGACCGAGCTTGACAAGCGCATGACGGATGGCTGGGTGCCGGTCATCACCGGCTTCCAGGGCATCTCGCCCCACGGCCGCGTAACGACGCTGGGCCGGGGTGGTTCGGATACCTCGGCGGTCGCTGTGGCTGCTGCGGTCAAAGCGGACCGCTGCGACATCTATACGGATGTGGATGGTGTCTACACCACCGATCCTCGCATCGTGCCCAAGGCGCAGCGCATGACCAAGATTTCCTTCGAGGAAATGCTTGAAATGGCCTCGTTGGGTGCCAAGGTGCTGATGATCCGCTCGGTCGAGATGGCCATGGCGCACAAGGTGCGACTAACTGTCCGCTCCAGTTTCGATGACCCGGACGCGCCGCAGATCGCGCCCGATGGGACGCCGGGTGTGCCCGGCACGCTTGT
>NZ_CAJXJS010000113.1 GCF_913055165.1 uncultured Devosia sp.
TGGGGCGACGCCAAGTGTACCGAGCGCCTGCAACGTCCGCCGCACCATCTCAGGATGGGCCCCGGGTCAAGCCCGGGGTGACAGCCGGTGGAGAGGGAGCGAACGGAGCAAAGCAGATGGTCAGTTGTCGTCCCCGTTGCGGTCGTTCGATGATCGCAGCGCATCGCTGCAAACCCGCCACAACGCGGTTCACCCGACATTCACCGCACGTCACCCAATCCGCGCCGAACGCTGATGTTCGCGCGTGCGCGATGCGACACCCTCCCCCTCGCGGGGAGGGTTGGGGAGGGGGATCGCGAGCAGGCCGCTGGACACTGGCCGCCAGTGCGCGACGCACCCCCACCAGCTCCGCTAAGGCCTGACGGCCAAGCTGCGCTGCCTCCCCCGTCAAGGGGGAGGTGTCGCATCGCGTCTGCCAATCTTTCGTGGATAACCATGTCTCGGCTCACCGCAACTGCCGACCCCATTGCGGTCAGCGGCACTATACTGGCCCTGTCCCGATAGCAGACCTGCTCAACCCTGTAGTTCGGTCTTCAGGGAGCTTCATCCTCTTACGCTTCAAAATCTTGCCGAAGCAGGATTGCATTTCCCCAGTACGAAAGCACTGCCGGGGAAGTGAGCAGTAGCTCGACCCATGCATACATCTCGATGCCGAATCTGTCTCCGCGGTCGCTGAGGCCCCCCGAAAGGCGATAAACTCCTTCGGGCGAGATGAACTTCCGCTCGATATCCAGCAAAAGTTCAACGCCGTTGTAGCTAAGGCGAACTTGGTCTTGTTCGCTGTCGTCTGCGACGACGAGATAAATATCGCCATTGTCTGACCGCCGAGCCGTGATCTCCTTCCGACCAAAGCCAGCAAAGTCGTTGTCACCGACCCGTTGCCAATCCTCTGACATTGATAGATAGCCCCTTATGAGGCCAGTAGCGGCCGCTCCCGTATGGACTATGCCCGAAAACTGACCGTCAGCAACCCACCCCTTTACCGCTAAAGTGTAGAGCCCTCGGCTCAAGGTCGAGGGTGACGTCTGGCGGGTGGAGCGAAGCTGTTCAAGGCTTGGATGTTAGGGACAACACAAAGTCACGTCACTGCACCAATCCGGCGCTCTAAATCTGGGCAATAGCCGCACAGATCAACACATTGCCCAAGCTTGTGCATGGCCAATTCAGGCCACAGCCCAGCGCCGCTTGACGCACGTGCGGCAGAGTTTTGCGCAAAAGCCCGCTTGACTCGCACGCCCCATTTGTGAACATTTGCCCACAACCGAAGCAAATGCCCGCTTCGGTACCTGGGAGGATTTCTATGAGACTGACACCGCTTTTCGCGGGCGTTTTCACGCTCGCTCTTGTTGGCACCGCTTCTGCGCAGACGCTCACTATTGCCACTGTGAATAATGGCGACATGATCCGCATGCAGGGCCTGTCGAGCGCCTTCACCGAAGAAACCGGGATCGAGCTGAACTGGGTGGTTCTGGAAGAAAACACGCTGCGCCAGAACGTCACCACCGACATCGCCACCAATGGCGGCCAGTATGACATCATGACCATCGGCACCTATGAGGCCCCGATCTGGGCCAAGCAGGGTTGGCTGAAGCCGCTCGACGGCCTGACCAGCGACCCTGAATATGATGTCGATGATCTGCTGCCGCCGATCCGCAATGGCCTCTCGGTCGATGGCAAGCTCTATGCCGCACCCTTCTACGGCGAGAGCTCCTTCATCATGTATCGCACCGATCTGATGGAAGAAGCGGGCCTTGAAATGCCCGAAGCCCCGACCTGGGAATTCATCGGCGAAGCCGCCCGCGCCATGACTGATCGTGAAAACGACATCAACGGCATTTGCCTCCGCGGCAAGGCCGGCTGGGGCGAGAACATGGCCTTCCTGACGGCCATGTCCAACTCCTTCGGCGCCCGCTGGTTCGACGAAAACTGGCAGCCCCAGTTCGATAGCCCGGAATGGAAGGCAACGCTGGACACCTATCTCTCGCTGATGGCCGACGCCGGTCCCTCGGGGGCTTCGTCCAACGGCTTCAACGAAAACCTGACCCTGTTCCAGCAGGGCAAGTGCGGCATGTGGATCGACGCCACCGTGGCGGCCTCCTTCGTGACCAACCCCGATGACTCAACAGTCGCCGACAAGGTCGGTTTCGCCCTGGCGCCGGATACGGGCCTGGGCAAGCGCGGCAACTGGCTCTGGGCCTGGTCGCTGGCCATCCCGGCAAGCTCTCAGAATGCCGATGCCGCCGAACAGTTCATCGGCTGGGCAACTTCCAAGGACTATCTCGAAATGGTCGCCGCCGAAGAAGGCTGGGCCAACGTGCCCCCGGGCACGCGCATCTCGCTTTATGAGAACCCCGACTACCAGGCAGCCGCGCCGTTTGCGGACATGACCCTGGGTTCGATTTATGCGGCCGATCCGAACCAGCCTTCGGTCAAGCCCGTGCCCTATGTCGGCGTGCAGTTCGTGGCCATTCCGGAATTCGCGGGCATTGCCACCAATGTCGGCCAGCTGTTCTCGGCAGCGCTTGCCGGACAGATGTCCGCGGATGACGCCCTGGCCCAGGCCCAGGACGCCACCACCCGCGACATGACCCGCGCCGGCTACATCAAGTAGGCTCCTCCAAAGCCTCCGGCGGCCGGAACCTCTCCTCCGGCCGCCCCTTCCGGACCCTATGCTCGGTTAGTTCGTCCTCCCTTGCATCTGCGTCCCGAACGGGAGCCGCCCGGCAAACTCGTCCCCCTCAGGACGCCGGACGGCTCCGTCCCCAGCGCCGCAGATGAACCGCGCTGGCGGGCCTGATCCGATGGCCACCCTCGGGTGACCATCCGATGAGGACCGATGGACCCGAACAAATCGGGCAGACCTGATCGGCCCTGGGAGGACTGCATGGCAACCCGGCAAACCCGCACCCTGGCGCGCACCATGATGGCACCAGCCGTCATCGTACTGCTCATCTGGATGGCCGTGCCGCTGGCCATGACCATCTGGTTCTCGTTCCAGATTTACAGCCTGATCAACCCGATGATGACCGGCTTTGCCGGCTGGGGAAACTATGAATACGTCATCGGCGACCCCAGCTTCACCCAGGCGCTGGTCAACACCCTGCTGCTGGTTGGCGGCGTGCTGCTGATCACCGTCATCGGCGGGACGTTCCTGGCGCTGCTGCTCGACCAACCGATCTGGGGTCAGGGCATTCTGCGCATCCTTGTGATCTCGCCCTTCTTCGTCATGCCCCCGGTTGCGGCGCTGATCTGGAAGAACGGTTTCATGCATCCCGGCTATGGCATGCTGGGGCATCTCTATAAGGCGCTTGGTCTGCAGCCAGTGGACTGGTTCGCGCAATATCCGCTGTTTTCGGTGATCGTCATCGTCGCCTGGCAGTGGCTGCCTTTTGCCACGCTCATTTTGCTCACCGCACTGCAGTCGCTCTCCGAGGAACAGCGCGAAGCCGCGGAAATGGATGGCGCCAATGCCGTCAATCGCTTCCGCTACATCATCCTGCCGCACATGGCCCGGGCGATCACCATCGTGATCCTGATCCAGACCATTTTCCTGCTCGGCATTTTCGCGGAAATCCGCGTCACCACCGGCGGCGGCCCAGGCTACGCCTCGACCAATATCGCCTTCCTCGTCTTCCGCACCGGTATCCTCTCCAATGACATCGGCGCCGGTTCGGCCGGCGGCGTGGTCGCGGTCATCATCGCCAATATCGTCGCCATCTTCCTGATGCGCGCCGTCGGCAAGAACCTGGACGCTTAGGGAGA
>NZ_CAJXJS010000114.1 GCF_913055165.1 uncultured Devosia sp.
TGCACACCCCTGGCAAGAGTGCACAGGAATTATGCAGAAGCCGAAAATTCTGCACGGAAATTGGGCAGAGACGTGCCCAATCCGATGGCGGTCTGCGTTTGCGCGAATTAACGCCTTGTAAACACTCGGCAAATTTCTGCCGACCCAATTGGCACGGGGTTTGACTCTTCTGTGACGTTCCAGCACGCGCCCTGGCGGCGCCAAAGGGGGTCACATGAAACTGGTGGTTGCCATCATCAAGCCATCCCGCCTCGAAGAGGTCCGGCAGGCGCTTTCCTCGCTCGATGTGCACGGCATGACCGTCACCGAAGTCAAAGGCTATGGGCGGCAGAAGGGGCACTCGGAGATCTATCGCGGCACCGAATATGCGGTGCATTTCCTGCCCAAGCTCAAGCTCGAAATCGCCGTGGACGACGAGCAGGCCGATCAGATCACCACAGTCATTCGCGAAGCGGCCCAGACCGGTCGCATCGGTGATGGCAAGATCTTCGTGCTCGATCTGCTGGCCGTCACCCGCATTCGCACCGGTGAAACCGGCGCTTCGGCGCTCTAAGCCGCTTCCCATTTCCGGAGACAAATCAATGAAACTGTCCAAACTTCTGGGGGGCGCAACTCTGGCCTCCCTCTTTGCGGCGCTTCCCGCCTTCGCGCAGGATGCCGTGGAACCGGCCGCTGAAGCCGCCGCCGCCGTCGTCGACAAGGGGGACGTGGCCTGGATGCTGGTGTCCACCATGGTGGTCATCGTCATGACCATTCCGGGCCTCGCACTGTTCTATGGCGGCCTGGTGCGCGCCAAGAACATCCTGAGCGTCCTGACCCAGGTTTTTCTCGGCTTCTCGCTGATCGCCATTCTCTGGGTGGCTTATGGCTATTCGCTGGCCTTCGCCGGTCCCACCGAAGGCGGTCTGTCCGCATTCATCGGCGACTTCTCCAAATTCTTCCTCTCCGGCGTAACCCTGGAATCGACTGCAGCGACTTTCTCGGCCGGCTATGAACTGCCCGAAATGGTCTTCGTGGTCTTCCAGCTGACCTTTGCCTGTATCACCTCGACCCTGATCGTCGGCGGCATTGCCGAGCGCATGAAGTTCGGCGCGCTCATGGCCTTCCTCGCCATCTGGTTCACCTTCTCCTATGTCCCCATGGCCCACATGGTCTGGTCGGGCCCGGGCTTGCTCTTTGGCATGGGCGCCTATGACTTTGCCGGCGGTACGGTCGTTCACATCAATTCCGGTGTGGCGGCCCTCGTCGCGGCGCTGGTCCTTGGTGCGCGCAAGGGCTACCTCAAGGAGCCGATCCCGCCGCACAATCTGGTCCTGACCTATATCGGGGCCGGCCTGCTCTGGTTCGGCTGGTTCGGCTTCAACGCCGGGTCGAACCTGGAAGCCAATGCCCTGACTGCCGTTGCTCTGGTCAACACCATTCGGGCGCCGGCCGCCGGTGCCCTGGCCTGGGCCCTGGGCGAACGGATCACCCGCGGCCATGCCTCGGCCCTGGGCGCAGTGTCGGGTGCCGTTGCCGGTCTCGTCGCCATCACCCCGGCCGCCGGCTTCTCCGGCGTGGGCGGCGCCATCGTGCTGGGTGCCGTGGCCGGCGTGATCTGTCTCTGGGCCGTGGTCAATCTCAAGCCCATGCTCAAATATGACGACAGCCTCGACGTCTTCGGGATCCACGGCGTGGGCGGTATCGTTGGCGCGCTGGGTACCGCCATCGTTGCCAACCCCTCTTTCGGCGGTTACCCGCTCGACGGCTACGATATGGGCGGGCAGTTCATGATCCAGCTCACCAGTGTCATCGTGGCTGTCGTCTGGTCCGGTGTCGTGGCGCTGATTGCCATGCTGGTCGTCAAGGCTCTGTTCGGCGGCGCCAAGGTCTCCGAGCAGGCCGAAAGCGATGGCCTCGACCTCTCGACCCACGGCGAACGCGCCTACAACTAAATCCAGCCTGGCGGGCGCCGCACTGTGGCGCCCGCCCTTTTTCTCTCCGTCTGGCGATGGTTAGCACGCGATTAACCACACCGGGCTAGCATGAGCGCATTACGGCCCACGCTGATGGTTTGCGGGCCGACAGTGAGTAATGCGTTTCATGCCCAGCCATCCCACTCCGACGCTCGACGAAATCCGCAGCCTGCCGGCCCGTGCCGCCCGCAATCCGGGTCGTTCGGCCAAGGCGCCGATGCCCCCGCCGGCCATTGCCATTCGCATCCCCTTGCGGATCGCCGGCCTGTTGGTGCTCGGCCTGTGCGCGATCGTGCTGGCGGCATTGGCCTCCTGGTCGGTTGACGATCCGTCCCTATCCCTGGCAACGACCAAGTCTGCTGCCAACTGGCTGGGCTATCCAGGCGCTGTCATTGCCGATCTGGTCTTTCAGTTCCTGGGTCTGGCTGGCCTCGTCATGATCGTGCCGGTTGCTCTTTGGGGCTGGACCATGGCACGGCGCCACGTGGTCTCCCATGCCGGGCTGCGTCTGGCTTCCTGGATCGGCGCCGTTCTGCTGTTCGCAGGTGTTTTTGCCTTCGTGGCCATGCCCGAAACCTGGCCCCTGCCCACTGGCCTGGGCGGCCTTGCCGGGATGCTGTTCACCAATCTGGCGGGGCTGATCGCCGGCGCCGATCCGCAGCCGGTCACCTCCACGCTCTTTGCCATCATCCTGACCGCGCCGGCCCTGGCCCTGTTCTGGATTGCCATGGGCCTGGGCACCTCCGTACCCGCCAGGCCTCCCAAAGCGTCCGCGGCCCGCCAAGCCGCTGAGGACGATGAGCGGGAACCCAATCCGATCGTCGAAGTCGCCATGGGTGCTGTCGTGCATATGGGCTATTCCCTGCGGACCGCCTTCCGACGGGCGAGGGCGGAACATGCGGCACGTCGGGCGGCAGAGGACAGCGATGTCTTTGCGCACGATGTCGAGCCGTCCATGGCCGCGCCCGAAGTGCATGTCGATCGCGAGCCTGTGGCCGTCGTGCCCCAGCGCCGCATTCATACCCCGGTCCAGCACGAGGAACCCAGCTTCGAGCCATCGGCGCGCATCATGGCGCAGCCGGACTATGATGACACCGCCATCGATTATCCCGATGAGCCGGAGGACGACAGTGTTCCCTTCGTGCCCGATGCGCCGATGCCGTCCCGGACCCAGCGTGGCGATTCGCGCTTCCACCCTGCTGATCCTGTCGCCCCCCGCGTGACCGCACCGGCACCGCGACCTTCCCAGGGCCAGCGCGTCTTCCGAGAAGCCCAGGGTTCACTGCTCGATGAACCGCATGGTTTTGAACTGCCTGAACTAAGCCTTCTGGCGGAACCAAAACGCTCGGGCCCCATGCCCGAACATGCGCCCGAGCGGCTTGAGGACATGGCGCGCCAGCTTGAGGCCGTTCTGGCCGATTTCGGCGTCAAGGGCGACATCATCAATGTTCGCCCCGGCCCGGTTGTGACCCTGTTCGAGCTGGAGCCGGCACCCGGCATCAAATCGAGCCGCGTGATTTCGCTGGCCGACGATATTGCCCGGTCCATGAGCGCCATCTCTGCGCGCGTCGCCGTCGTGCCTGGCCGCAACGCCATCGGTATCGAGCTGCCCAACCAGAGCCGCGAGACCGCCTATTTCCGCGAA
>NZ_CAJXJS010000115.1 GCF_913055165.1 uncultured Devosia sp.
ACCACACTAAACGCAATGATCAGAACCCAGACCGACTACGCCAACCCAGCTCCAAGCTGAATACAGTTGCCAGTGGAGCGATTTGAGGCGAGAAGGCCATGAGCGTTGTGCTCGAATGGCGGGCGAGGTCGACTCCTCAGGTGTTGGTCCATCCAACAATTATGCCATTCTCAACCTTCACCCGCTGCCTGAAACTGCGGGCGCCGGTTTGAGCGTACTTGTACGTGTGAACCACTTTGGTCTTCAACACGCGCTCTTCTATGGCGGCCGGTTGGCCCCAAGCATCAATTAAGTGTTGAACTGTCATTCCAGGCCGTATTTGACCGCGAAGCACATCCGCACCAAAGGGGTCGTTGGCGTACCTTTTGCTCAGCGTGGCTCGACGATCTTCGTCGGCCCGCCGTCTTCGTGCCGCCTCGTTTTTCTTTTCGTTCTGTTGGATTAAGACGCCGACTACGCCCACAACTAGCAGAACGACGAAGAACCATTCCATTCCTACCTCCCCCAAAGAGAAGTTCATTGGAATGCAAATTGAAGATGCTTTCTAGGCCAGATTTGGTGGGGTCACTCCCCGCTCAACTGCTCCGCGGTCGGCTCCTTAGCCGCATCCGAGGCTTCGCGCAGCGCCTGATAGGAATTCGGGCCGCCTAAAAACATGCCGATGGAAATCAGCAGCACCAGCGCCCCCATGAGGAGGATCATGATGCGCGTGCGGTTGAGGCCGAGCGGCCCGTTTTTCTGTTCATCTGCCATGTCCTGGCCCACCTCCGGGAAATAAATGTTGAGCGCCGGCCAAAGGACTGGCGCAGTGCTGTCGTCTTAGTCTCTAGATTAGCCCGGAGAGGCAAGACGTGCATGCACAGATGATGGGACTGACCGCCGCACCCAAGCCGGACTTGACCGACGCGCTGACCCGCGCGCTGGTTGCGCGCGCCGCCAATGGCGATGGCGCGGCCTTTGCCGAACTCATCGAGGGGCAATACGATCGCATCTACCGCACGGCCTGGCGCTGGTGCGGACATCGCGACGATGCCGAGGACATTGCCCAGGAAGTCTGCGTCAAGATCGGGCAGGGGATTGCCGGCTTTGACGGGCGCAGCGCCTTTTCGAGCTGGGTCTATCGTATCACGCTCAATGCGGTGCGCGACTGGCAAAGGGCCGGAGCCCGGCGCGGGCGCCATGCCAATGCCTATGCCGAGGTGACGCCCACCGAGGCCGAGGCGGAACAGGAAGCGGCCGCCACCAGCAGCCAGCTTTGGGACGCGGTCCGTTCCCTGCCCGAAAAACAGCGCGACGCGGTGCTGCTGGTCTATGCCGAAGAGCTGAGCCATGCCGAAGCCGCCGCCATCATGGGCGTCAAGGAAGCCACCGTTTCCTTCCACGTATTTGAAGCCCGCAAGACCTTGAGGGGGCTGCTATGAGCTTTCCCGAAGACAAAGACCCATTCGAAACGCTGAAATCCGGCGCCGTGCCATCCCCGCGTGCTGCCGCCCGCGAGCGTGCGCTCAACGCTGCCCGCGAGGCCTTCGAGGCCGAACAGAAAAAAACTGCGCACGCGCCCAAAGGAAAGACAGCGAGCGGGCGTCTCATGTCCATTATCATTTCCTTGAAGGGGATTTCGATCATGGACATGCGCATTCCCGTCGGCACCGCCGCCATTGCCCTCCTCGTGCTGCCGCTGGGTTGGCAGCTCTACAATACCACGTCACTGACCCCGACCAGCCAGGTCGTGCCCCAGGTCAACCAGCCCGTGGAACTGGCCGAGACCGATGCCGACGCAGCACCCGAGCCGGCCCCGGCGACCGAGGTCCGCGAGGAGGCGCCCGGCGACGCCGAAATGGCCCTGGCCGATCAGGCCGAGGCCGTCGCGCCACTTGCCCCCGCGCCGATGATGAGCGCTGAAAGCGAAGTGGGCCGGGCAGTTGCCGCCACCAAGATGGGTGCGGCTCCGACTTCGGTGATGTCCGCTGCCCCTGCCGGCGGCATGATTGCCGAGAGCGCTGCCGATTATATGCCACCTTCGCAGGCCGTCATGCCGAGCGGCGACGAGTTTTCCGAGTTCGAGGAACAGCGCCTCAAAGTGGCGGCCGAGGAGCCGGTCTCGACCTTCTCGCTGGATGTCGATACGGCCAGCTACGCCTATGCGCGCCGCCAGCTCGAGGATGGCTATGTGCCCGAGCGCGACGCGGTGCGCATCGAGGAACTGATCAATTATTTCCCCTATGCCTATCCGGCGGCGGAAAGCGCCGATGTGCCGTTCAAGCCGACCCTCATGGTCTATCCCACGCCCTGGAACGAGAAGACGCAGATCCTTCATATAGGCATCAAGGGCTTCGAGGCCGAAGTGGCCGATACGCGAAGCAACCTGGTCTTCCTCATCGACACGTCCGGATCGATGGACGAGCCCGACAAGCTGCCCCTGCTGAAGCGCGCCTTTGGCCTCTTGCTCGACCAGCTTTCGGCCAATGACACGGTTTCCATCGTCACCTATGCAGGCTCGGCCGGCGTGGCGCTCAAACCCACTTCCGCCGACAACAAGGCCGAGATCATGGCGGCGCTGGACCAGCTCTGGGCCGGCGGTTCGACGGCCGGCGCCGAAGGGATCGAGCTCGCCTATCGCCTGGCCGAGGACGCCCGCATCGAGGGCGGCACCAATCGGGTGATCCTGGCCACCGACGGCGATTTCAATGTCGGCATCGACGATCCGGACAAGCTCAAGCATTTTATTGCCGACAAGCGGGCAAGTGGCGTCAGCCTTTCCGTGCTTGGCTTCGGCCGCGGCAATCTCGACGATGCGACCATGCAGGCCCTGGCCCAGAACGGCAATGGCAATGCCAGCTACATTTCAAGCTTCGCCGAAGCGAAGAAGGTGCTGGTCGAGGAGATCGGCGGCACGCTCCACACCATAGCCAAGGATGTGAAGGTGCAGGTCGAGTTCAATCCGGCCGTGGTCGCCGAATACCGGCTCATCGGCTACGAGACCCGGCACCTCAACCGCGAGGATTTCAACAATGACGCGGTCGATGCCGGCGATGTCGGGGCAGGCACGACGGTCACCGCACTTTATGAAATCACTCCGGCCGGTTCGGGCGGGGAACTGGTCGATCCGCTGCGCTATGGCGGGACGCAAGCCGGGGCGGCTTCGGAAGAGATCGCCTTCCTCAAGATGCGCTACAAGCTGCCCGGCAGCGACGTGAGCCAGTTGATCGAGCAGCCCGTCACGGCCAGCGTTGTCTATGGCGACATCGCCGAGGCCGGCGTCGACGCCCAGTTCGCAGCCGCCGTCGCAGCCTTCGGGCAGAAGCTCAAATCCAGCGCCTACGGCACGGCCATGAGCTGGGACGAGGTGGAAGCGCTGGCCCAGGCCGGTCGTGGGACAGATGAAGGCGGCTATCGGGCGGAGTTTGCCCGCCTTGTCGATATGGCGAGCCTTTTGAAGCCCGACACCCACACCGACCCCTGCGCCGCTGGTGTCAGCGGCGAGGAGTGCGAGTAGGAGCGTAGCGACACCTCTCCCTTTGGGGGAGAGGTCGGCCGCAGGCCGGGTGAGGGGGCCTGATCTTGGTTCAGCGTCTGCCCAAGG
>NZ_CAJXJS010000116.1 GCF_913055165.1 uncultured Devosia sp.
CCTCCGCCCGATCGACACCGTGCGGCCTGCCTCCTCACCCGGCACTTCGTCGGTACCGCGTGTTGTCGGTGAGGACGAGGGGATTATGGGCGCGATGGAGGGGGCGGGGATTACTTTTCTGGACGGCAGGTTTCGACCCCATGGCGGTCGTTTGAGGTGTTGGCGGAAGCACGAAATAGCTGCCATTGTTGGGTCTGCAAAATGAGGACAATGGCTTGATCTCGTTCTTCTTCGCTTTACTCGCCGCCAATCCGACCGCAAGCGACGAAACAGTAGTGCTGGCAGGCGAGCCTGGTCCAATTGCGGAATGTATATTGGACAAAACCCACTTAAACGGATGGAACGTTGATATGGAGCGGACCGAGGCCGGCAGCACCGTCACCGCTAGAAGCCATGATGGACGCGCCGAATGGTCGGTCAGCCTTTCACAATTTCAAGCGTTCCAGTTTGTGTCTTTGGCTTCGATCACCTACGAAAAAACCACGCGCGACGGCTTTCACAGCACCATCTGGCCATTCGTTGAAGATTGTCAGGCGACCAAAAAATTGACGCACTGAAGGTATCCGATGTCCGCTTCAAATGTGAAGCTTGCGATAACCCGACAGTCGCCTGCCCACCCCATACCCGCCAATCAAGTGCAGAGCCCTCGGCTCAAGGCCGAGGGTGACGGCAGTGGGTGGGGCGGCGGCGCCGCACAGGCATTGAATGTCTTGATTGCGAGAATTGCGCCTGCGAGCAGCCGGCCGCAATCCCCTCAAGACAGACGCTGAGGCGGCGATGCTATGGCCTTTGCAGCGGGGCAGGGGGCTTGCGCCCTTAGCCCAGCTTCGCCTCTAGCGTAATATCGATGGCGCCCAGGGCTTTGGAGACCGGGCAATTGGCCTTGGCCTTCTCGGCCAGTTCCTGGAACTTGGCTTCGTCAATGCCCGGCACGGTGCCGGTCAGGGTGAGGGCGCTGCCGGTGATGCCGGTGCCGGGGACGAGGGTGACTGCCGCCTCGACCTCAAGATTGGTCGCAGGGGTGCCGTTTTCGGCGAGGAAATGAGCGAGCTGCATGGCAAAGCAGCCGGAATGGGCGGCGGCAATCAGCTCTTCAGGGTTGGTGCCGGATTGGCCGCTTTCATCGACGAAGCGGCCCTTATAGGTATAGGGCAGCGCCTTGAGCGCACCGCTCAAGGCATCCAGGGTGCCCGAGCCTTCGGTCAGAGATCCGGTCCAATTGGCAGTGGCGGTGCGCTTCATCGTGCTCTCCTCGGGGTTGTATCCATGGGCTTCAACACGCGGCAAAGCCTAGCAGTTGCCATGGTGAAACTAAAGTTCCCCACTCTGGCGACGCTCTGCGGGGCGGGGTCGAATCAAACTATGGTTGCGCCATGACGGATTATCTTCACCTTGCTGGGTTGGAGCCGGAGCTGCAGCGGCAGGCGCTGATCGACATCATCAGATCGCAGCCGCACCTGATGGAGTTGTTGCGCGGGATGCGAGCGCTTGACCTGCCCGATGCCCTGCTGGGGTCGGGCGCCATCTACAATACGGTCTGGAATGTGCTGACCGGCCGCCCGGCGCTCAACGGAATCAATGATGCCGATGTGGTCTATTTTGATGACAGCGACCTCGGTTATGAGGCAGAGGATCGGGTGATCCGGCGGGCGGCGGCGCATTTTGCGCGACTGCCATTGCGGGTGGAGGTGCGCAACCAGGCGCGGGTGCATCTGTGGTTTCCCGAACGCTTTGGCATGTCCTATCCGCGACTGACCTGCAGCGCCGATATGATGCTCTATTATGCGACAAAGACCCACGCGGTGGCGGCGCGGCTGGAGGATGATGGACAGATTTCCATCCACGCGCCGTTCGGGCTCGACGACATGTTCAGTTTTCGCGTCACACCTAACCCGGCCCTGGCAAACCGCGAAACGCATGAGCGCAAGGCGGCGCGGGCCAAGGCGATCTGGCCGGAGCTGACCATAGTACCGTGGCCGGAGGGGTAGGGCGGTTGCTTGCCTAGGCCTCCCCGTCCGTCCTGGCTTGTCGCTCCTGCCAGAGTTCGGTCAGCGACTGGCCCTTGCGGCCCCAATTGTCGGTGTCGACCTCGTCGATGACGACGAAAATGTATTCGGGGTTGCGGCCCAGTTCCTCGACCAGCACGTCGGTCATGCGGCGGATGACGGCTTTCTTCTGCTCGGCCGAGGCGACGCCCTTGGCGATTTCCACTCTCACGATCGGCATTGGATAGTCCTTTCTGGGTCGATCAGGCGCCCGGCTCGATCACCACAGAGGGGGCGGAACGCGTGTTCGGGCCGTGGTAGACGGCCTCGATATTGTTGCCGTCGGGGTCGAGCACGAAGCAGGCATAGTAGCCGGGGTGGTAGTGGCGTTCGCCGGGGGCGCCATTGTCGGTGCCGCCGGCCTTGAGGGCGGCAGAATAGAAGGCATCGACCGTTTCGCGGTCCTTGGCCTGGAAGGCCAGGTGCACATGGCTCGGGGTGGCGCGGGCGTCGAGGCCGTCGACAAAGAGTTCGTCGATCTGGAACCAGCCTTCGCCGCGGGCGGTGATGGGGATGCCGAGAACCGCCAGGGCATTTTCATAGAAATGGCGCGTGGCAGCAACGTTTCGGGCGCGCAGGTGCACGTGGTCGATGAGGCGGCCGGTGTGAAATTGCATCGGGAGAAACCTTTCCAATAAGCAAAACAAAACCGCCCGGAGCGTGCCCGGGCGGCTGGACATGTCATGTCAGCAAAATCGTTCTGACTGTCGCCTTTCCGAGGCGCAAAACCGTTGCCACTTTCGCGGGAAGCGCTCCAAACTTACTCGGCTTCGTCGGCCGGGGCCGAATTGAGCTGGCCGTATTTTTCCGCGCCGATCTTGTCGAGCAGGTCGAGCTGGGTTTCGAGGAAGTCGATATGGCCTTCCTCATCGGCCAGCAATTCCTCGAAGAGGTTCTTGGAGACATAGTCGCCCAGCTCCTCGCAGAGTTCGCGGCTGGCCTTGTAGGCCTTGCGCGCGTCATATTCGCCGGCGAGGTCGGCCTCAAGCACTTCCTTGATGGTCTGGCCGATGCGCAGCGGCGCGACCCGCTGCAGGTTGGGATGGCCTTCGAGGAAGATGATGCGCTCGATGAGCTTATCGGCGTGGTGCATCTCTTCGATGGATTCGGCGCGTTCCTTGGTCGCCAGGCGCTTATAGCCCCAGTCGTCCAGGAGGCGGTAATGCACCCAATACTGGTTGACTGCGCCGAGCTCGAGGAAAAGGGCCTCGTTAAGCCGCTCG
>NZ_CAJXJS010000117.1 GCF_913055165.1 uncultured Devosia sp.
CACCGCGCGAACAAGCTCGTCCGCCGTCGCGGCCGCGTTTACATCATCAACAAGGTGGACAAGCGCTTCAAGGCCCGTCAGGGCTAAGCACTTCCCGCTGATCTGATTTTGCGCAAGGCCCGTACGAAAGTGCGGGCCTTGTTCTTTACAGGCAGGGCTAGTCCAGTTCCCAGTGGCGGGCATGCCGCCGGGTAAGTGAGGAGTGTGCAGCGATGGCAGTGTGGTTGATGCTGGTGGGCGGCCTGATCCTGCTGGTGATCGGCGGAGAACTTCTGGTACGCGGCGCTGTCCAGGTCGCTGAGCGGCTCGGCGTGTCCCCTCTGGTCATCGGCCTGACGCTTGTCGGGTTTGGCACGTCAGCGCCCGAGCTGGTGACGTCGGTGCAGGCTGCGCTCAACAATTCACCCGGCATCGCCTTTGGCAATGTCGTGGGTTCGAATATGACCAATTTGCTGCTGATCCTTGGGACATCTGCCCTGGTCACGCCCATTCTGGTGCAGACTTCGGCGCTGCGCCGCGACGCCGTGATCATGGTTGGAGCGGCAGTTGTGTTCGCGGTGCTATCGCCGCTCCTGCCGCTCGGCCGCCTCATCGGCCTCGCATTCGTGGGCGCGCTCGGGTTCTATATCTATATGGCCTTCCGTCGGGAGTCGGCGGCCGTGCCTGATCACGGTGCGGCCTATGACAAGGGGCTCGCGGCGCAGGAAACCGACCCGGCGCTGGCGCCAGGTGCCTCCGCTTCGGGGTCCATGATCCCCTCTTTGCTGATCGCGATCGCCGGACTGGGTATCGTTGTGTTCGGCGGCTACCTGCTGGTTAATGGCGCCGTGTCTCTGGCGCGTTCGTTCGGGATATCCGAGACCGTCATCGGTCTGACCATTGTGGCGGTTGGGACGTCATTGCCCGAGCTGGTGACATCCCTGGTCGCAGCGATCAGGCGGGAGGCCGATGTCGCCTTTGGCAACATCATCGGGTCCAATATCTACAACATACTCGGTATTGCCGGTGTGACCGCGTTGATCGCTCCTTCACAGGTGCCGCCGCAAATCGCGTCCTTCGACAATATCGTCATGGTCGCGGTTTCGCTTCTGGTCGTGGCATTCGCCTATACGGGGCGACGCATTGCCCGCTGGGAGGGCGCTGTCCTGGTCGCCGGATATGCCGGCTATGTCTGGTGGCTTTGGGTCTAGAAAGCAGCACTCCCCTTGTCGGTGCGGCCCTGAACAAGAAGAGGCTCCGAACCGGGTTCGGGGCCTCTTATCCACATAGCGCGTTGGACGACCGCTCTCGGTCAGCTGGAGCCGGCGCCGTCCTGCCGGACAAAGGCGATGCGCAGCATGTTGGTTGCGCCCGGCGTGCCCAGGGGAACGCCGGCTGTGATGGCAATGCGGTCGCCGGGGCGGGCAAAGCCCTCTTGGTAGGCGATGACGCAGGCGCGATCGACCATATCTTCCAGGTTCACCGCATCCTCGGTCTGTACGCAATGAATGCCCCAGACAACCGAGAGACGACGGATGGTCCTGAGATTGGGCGAGAGCGCGATAATGGGCTTGCTGGGCCGTTCGCGGGCGGCGCGAATACCGGTGGAGCCCGACGCCGTGTAGGTGACGATTGCGGCCAGGTCGAGCGTTTCGGCAACTTGACGGGTCGCTGCGGAGATGGCGTCGGCGGCAGTCGCCTCCGGCTCTGTCTGGGCGGCGCGGATGATGTTGCGGTAGTTGGAGTCGCTTTCGACGGCCTCGGCCACCTTGGCCATGGTGGTCACGGCTTCCACCGGATACTGTCCGGACGCGCTTTCGGCCGAGAGCATGACCGCGTCGGCGCCTTCGAAAACGGCGATGGAGACGTCGGAAACTTCGGCGCGGGTGGGCACCGGCGCCGTGATCATGCTCTCGAGCATCTGGGTGGCCACCACCACGGGTTTGCCGAAGCGACGACACATGCGGATCATGCGCTTTTGCAGGCCCGGCACCTGCTCAAGTGGCAGTTCGACGCCGAGGTCACCGCGGGCGACCATGATGGCGTCGGAGAGCTTGACGATCTCTTCAAGCCGTTCGATGGCCTGGGGTTTTTCGATCTTGGCCATCACGCCAGCGCGGCCCTGAACGATCTTGCGGACATCGATGATGTCTTCGGGACGCTGCACGAAGGATAGGGCGATCCAGTCCACTTCGGCCTTGAGCGCCTCGAGCAGGTCCGCATGGTCCTTCTCGGTGAGCGCGCCGGTAGGCAACAGGGTATCGGGCAGAGAAACGCCCTTCTTGTCGCTGAGCTTGCCACCATAGACGACTTCGGTCTCGATGGCGCCGCCACCGACCTTGGTTGCCTTCAGTTGCAGCTTGCCATCGTCGAGAAGCAGGCGATCGCCAACTGAGACACTCTCGATGATTTCGGGATGCGGCAGGTAGACGCGCTCGGCGTTGCCCTGGTCGTTCTGCTCGCTATCGAGCGTGAACTTCTGCCCGGCGACGAGATTGACTGAACCTTCAGCGAATTTCCAGACGCGCAGCTTGGGGCCCTGCAGATCGGCGAGGATGCCGATGGGATGCTTCAAGCGCGCTTCGACCGCGCGGATGCGCTTGACGGTCTGGTGCAGGAGCTCATGGCTGGCATGGCTCATATTGATGCGGAAGACATCGGCGCCGGCTTTGGCCAGTTCCTCGATCATGGTCTCCTCGTGGCTGGCAGGCCCGAGGGTGGCAAGGATCTTTGCGCGTCTGATCCG
>NZ_CAJXJS010000118.1 GCF_913055165.1 uncultured Devosia sp.
CCTTCCTCAATCCGGCGCGTGCCAAAGGCCCCCTCACCCCAACCCTCTCCCCCAAAGGGAGAGGGAGTCACGGTCCCGTACGCCAGGACTACGACTGAACTGAAGAATTCGATCGTGGCGCGATCCCCGGTGCAGCAAACGGATCAGATCGACATGCCCCTCTCCCTTTCCGACCCCAATTGGTATCCCATCGCCTCGAGCGACGACCTGCCCTTCCGCCACGTCTATCAGGGCCAGTTGCTTGGCCGCGAGCTCGCCGTCTGGCGCGCCGATGATGGCAATGTCAATGTCTGGGAAAACCGCTGCCTGCATCGCGGTGTGCGGCTCTCCATCGGCATCAATGAAGGCCAGGAACTCAAGTGCCAGTACCATGGCTGGCGCTATGCGAACCGCTCTGCGGGCTGCACCTATATTCCGGCCCACCCGGCCGACGCCCCGGCCCGCCGCATCGAAAACCGCAAATATCCGGTCAAGGAAGCCTTCGGTTTCATCTGGTCGGCGGCGAATGACGAGAAACCCTTCACCGCATTTCCCGGCGCCGAAAACCAGACCTGGTTTGCCCTGCGGCCAATACCCGTCAATGCGGCACCTGAAGACGTCGTGGCCGGTCTCGCCCGCCTTGCCCCGGACGACCAGCCGGCGGACCTCCTGCCCGGCATGACCGTTCGCCTTGGCGACGTTGTCTATTTCGTACAGCCCGTCGATGCCGGGCGCGCCGTCATCCGCGGCCTGCTACCCGGCAGGCCGGCCGACGAGCTGGCGGCCCTGCGCCACTACAACGAGCAACTGACACATTTACGCGACCGACTTGAACGCGCCGCGTCCCGCAAACCCGCTCCAGAACCGCTCCAACCGGTCTTTGAGAAAGTTTCGGCCGATCTCGCCACGATGCCCGACATTGCCGTGCCACGCGGCAACACGCTCAACGTGGTGGTCAAGCGGAAGTGGCAGAATGCCGACGGCGTCATCGGCTTCGAACTGGCCAACCGCGACGGCAGGCACCTGCCCACCTTTCAGCCCGGTGCCCATATCGATCTGCACCTGCCCAATGGGCTGGTCCGGCAATATTCCATCACCAATGGCCCCGGCGACCTTTTGAGCTATGTCATCGGCGTCAAGCAGGAGAGTGCTTCAAAGGGCGGTTCGAAAGTGCTCGTGGAGAGCGTGCGCGAAGGCGATGTGCTGGCCATTTCCGAGCCCCGCAACAACTTCCCGCTCCGCCGCGACGCCACCCGTACCGTGCTGATCGCCGGCGGCATCGGCATCACCCCGATCCTTTCGATGGCGCGGTTCCTCGACAAGTCGGGCCTGCCCTATGAGCTGCACTACTTCGCCCGCACCGGGGAAAGCGTCGCCTTCAGGAGTGAACTGGAAGCGCTGCACGGCGCGGTCCATATCCATGCCGGCCTTGCCCGCGACGCCATTCAGGGCACCGTGAACCAGGTCCTGGGGCCCCATCAGCTTGCCAATCACGTCTATATCTGCGGACCAGGCGCCATGCTGGAAATGGTCACCCAGACCGCCTCGGCACTCGGCTGGCCCGACGAGACCATCCACTTCGAATACTTCCAGAACGACAAGGTGATCGACAGCTCCAGCGCTTTCGACATCGAGCTCGCGCGCTCCGCCATGACCCTCCACGTCCCGGCGGGCAAGACCATTCTCGAGGTCATGCGCGAGGCTGGCCTCACCGTCCCGTCCTCTTGCGAGCAAGGCGCCTGCGGCACCTGTCTGACCACCGTCATCGAGGGCGAAGTCGACCATCAGGACGTCTATCTCAACAAGAGCGAGAAGGCGTCCAATACCTGCATGATGACCTGTGTGAGCCGGGCCAAATCGGCGCGCCTGGTGCTGGATATCTGACCCATGACCATCACCCTCTACGACTTCGAGCTCTCCGGCAATTGCTACAAGCTGCGCCTGTTGATGAGCATCCTCGGCCTGCCCTATGAGATCGTCCCGGTGGATTTCTTCCCCGGCAAGGAGCACAAATCCGATTGGTTCCTGCGGCTCAATCCCTTCGGGCAATTGCCGGTGCTCAAGGACGATGACCTCGTGCTTTCGGACTCCGGAGCCATCCTTGCCTACCTGGCGAAAAAATATGACGCCTCCGGCCAATGGTTCCCGGACAATCCCGCGATCACCGCCGAAATTCTGCGCTGGCATGCCGTGGCCGACGATATCACCGCAACCAGTTCCGCCGCCCGGCTGGCCCTTGGCTATGACTATGATTTCGACATCGAGAAGTGCCAGAAGGGCGCACATCGCGTCTTCCGCCTGATGGACGAGCACCTCTGGTTCGGCGAACGCGACGGCCGCGATTGGCTCTGCTCGCCACCCCACCCCACAACAGCGGATATCGCCTGCTTCCCCTATGTCATGCTTTCGGAAGAGGGCGGCATTTCGCGCCAGGACTATCCGGCCCTCCGCCGCTGGACCGACCGTGTCCGCCGCGTGCCCGGTTTTGTCGTCATGTCCGGCATTTTCCCGGCAGGACCGGCCAAGGTGGATTGAGCGCCCGTACCCCTAGCCCTCACGCCGCATTCCCGCTATTGCCTTGGTCAAACTGAGGAGAAAA
>NZ_CAJXJS010000119.1 GCF_913055165.1 uncultured Devosia sp.
GGCTTTCCCTCCCGCCACTGGTCGCTGCAGGCCGCCCTATCGCGAGAGGAATGGGGTAATTATGTGGGAAGTTTTGGCACCGGGGATTATTTTGTGAATAGCCTACCCATCAAAGGGGCGGTCGACGTCGCATTCGCCGCTAAAGCGTGTGCGGGACCACCAGGCCGCCCTTGAGCGTCACGATGCGGTCGGCGCGGCGGGCGAGGTCGTGATTGTGGGTCGCGATGAGGGCAGCGGCGCCTTCGTTCTTGATCAGGTCCTTGAGGGCGCCGAAGACCAGGTCGCTGGTTTCCGGATCGAGATTGCCGGTTGGCTCATCGGCGAGGATGACGCGGGGATGATTGGCGGCGGCGCGGGCAATGGCGATGCGCTGCTGCTCGCCACCGGACAATTCGGCAGGGCGATGGGACGCCCGGGGTGCCACGCCCAGCAGGTCAAGCAATTCCATCGCCCTGCCCTCGGCCTTCTTCTGGTCCTGTCCGGCGATGAGCTGGGGCATGACGACGTTTTCGAGCGCCGTGAATTCGGGCAGCAGGTGGTGAAACTGATAGACATAGCCGACCGTGGAGCGCCGCAATTGGGTGCGAGCGCGATCGCCGAGCCGGCTGGTGGGCTGACCGATGATCTCGATCTCGCCGCCCTGCGGGGATTCGAGCAGGCCGCAGAGGTGCAGCAGCGTCGACTTGCCGGCGCCCGAGGGGGCGACGAGGGCCACCAATTCGCCGCTTTGGACGGTAAGGTCAGCGGCCTCAAGCACGCGGACCTGCATGTCGCCCTCGCCATAATGGCGATGGACGCCGGAGAGCTTCAAATGCGGCTTACTCATAACGCAGGGCCTCGACCGGATCATATTGCGCGGCGCGCCAGGCCGGGTAGAGCGTGGCCAGGAAGCTCAGGCCCAGCGCCATGCAGACCACCACGGTGACTTCCACTGGGTCGGTGCGGCTGGGAAGAGACGACAGGAAGAATACCTCGGGCGGAAACAACGTTACGCCGAGCAGGTTGGAGATCGAGGCGCGCAGCGCTTCGGCATTGGCTGCCACAACCAGTCCGAGCAGCGTGCCGACCAGAGTGCCGATGACGCCGATGGCGGTGCCGGTGATGGAGAAGATGCGCATGATCGCTCCCCGCGTCGCGCCCATGGTGCGCAGCACGGCGATGTCCGCGCCCTTGTCCTTCACCAGCATGATGAGGCTGGAGATGATGTTGAAGGCGGCCACGAGGATGATCATGGAAAGAATGGTGAACATCACCACCCGTTCGACCTGCAGGGCGGAGAAGAAGGTTTCGTTGCGCTGCTGCCAGTCGGTCAAAATCAGCGGCCGCACACCGGGCGCCATCTGCAGGCGCTGACGCATGAGGTTTACTTCATCGGGATCGTTGATGAAGATTTCGACGGCCGAGGCGCGGGGAACGCGTTCATAGGCGGCGTCGATCTCTTCATCCGAGGCGAGCGGGTCGAGCGGCCCCATCCCGGGCTTGAGAACCTCGTCGACCATGCGGAAATAGTCCTGCGCAGGCTCGAGCGGCATGAACATGAAAAAGCTGTCGAACTCGACCATGCCCAAATTGTAGATGACATTGACCGGGTAGGAGCGGATCTGCGGGGTGGAGCCGAAGGGCGTCATGGCACCATCGGGATTGATGATCTGCACCTGATCGCCAATGCCCACGCCCAGCGTCTGGGCCAGGCGATAGCCGATGGCGACGCCGCGACTTTCATCCCACTGGTCGAAGCCGCCCTGTTCCGCCGAATTGTAGAGCAGGTCGAGCTTTTTGAGATTCTCTTCATCCATGCCGCGCACGGACACGCCGGTGGATGAACCACGGCCGGAGGCCAGCACCTGGCCTTCCACGAAATAGACGGCAAAGCTGACGCCATCGACCTGTTCAAGCGCGGCGACGGTTTCCTTGTAATCGGTAAACTGGCTCTCGATGGGATGGGCCGTGAAGTGGCCGTTCAGGCCGAGAATCTTGTCGAGCAGCTCGCCGCGAAAGCCGTTCATTACCGACATGACGACGATGAGCGTGGCGACGCCAATGGCCACGCCAACCATGGTGAGGCTGGCAATGACCGAGATGAAGGCCTCCTTGCGGCGGGCGCGCAGATAGCGCCCGGCAATCAGCCATTCAAAACGGGCGAAGGGCCGTGTGGCACGGCCTCCCCTCGGCATTGGCGCGCTATCGGTCAAATGTCGGTCATCCGCTGCGGTTCAATCAGGCCCCTGAGGCGTTCGACGGCCCCGCTGAGTGGCAGCGTTTCGCGCTCGCCGGTCTTGCGATGCTTGATTTCAACTTCGCCCGATTTAAGGCCGCGCGGCCCCAGGATGAGCTGATAGGGAATGCCGACCAGATCGGCGGTGGCGAATTTGGAGCCGGCCGGCTGGTCG
>NZ_CAJXJS010000120.1 GCF_913055165.1 uncultured Devosia sp.
GACACTGAAGAAGTCTCTGAGGAGAAGAACTGAAATGGCCGTTAGCGCGAACCGCCTTGAGCTGTTGCAGATTGCCGATTCCGTCGCCCGCGAAAAGAATATCGATCGCATGGTGGTGATCGAGGCCATGCAGGACGCCATGGAAAAGGCCGCCAAGGGCCGCTATGGCGCCGAGACCGAGATCAAGGTGGAGATCAATCCGCGTTCGGGCGAAACCCGCATGTGGCGCCTGCTCGAGATCGTGGACGAGGTCGAGGAACCTTCCCGCCAGGTCAATCTCAAGCTGGCCCAGGTCAAGAACCCGACCGCCAAGGTCGGCGACTTCCTGACCGAACCGCTGCCGCCCATGGAATTTGGCCGCATCGCCGCCCAGTCGGCCAAGCAGGTCATTGTGCAGAAGGTGCGTGACGCCGAACGCGACCGCATGTTCGAGGAATATTCCGGCCGCGTCGGCGAAGTCGTCAACGGCACGGTCAAGCGTGTCGAATACGGCAATGTGATCGTTGATCTGGGACGCGGCGAAGCCATCATCCGCCGCGATGAACTGATCCCGCGCGAAATGTTCCGCTATGGCGACCGCGTGCGCGCCTATATCTATGACGTGCGGCGCGAACAGCGCGGCCCGCAGATCTTTCTCTCGCGCACCCATCCGCAGTTCATGGCCAAGCTGTTCATGCAGGAAGTGCCGGAAATCTACGATGGCGTGATCACCATCCGCTCGATTGCCCGCGATCCGGGGTCGCGCGCCAAGATCGCGGTGACCAGCAATGATTCGTCGATCGATCCGGTCGGCGCCTGCGTGGGTATGCGCGGCTCCCGCGTGCAGGCGGTCGTCGCCGAACTGCAGGGCGAAAAGATCGACATCATTCCCTGGACCGACAATATCGCGGACCTGGTGGTCTCGGCGCTGCAGCCGGCCGATGTCGCCAAGGTGGTGCTCGACGAACAGGCCGAGCGCATCGAGGTCGTGGTGCCCGACGAGCAGCTGAGCCTCGCCATCGGCCGCCGCGGCCAGAACGTGCGCCTCGCGAGCCAGCTGATCGGCTGGGATATCGACATCCTGACCGAGCAGGAAGAGAGCGAACGGCGCCAGAAGGAATTCACCGAACGTTCGACCCTGTTCATGCAGGCCCTTGACGTTGACGAGATGGTTGCCCAACTACTGGCTTCGGAAGGCTTCTCCTCGGTCGAGGAACTGGCCTATATCGAACCGGAGGAAATTGCCTCCATTGAAGGGTTCGACGAGGAAACCGCCTCGGAAATCCAGAACCGTGCCGCCGAATATCTGGCCGAGATCGAGGCGAAGTACGACGCGGAACGCAAGACGCTGGGCGTCGAGGACGAGCTTTATGAAATCGCCGGCCTCAATGCCGCCATGCTGGTGGCGCTGGGTCAGGAAGACATCAAGTCGGTCGAGGACTTCGCCGGCTGTGCCGCCGACGATCTGGTCGGCTGGACCGAACGCAAGGATGGTGAGACCAAGCGCTTTGAAGGCACCTTCAAGGACTTCCCCGTATCCCGCGAGGAAGCCGAGGACATGATCATGCAGGCCCGCATCAGGGCAGGCTGGATCAGTGCCGAAGACCTGGCCGTCGAAGACGATGGCGAAGGTTTCTCAGAGGAGCAGGCGGTCTAAGGACCGCCCCTTTGGGAGCACCCGGCATTGGCCCGGAGCGCGGACATGGTTAGAACCTGTGCCTTGACCCGGGCAGAAATGCCGGTCGAGGCGCTGGTGCGTTTCGTGGTCAGCCCCGACGGCGTGGTGGTGCCCGATGTGGAGGCTCGCGCCGAGGGGCGTGGCGTGTGGATCACGCTGAGCCACGCGGCGGTGGCCGAGGCGGTGAAGAAAAAGGCCTTTGCGCGCAGTCTCAAGGCGCAGGTGCTGGTGGCGGACGATCTGGCCGATCTCACCCGGCTCAGGCTCGAGCAGCGTCTGCTGGCGGCACTGGGCATGGCCCGCAAGGCCGGGCAGTTCGTAACCGGTGCCACCAAGGTCAAGGGCGTTCTGCAGTCCGGAGAAGCCCTTGCCCTGCTGACGGCCAGTGACGCGGCAGAGGATGGCCGCAACAAGATGCTGGGGGCTTTGCGGGCCCTCAACCATGCGAGACGCGAGGCTGGATTGACCGGTCCGGACGTGCCGCATTTTGAATCGCTCTCAAGTGCGCAAATGGGTTTGGCACTTGGACTGGAAAATGTGATACATGCTGCCCTCACGACAGGGGCGGCAGCCCAATCGGCGGTGGAAAAGGCCATTAGGCTGGCCCGCTACATCGCCCCAGCGACGCAGGACCACACCGGCCGCTCCGCGGCTACCGGTGTGCTTTTGCCCGCGGAACAGGACGAAAGACGATAGGTAGTATGGCTGATAA
>NZ_CAJXJS010000121.1 GCF_913055165.1 uncultured Devosia sp.
CGCTGGTCGCGCGCGATTTCGCGCTCCATCTGCTGGGCCTGCAATTCGGCCAGCTTGCCCACAGTGGTCGAAACGTCGTCGAGCCGCGCGTTGAGGATGGAAAGATCGTTGCGTGGACCTTCCTCGATCATTGCCCCGAGGGCGGCAATCTGTGCTTCGAGCCGCTTGACCTGACCGGTCTCGCCGACGGCACCGGCGAGAAGTTCGACCACCTGGGTCAGCTGTTCGACCTGGCTGGCGACCTCGCGCACATGGCCGGCACTGGACCGCTGCGACTTGAGTTCGCCCTCGAGCCGCTCGAGCCGCTGGCTCATGGTGCCGACCAGCACCCCCAATTCGCGGATTTCCGGCATGTCGGTGGCACGGCGCATCGGCGCCGGCATCGGCGCTGCGCCCTGGCGGCTGCGGATTTCGGCAATGGCGGCTGTGAGATCGTCGGGTTCCTCCGCCCCGACGGGCGATGTATCCCGCTCGGTAAAACGGTCCACGGCGCGCTTGACGGTCTGCAGGGCTTCGCGCCGCCGCGTACTGGCTTCCGAGCCGGTCACCTGGTCGCGCAGATTGCGCACGCGCTGCGCCAAGGCACTGGCCGGCGGGGCCGGCGGCTCATCCTCGATCTGCCCATAATGGCTCTCGACCTTGTCGAGCAACGCCACCAACTCGCCGCGAAGCGCCTGCCATTCTCCGGCGCCGGCATCGCGGGCCATATCGGCACTGTCGGGAAAGGTGTGGGCGCGCGGCATGACAGGTCCTTCGTCGAAATAGACGGACCCCTCGCGATTCAACACGAAGGTATGACGGCCACTGTTGTAAAAACATGGTAAAGAACCCGTTAAGCATTGCCGCAATATGCAAGGGCAAGTGCCGGGATTCTGTGCGATTCAGGTTGGGTTAAAAGGGCAGGGGACAGGTTCGGATTCATGACGCGCCGCCGCATTATCATCGTCGACGATCATCCCCTGTTCCGGGCGGCCCTGCGCCAGACCCTGTCGGGTGGTGACGCCACCGTGAGCGTGGAGGAAGCCGGAGACCTCAACTCCCTCAGCGCCGCCCTCGACGCAGATCGCGACTGCGATCTGGTGCTGCTCGACCTCAATATGCCCGGTGTGCGGGGCTTTTCCGGCCTCTTGCTGCTGCGGGCGCAATATCCCGACATTCCGGTGATGATCATCTCCGCGGTCGAAGATGCGACGGTGGTGCGCCGGGCGTTCGAACTGGGCGCCGCCGGCTATCTGCACAAATCCGAGGGGCCCACCGAGATCCGCCGCGCCATCGAAACCGTGTTGTCAGGGGAGGTGTTCGTGCCCTCGGGCACCACCCTGGGCGGTGAAGATGAACAGACCGCGCTGATGAAACGGCTGGCCACGCTCACACCGCAACAGGTGCGCGTTCTGATGATGCTCAGCGACGGGCTGATGAACAAGCAGATCGCCTATGAGCTTTCCATTTCCGAAGCCACGGTCAAGGCCCACGTCTCGGCCATCCTGCAAAAGCTCGATGTCGACAGCCGCACCCAGGCGGTGATTGCGGCGGCGCGCATCGAGGACGGTCAGTTCGAGGCCCTGTTCTCCACCGGCGCGGACAAGGCCTGAACCATGAAACCCGAAATCTCCATCATCACCATTGGCGTTGACGATCTGGAACGCGCTTTTGCCTTCTACCGCGCCCTGTTCGATATTTCCGACGAACAGATCGGCGCGGGCGAGGACCATGTCGCCTTCTTCTTTGACGACAAATTCTCCTTCGTGCTGTTCCCGCGCGAGCAGATCGCCCAGACCGCCGGCAAACCGGAGAGCCTTGAGGGCACGCCCGGCTTCGTGCTGTCGCACCGGGCCGAAAACCCGGAAGCGGTGGACGATATTCTCGAGCGTGTGCTGGTCGCCGGCGGGGCCATCATTACGCCCGGCACGCAGTCCGAATGGGGCTATTCAGCCTATTTTGAGGACAGCGAAGGCAATGTCTGGGAACTGATGGCGACTCCTACGCAGAACTGAGCGGCACGTGGCGCTAACACAATGGAGCCGAACAGCGATCCGCGACCGGGATTTGCCCTGCGGGCATGGCTCGAAGTGTCAAGGAGCGTTCCGCAATGCGCGAGGCATGCCGAAGGTCCGCCCGGCATCACTGCCTCGCGGTTCTGAAACAAAGAGCGGAGTCCCGAGACGGCCATCGTCCCTGAAACTAAAAAACTGAGACGAAAGCCGTCTCGGGAACGCCGGGAT
>NZ_CAJXJS010000122.1 GCF_913055165.1 uncultured Devosia sp.
GAACGGCCCGAATAGTCGACGCGCTTGCCGAGCAGGTTCTGGCGGAAGCGGCCCTGCTTGCCCTTCAGCATGTCGGAGAGCGACTTCAGCGGACGCTTGTTGGCGCCCGTGATGACGCGGCCGCGGCGGCCGTTGTCGAACAGCGCGTCGACGGCTTCCTGCAGCATGCGCTTTTCGTTGCGGATGATGATATCCGGTGCACGCAGCTCGATGAGGCGCTTCAGGCGGTTGTTGCGGTTGATGACACGACGATAAAGGTCGTTCAGGTCAGAGGTCGCAAAGCGGCCACCATCCAGCGGCACCAGCGGGCGCAGCTCGGGCGGGATGACCGGAATGACGGTCATGATCATCCATTCGGGCTTGTTGCCCGACACGATGAACTGCTCGACGATCTTCAAGCGCTTGGCGAGCTTCTTGGGCTTAAGCTCGGTAGTGGCCTCGGCAATTTCCACGCGCAGGTCAGCAGCGATCTTCTCCAGATCGAGTGACAGCAGAATTTCGCGGATGGCCTCGGCGCCGATCTTGGCGGTGAAGCTGTCGGCGCCATACTCGTCCTGGGCGTCCAGATACTGCTCTTCGGTGAGCAGTTCGTTTTGCGTGAACGGCGTCAGGCCCGGATCGAGGACGACATAGTTCTCGAAATAAAGGATGCGCTCGATATCCTTCAGCGTCATATCGAGCAGCAAGGCAATGCGGCTCGGCAGCGACTTGAGGAACCAAATGTGGGCAACCGGTGCGGCCAGCTCGATATGGCCCATGCGCTCGCGGCGAACGCGGCTCAGGGTGACTTCCACACCGCACTTTTCGCAGATGACGCCTTTGAACTTCATGCGCTTGTACTTGCCGCACAAGCACTCATAGTCCTTCACAGGGCCAAAGATGCGGGCACAGAACAGGCCATCGCGTTCAGGCTTGAACGTACGATAGTTGATGGTCTCGGGCTTCTTGATCTCGCCGTAGGACCAGGAAAGGATTTTCTCGGGGCTCGCGATCGAGATTTTCATCTGATCGAAAGTCTGCACGGGGACGGCCGGGTTGAACGGGTCCATGACGTGGGAATGATGATTCATCTATTCTCTCCTCTACCCCTCCAGGACCCCGAATATGAACGGGTCCGTGGAGAGGTGATGATTGGAAACTGGAAGTGCCGGATTATTCCGCCGCTTCCTGAGGAGGTGCGAGCTCCGGATCGGCCTGCTCGGGTTCGTTCTCATCCCGCATGTCGAGTTCGACATTGAGGCCCAGAGACCGGATTTCCTTGACCAGAACGTTGAAGCTTTCCGGGATGCCCGCTTCGAAGGTGTCGTCGCCGCGCACGATGGCCTCGTAGACCTTGGTACGCCCCGCCACGTCGTCCGACTTGATGGTGAGCATTTCCTGCAGCGTGTAGGCAGCGCCATACGCTTCCAGGGCCCACACTTCCATCTCGCCGAAGCGCTGACCGCCAAACTGCGCCTTGCCACCCAGCGGCTGCTGGGTAACGAGCGAGTAGGGACCGATCGAGCGAGCGTGGATCTTGTTGTCCACCAGGTGGTCGAGCTTGAGCATGTAGATGTAGCCCACCGTCACCTGACGATCGAACTGTTCGCCGGTGCGGCCGTCATAAACGGTCGACTGACCCGAGGCCTTCAGCCCTGCACGCTCCAGCATCTCGACGATGTCGGCTTCCTTGGCGCCGTCGAAGACCGGGGTCGCGATCGGCACACCCTTGGAAAGGTGTTCGCCCAGGCGAACCAGGCTGTCGTCGTCAAGGTCAGTCAGCGTCTCGTCATTGGCGAACAGCGCACCGATCTCGGCCCGAAGCGGCTTGAGATCACCCTTGGCGTGATAGGCGCGGACCATCTCGTCGATCTTCTTGCCCATGCCAGCACAGGCCCAACCCAAATGGGTTTCCAGGATCTGGCCGACATTCATGCGCGACGGCACGCCGAGCGGATTGAGCACGATGTCCACCGAGGTACCGTCTTCGAGATACGGCATGTCCTCGACAGGCACGATGCGGGAAACCACACCCTTGTTGCCGTGACGGCCGGCCATCTTGTCGCCCGGCTGGATCTTGCGCTTGGTGGCGATGAAGAC
>NZ_CAJXJS010000123.1 GCF_913055165.1 uncultured Devosia sp.
CGATCTTGCGGCGCATATGCTCGCTCAACCTCTCCTCATCGACATCGATCAGGCTGTCGAGGTCCATCAGGCCGATAGTGCCGCTGTGGCTGGTAACGGCAATATCAAAAGGCGGCAGAATAATCATGGGCTCGGGTCCTTTCAGGGATGGGCCGGATCTGTGGGATCGTTGAGTTTGGCGAAGCCGGAGCTGCCCGGACCGTGCGGCACAAGAACCGCGTTGAGTTCGGTGCCGGTAAGGACGGCGTGCGTGAGGAGGGCTTCTGCGACGGCCTCCAGCGCCGGGCGCAGCGGCGTGAGGATGGCAATCGTTTCATCGAGCAGACGTCCCAGCCGCTCCTCGACGAGACGCCGGCGGTCCTTGAACTCGGCCCCCTGCCCGGCCCATTGGCGGGTGGGGCCGTAGAAAAGAAGCTCGAAGCAGGCGTCGTGAATGATCTCGGCGGCACGGGCGATGTCCGAGCGGGCCCCGGTGTTGGCGCCGGCTCCCACCAGGATGTCGGCGGCCCGGCCAGCCAGGAGGATGCGCACGTCGTCTTCGAGG
Organism: uncultured Devosia sp.; assembly: GCF_913055165.1. Taxonomy (GTDB): domain Bacteria; phylum Pseudomonadota; class Alphaproteobacteria; order Rhizobiales; family Devosiaceae; genus Devosia. The sequence goes on from NZ_CAJXJS010000123.1 coordinate 545, forward strand.
ATACTGGCGGTGACGACACCGCCCATAGGCTCGGCGATATTGGTCTCGCCCTCACGCCCGTCTCCGGAGAGGATCGAGACCGAGCGAACCGGACGCCCCAAATGCATCGCCATGACCGCATGCCCCGCCTCATGCAGCGCCACGGCGCGACGCAGCTCAGGTGAACGGGTTTCGGGTGGGGCGAGCACCGCCAGGAGTTGCTCGAGACCCAGTGATTTGCGCTCGTCAGCGGCCCTTGCGGTTGCCAGCACCGCCAACTGCTTGAGTTCGGCCTGGGTCTGGCGACCAAGATAAGGCAGCAGAGGGGTCAGATCGGCAGTCTGAAGCGCGTCGGGCAGATGCAGCCTGAGCATGGAGAGGCGCTGGCTGGCCGAATGGGGCGGCGGCAGGGTCAGGTGCAGCCCGAGGCGCCCGGCGCGGATCAGGGCGGGATCGAGACGCTGGACGTGATTGGTGATACCGATCAGCAGCACCGGCTGTCCGGAAGCAACCATCTTGTCGATGCCGGTGAGAAGACTATTGGTGAGGCTGACCCACCAGGGGTCATAGTCGCCCCGCAGATCCTGGCGGTTGGGCACAGAATCGAGTTCATCGATCACCCCGATGGCAGGGGCCAGCCGGCTGAGCTCGGCAAAAAAACTGGCCTGGGCGGAGAGGACATCATTCAAATTCCCCTTTCCCGTCTGCAGCCAGGTCGCGGCATTGGTCATGACCAGAGGCAGACCGGCGGTCGCGGCCAGCGAATGGGCGAGCAGCGTTTTGCCAGTGCCGGGCGGGCCTTCGAGCAGGACATGCTCCAGACCGGCCATGTGGCCCTGTGGCAGGTTGGTCACGACCCGCCTCGCCCACTCCGCTACTGCCGCGGGCAGGGACAGAGCCTCGATATGTGGGGCATCGGGCACTTGCACCGTCCGGCTCTGCCTTGCAGCGATGGCAGCGATGCGCTTGGCCATGACCCCGGCACTTTTGGCCGGGCGCAGGGACGCCAGCAGCTGGCCGGCATCGAGCCCTGCAAGATGCTCGGGCTTGAGCGCCCGGGGCATTGAGGTGGTCAGCTCGATGATGCAGTCGCGCACCATGGCGTAGTCCGGCCTGGTCAGCACAACAGAGCGATCGGCCGTGTCGAGGAGCAGCGGCGGCAAAAAGGCGCTGGGGTCCTGGGAGACCGCGATGACCGAACGGCTATGGAGGAGCGGCACCCAGCTCTGGCTGGTTGCCTTGTGCAGTCCTTTGCGGGCGGTATCGGTACTGGCCACCACCAGGGCCTGCGGAAAGGCCTCGCGCAGATAGTCCTCAAGGTAGTCCACCCAGTCGCGACCAGGGGCTTGGAGGATCACCACGACGCGGTGGTTGGCGGCGAGGTCAGAGACAAGGCGCTTTGGCAGCGCGGCATCGAGCATGCCGGCACAGAAGCGATCCCCCATGCGTTTGGTGAGCGTTTCTGGATCGTTGGCAGAGGCAAAATCGTCGGGAATAGCGGACATGATGATCCTGGGCGCCGCGCCGGGGCTGCGGGCGGCGTTCAAAAAAGGG